>JBBDYH010000083.1:0-24013 GCA_040901795.1 Pirellulales bacterium
CGACGCTGACGCGCTGCTGCGTAGCCGCTTCCAGCATGATCAACCGCACCAAATTGTAGACCAAGGTCAGCATCCGCAGTTCTTTGTGCACGCCGGCCACCGTCTTGCACCGCAGGACATCCATGTGCAGCGTCTGCTTCAGGTGCCGCAGATTGACTTCGATCCGCCAGCGGTCGAAGTACAACTGGACTAATTCCGCAGCCGGGTACTGCACCGGATCCAGCAAGGTCGTCACCAACGTGATTTCGCGAGTGCGAAAGCCAGGCTGCGACACCGAGTAGCGCAGCTCGCGGACGATGATGGACGAAGGCAGTGCCGCATATTCGTCGGCAGTCATCCATTTGGGTCGGGACGAAGGTTTGAAGTACTCCAACTGCTGATCGCAATGTCCAAGCCACTTTACCCATCGCGATCTCGGCAATCCCGTGGCGCCCTTCAACTTGGGAAACGGCGGGCTGGGTGGGACGTGCATCCGGCCGATGCGAAAGTCAACAATGATTTTCTGGTGCAGCCGCAGCACGCCGTGCAAGCCAGCCTGCACGAGCTGCGCCAGGTGCGCATAGGAGCAAAAGCCGCGATCGGCTACCAGCACATCGCCGGGTTTCAGTTCGCGGTGCGTTAACCAGGCCTGCGCCAGATCATGCGTACGTAACGGCGCCACCAAGACTTTTTGCAGCATCCCCGTGCCGGCGTGAAACAACGTCAACAAGTGGGCCACGGGAAACCCGCAACCGGGACGTTGACCGCCCGGCTGACCAAACTCGCGTTGCAACTCGGGCGTGTCCGGCATGGAGCAGCCCGATCCGTCGAGCAGCCACACTCGATGGCCCAGCCATCGGGCGGCGGTCTGGTCATGGCAAGTGCCCAATGCCCGACACACCAAGCTCAGCAACCGGTCGAACAACTCCAAGGGGAGGCGGATTCGCGCTTGGGCATACGCTTCGCCGGTAAAGCCGCCGCCGACCAGATGGGGCACATGATCGCAAGCGGTGTTGCCGTGTAGGACTTGCAAGAGAAAGGCGTGAATCGTGGCCACTGGCCCCAGCGCACGTTCGCGCCAGGTGTAACCGATCTGGCGGCAGATGTCTTCGATGGCCTCTGCCTGGAGAAGTTGAGCTACATCGGACTTGATGCGCCCAAGCGCAGCGAGGATACTAGCGACCATCCTTGGTCTCCCGGGGCATGGTTGTGTCAATGACACCATTTTCCGGGAGACCGCTTTTTTGCGCGAAGCTCAAAAAGCGAGCGACGCTAGCACGGCCAAACGCCTACGCACAAAGAGCTTCGGGCTATCTTCGTGGCATTCGGGACATTCTACTTTTTACTTGCCATTCTTCGAGCAGGTAAATAGGCTGATGGTCATGCCCCGAATGGCCCGAGCGTCCCGAGCGAACTACTGCTACCAGGTCCTCAACCGTGGCAATGGCCGCGCGCGGGTCTTTCACAAGCCAGCAGACTATGAGGCCTTCGTGGCACTGTTCGAGCGCGCCTGTGAGCGCTTGCCGATGCGGCTAGTGGGCTATTGCCTAATGCCCAACCACTTCCATCTCGTCCTTTGGCCGCGCGAACACGGCGATCTTAGCCGCTGGATGCAATGGCTGCTCACGGCACACGTGCGCCGCTACCATCGCCACTACCACGGCAGCGGGCACGTCTGGCAGGGCCGGTTCAAGGCCTTTCCTATTGAGCAAGATGAGCATCTCTTGATGGTGCTGCGCTATGTCGAACGCAACCCGCTTCGGGCCGGTCTGGTCGAGCGGGCGGAAGACTGGCAATGGTCCTGGGGGTGACATCTGTGTTGGGCGGGAGCCGCAGGCGAGTCGCTCGGAGAGGGACTCGCCCGCGGCCGTAACCTACTGGCAGGCGCAACAGCTTACCATCAATTGCCTTAAGAGAACATGAAGCGTTATGGATGCGTCAGGCCCGCGGCAATGACACTGCAAACGTAGTTCCTACGCCCACCTTGCTAGCGACCGTAATCTTCTCGCTGTGCGCCTCGACCACCCACTTGGTAATCATTCTTGTGAGCCTGATTGCCGCAATGGTTCACCTAATTCGACAATTCGTGCTTAGTTTCGTTGAGGAAATGGTCCGAGACCAGGCGCGCGACCGCGCGGGCGCCGGCCTCGTTAAAGTGTGCGTGATCGTAGAACCACTCGGTCTTGTCGTTCATCGAGCCTAGACTGACGCACTCGACGCCCCACTCAGTGCAGGTGCCCTCTAAAACCTTATTATAGTTATCCAATCCTTCTCGTATTTTACCGCCCTTTAAGTATTGGCCTGTGGCCAACTGGCCGCCCCACATGAGCGCCTCGATGTCGCTGGACAACCCGTCGGCCCATATTGTCGGCTGAGTGACGAATACGACACGGACCTTTTTTTCCCGACATGTTTTGGCGATCGCTTCCAGCCGCTGCCGGTATTCCGCCAGCGTCGCGGTTGCGTCGGGCATGGCATCGCTGAACGGGCCCTGCTGTCGTTCGCGGCGGCGAAGCTCGTAATTTCGGCCGCTCTCGTCTTCAATAATCACGCAACCCTCCATCCAGTCCTGGCGAATGGCCCGCAGCATCGCGAGCATATTCGAGTGGCGCCACAGCGGCTGCTTCTCACGATCGTCCGCCCACAACTGGTGACCTAGCTCTCCGCAAAGTAACCGAGAGAGATCGTTGTATCCCACTAACAGCATCACGCAATCGATTTCCTCGATCAGGGGGGATTCCTGGATGAATTTGAGGTGATGGGGTGTGGAGAACCCGCTGCGGCCGATGTTTCCCACCCAGACTGGTTTTTCGGGCCGCGATTCATTCAGTCGCGCCGCGAGCAGGTGAGGCCACGATTCGGCATCGTCCAAATAAAGACATTCAGTGGTGCTGCCTCCCACGCACAAAATCCGGTACGCGACCGACCGCTCGGGCAACTCGGGACCGCGGATGCCGAGCGAATTCACGGTGAACCGCGACTCACCCGATATGCCCGGCATGATCTCGGGTATGGGGCGAAAGATGAACTGCGACGACCGGCTCCACAGATGAAACGATTTTTGATTATCCGGAAGCCAACGCGCGGCGACCGGTTCGACTAAGAGCCACGTGCCGACCGTGGCGACTGCGCACGCGAGCAAGCCGGTCCACTGGCGGCCCATCCATCGCCGCGTTGGTCCACCGGCCGCCAGCACACTGACCAGCAGCAGAAGGCCCGCGCTGGACAGGACGAAGAGTCGATCCAACCTTGAAATGGGCTCCCAACCGCGAGTGAGCGCGATTGCAGTGTCTATCACGAGTGCCGTGGGCACGCTCGCAACGGCCAACCAAGCTGCCAGCGGCCGAAGCGGCCGATCGGCACGGTTTGGTGCGGAACTAGACAACGGCGGAGGCATCAGAATTGGCGAAAATAGCGTCGTCCTTACCGCAGAGGGCACGGTGTAAGGCCCATCGGTCCAATAATCGGCCTCGGGTTCAACTTGATTCCCAGGAAGTCCGTACGGAGCGTTCTCCTTTCCGCCAGCTCCGGCATCGTGTTGACAAGGTCCGACAGGCTCGGTTGGACAGCCGGTCACGTCATCTCTAAATCCCATTTCCAAAACGCTCGCCATGGTCGGCTCCTCGGGGGGTTGGTAAAGGGGGGCGTGGTAAAGACTGCCATGTCCGAAACGGGTAAATCTTTGCTGTGCGGGGTTTCTCCTCAACTGCCTTGAGCAGTTTTTACAAAAGGTCGCGAGGGAGTGAAGTCGCCCGGGACTACGCAGGATCATTCTCTGTCGTGGGACGCGATCACGTTCTCGTCATACTGGTACATGAGGAGGCTCGGGAGCTCCAAACTGCCTTATCAGACGTTCGTGATCTCGACAGAGCGTCAGGCTTTTCTGAGGGTGTGCCGAATCGCAATCGATTCGATAACCCAAGGGGACAGTGAGACGGTATCGATCCCGCGATCCATCGGACGGCTAGCTGGACTCCCGAGCCACTACGGATTGTAAATCGCCGACCCCCAGCCTGGCCAGCACCAACGGCAAGATCCTTGCCGATCGGCCTGGCGCCGCGACGAGACGCTTGAACCTTCTTCAACTCGACCAAAGGTGCCGCCTCTTCCGCATGACTGCCCGCCGGCAGTTGCGTCACGGCTTCCTGCAGGTTGCGCAACAGCGTGGTCATGGGCGTGCGATGGTCCAGGTGGAACTTCATCAGCTTGTCCAGGATGGCGTCGCGCCCGCGCATGCCGGGATGCCTCAACACCTGGCGTCCGGACACCAGTTGAAACACCAGCCGTGTGAACCGCGTGGCGATCTTCACCCGGATGTGGCGCGGGTCCTGGCCCTTGCCGTTCCACAGCGCGGCCAGCGCGCGATAGAGGTTGGAAAAGGGGACATTCCGGCTCTGTAGAAAACCATCCATGCTAGCTGAACAAGTGCCCACGGGGTTGGTTGGAAAAGGAGGTTGGAAAAAGGGTTGGAAAAGGGGACATTCTACTTTTTACTTGCCATTCTTCGAGCAGGTAAATAGGCTGATGGGGTTGGAAAAGGGTTGGAAAAGGGGACATTCTACTTTTTACTTGCTATTCTTCGAGCAGAATAGGCTGATGGTCATGCCCCGGAACGGCCCGAGCGTCCCGAGCAAACTACTGCTACCACGTCCTCAACCGAGGTAATGGCCGCACGCGCGTGTTTCACAAGCCAGCAGACTACGAGGCCTTCGTGGCACTGTTCGATCGCGCGTGCTTCACAGCGGATATTGTTTGGGCAGCCGTTTGACCACGCGCGGCTCGAAGCGCCCCAGAGGGTGCCGATCGACGGATCAGCGTGCCGTTTCAAGCGCTGTAGCTTCCTTCTCGTCTGTTCTCGCATATCCAGCCTGATCGGACCTCATCAGTGTCCATCAGCGTTTATCTGTAGCCAATTTGCCGGATTCGTCCCTTCGTTCCCTTGGTTACCTTCTGTTAAAACCGCCCTTGACAACTGTGCCAATCATTTTGTATACTCATGATCACTAGCGGCACTTACCCGTGCCGCCATGCTCCTTGACAACTCAACGACAGTCAATTCCCTTCGAGAGGTCCGCATGCGCCGGCGCGCCTAGGGGGCGTCCCCTTCCTCCTGCGCGGTGGCGTCAGCCTCCAGTCGAAGGGCGGCCTGTGGTTCCGTGCGTCGAATCGGCCCACTTCAAAGTGCGCTCCAAAGTGCAATAATTCGCCGCCGACCCAGCCGCTCCAATCGACCGAAATGCCGCCCCAAGCAAGACTTAGCAGCGCAATGCCTCCTCCCACCGCGCACAATTATTTCCGCTCAACCCCCGTTTTTGTGCAACAACTCGCCGAGTGGAAAAAACTCCCCCGCCGCCACCAGAGTCGCCGCCTTGCGCGCAAACAAAAGCGCGGCAATTCTTGGCTACCGTTGCCTTAGACAACGTCCCATCTCGCTGATTCACAACGCCTTGCGGCGGATTAGCACGCCCGTTCACCTTCGAATTACCGCGCAAAATCCATGATTCGAATTATTTTCGTCGAAATGCAATTCCCATGCGCGGTAATTCCTTGCGACCGTGGACTGCAGCCAATTGGCCGCGGCAAGCTGAAGCTTGAACTCCAACCGCGTACAACCAGCCCCAGCGCGAAAAAAAGGTCCGCGCCATTGCGCGGACCTTTCAATTTCGATACATCTGGCGTCGACGATTAACGGCGAACCCGTCGAATCAGGCCGATGAACCCCAGCGAGCCGATCACGCCCAAGGCTAACGTGCCCGGCTCCGGAATCGCCGGCAGCGGAGCGAAGCTCGGGACTCCGGCAATGCTGCCGTCGATGATCGAGGCCGTCGATGGCGTGAATGCCAATGAGTTCGTCTCGATCACCATCAACGAGCTCTGGCCGTTCGGCCGAACCGGTCCCTGCCCGCCCAGACCGTCCAAGAAGCTGAACCCAATCACGTCGGGTGTCGAACGATCGGCAATCGTCGGTTGCACACCTCCGGCCTGCGTACTGACGTCGGATAGAAATGTCGCAAAGCTCGAAATGGTCATCCGGTGCAACGCGTTGAAGCTGGCCGCGTCATTCGACAGACGATAGGTGAAGGTCAGCGCATCCGGGCCAAAAGAGTTGCCGCGGAATACCGACGAAACCAGCACGCCGGAAAAGCCAAACCCCGAGAAGGCTTCCGATGTCCCCCCCGCGATCAAAGTAGAACCGGCCGCTGGGTCCGTTTCCACGGGGACCGGCGAAAGGAATCCCGGCGGAACCGCGGTCAATGGCGCCGCCTGAGCAAACGGCGCGGCAAACAAGAGCAGGCCAACCAACGCAAGGCTGCCCACACGAATGCGGCTAAACAATGCCGCCCACGTCACCGATCGCATCTCCATAAGATCCTCCGTCCCAGTTGCTTGGGCCGCGGCATTCGCCCCCTGAGCGACGATGCTGCGATGAATCGATCTCGAATGACTTACCGCAGTCGCATACCCTCCCATTCATGGCCGCAGACTCAAAGCCGACGCGGACAGGCGACTGCACTTTGCAAGCAGCATGAGTATAAATGCAAAGCCGAGACGCTGCAACTAATTACCAGCCCGGCAATGTAGAAACCTTTCCGCAACAGCGATGTGGTCTTTAGCAAAGGCCGATCTCGCGGGCCATCGAACGATTCCAACGATACCACTCAACGCACGATCTGAGCCCTTGTTCTACGGTTATTTGCGGCGACCAGCCCAAAAGCGACCGCGCCTTTTCGATCGCGGCCCATGTCGCCGGCACGTCAGCAGCGTGCGCCGGACGCGATTGGATCACCGGCTGGCGGCCGACAAGCTCCGCAATCTGTTGAATGACGGCGTTCAACTCCACCGGCCGGTCGCCGCCAAGGTTGATCACCTCGTATCCCAGCGGCTTCAGCGCCGCGATGGTGCCTCGCGCAATGTCATCGACGTACGTAAAGTCGCGCTGCTGTGTGCCATCGCCAAACACTGTGATCGGTTCACCCTCGGCGATCTGGCGGACGAATCGAAAGACGCTCATGTCGGGCCGACCCGCCGGCCCATACACCGTAAAGTAACGCAAGATGCTGACGTCGATCTGGTGCAGGTGGTGATAGCTGAATGCAATCGCCTCGGCGGCTTTCTTCGAAGCGGCGTAAGGCGAGAGCGGCCGGTTCGTGTCGTCTTCCTCACGGAACGGCACCGCGTTATGGCTGCCGTAAAGACTGGACGTCGAGGCGAGCACAAACTTCGCCACATCGTACCGGCGGCAAAGATCGAGCAGGTTCAAGCAGCCTTCAGCGTTGGTGCGAAAGTACGGCCAGGGGTCGTCGACCGAAGGCCGCACACCAGCGCGTGCTGCCAGGTTGACCACCGCCGCAAAGGGCGCCGCCTGACGTTCCGCGAACACAGGCTCGAGCGCAGAGCATTCGCAGATATCGACCTCATAGAATCGAAACGCCTGTCGACCTGTGAGCTGGGCTAATCGCCACCGCTTGAGCGTCGGATCATAGGCGTCGTTGAGGTTGTCAATCCCAACAACCTCGTGGCCCGCATCGAGCAGCATCCGTACAACATTGGCCGCGATGAACCCCGCCGCGCCGGTAACCAGGTAGGTTGCGCTCATAGAGAAACGATTATACTTCGTCTTCAGAGCGGCGCACTAGTTCTGTCGCGATGCCGCTTGTTGCCCGTTCGATGCAATTTAAATGCAGCACTTCGACGTGATCATCGTGGGCGGTGGAATCGTCGGCCTGGCGACCGGCTATCAACTGCTCCGGCAGTATCCCGGCAAGCGGCTGCTGATCGTCGAGAAGGAGCCGACAATCGCCGCGCATCAGACCGGCCACAACTCCGGCGTGCTGCACAGCGGCATTTACTATCGCCCGGGTTCGCTGCGTGCGTTGAACTGCCGGACGGGCAAGCAGGCGATGGAACGGTTCTGCTCGGAACAAGGCATCCCCTACGAAATCTGCGGCAAGGTCATCGTCGCGGTCGACGAGCGCGAGCTGCCGCTACTGCAGGCAATCTACGAGCGCGGCTGCGCCAACAGCGTGCGCTGCGAGATCATCGACCGCACGCAGCTCCTCGAGCTGGAGCCGCACGTCGCCGGCTTGCGCGCCATCCACGTGCCCGAAGCCGGGATCGTAAACTTCCGGCAGGTCGCCGAAATGCTGGCCGCGCTGGTCCGACAAGGGGGCGGCGAGATCGTCTGCTCGACAAGAGTCACCGGCGTCCGCGCAAATACAAGACCGATCGTGGTCGAGACGACCGCCGGCGACTTTTCCGCCGACTATGCGGTGACGTGTGCCGGGCTGCACGCGGATCGAATGGCGCGGCAAGCGGGACAGCCACCGCCGGCGCAGATCCTCCCCTTTCGGGGCGAATACTATGAGGTACGGCCGGAGGCCCGGGGCCTGTGCCGGAACCTGATTTACCCAGTACCCGATCCCAGCTTCCCGTTCCTCGGCGTTCACTTTACGCGGACCATTGACGGCAAGTTGGAATGTGGGCCGAACGCCGTGCTGGCCTTTGCGCGCGAAGGTTATCGCTGGCGGACCGTCTCCGCGCGGGACCTGTACGAGGCGCTCACCTATCCCGGCTTCGTGCGGTTGGCCGCCAGGCACTGGCGGGCGGGAATGGCGGAGATGTGGCGGAGCATCAGCAAAGCGGCATTTGTCCGCGCGCTACAACGACTCGTGCCGGAGGTGTCCAGCCGAGACCTCGCTCCCGCCCCGGCTGGCGTGCGAGCACAAGCCGTGGGTCGCGATGGCCGGCTCGTCGACGACTTTTTACTGTGTACCAGTCCTCGCGTCGTCCACGTCTGCAACGCTCCGTCGCCGGCTGCCACCGCCTCGCTGAATATCGGCCGGTTGGTTGTCGAAAGGCTGACGACGATGGGCTTTGAATAAGGCCAAGCGGCGTAGCGGAATTCGCCAGAGTTCCGGTCGGTTGGGTGGCACGCCCGGAAGAAAGTGCTGGGCGTGGCAGGTTGTCATCACGAACTTCGCGGACCAGGGCCTGCCACCCCGAGGCCCGGGAGTACTCGGATCGCGGGTTTTCTGGCAAAAATCAACGGGAAACGCCAATCTGCCCTTTGCTTGCCCGCGGCGCGGATTTACTCTATGACTATCGGACCCGCGGGGGCGGTTCGCCTTGTCATTTTACTCCTCTGAATGTTCCACATGCACTGTATTGCGGCGCGACTGGCGCCGCCGCTATTTTTCTGCGCATTTCTGCTCGCCTCATTCGTTCCGCCTGCCTTCGCCGGCATCAAGGAAGACGTCGGCCTGGTCACGCTGCAAACGATGTTCGGCAACGCGCCTACCGGCACAGGCGTTCCGGTTTCGATGACCGAGGCTGTCGTGAACGGTGGCTACACACCCATGACGGAGCTGCCGGACTTTGCCGGGAAGCATTTTGAATTCCGCAGCGGCGCAGCCGGAAACTCGGCGCACGCAACTTGGGTGGCGCAAAACTTCTTCGGCCTTACGACTTCCCTCGCTCCGGGCATCGATACGATCGAGCTCTACGACGCCAACGATTATTTGACAGACGGCTTTCTGAACGCCGGCGATCCGAACAACAATCCCAGGAGCTCGCCGCAGAACAGCCGTGTGGGCAACCATAGCTGGATCAGCAATGGGGGCAGCATCAATGGAATGCTCGATGTACTTCAGCGCGAAGACTGGATGATCGAGCGTGATGAGTTTATCCAAGTGGTCGGCGTGAACAACGGCGAGCTCAACACCAACCCGATCGTCTCGAACGCCTTCAACGTGATCGCTGTGGGCCGGACCGATGGACAGCACGCCATCAACACGTTGCCGCTGGGCGGCATCTACACTGGTTATCGCACGCGGCCCGAGATCGTGGCCCCGATGCCGGTCACGAGCTTCTCCACGCCAGTTGTCGCCGCAGCTAGCGCCCTGTTGGTCAACCTGGGACATTCCACTCCGTATCTCTCCAACGGTTCGATCTCGCCTGCCCGCTTTCCAGGCACGACCGTCTTTCACGCCGAAACGTCAGAGGTGATCAAGGCCGCCCTCTTGGCTGGCGCCTCGCGGCTGGCCTTCAACAGCACCGATGGCAGCGCCTTAGTGGACTATCGCGGTGACGCGAGCCGGCAATCGAATAACGGCCTGGACAAGCGGTTCGGCGCGGGTCAGCTTAACGTCCACAATAGCTTCTCGATTGTGATGGAAGGGGAACAGAATAGTCGCGCGGATGGCCGCACGGTGGACGTGCTTGCGGCTGGATTCGACTACGATCCACACTTCGGCGGCGCTAATGGATCGAACAGCAGCGGCGTGTACGACTTCACGGCCGGTTGGACCGGTCAGACATTGACTGCCTCGCTGGCCTGGAACGCGCGGATTGACATCGAGCAGGTGAAGCTGGGGGAATACGCGAATGCCGGTACGCTGTATAACCTCGATCTGTCGTTGTTCGACATGACGACCGGAACGCCCGCGCTCGTTGCCGCCTCTACCAGCGGCAATCAGAACACCGAAAACATTTGGGCATCGCTCATCGGCGGGCGACGCTACCGGCTGGAGGTCGGCCGCGCGGGCGCGCAGGCCCCATTTGACTGGGACTATGGTCTGGCCTGGTCCACGGTAGGCACCATTGGCTGGCGCGGCGCCGGTCGGTGGGACAGCGCCTCGGCCAGTTGGACAAGAGGAACACTGCCGTCCGCCTTCGTTACCGGCGACCATGTCGTCTTTAGCGATTGGGGATTGAACAGCCAGGTAGTCATCGAAGGCTCGGTCGCGCCGGGCTCGGTGCTGGTAGACAACAACGTGGTTCCGTATACGTTTCAGGGGGGCGCGATCACCGGCGCCACCGGCCTCGTCAAGCGCGGCAGCGGCCAGCTCACGCTTTCCAACTCGAATACATACGCCGGCGCGACGTTGATCCAGGCGGGCAAGCTGGCCGTGACAGCCAATGGAGCGCTCGGTCTGACTACGGGTCCCACGACGGTTTTTCCGGGCGGCGCGCTCGTTCTGCAGGGCCCCGTTAATTATTCGCTTCCTGAACCGCTGACGATTACTGGGCACGGAGCCATCGGTCAGGGCGCACTCGAGAGCTTGGGCGGCAACAGTAACTTTGCCGGCCCAGTCACGATCAATGGCGACACGACAATCGGGGTCACCAGCGGCACGACGTCTTTGATCGGTAACGTTGACATGCCGTCCGGGGCAATACTCAACAAGACGGGCATGGGCACCTTGTCGCTGCGCGGACGACTAAACTGGCGGCCTGCTTCGGCCGTTGCCGTTATCGAGGGCACCTTGCGGCTCGAACCGGCGATCGGGGCCACGGTGTCGATCGACGAGGAGTCTCCCACGTTGCTGATTGTCGGCGGCGCGGTGCGTGTGAACGCCGCCGGCGAAGACCCGCTGACCGACTCCCTGGACCCGTCGGTGCATGTCGATGTGATCAACGACTCCATCAACGGATTGATGATCGACGCGGGGTCGGTCGCCGTTGATCAATTGGTTGGCGGCGGCAGCACCTATGTCGCCGACGGCGCCGCTTTGACGGTCAACCATATCGATCAAGCGGGCCTCTCGATTGGTGCGGGGGGCATTGTCGCGCTCCGGCCGGGACAGGGTACTTCGGTGCTGAAGAGTTTGAGCTTAGATCTCAGTCCGGTATTAGGACTAACGGGCGGGACGCTTCTTAGCGCGGTCGATTCGCGGTCGTTGTCGCCTGCCGGAAACGCCGGCTTGGGCCCAGAGAGCACATCGACCAGTGGATTGGCGGGCTCGACCGCTGTGGCCAGCGTACCGGAACCAGGCACGATCGCACTTGCAGGCGCCGCGTTGATATCGCTTGTCTTGACGAGGTTCCGCAGTCGTCGCGGTGCTTGAGATTGACGCTCAGGCATTCGTCTCTCTGTGAACGCGAGCTCAAGCTTGCACTCCAACGCACTGCCGGCTCGGTTGACCGATACGTCGCCGGGCGGATAATGCATGGCGTTCCCGGTCTTCATGCAACGGAGGTAGCCATGCAAGCCCAAACGACCGAGCAACTGACCCATAAGAAGTGCGTCCCCTGCGAAGGAGGCGTGCCGAAGTATTCGCCGGCTGAAGCCGACGCTCAGATTCAGAGGCTCAGCGGATGGCTGCTGATCCGCGGCGGCGAGCGCATTCGCAAGGAATGGACCGTCAAAAACTTCCTGGCCGGAATGAAGTTTTTCAACGAGGTCGCCCGATTGGCGGAGGCGGAACAACATCATCCCGACCTGCACCTGGAAAGCTATCGCAAAGTGGCGATCGAGCTGTGGACCCACGCCATCGGGGGCCTTAGCGAGAACGATTTCATCCTCGCCGCGAAGATTGACGAGCTGCCGATCGAACTGAAGAAGTAGCTGCGGTTCAAGCAAGTTGGAGTTCAAGCTTTAGCTTGTAGCGGAATCGCCACAATTCCGGCATCCAAAGTCTGGCGACTTCGGCTACAGCCGGTTGGAGCTCAAGCTTTAGCTTGCTGCAGTTCAACGAGTTTCTTCTCGTCGGCCGCCTCACGAGCCTTGAGCACAACTTCAGTCGCGTAGAAGCAATCTTCGGCGGGGATGCGGTAGGGTTTGTCGGCTCGCACGGCCTGGACGAACTCGGCGAACAAGTTGGCAGTGGAGCCGGGATCGACGGTGTAGGGCTTATTCTTGCTGGTCACTAGCATCAGTTTCGGCTCGCCGCCGCGCGCTTCAAGAACTCCTTCGGTACCCGCCAGGCGCAGGCGGTCGTCGCCATGCGTGGGCGCAGGCGACGGCCGCAAGTAGTCGAGCCGGGCGGTCGCCGAGCCGCCGTTCGTCAGCTCCAACAGGATTGAGGCGTGGTTCTCGGTTTCCTGGATCTGCTCGCTGCCGATCCGGCCATGGAACGCCGCCACACGCCGGTAGCGCAGTCCGCTTACCCAGCTCATCAGGTCGACGGCGTGAATGCCGATGTAGGGAATCGTGCCGCCGAGGCGCTGGCGCGACTTGAACCACTCGGGACGGTCCTCAAGACGGTACGATTTTTGGACGCTGATCTGGCAGACTTCGCCGATGACGCCCGACTGCACCAGTTCGCGCATCTTGGCGTACCTGGCTTCGTGTCGCATCGTGAGGAGCATAGTGAGCTTGCTTTTCGACTCGGCCAGAGCGGTCCGTACACGATCCAAGTCTGCGAGCGTCGTCGTGAGTGGCTTCTCGGTGACGATATGGATACTGCGCTTGGCCAGTGCGAGGAGCTGCTCGGCGCGGACGTGGTTCTCGTCGCAGACGCAGCACACGTCCATCATGGTATGCTCGACCAGGTGCCGCCAGTCGGCGTACTTTTGCGCCTGCCGTGCTTGCGCCGTATCGCGAACAAACCGGTCGAGCGCCCGCGCATCGTCGTCCGACACCGCCACCAGTTCGACGTCGCCCAATTGCCGAGCGCCGTTGAGAACGACGCTCTGGTGTCCCTTGAGACCAATTAAGCCAAGTCGCATGATCGCCTCTATTTAACCTGTGACCACCATAAGACCGTAGCGAATGCGGTAATGATAACCAGACCCGCAGTGCTATGCGAGTACATTGCCCGCGCTCACGTTACCATCTCGCCCTGCGACCGCGCATATCGTATTTTAATGGCGATGGCCTTTCCGTAACGAACAACCGTTCTGCGAATCTGCCATGCGACTATTGATCATTGGCGGAACGAAGTCCATCGGGCCTCACGTTGTGCGGCAGCTCCTAAGTGTCGGCAATGAAGTCGCTGTTTATCATCGCGGCGAGAATGAATCGCCGCTGCCCGCCGCTGTCCGTCATTTCCACAGCCCCCTGGCTGCGATGCCGGTTCTGCATTTTCCGAAAGCGGTCGTTGATTACGAGCCCGACGTCCTTATTCATATGATCCCGATGGGCGAGGCCGACGCCAAGGCCGCGGTCGAGGCGTTCCGAGGGGTGGCACGTCGAATCATTGCCGTCAGTAGCTGTGACGTATACCGAGCATACGGCCGATTTCTTGGCATCGAATCGGGCGACACTGAGCCGGCGCCTGTGAACGAAGATTCGCCGGTCCGCACAGTGCTCTTTCCATATCGACGCGTCGAAACACCGAGGGAAGCATTGGAGTACTCTTACGAGAAAATCGTCATGGAGCAGACCGTGTTGAGTGACGATCGAATTCCAGGAACGGTGCTGAGACTCGCGAAGGTTTATGGCCCGTCAAACAACGGAGCCTGTGGCACGATGTATGGATTCCGGAACTATCCAAATTGGCGTTGGACGCACTCCTACGTAGAGAACGTGGCTGCGGCGATTGTGCTGGCTGCCAGCGATTCAAGGGCGAACGGTCGAATCTACAACGTTGGCGAAGAGCACACGCCAACTGTCGCCGAGCGGCTTTCTCAGTTGCCGCCGTCGGATGCCCCGGCACTGCACGACTTGCCGTACAACTTCGAGCAGCACCTTGTGTTTGACTCAGGCCGAATCCGACATGAGCTTGGTTACTCGGAGCTAGTTGATTGTCAGGAAGGAATTCGCCGTACTTTCACGACTACGTAATAGAATAGCCCATGCAACGCCTAAATGCGCCCATGGGCTATTCCATTCTACAATTGAGAACCGCGGACGCGCTAACACTACACCGCGGCCTGGGCGGTTTCGCCGGTGCGGATGCGAATGACCTCGTCGAGCGTGCTGACGAAGATCTTGCCGTCGCCAACCTGGCCCGTGCGCCCCGCGTTGATGATCGTCTCGATGATGCTCGGGGCGTCCTTGTCGCCGACGACGACTTCGATCTTCACCTTGGGCAGGAAGTCTACCGCGTATTCGGCGCCGCGGTAGGTCTCTGTATGTCCCTTTTGACGGCCGAAGCCGCGGACCTCGGTAACCGTCATGCCTTGCACGCCTTTGTTGTGCAATGCGTCTTTAACTTCTTCGAGCTTGAAATGGCGGATGACAGCTTCGATCTTTTTCATGGCAGGCTCCTTGGGAGGGTTCAGGGTTCGGGGTTCAGGGTTCAGCAGTTGGGGGATTCAGGCGTCAGGGTCGTTTTGACGCCCGGATACAGCGCCCGTTGCTTCTATCCCGCAACTAAAGCAATGGCGGTGCCGCGCGGTCGAAACTCGCTGCCGCGGCCAAGGTGGATTTAGCGCAAACAAATCGCGGGGGCAGGTTTACGGCGTTCAGTAGTTTGCGCGCGGTTGCTAGCGCGTTGTACTTGCCGTTCGCGCTCATGGAACGACGCAAAGAATAGCCGTGCTGCCGTTATGCCGTAAGACGAACGGGGCTTCGGGCTTGCGTCGTAACGAGAAACTGCGCGACATTGTCGCGCAAATGAGACAAGGATTCACGAGCGAATCACACGATTGAGGTGGGCCGAGGGTCGTTTCGGCGAACTTGTTCTACCCTTCAGCAGAGCGCGTGGGCCAAGCGGACTCGGCCCACCCTACGAGATTTGGTGGGCATAGCCCCACCCTACCGCTTCTCGATGGGGACATAGTCGCGGAGGTTCGCGCCGGTATAGATTTGCCGCGGGCGGGCGATCCGCTTGGTCGGCGAGTTGTGCATCTCCATCCAGTGCGCAATCCAGCCGGGCAGGCGGCCCATCGCAAAGAGGACCGTAAACATCTGCACCGGAATGCCCATCGCGCGGTAGACGACGCCGGAATAGAAATCGACGTTGGGATACAACTTGCGCTCGATGAAGTAGGGATCGTTCAGCGCGACTTGCTCCAACTCCTGGGCGATATCGAAGATCGGGTCGTGAATCTGCCGCTTCTTTAGCAGCTTGTCGCAAGTGGTCTTGATGATCTTGGCCCGCGGGTCGTAGTTCTTGTAGACGCGATGGCCGAAACCCATGAGGCGGAAACCGGCGTCTTTCTTTTTGGCCATCTCGACGTATTTTTTGACGTTGCAGCCGTCGGCCCGGATCAGCTCGAGCATTTCAACGCAGGCCTGATTCGCGCCGCCGTGGAGCGGCCCCCAAAGGGCGGAGATGCCGGCCGAGATCGAAGCAAAGAGGTTGGCGTCGCTGGATCCGACCATCCGCACGGTCGAGGTGCTACAGTTCTGCTCGTGGTCTGCGTGGACGATCAAGAGCAGATTGAGCGCTTCGACAAAATCCGGATCGACGGTGTACGGCTCCGTCGGCACGGCGAACATCATCTGCAGAAAGTTCTCGCAGTACGACTGGTCGTTGCGCGGATAAACAAAAGGTTGCCCAATCGACTTCTTATAGCTGTAAGCCGCGATCGTGGGCAGCTTAGCCATTAAGCGGTGGATCGAGATCTCGACCAGCCGGCTGTCGTGCGGGTCGAGGGAATCCTGATAGAACGTCGACAGCGCGCCCACCACCGAGCCGAGGATGGCCATCGGATGGGCGTCGCGAGGAAAGCCGCTGTAGAACGACCGCATGTCCTCGTGGATCATGGTGTGCCGTTGGAGGGACGTGCGGAACTTCTCCAACTGCTCGCGCGTGGGCAGCTCGCCATAAATCAACAGGTAGCTGGTCTCGACGAAGTCGCAGCGCTGGGCGAGGACCTCGATCGGGTAGCCGCGGTAGCGGAGGACGCCTTGCTCGCCGTCGAGATACGTGATGGCGCTGGTCGTGGCGCCGGTGTTCACGTAGGCGTCGTCGAGCGTAATGAAGCCAGTCTGTGCGCGGAGCTTCGAGATATCGATGGCATGTTCGTTTTCGGTGCCGACGACGATTGGAAAGTTGATCTGCTTGTCCCCCAAGTCCAGGCTGGCAGTGGGAGCTGGCGGCGATTGTTTTTCGACCACGGAACTCATGCTTGCTCCTTAGGGACGGAACGAGGCGAACGAGAAGACGCCGAGCTGTTGCGCCGCTACGACGGCCGATTCTTTCGACACAGCATATCACTATAGGAGTTGTTCATCAAATCGGCAGCAGCGATTCCGAACTCGTTTTGCAGCCACGCGACCTGCGTATGCGCCGCGGCATCGTCAACGGCGCCGGCGACCACCGCCTCAAATTCGAGGAACGAACCCAGGCCGACGACTTCGTCGAGATGGATGCGAACGTTGTGATGGAGAAAGACTTCACGAGTCTTCTCGACGATGACCGTGATGCCGAGGGCCGCTTCGAGCAGTTCGCGCAGCTTGACCGATGTGTCCTCATCGGCAAGCTCCAGTAGTCGATAGTCGCTCGCTTTGGCGTCCGGATGGTCGGCGCGTTCGTACGCGATTAGCTGCGCTGGGCGACCTTCGATCTTGCGCAGCTTCAACCGGCCGCGCGCGCAGGCAAAGTAAGTGTCGCGTTGACGCTCATGACCAGGACGCGCAGTGGCGATTCGCTCGGCCGTGCCGCGCGCGGCGCTGAGATCGGCGATGCGGGCTTTCAGTTCGATATTGCGGGAGGGGGGAACGTTCAAGGCTCAAAACCTCAACCAAGTCCAACGTCTGAACTAAGTTTGCGAGAGAATCACCACTTGAGTTATGATTCAATCTCCCGCAATACGCGGCAAGGATTGCCCGCTGCGAACACTCCGGCGGGGATGTCCTTGGTCACGACGCTACCCGCGCCAATCACCGAGCGCGATCCGATGCGTACGCCCGGACAGACGATCGCGCCGCCGCCGAACCAGCAGTCGTCCCCGATCTCCACAGGTTTGCTCAGTTCCAGTCCGGTGCGGCGCTCGGCCGCGCTGAGCGGATGCGTCGCGGCGTAGATCTGAACGGCCGGGCCAAACAGCGTGCCGGACCCGATCCTCACCGGAGCGACGTCGAGCACGACACAGTTGAAATTAAAGAAAACCTTGTCGCCGAGCGTGATGTTCGTTCCGTAGTCGCAGTAGAACGGCGGCTGGATCCATAGCTCGCGTCCGGCCGCGGGAATTAATTCCATCAGCAGCCGTGCGCGATCCTCTGGTTGGTCGTCGCGCGTCGCGTTGAGCGATTCGACCAGCAGGCGCGCCCGGCGGCGCTCGGCACAAAGCTGCGGATCGAGCGGGTCGTAAAGCTCGCCCGCAAGCATTTTTTCTTTTTCGATTCTCATGGCCTTCACGTCAGCGAGGCAAGAAGTGGGCCGGGCGGGCAGGGCAGCGTTTTTGCTGCCGACACCCATGGTCGATAAGGGAATACGGACCGGCGGGTCGAAGATGTCCAGACGGATCGCCGAATTGGTCCCAGGCAGTTCGCGCTAATCTCGATTCGTGGGAGGAAGCTTGCGCTGCTTCCGCAGATTCAAAAGCTCCTGCGCCAATCGCTCGCCGGCAACTTGTTTTCCCGACTTATCTCGGAACGAAGCGGTCAGGTTGTCTAACACCCCCGGCCGAACGACTACCTGATCAGCCGAAACGCCTAAGTCTCGATATGCCTCAATGAGAGCATGGCGATCGTCCTCAGAAAACGGCTCTGGAGCCTTGGCCAATTCCTCGACAAGCAGATTCAGTTTTGTGACCGGATACGTCGGAAACCGACGCAAAAAGATGGGCAACTCGCTCTTAGCAACTCCATCCAGCAGCAAGTAGACGGGCTTTCCCCATGCGGTTGCCGCACCGACCTCGAAGGCGATATTGGGCGATTTCAGCGTCGCTGATGTCAGAATCACCACTAAGGCGCTGCTCTCGATGAGGTCTCGACGCAGTTGGTCGGACCACTCCTTACCCTGGTGCTCGGAGAAGGATTGAACGACTGGAATGGCGCGTGAAGACAGTGCGTACTCGACGATGGACGCTGTTTTACGGTCGCCGATCGCATGAGACAAAAAAACGTTGTAGTTCGCACTGGCGGTACTCATCGTACCCTCCGACTCGCTCTTTTACTGACTTCGGTAATGTAGTCTTCGATGTCGTTCAAATCGATCGCTTTCTTCGATTTGATCATCTCCGGTATCAAATCGACTTCGACATGATGACGAATGGCGATCACTTTCTTGCCTCGACCCCACGCGGCTCCAACCTCTAACAAGACCCATGGCCGATGCACAGACCGCGGTGAGAGAAGCACAACAAGCTCACGGCACTTGGTGATACCTCGCTTGATCGTTTCCGGAATGTCGTCGCCGCCGTCAATGTCACGATCATCGCGAAACGTCGCAACACCGGCTTGCTCCAACCGTTCACAGATGATCTTAGCGATCCATTTGTCAGCAGTTGCATGACTTACGAAAACCAAATACTCTTGGCTGGACGCATCACTGGCCGCGGTAGTGTACTTTTTCCGCCCCTTGGCCATGCTTACGCCTGCATGTACACGAAGCTAATCGCGGACTAACCTTCTATTCTACCGGATCGGCGATGCCACGAGCAAATAGTCGACGCGATTCGCCGGCAGCCGCGAATAAGGTTGATGCGATGAAACGCGGTCTGTTCTCAACGCAAGGGATCTGAGGCTCGGCCACCAAGAGTAGCGTTGCTCGCCGCGGCGGTGGATGCGGGATTGCCAGCCGGTGGGTCAAAGATCGTCCAGACGGGCGTGCGGGCTTTCATCTTGGCGATGAACTCTTTTTTTTGCCGCTCGATGTCGTCGTCACGCAGCTTCTGGCGGATTTCGGTTTGCGCTTCGAGGAAGGGCTTGCGGCCGGCGTCGACGCGCTCGATCACGCGGACGATGTGAAGGCCTTGCTCGTCTTCGAGAATCTGACTCATGCCGCCCACCGGCAGGCCGAAGATCGCCTCGTCTAGCAGCTTTGAGACGAGGCTGCCCTTAGTCGTCCAATCGTAGACACCGCCTTGAAACCGTGTGGGGCCATGCGAGCGGGCCTTCCCAATCTCGGCAAATTCGGCGCCGCGAAAGACTGCGTTCCCCATTTCAACAATTGCGCGGTGCGCCTCGTCTTTAGAATTGAATCGATCGAAACTGACCATTAGCTCTTCCCAGCGCGCCTTCGAGGGATACTCAAAGTCGGCAATATGCTGCTGATAGTAGCCGAGGATTTCAGAGACGGGAATCTCGCGGTTCTCCTTGACGTGTTGGCTCTCCCACCCGCCGGCCAACGAGCGCTCCAGAAACATCTGCCGCTGGCGATCGAGCGACTGACCCTGCGCGGCCATCTTCTCTTCCAGTTCGCTGCGCGTAGTGGCTTGGTACTTTTCCATCAGCTTCTTGAGAGCGGTCTTGTCAAAGCTCTCGCTGATGCTGCTTTTGACTTGCGGCAGATTCTCCTTCGGGATGTTGGCCACCGCGTCGGCATAGCGGATCTTGACTTCGACTAATTGTTCGAGGAGGACCTTGGTGAACTGCCATTTCAATTTGTCGTACTGCTCGCGTGTAATCGATCCGCGCTGCTCCTGAGGTACTTCTTGCAGCCTTTCTTGCAGCGCCTGTTCGGCCAGCGGCACGACGTCGGAGGCGAGGATCGTCTCCGTGCCGATTCGCGCCAGGATCTGGGCGCTTTCAAAGATTTGCGGCGTTGGGGCTTGTGGGGAAACGGTCGTTAGCGGAATCGGAAATACAGAAGCGGCGGGCGCCTGCTGACCGTTAAAGACGCGCGGGTTATCAGCGACAACGCCAGTGGCGTTTGGGATCGAACCGGCCGGCGGAACCATGTTACCAGCATCGACTTGCTGGCCGCCGAATTCCGCGGTCGGCGGCGCAAAGAGCGGTCCGGCTGGTGGTTGAGCGCGTGTGGCTTCTCCAGACGTGGAAGCGAGAAGCGCAAGGATCAGCGAAATGGCAACGGGACGAGCCACGTGCGCACTTTCCTACGTGAAGGCAGTCAGATCAGAGTCGGAACCGACGTGAGACAAGAGCGCGAGGGCTAAGAATCAGTCCCTAGCCGTGCGCGGGCAGGATTCTAGTGGGACGTCAGGCTGGCCGCAACAGCGCTTTGATCGGGTCCAGAGCTCGCTCAGATTGCGCAGTCTGCTTATCCAGCGGGATATAGGCGCTTCGCTCATCGACAATGCGCACCTGCCCGCGGTGGCGGCCGGCAAGCTCCTCAATCTTCCGCCGATCGGTATATCGCAATACGGCGTAAGTGTCCTCGCGCTGGATCGCGTCGATCCGCCAACCCGCCGCCGCGATCCGCAGCTCGGCCAGCGCCAGCAGCCGCTCGACCGGCGGTGGATGCGCTCCAAAGCGATCGAGCATTTCGGCTGTCAGGTCTGCGAGCTCTTCATAGGTCGCAACGCGCGACAGCCGCCGATATAGGTCGATTTTCACTCGCATATCGGGGACGTAATTTCGCGGCAAATACGCTTCGCCGGGCAGGTCGATGTGAACATCCACGGTCTGCTTGGGGGGCATGTGTTTGAGCTTCCGCACGGCCTGTTCGAGCAGCTCGCAATACAGCTCGTATCCCACGGTGGCGATGTGCCCGCTCTGCTGCGTGCCGAGGATGTTGCCGGCCCCGCGGATTTCGAGATCACGCATGGCGATGGCGAAGCCGGCGCCCATGTCGCTGAACTCCTCGATGGCTTTCAAGCGCTTGGCGGAGTTCGTCGAGAGAAACTTGTTTTCGCCGACCAACAAGTAGCAATACGCCCGGTGCTTGTAGCGGCCAACGCGGCCGCGCAACTGGTGCAGGTCAGCCAAGCCATAGATGTCGGCCTCGTCAATGAAGATCGTGTTGGCGTTCGGGATGTCCAACCCGCTTTCGATGATCGTCGTGGCCAGCAGGATATCGTACTTGCGGCCAATGAAGTCGACCATCACTTGCTCGAGCTGCCCTTCGGGCATCTGGCCGTGGCCAATCACCAGGTTTGCTTCGGGAACGATCCGCTGCAGCTTATGGGCGACCAGCGCAATGTCGTGGATGCGGTTGTGGACGAAGTAAATCTGCCCGCCACGGTTGAGCTCGCGCATCACCGCATGGCGGATCAGCTCCTCGTCCCAGCGGCCAATCCGCGTCTCGACGGCCAGCCGATCTTCGGGAGGTGTTTCGAGGTTCGAGATGTCGCGCACGCCGAGTAGCGCCATGTGCAACGTACGGGGAATCGGCGTGGCGGTCATCGTCAGCACGTCGACGGTGGCGCGCAGCGCTTTGAGCCGTTCCTTCACTTCCACGCCGAAGCGCTGCTCCTCGTCGATGATCAACAGACCCAGGTTCGCGAAACTGACGTCGGGCTGCGCGAGCCGATGCGTTCCAATGACGATGTCGACGCTGCCTTGCTTCAGCCCTGCGATCACTTGCCCCTGTTGCTTGCCGGTCGAAAAGCGGCTGAGCGTGGCGATCGAAAAGGGGAACTCCGCCATGCGGCTGGTGAACGTACGGCGGTGCTGCTCGGCGAGAATCGTCGTCGGTACCAGGACCGCGACCTGGTAGCCGGCATCGACGGCCTTGAACGCGGCGCGCATGGCGACCTCCGTCTTGCCGTAGCCCACGTCGCCGCAAAGCAGCCGGTCCAGCGGCCCGGGACTTTGCATGTCGTTCTTGATCGCGGTAATCGCCGTGAGCTGATCGGGCGTTTCGCGATAAGGAAATGCCGCGTCGAACTCCTGTTGCCAATGCGAGTCGGGTGGAAAGGCGATCCCGGGTCGCGACTCGCGCAGTGCTTGCAGTTGCAGCATCTCGACCGCTAGATCAAGCACGGCGCGCCCGGCGGCGGCCTTTTGGTTGAGCCAGGTTTTGCCGCCGACGTGGGCCAACGTCGGCCGGCTCTTGCTGCCGCCGACGTACTTCTGCACCAGATCGATATTGGTGGCCGGTACGAAAATCCGCGTGCCGCCGTGGAACTCGATCTCCAGATGCTCCTCTACCTGGTCGTGCTTTTCCAGCAGCTTCATACCCCGGTATTTTCCGATGCCATGTGCCAAGTGGACGACATGATCTCCTTCGCGGAGTTCGAGGAAGCTGTCGATCACGCGGCCCAGGCGGCGGCGCGTGGGGCGACTCAAGTCGCTGCGGTGGAACAGCTCGCCGCCGCTCACCAGGACGATCCGTTCGCTCACCAACCGAAAGCCGGCGTGGAGCGTGCCGACGGGGAAGTGCAGCCGACCATCTTGGGCAAGTTGTGTCGTGTCGAACACTTCGCGCAGGCGCTCGACCTCGGCCTCAGTCTGGCAAACCACAAACACGTGGTTGCCCAGGCCGGCGGTATCAAGCTCCTCGCGCACCTTGCCGATCTCTCCGCTGAACCGCTCGACGCTTTCGATCTTCAACTGGCAGGTTGTTTCCATCGAGCCTGCGGAGACCGCCGCGGCCGTGACCGAGGGAAATCGATAGACGTGCCGCAACACCTCGTCAGTGTCGTGAAAATCCTGCGGCCGCTCGGCGCGCTGGCGGTAGTGGCGACCTTCCTCCTGGAGCTCCGAGGGCTCGACAATCAGGAACCAGCTTCGCGGCGGCAAGTAGCTGGTGAGGTAATCGCGGTGCTCCTTCGATCGCCTCAGAACGGTGATGTCGAGGCGGTCGAGCGAACCCGTGCTGCGCTGGCTGGCGACCTCGAAGCTGCGGATCGATTCGACCGTGTCACCGAAGAACTCGACGCGCACCGGCTCGTACCAGTCGGGCGCGAAGATGTCGAGGATGCCGCCACGTGGCGAAAACTCGCCGGGCAATGTGACCGCGCCGGTATTGTGAAAGCCGTTCTCCGCCAGCCAGCGGACAAGCGCCGGTACATCGACTTCGTCGCCGACCGCCAGGCGGCGCGTATGTTGTGCGAGCACCGATGGCGGTGGCACGGGTTGCAGAAGACTTTGGATGCTGGTGACGAGGACGGGAAGTGCGGAATCGGTGAAGAGTGCGGAGTGCGGAGTGCGGATCGCTGAGCTGCCGGCATTCCGAATTCCGAACTCGACTCGACCGAGCTCGTCGCCGGCTGAACTCCGCATTTTAAGCCGCTTCAACACCCGCAGCCGGTCGCCATCAACTTCGTCGCAAAACGCGTCTTCGGTCGGCATCGCGTCGCTGGCGGGAAACCGCTCGGCGACGATTGGCGAGAAAAGCGCGAGGTCATCGCAGAGGTCGTCCATGTCGGATTGCCGCGGGCAAACGACGACGAGCGTCTCGGGAGCATAGCCGACGAGTGCGGCAGCCGCGAGCGCGCAGCTCGATCCCCAGACTCCGCCCAGCGTGGCCCCGTGCCCGGCTAGCAGGCTGGCGATGACTTCGGCGAAGTTGGCGTGTGTTTCGAGCCGCTCGGCCAGGAAGTACAATGAGCCGGCGCGGCGATCTGGAGCCGT
>JBBDYH010000084.1:0-23936 GCA_040901795.1 Pirellulales bacterium
TCGTGGCCGTTGAAGAGCTTCTTGAAGCCGGGTTCCGGCACGAAGACATTCGGCGCGCGTCCCGTAATCAACGCGTCTAAGATCTCCTTGGCATCGGCCGGTAGGGCCGCTTTGGTATCGCCGAATCCAGTGAAGGCGGTCGTTGTTGTGCGGGTTTGTTTCTCCGTGTTGCCGCCGAGCTCCCGTGTGGCGGTTACCTGGACCGTATACTGAGCGAGTTGCGCTTCCTTGATCGTAAACGTGAGTGTGCCCTTGGTATCGCGCACAGCCGGCGGGCCGCGGAAACCGCGACCGCCGCGCTGCGCATCGCCCCGACCGCGACCGCGTCCCCGACCGCCGCGGCCATCCTGCGGCGCGCCGGCGTTCAACAGCCCAGTCGCCGCGTCGGGCGTCAGCTCGGCCGTCACGGTGTCGCCGTCGCGGCTAAAGTTCACCGCCTTGCCAAGCAGGTCCTCTAACTGGGCGATGGGCGTTTTGAACTCGGCAATCGCGCGCAGGTTGAGTCCGCCGCCGGCTGGACCGCCGCGGCCTCGACCGGCAGGCGTCCGCGCGGCCATTTGTTCCACAGTCATCCAGTTGCCTTCGACGACCACGGCCACTTTGTCGGCTTTGCGGGCGAACTCAAGCCTGGCTTGCGGCGATGTCGAGGAAACCCACAGGTAGCCGTCGGCGATGTGACCGGTTGTCGAGGCGTTGCCGCCGAACGGTCCGGCTCCTTCACTGCGCGTGGTGGTTTTCCATTCAAAACTCGGTTGATCGGCCAGACCTTTTACCGCCGCGGCAACGTCGTCTTTTGGGCCAGCGTGGGCCACGCTCGCGGCGCCGACGGGCAGTAGAAGTCCAACGAGCAGAGTGATGGTCGTTCGCATGGGTGATTGCGTCAGGTCGATATATGCAGCCGGGTCAAAACGCTACGTCAACGAAATCTCCCAGCTCTTGCGGAAAACAGGTTTGACCAGTTCGTTGGCCGCGTCATTGTTTTTGAAGCGAAGGTTGGCGGCGTCCCACTCGAGCTTGCCTGCGACGCGGACTGCAATAGCGCCCAACACAAGCCATTCGGTGTATGGTCCGGCGATGCTGAAGTTTGAGCAGGCGGGCGCGCCCCCCTTGCAAGCGCGGATCCAATCGCGGCAGTGCGCCGCATGGTTACTGCCGCTGCTTGCGCCTGGAGAACGAGCGAGGAACGGATCGGGTAGCGTATATTCCGCCCACTTGGCGCCTGGGAGCAGCCCGACGCCTTCGCCGCGGCCGCTGGTTCCCAGGTAACCTTTGGAACCCACGAAGATGCAGTTGTATCCGCTGCCACCTCCGCCGCCTCGACCGCCACGTCTAGCGCCACGTTCTGCTTGCTGAGCATCGCCACGGGTGCCTCCAGGCTGAGCCGCACCTTCCGCGCCGCCACGTCGGCCGCGCCGCCCGCCACCGCCGCGCCCGCCACCAGCCGGGCCAACCTGCGGCCCATTGCCGGGAACTTTGCGCGCCTCCTCGGCCGTCATGCCAGCCGGCAGATACGCATCCCCGCCGGGCTTGTGATACCAGTAAACGGTCACCGGCGGCATACTGTCGCGCGCGGCGAACTCATACTTGATGGTCAACTCGTCTGGGAATGTGAAGGGCGGCGACGAACCTTTGTGAACGCATTCGACACTGGTCGGCGCTGCTAGTTGCAAGGCCCAATTGGCCGGGCCCAAGATGTGAACACCCCAGTCGCCGATCAACCCGGTGCCAAAGTCGTAGAAGCCGCGCCAGTTGAACGGCAGATAGAAGCCATTGCCATCGCGGCCGCCACCGCGTCCGCCGTTTCGCGCCGCGACGAAGCTGCGATACTCCTCATCGCCCGCTGTGAAGGGACGCTCGGCAGCGCCCCCCAACCACAAATCCCAATCCAACGTGTCGGGAACAGGCGTGGGCGGAGGCACCTTGGTCATTTCCTGCGGCCAACTGGCCCGGCCCGTCCAGGCGTGAACCTCGCGGACTTCGCCAATTTCGCCCGACCAGATGATTTCAGAGGCCACGCGCGTCGCATCGTGGGAGTATCCCTGGTTGCCCATCTGCGTTGCAACCTTGTATTTCTCAGCGGCGTCTTTGAGTAGGCGCGCTTCCCACGGCGTGCGCGTCAACGGCTTTTCAACGTAAACGTGTTTGCCCAATTGCATGCAGGCCAAAGCGGCCGTGGCGTGCATATGGTCCGGAGTGGCGATGACAACCGCGTCGATGTTCTTGCCTTCCTTGTCGAGCATCTCGCGGAAGTCTTTGTACCTGGTCGCCTTTTCCCAGGTGGTAAACGCACTTTGTGCGCGGGCCCAATCGACATCGGCCAGGGCGACGATGTTTTCGGTCGCCGCGCAATTCCGCAAATCGCCCGTCCCCTGCCCGCCGACGCCGATTCCGGCGATGTTCAGTTTTTCGTTCGGCGACCTGGCCGAGAGTATGTTTGGCAGACCAAAGACCTGGCTCGCGGCCACGGCGCCGGCGGTGACCGCGGACTGTTTAAGAAATTCGCGACGAGATGTTGCCATTACGTTCCCCTTTGCAGATGAGATCGATGAACGTGATCGCGCCTCGCTTCTCGATTCGTCCACGCAACTCGCCTCAATTCGCCGTTTGCAGAGGGAGATAGGGGGATACGAAAGGCGATAGGGAGATGAAGACGCGGCCGAAGGCCGCGGTGGTCATCTCCTTATCTCCCTCCTCATCCCCATATCCCCTATTCCGAAAAATGCTACGCCAAAGCCTCCTTGCAGAACTGCACGCACTTGGCCAACTCTGTCATCACTTCCGAGCCTTCCGGAACCGGATACTCCAATTCGATCGTGGCCATGAACGGATACTTCTCGCGCTTCATCATCTGCAACACTTCCCGGATCGGCGTATCGCCTTCGCCCCAGGGCATGTTCGGGCCTTGGTTGAACTTGCGGTCCTTGAGGTGCAGGTTGGTGATGCGATTGTGATAGGAGCGAATGAAGTCGGCCGGCGACATGCTGTTGCCGGCGCAAAAATGCCCGATGTCCACGTTCGCGCCGTTCCAATCCGAATAGAAGAACGCCTGCTCCCAGGCGCCCGGGCGGCAGAACGATTCGACCGAAGTGGCGTTCGAGTGGTTGTGAAACCCCAGCCGAATTTGGTGCTTCTCGGCAAATGTCCCTAGCCGCTTGGTTTCGCTCACGGGTGGTTCGCAGGTGATCGCTTCGCACCCGAGCGCTTTGGCGACCTGAAAGCAATAGTCGACTTCATCATCGGTCATCGCGGAGCCCAGCCCGAATTTCACGATGTCGATCGATACGCCGGCGTCGTTGTACTTCTTGCGCAGCTCCTCGTACTTGCTCATCGACTGCGACAATCGCCATTTGCGCATTTCCTCACCGGCAGCGCGCCGCGCGGCCAATTCTTCGGTCGTCGGCGGGGCGCCTCGCCCTCTCCTCGGCGCGCCATCTCCGCGACGACCTTCGGCGCCCTCCGCCTGGCGTTGCGGCGGTTGTGCGCCTTCGGCTTGCGCGGTCACCCCTTGATCGCCGGCGCGACCCGTCTCTCCCCCTCGACCACGACCGCCGCGGCGACCGCGGCCTCCTCCTCCTCGGCCCCGCGCCGGCGCGCCGGCGTACGCCTCCACCGGTTCGGCCTGCATCTCGACCGAGCTCAGCCCCAGCTTCAGCATGGCACTCAGGATGTCATCCACATTGCCGGCGGTTCCCCGAAACGCATACGGCGCAATGATGCCCACGTTCACGCCGCCGAAGTTGGAATTTGGCTTGGCTGCCTGCTCCTGACCGCGGGTTTGCAATCCACTGCCCAACAGATGCACCGCGGGAAACGCGGCCAGCGCCAGTGTTCCGAATTCGCGCCTGGTCAATAGCGACATAGCCACCTCCCGTACTGAGGAACCCCCGCCGAAGAAAAGAACGACGGCCCCCAACATGGTAATGCGCCGCGCCTGCGCCGGGCGACCGGCCCAACCGCGCGCACACACATCCGAGAGGGTTAACCCCGAAAATGACGAAGAGTTTCGCTCATGACCGAAGAACACTCATATATACTCGACGCGCCCTCGCATTTCCTCAGACGTCATGCAATCGTGCATCAAACAAAGATAACGCACGACTTCCCCAATCGAGCGCGCGCCTGATGCGCAGTACGCAATCCCAGCATGTTCGACTCCTCGACGATGGATCACTAAAAAGTCGGGGTCGTGAGTAAAGATCACGCGGCCTTCGCGCAGCGCGAATGCACTATGCTCTTCGTCCGTGGCGGACAAGAGTCCGGCGTCAGTCGCTGTCGTTACCTCGACTCCGCGATTTCGCAAGCCGCGCGCGACGTCATGATCGACATGTTCATCAAGATGGAACCGAATCTCCATCGCCGTTCGCGCTTTTCAGTTTCACTTCGAGCGGACCCGGACCTGACATTGCTCGGAAGTGACGAACAAACTCTTCGTCCTGCCGCACTTCGTTCAGGATCGCGTCCCGGTGACCGAAGTAGTATGCCAGAGCGGCGTAAACCTGGGCCAATGACAAGTGAGGTAGCGAACGCACGATTTCGTCGGGCGATTGTCCACGGAGCTCGGCCATGGCGTAGACATCCTGCACGCGCACGCGCGTGCCGGCGATATAGGCGCGTGGCTGACCGCTGCGATTCGCCCGCAGCTCGATGTGCTGCTTTTCAGTTTCTGCCTGTGCCATGCTTGAATTGTACTCCAAGACGTGCAGGGCGGCGCACTTAGGCAGAACAATATCGACGATGGCAAGCTACCCAAACAACCCTGTCACCACATTGCCAACCACCATCTCGCGCGGCTGATTGAGATGGTTGTAGATCATCTGCCCGGGGTCGAGGGCCAGCGAGTGATAGATGGTGGCCAAAAGGTCGCACGGATGGACCGGGTTTTCCAGCGGACCGCTGGCCGTCGCGTCGCTCTTGCCATAGACGAAGCCGCGCTTCATACCCGCGCCGGCGGCAACCGCGGTATAGCAATACGGCCAGTGGTCGCGGCCGTCGGCCGAATTGCCGTTACCCGACGTGCTCAGGCCGCGCTGGGGCGCGCGGCCGAATTCGCCGACCGCGATCACCAGCGTGTCTTCCAGCATGCCGCGCTCGTCCAGATCCGAATACAACGCGGTCAGCGCGCCGTCGAGCATCGGCCCCGCCTGGTCCTTCATCCGCTTCGTCAGATCGACGTGCATGTCCCAGGAGTGGTTGTCGCTGTTGGCGACCTTGGGCCAGATCACCTCGACCACGCGCGTGCCGGCCTCGACCAGCCGCCGCGCCAACAGGCAGCTTTGCCCGAATGTGTTGCGTCCGTAGCGATCGCGGACTTCGTCAGTCTCCTTCTTCAGGTCAAACGCATCGCGCGCCCGGCCGGAAAGAATCAGGCCCAGCGCCTTCTCGTAATACTCGTCGAGGTCGTATTTCGCGACGGCCTTATCGATTTCCGGCATGCCTTCATTGATCAAATCGCGCAGTCGTGCCCGCCGTTCCAACCGCGACGAGGAGATCTCCGGCCGCAGACGCAGGTCGTCGATCTTGACCCTGTCCATTTTGGCCATGTCCATGTCATCGCCCGCCGGGTACAGGTAGTACGGGTCGAACGCGCGGCCGAGAAACCCGGCGGTGCCACCCTTGCCGACGACGTTGCTCTCTTGCAGCGGCCGCGGCAGCATCACAAACGGCAGCATCGGCACCTCCGGCGGCTTGAGCCGGATGATGTTCGAGCCGAACGTGGGGAAGTCTTTGGGCGACGGCGGCTCAAGCTGCCCCGACGGACTCACCTTGTCGGCCGTGTAGCCGGTGTGCATCTGGTAGATAGCCGCGGTGTGGTTGAACAAGCCGTTGGGCGTATAGCTCATGGAGCGGATCAACGTCACCTTGTCGGTGATCTGACCGAACTTCGGCATTACCTCAGTGAGATTGACGCCCGGTGTCTTCGAGGGGACCGTCTTGAACGCGCTTTTGACGTTATCGGGCACGTTGTCCTTGGGGTCCCATAGATCAAGGTGGCTCGGGCCGCCTTGCAGGTAGACCAGGATCACGCTCTTGGCCTTGCCCCAACCTGGTCCGCCGTTGGTGAGACTGGGATCGTGGGCCTTCTCCTTTTTGGCTTCTTTTGCCGCGGCTTCGCTTCGCAACATGCCTGCCAGCGACAGGCCCAGCATCGACGAGCCACCCACGCGGAGCAACTCCCGACGCGTAATGCCCAAATGACGGTCGCAGAGGTCCTTGCCGGCTTGTCCGGGTATGATGAGCATCGCCGAGTCTCCGAGGCTGGAGGTAAGGTGGGAAGCGAGGCCATGCGCGCACTCCTGGCGCATCGCTCGTCACTATAGCGGGTTGCGCTATCGAAAGTCAACTGTTGGGATGTCCGGGTAGTGTCCTAACAGTGGGGGTGCTGAGCGGGCAACTCTCAAACGCCGTCGACCGGCCCATCCGTCTGCATCATGCGGACTTCTACGCGAGCGAGCTGGGCGACAATCACCGTCATTTCGCGGTGAATTTCGTTGCGACGTTCTTTGGTGAACCCTATGAGATCGTATTCCATTTTATCCAGGGCTTCTTCGGCCGTGACTGGATTACCGTCAATCGCGGCAGCGAGCGCGGTGATGCACAGCCAGAGATGATCGGCAGGCATGGGAGCACTCCCTGAAAAGAGTTGGCGACACAGGCAGGTCGCCAGGGAGTGCCAGGCAAGGGCCTTCCGGTGGATGGAGCCCGCGAGGCGAGGTGCTACGGTCCAGACTACTACGCCGAGCGTCCCACGCAAGCAGGCTTCTCGTCCGTGGTGGGTAGTGATTCCCTTTCAGGAAAGAAAATGAGCGATTGGCACGAGAGTTAGCGGCGCTCTGTACGGGTTCTCGTCCATCGTTTATGGCTTGCCCGGATAGTCGAGCGTTCTTTTCTGGGAAGGATCATCGTGCAAACCCGCCGGATCGTCCCGTTCCCAGCCCTCATAAACAAGGACACCAAGAGTCACCAAGGCGACGACGACAATTGCAATGGGAATTCCGAAAACGACGATCCAGGCCATAGATCACCGCTAGGTCCAGAGACGACCCCCAGCATTCTATTCGCCGCAGCCGCTGGATTCTTGGCTATGTGGCTTTTCTTCCAGGCGGGCCATTGTAGCGGATGGCGCTAGCCCATGCCTTTCTTCCGCTCGCCGATTAGCGCCCGCAAGATGATGTCGTCTGGCAGGTCGAAGTACTGGTAGCGCCGCCGCCGGAGATTCAGAAGGCAGATCTCGCTCGCCACTGGCGCGGTGATCGACATCGCGTATGCGAAGTAGTAAAGTACCCAGCTACGCCAAGCGCCCACGTTGCGATAAGCAACGCCAGCCCCAACACCAGCACGACACGCTCGGGGTGCCGCCACTATGCCCGGCGTTGCGGCGCTCTGTACGGGTTCTCGACCATCGACTACTTGTTTTCTGGATAGTCCAGCGTGGCCTTTTGCGATGGATCGGTAGCGAACCGATCGACGCTCTGCTCAATCTGGTTTACTCGTTGTTCGTCTAGCGCGGACGATTCTTGTCGAAAGCGCCTGACCGCGAGGACTACAGCAACTGTTGCAAGCACAAAAAGCGCTAATCCCAGCGCGAATACAACGAACCACACCAAGGTCAGGTCGAAACTCATGCGTTCACCTAGTAGAAGCCCGCAGGACACCCCACTTTCCTATTCGGCTCATCGCTCAGAATCTTGGCTTCTCGTCCATACGGGCCATTGTAGCGGATGGGTGGCGACAGGCCCTGCCATTGGCAAAACCACCTCTCTTGCGTAAAATCGTTAGCGCGCTATTTGAGTGCGAGCATGGCCTTTCCCCTATGACTAGACTGGGGTGAGCCTTTCTTGCCCAGTCTTAGGACACTACCGTCCCTTCGGACGCGCCATAAGTGGTGTTCGACCCATAATTTGCGACGATACGGCTACGGGCATAGCGATGTTCATTATCTGCTCTTGTTTCTGTTCCACCACCACCATGGACCTCCGATGAGTAATGCGAACACGACACCACTGGCGATTTGTACGCCGATGTCCGCGAACCCAAGTGCCTTAGCGACAACGCCTGCGACAACACCGACTAACAATGCGAGGACAAGTATCAGTCTCGAGGACATTTGAACCTCCTTAGAAGGCTTGGTGCCACGGTTTTCGTTGTTTGCCGATGTCGGATCGCGCGTCGGCGCGTTTAGTCACTTAACATGGCGCCCACGCTTGGCTTGGATCCGCTTCCGCAAATCGAACATCTGCGCAACAATCAATAGGATTACAACTCCAATAATGATCCGCGCCGCCATCGGGTCATCCGCGCCCGGCTCGCCGCCGGTTAAGTCATAGATCGCATCCAGAATCGTTTCTGGCTGTGCAGCGAGATAGCCAAGCATTCCCACGGCGGCCGCCAACAGGATGAACGCTGCACGCAACCCTTCCAAACGCTGCCGGTGACGGATCAAATCGACGACAAATGCCAACATGCTCAACAGCAGGACCATCGTCCAGATTGTGTCGCTCAGGTCGGGCCGGAAGAACTTGAGCGCCGCAAAACCTGCCAGTACAGCGGCGACCAACGCCAGCGTGCGTACGATCGGCCTGCCGCGCCCTGCTCGCAGCTCCGCACTCTCAGCAGCCTGTGTCGTGCTGCAGATCGATTGCACGTCGGTCTTCACTTCGCCGGCATGTTGATAGCGCCGCTGCGGGTCAGATTCGAGCGCGCGCAACACGACCTCGTCGAGCCGCACATCGACTTGAACTCGACGTGAAGGCGGCTCGAACCGCCCGATCGGCAACTGGCCCGTCAGCATCTCGTAAAAAACGACGCCGAGCGAATAGATGTCGGCCCGATGGTCCACCTCGCGCGAGCCCTGCATCTGCTCTGGCGCCATGTAGTGGAGAGTCCCCATTACCTGCGCTGTCCCAGTGAGCGTGAGGCCTTCCGGCGCTTTGCCCAAGAGCTTTGCCAGTCCAAAATCGGCGATCTTCACCTGGCCGCGTCGGTTCACCAGAATGTTCTCCGGCTTGATGTCGCGGTGTACAACGCCCTCGTCGTGGGCAAACTGCAGCGCGTCACAGATCTGCGGCACAATGGCCAGCGCCTGCTTCGGCGCGACGTTGCCACCGCGGATCAACTCGCGCAGATTTTTCCCATCGACGTATTCCATCGTCAGATAGTACACGCCATCGGCAACGCCGAAGTCGTACACATCGACAATGTTCTGGTGGTTCAACTGCGCCAGTGCTCGAGCCTCGCGGCCAAACCGCTCGGCGAATGCCGGGTCGCGGCCGACATCCGGCGGCAGGATTTTCAACGCAACCATTCGATCCAACTGCTTCTGCCGCGCTTTGTAAACCGCCCCCATGCCCCCTTGGCCAATCAACTCCACGATCTCATATTGCGGAAAATGGTGCACAAGGTCCGCTGGCCTTGGGGCGGCAAAGCACTCGCCATACCCGGTAGTCGGCTCGCCGGCGCCGCTGTCGCCGGCGTTCAATCCCTGCTTCAACAAGCACTGCGGGCAAAGTCCCGCCGGGGCGTCCGCCGGCAGTGGCGCGCCGCACTTTGGGCAAAGGTTGGTTTCCGCCATGGGAGTTGTCCTCATTTATGGTTCACTCCTTCTTTTACGGAAACGGCGTCTTCAGTTACAGGAATAAACCAGGCTCAAGCGCCCGGCATGCCAACGGCGGCCAAAAGTCTGCCAATCTCGTCCTCAATCTCCTCTGGACCTGCGACTGTGTCGGCGATTTCCTGCTTCAGCATCTCGCCAAAGCGCCGCCGCAGCCGATGGAGAGCCACCTTCAAAGCACCCACGGTCATGTTCAATTCGCTAGCAAGCTCCCCATGCTCGGCTTCCGCAGTGCCAGCGATCAGATGCGGCTTCAACCGCTCGAAGAGATCCCTCTTGCCTTTTCCCGCATAGTCTGCCCCAAGTCGTTCAATTGCTCGATCCAATAGCGTCAATGCCCAGCGCCGCTCGTACAACATTTCGGGCGTGCACAACTCCGACGGCTCCAAGAGATACCGTCCCTCGGCGTCGGCGAAGTCCAGCGAAAGCGGCCTGCGGCCGCCGCCGCGCTTTTTGGCACGCGCGCGATCGGCTTGCTTCGACAAAAATCGGCAAACCGCGGTCAACAGAAACGTACGAAACCGGCCCCGCTGGCGATCCGTACTTCGCAGATATTCTTTCTCCACCAGCGTGGCAAAGAATTCCTGGGTCAGGTCCTGAGCATCGGCCGCTGAATGGCCGCGCCGGCGCACGAATGCGTAGACCGGGTACCAATAGCGCTCGCAAAGCGCCGCGAGCGCCGCATCTGCTTCTGCCCCCCTACGATCTGCGGCGGCTACAACAAGGCTCCACTGCGTAGTGGCAAACCTCTCTCCGCCCGCAACGGATTGCGACCCGATCGTCTTGCGCATCATGCCGCGATTGTACCCTGCGACCTAACACGTTACAGAGAATTAGGAACCATGCGCCTAAACCGGTGTTCAAGGAGAGCAGTGGCGGACACACGTGGATTAGCCGGCAACAGTACCCCAAGCTCGTCCGGCGACTCTTCCGACGAGTTCGCGACCCCTAAACAAACTACCATTTCGTCACGCGAGTCGTTTCTTAAAGGGAGGACCGATTATGCTTCGTACGCCCATGCTCCGGACCGGCGTGGTTCCTGTCGCAATCTGCCTACTTGCGGGTTTGGCAGTGAACTCGTTGGGTCAGACGCAGCAAGCCACTCCCGCCCGCGCAAGAGCGGGAGGCCGCCAGCCGCCTCCATCGCCCGAAGTGCAACCCGACGCCAAAGTCACGTTCCGCGTTCAAGCTCCTAAGGCAACCGAAGTAACGCTGCGCGGCGACTGGATGGAAGGGGCTCCTGAAAAACTGAGCAAGGACGACAGCGGTTTGTGGTCGATCACCGTCGGCCCGCTGGCTGCCGACATCTACAGCTATGCGTTCAGCATCGATGGCGTGAAGACGATCGACCCGCGCAACGCGACGATCAAGCAGGGCATCGCCGGTCTGGACAACATGTTCTTTGTCCCCGGCGAAGAGGCGAAGTTTCAAGACAATCAGCCCGTTCCGCACGGCCAAATCCGCCAGGTGTGGTATCGATCGGGCACGCTCGACGCTCAGCGACGGATGCACGTCTACACGCCGCCTGGGTACGACGGCGGGAACGACAAGTATCCGGTGTTTTATCTCCTGCATGGGGGCGGCGACGAGGATTCCGGCTGGAGCACGATCGGGCGCGCCGGATTCATCCTCGACAACCTGATTGCCGAGCGCAAGGCGAAACCGATGCTTGTCGTGATGCCCAATGGCAGTCTGCCGCGGCCGGCCAACATGCCGGCCTCGACGCCGGGCCAGCCGCCATCGGCTGAAGCTAGAGCGGCGATGGGGTCTCTACAGGACCGGTTTACCAACGAGCTGATGAAGGAGATCGTGCCGTTGATCGAAAAGGAATTTCGCGTACATGGCGGCCGCGAAAACCGCGCGCTGGCGGGGCTGTCGATGGGCGGCGGGCAGACGCTGCGCGTCATCACGACGCATCCTGATCAGTTCGCCTATGTCGGCGTTTGGAGTGCGGGCATTGGACGAGACGCGGCCGAGTGGGAGTCGAGGAACGAAGCGTTTCTGCAAAAGGCAGATCAGGTCAATCGGGATGTTAAGCTGTTCTCAATTGCTGTCGGCGACAAGGATTTCGCACTCGCCGGGTCCAGGGCCCTGTCGGAAGCACTGACCAAGCACGGCATCCGCAACGACCTGCACGTCAGCGGTGGCGGCCACACCTGGATTAACTGGCGAAAGTACCTGCGCGATCTCGGACCGCGGCTTTTTGTTAGTGCACCGTCGCCAACGAATTAGTGCAGTGGCGGCTCGGCCGTAGAGTGGAAAGGTCATCGAGTGTGCCGCAATTGCGTCATACGGATCAACTCCGCTGTTTGACAGCTTACCTAAACCCATTTAGAGTGAAGGTTTGGGACTGCTTATTTCTTAGGCACCTGTCGAGCAGGTAACGTGTGGCCGCAAAGGCTTGGTCGGGAGTCTTCAATCAGGCGACGGATCGCCGTGTCGAGCAGTTCAGCGAAAGCATCAGCTTTGACCGGCAGCTTTACGCGCATGACATCTCCGCCTCAGTGGCCCACTCCCGAATGTTGGCCAAGGTCGGCTTATTGACCGAAGCCGAGTGCCGAGAGATTGAGCAGGGTTTGGAGGCCATCCGCCAAGAGATTGAGCAGGACAAGTTCGAATTCAAGATCGAGCTGGAAGACATCCATCTGCACATTGAGCGGGCACTGATAGATCGGATTGGCGACGTCGGCCGTAAGCTCCACACTGCCCGAAGCCGCAACGACCAGGTCTCGACCGACCTGCGACTCTGGTGCCGGGCGGCAATCGACGAGATCGATCGGCGGCTGGTCGACCTGCAACGCGCGTTTATCGGTCGCTGCGACCATGACCACGATTGCATCTTGCCGGGCTACACCCATTTGCAGCGTGCCCAGCCGGTGCTGGCGCCGCACTACTGGCTGGCCTATTGCGAAAAGTTCGAGCGCGATCGCCAACGGTTGGCCGACTGTCGGCGGCGAGTCAATATACTGACCCTGGGCGCCGCGGCGCTGGCGGGTACCAGCCTGCCGATCGATCGGGACGATGTCGCCCGGCGGCTAGGCTTTGTCAACGAAGCGGGTGAGCCGCAGGTGTCGGCGAACAGCCTCGATGCGTCAAGCGATCGGGATTTTGTGTTGGAGTTTGCCTTTGTGTTGGCGACGATCGCCGAGCATCTGAGCACCTGGGCCGAAGAATGGATCCTATGGTCCACGAGCGAGTTCAACTTCCTGCGGCTGCCACAGGCGTTTTGCACCGGCTCGTCGATCATGCCGCAGAAAATCAACCCCGACGTGTTGGAACTGACGCGCGGCAAGACCGCGCGCGTGATCGGCAACTTGCAGGCCCTGCTGGTACTCGTCAAAGGACTGCCGCTGGCCTATAACCGCGACTTGCAAGAGGACAAGCCACGGATCTTCGACTCGTACGACACGGTGGCGGCGTGTTTGGAAGTCGCCGCCCCGTTGGTCGCACAGGCAGAGCTGAACCGCGAGGCCATCGCCGAACGGCTCGACCGCGGGCACCTCGACGCGACGACGCTGATGGAGGAACTGATCCGCCGCGACGTGCCGCAGCGAACGGCGCATGAGATCGTCGGCAAGTTGGTCCGCAAGGCGCTCGACCGCAACTGCCGGCTGGCCGACCTGAAGCTGACCGATTTTCAGGAGGCTCATCCCCCACTCGACGAGAGCATCTTCGAGGCGCTGGGAGTGGAGCGGGCGATCGAGCGCTTCGTCAGCTACGGCTCGACCGGACCGGCTGAAGTGGGGCGGCAGGTGGCGTATTGGAAGAACAAACTCGCAATGACCTCGGCGGAACACCCATGAAGCGGCATCTGCTCCAATTCGCCTTGGTGATTCTTTTGCCCGGCATCATGGTCGCCTTGATAGGTGGCTCGCCGCTGTGCGCACAGGAGCCGTTTGGCGATTTTGGTGCGCCGGCTGCCGCTGTCGAACAGGCCGACGAGATTCAGGCGCCAGGCGATGCGGAGGCGAAGCAACCCGCAGCTCCCGCCGATCCCGCGAAGCCCGCCGAGCCGCCACCTGATCCGGCTCAGTACAGCCTGCCGATCCGCGCGGTGCTGGAGAGCAACCCGCAGACGCCGGTGCAGCTTGTCCGCGCCGCGAGCGTGCTCATCGATTTCGGCGAGCCGGCGTTGGCCCGACGGTACGTGGTGAAATTGCAGCAGGCTTCGCTCGACGATGCGGCGCTCGCGGACCTGGTGCGGCGGCTGGGAAGCGGCCCGTTCTTGAGGATCGCGGGCGAAACGGCGCTCGAACCCGTCGGTCGCGAGTTCGGCGATCGGGCGATCGGCGCCGCAAGTCAGGCCGCACGCGACCCGAAACGCCTGGCTCAGTTTGTCGAGCAGTTGGGCAACCCTGCTCCGGAGGCACAGCGCCGCGCAATCGCCGAGTTGCTGGACGCACACGAGTTCGCCGTGCCGCCGTTGTTGGCCGCGATAAATGATCCGGCCCGCAAGTCCGTTCACGCCCGCGCGCAGCAAGCTCTGGTCGCATTGCGGCAGGATGCCGTTTTGCCGCTGTTGGCCGTGCTCGACGGGCCGGATAGCGCCGCCAAAGCCGCGGCGGTTGAGTCGCTGGGCCGCATCGGCGCGGCAGAGGCGACCGGACCGCTCGTGGGACTTTATGCGTCTCGCGAGAGCCGGGCCGACGTGCGTGCTGCTGCGGAACAAGCGATTCTCGACCTGCACGGCAAGACACCGACGCCGCGCGAGGCTGCAATCTATCTGGAACGAGAGACACGGGCGGTCCTGTCCGGACAGCGGCGTCTCCCGACCAAGGCCGGTGGTAACGTCGAAGCCTGGATCTGGGATCCGGCCAAAGGAGTGCCCATTCCGGCCACGCTCTCCGAGGACCAGGCGCGGTCGCGACTCGCGTTGCATCTTGCACATCGGCTGTATGAGCTCTCCTCGAACAATCGCCAGTATCGGCGGCACTACCTGGTGAGCATGCTTGCCGCCGAAGTTTATCGGGTCGGCCGCGACAATCCCGTTCCGCGCGACAAGGATTCGGCGTTTACCCAAGCGGCTGCGATGGGCGTCACCGCCGTCGAACATGCGCTCAGCGATGCGCTCGATCATGGTCATGCGGCCGCCGCCACCATCGCCGCACAGGTGCTAGGCGAGGTCGGCGACTCGGCGTTATTGGTCCGCGGCGGCGAACCCACACCACTGGCGCGCGCCTTGACGCACGACGACCGGCGGCTGCGCTTCGCAGCGGCGGAGGCGATTGTGAACTTAATGCCGGCCGCACACTTCGCGGGTTCGAGCCATTTAAAATCGGCGCTTGTCTCCTTTGCTACGTCGTCGGGCGAGCGACGCGCTGTGGTCGGTTTTCCCAACGTTGAGACCGTCGGGAAGCTCGCCGGCATGGTCAATTCGCTTGGTTTCGACAGCGCCACAGCAACCAATGGGCGCGAGTTATTGCTGCAGGCCACGAAGGCGGGCGACAACGAACTGATCCTCATCAGTAGCCGCATCGATCGGGGGCCCTTGTATCTCGTGCTCCAAGACTTGCGAAACCATGCGCACACCGCGGAAACGCCGATCATCGTTTTGGCCGAGGACGACGAGCTCGGTGAGCTCCGCGACGGACTCGAAGATGATCCACTGACGAGGGTCGTGCTGCGGCCGCGCGATGTGGAGGGCATGCGGTACGCCGTCGATTCCGTACTACGCAGAGCCGGCGAACGGATCGTCCCGCCGGCCGTCCGCGAGCGGCAAGCCAAGGAAGCGCTGAGATCAATCGCCGCGTTGAACACTGCTTTGCCAAAGATCTTTGATTTTCGCGATTACGAGACGGAGCTCTCGCGGTTGCTCTACTCGCCGTCGCTCGGCGCGCTGGCCGCGGAGGTCATCGACGATTTCGGCACGCACGCTTCACAGCAGGCGCTATTGACGATTATCAATCGAACTTCGCAGCCCCTGGCATCGCGACAAGCGGCGACAATCGCCTTTGGCGAGAGCGTTCGCCGTTTTGGAGTACGGCTGAAGAAGGATGAAATCCTGCGGCAGTACGCGCGCTACAACGCCAGCGAGTTCGAAGATGGCGCGAGTCAGGAGCTGCTGGGGGCAGTACTTGACGCGATTGAGCTGCCAACGCGAAAGAATGGGGAGTGAAGGGAATGGGGAATGGGGAATGACCTCGGTAGTATCAATCTCCAATTCCGCAGAGGTGTCTCATGCGAAATGTTGTCTTAGAACGAAGGACAAAAACATTTGCCGTGCGTGTCATTAGAATGTTCGGCAGGCTACCTAAGACCACGGAATCTCAGGTTCTGGGCAAGCAAGTACTTCGTTCGGGAACGAGCGTCGCGGCCAACTATCGAGAAGCGTCTCGCGCACGATCGTCACGCGAATTAAAATCGAAACTAGGGCAGGTTGAACAAGAAATCGATGAAACCATGTTGTGGTTTGAATTGCTCATGGAGGCGGAGATCGTTAAGCGATCCCAGCTCACTGGGTTATACAGCGAGGCAGAAGAGCTGTTGAAGATTACGGTCGCCTCGATCAAGACGCTGAAGAGTCGCAAGTAGTCTGCTTCTCTTCATTCCCCATTCCCCATTCCGCCATTCCCCATTTGCTTCGTGCCACCTGATCTCAATAGCGCCCCGCCGATTAAAGGACTCATCGGCTCTGGTCCGGCGATGGCGGAGACCTATCGGCTGACAAGGCAGGTCGCGCGCTCGAACGCCAGTGTCTTATTGCTCGGTGAAACGGGCACCGGTAAAGAACTGATCGCCAAGGCGATCCATCAACTCAGTGCGCGGAGCAGCGGGCCATTCGTCCGCGTTAACTGCGGTGCGCTCACGGAAAGCCTGCTAGAAAGTGAGCTATTCGGACATGTGCGAGGCTCGTTCACCGGCGCGGTCGCCAACCGCACCGGTCGCTTCGAGGCGGCGCACACCGGCACGATCTTCCTGGACGAGATCAACTCCACCACGCCCAAACTGCAAGTCAAGCTGTTACGCGTGCTGCAAGAGCGCGAGTTCGAGCGCGTCGGCGATACGCACACGATCCGCGTCGATACGCGCGTGATCGCAGCCAGCAACCGCGACCTGCTCGAAGAAGTCGCCAAAGACAACTTTCGCGAGGACCTTTATTACCGCCTCAACGTAGTGCCTCTCTATTTACCCCCCTTGCGTCAGAGGCGCGAGGACATTCCTGAGCTGGTGGGTCACTTTCTGAACATCTACAACGAAGAGAACGACCGCTACGTCGTCCACATCGACCACAAGGCGCTGGCGGCCCTTCAGGATTACGACTGGCCGGGGAACGTGCGCGAGCTGCAGAACTACATCGAGCGGGCGGTGGTCATGGCCGAGGGGGACGAGCTGACTTGCGAGCTGCTGCCGCCAGTCGTGCTCGGCCAGAAAGCTCCGCGGAGCATGCGCGCCGGCCGAGCCACCGATTTGGAGGGGCTAACGCAGGAGCTGGTGCAACAGGGCCTCTTGGCGGCCGGACCGCAGGAGGACAACCTGCACATGAAGGTCGTCAACCGCGTGGAGCGCGAGCTGATCGTGCAGGTGATGGCGGCCTGCGAAAGCGTCCAGACCAAGGCCGCCGCCAAGTTAGGCATCAACCGCAACACACTGCACAAAAAGCTGAAAGAGTACGGGCTGGAAGAGAGCGGGGCGGCGGAGTGAAGCAAGCCCAACGTCCCAACTGAACTGGAATCGCCGTTCGCGTATACTGGTTTTAGTTGGCCGTTTGCAGGTTGTTTGTTGTTCCGTCCCGGACGACGCCCTGGAGGTTTTTATGGCGACAGTATCGAAGCCGTACTACACCGAAGCCGAATATGTCGCTCGTGAACGCCGGGCTACATACAAGAGCGAGTACTATCGCGGAGAGATCTTCGCCATGGCCGGGGCGACTCGCGAACACAATCTGGTGGCGGTAAATGTTGCCTCGCGACTCGTCGAGCAATTACGGAAGACGCGCTGCGAAGTCTATCCCAGCGACATGCGCGTCCGTCTTCCGACAGGGCTGTATACGTACCCTGACGTAAGCGTAGCTTGCGGAGAACCGAGATTCCTGGACGATGAAGTAGACACGCTGCTCAATCCCAACGTCATCGTCGAGGTGCTGTCTGCATCCACGGAGGCCTACGATCGAGGGGAGAAGGCCCAGCAGTATCGGAGCCTTGAGTCGCTGGCTCACTACGTGCTCATTGCCTCTGAGAAACTGCACATCGAGGTCCACACGCGTCAAGCGAATCGTCAATGGCTGATTTCGGAGGCCAGCGACCTGGCTGCGACGATCGAACTGCCCGCGATCAACTGCCGATTGTCGCTAGCCGAGGTGTACGACAAGGTTACTCTGACTCAACAACACACGGGCCGAGGCATCGATGAAGCGGCGGCCAAAGATCAAGCAAGATAATAACTTCAATGCAGCCTCGCCCTTCAGAATGCGTACATGATTTCGTCGACCGGCAAAAAGTCGAGGTCGAAATCATCAAAGGATTAGAAAACGGTCCATCGACACCGTTTACGAATGAAGACTGGGAGTCGATCCGCAAAGAAGTTGTATCACGCCATCGGGCACGCATGCAGAAAGAGTCGGCGTGATTTTGCCATGCTCTCCGGCATCTCGGTTTTTTGTTTCGCCGCCAGTTACGCGGTCGCACTTGCGCTGGAAGCCACGCGGCTGTGGTTCCGCAGCGGCGTGCGCGGAGCGTTGATGCTCGGCTTCGCGAGCGCAGGCTTGTTGGCGCACACGCTCTTTCTGGTTTATCGCGCAACCACGGCGAGTGGAGCGCCCCTGTCAAGCGCCTATGATTGGTACCTGCTGGCCGCCTGGGTCTTGGTTGCCATCTATCTCTATCTCGTCTACTACCACCCCCAAGCGGCAATCGGCATCTTCGTCTTGCCGCTGGTGCTGGCGATGGTGGGGTTCGCCCAGCTCTCAGACCGCGAGCCCTTTCCGCAAGACCCGGCGGCGCAGGTTTGGGGCACGCTGCACGGCATATTCCTGTTGTTCGGGTATGTCGCGGTAGTCATCGGGTTCATCGCCGGCGTGATGTATCTGTTGCAAGCGCGTCGCCTGAAACGAAAGCAGCTTCCACCGGCGCGTCTGCGGCTGCCCAGCCTGGAGTGGCTCGACGGCGTCAACGGCCGCGCGATCGTTCTCTCGGCCATCTTCGTCGCCGCGGGGTTTGTTTCGGGCATCATCCTCAACGCGGTCAATCACCGACAACAGATCGACTATGTTCCCTGGAACGATCCCATCGTCTGGCGGCTGGGAGGCACGATGGCCTGGCTGGTTGTGGCGGCGCTCTTCAGCCAACTCTATCGCCCCGCCAACCATGGCCGAAAAGTCGCGTACTTGACGGTCGCCAGTTTTGTCTTCCTGGCCTTCACCGCCATCCTGCGGCCGTTCGTAGCCAGCGAACATAGCGCGCGGCCCGACCAGGCGGCGCAGACACCCAGAGCGGGAGAGGCGCGGAAACTGGGGGACGAGGAGAGTCGTACGTCGACGTCGACGGTTTGGTCTCCCAGTCTCCCAGTCTCCCAGTCTCCCAGTCTCCTCGTCTTGCCTGCCAGCGAGGTGGCCGCATGAAGCTGCAAATGGTCGGCTGCAGCCACCACAATGCTCCCTTGGAAATTCGCGAACGGCTGGCGTTCAACACCGAGCAAGCCGCGGCCGCGCTCGCCCGCTGGCGCGCCGAGTTTCCGCGCACCGAGGCCGTGCTGCTGTCCACCTGCAACCGCGTGGAAGTTTACACCGCCACCGAAAGCGACAAAGAAGGTCCCACGCATCACGAGGTCGCGGAGTTTCTGGCCGAGTGCCACGGCTTGGAGCTGGTCTCGGTCTTCGACGACCTCTTCGAGCAATCGGGCGAAGGGATGGTCCGCCATCTGTTTACGGTCGCCGCCAGCCTCGACAGCATGGTCGTCGGCGAGCCGCAAATTCTTGCACAGGTAAAGCAGGCGTATCAGCTCGCTCAGCAACACCAAAGTGCAGGTCCCTTGACGCATGAAATGTTTCAGGCCGCCTTGCGCGTGGCCAAGCGCGTGGCCCACGAGACCGCGATCAACGAGCGCCGCGTGAGCATCCCCAGTGTCGCCGTCGGCGACTTCGCCCGCGTGATCTTCGAACGCTTCGATGACAAGCGCGTGCTGGTGATCGGCGCGGGGGAGATGGCCGAAGAGACGTTGCGGTATTTGCACGACGCCGGCGCCCGACACATTACGGTGATCAATCGCAGCCACGAGCGCGCTTTGTCGATCGCCGGACAATACGGCGGCCGCGCGGCGGCCTGGGAAGACCTCGATCGGCTGCTGGTTGCGGCCGATCTCGTGGTGAGCACGACCGGCGCGCCGGAACCAATCGTCACACTGCCGCGTTACCGACGCATCGAGGCCGACCGATTTCAACGCCCGATCTTCATCCTGGATCTCGCGGTGCCCCGCGATTTCGATCCGGCGATAGCCGATTGCCTGGGCGTGTATCTCTATTCCGTGGACGATCTGGCGACCGCTTGCGAGCGCAACCGGCACGAGCGGGAGCGCGAATTACCCAAGGCCTTACGCATCGTCGAGGAAGAGACCCAGCGCTTCCTGGCGGAACTGCACCACCGCGCGACCGGCCCCATCATCCAGCGGCTGCGCCAAGGTTGGCAATCGCTCCGCGATCAAGAGCTGCGGCGGCTGTTCAACAGGCTACCAGAGCTCGACGAGCCGTCGCGCGCAGAGATCGAGCAGTCGTTCGATCGTTACGTCAACAAGCTCTTACACCCGCCGCTGGAGTCGCTGCGCGACGAATCGCGACACGGTGCGCCGCATGGATTGTTGGAAGCGCTCAAGCGGCTATTTCATCTGAAGGATTGACGATTCGGAGCTACGCCTCGTCCTCCCATTCCTCATCCTCATCCTCGTCGTCGTCGTCCCAGTCATCGTCTTCATCGTCTTCTTCCTCCCAGTCCTCATCCTCTTCGTCTACGTCTTCGTCGTCCTCGACTTCTTCCCACTCTTCATCGACGAAATCATCGTCCTCCTCATCTTCCTCATCATCTGGCTCATCCTCCTCGAGGTCCTCGTCCTCATCCTCGTCGTCGTTTTCGTCCTCCTCGTCGTCGTCCAATTCGTCGTCCTCTTGTCCCGCCGCTTGTTCGCGAATCTTAGCGGCGTAAACCTTCGGCAACTCGCCATCGCGCGGACCGACCGCCACAGAAAGTCGCCACGACTCCCACAATTCCTCGGGCCTCAAATCCGACAGGGCAATGGCCATTACTACGCATCCTCCTGGTCTATGCACTTGCTGGGTGGGGAAGCCTGATTGGCCCAGCTCGCGCCGGGCTTGTTTTGTTCGGATGTTCCGCCGTGCGGCGGGGGGAAGCCGCCGATCGCGGTGTGCTCCGCCGCTGAACGACGGCGCAGAGCTTCGGCTCGCGGCAGCTCGTCCAAATGCCGCAGGCCGAAAACCTGCAAAAAGCGCTTCGTAGTCCCATACATCAACGGCCGGCCCAAGTCGTCGGCGCGACCCGAAATCCGTACCAAATCCCGCTCCATCAACTGCCGGAGAATGTCGCCGGACTGCACACCACGAATGGCCTCGACTTCTGCACGCAAGACCGGTTGCCGATAGGCCACGACGGCCAAGGTCTCCAGCGCCGGCGCGCTGAGTCGCATTTCGACGGCGGTCTGCAATAGCCTTTTGAGCCACGGTCCAAACCGCGGCCTGGTCATGAGTTGGAAGCCGCCAGCCAGCTCCTCGACGCGGAAAGCGCTGGCCGATTCGTCAAACATGCGATTCAAATGGCGAATTAATGTACGCGCTTCGGTTCCATCCGCCAAGTTAACCAACTGAGCAATTTTTCGGCTGGACAGCGGCTCCCGCGCCACAAACAAAGCCGCCTCCAGTCGTGCTAATCGCTCGTCTCGCCAAGTGAGACCGCGAACTTCGCTGGATCGCTCGGCGCGGAGCGACTGGTTGGGGGGCGAGTCGCACCTTTGCCAAAGTCTTCGCCAACCCGTGCTGGCTTGACCAAACCAAACTTCATTGCCCAGGGGCGCGACGCCATCGAACGGTGAGGCGCCTCGGGACACTCCTTGGAAACCACCGCCCATGCCGCTCCTCGCCGTGGGAAAGCCGCGTATTATGCGCCGCATCGCCACGCGCCGCAACGCGCTTAGCAGGCCAGTAAAGCCGATTGAGAAAGGTTCGGCAAGGGGGGCAGGCTACCGTGCCCAAGGCCGCGTTTTGGCCGCCTAGCGATCCAGGTGCAGTCGCGAGCCTTCGACCTGTCGAACCACTTGGTTCATCGCCGCAAGCGGGTCGCGATCGACGGCGAAGAAGGCCAGTATTTGCTCGGGCTGGCTGCCGGTGGCGACCTTGCAAACGAACCGATATTGGTCCCCGGTCGGGCCTAATGTTTCCAGAAGATAATAGGTCGCGCCCAAGGCTCGAAGCCGCGTTTCGGCGGACCTGAAGTAGTCTGGCGGAAAGTGGACGGCGTTTGATTCATTAGGGCGCGAATCAGACATCGCCTGGCGATCTGGGCCCGGTCCAGAAACATCCACCTGGTGAGCGATTGTGGCGATTGCCGGACCTGTCGACGCAATGTCGGCCCCGGCGGTTCGCACGTCAAGCGAATGGCTTAGAGCCGCCGCCTTTGGAGCGGCCTTGGGTGCAGGGCTCAGTGCTGCGGTCGAATCCTCCGCCGGCGAGCTGGCGGGCGGTCCCATCAGTCCCGGACGGAATACCGGCGCATCGCTCGAGCCGGTGCTGGTGGGTGCGACCTTCGCCGGTGAGCTCGTGAAATCGCGAATGAGCGACTTCACAACATCGGGCGCGTTTTTCCCGCAGATTGCAACGACGGGCACGGCGATCAGACAGACCAGAAGAACCGTGGCGCGAATCGCCATCACTGCCGAGTTCTGCATCGCTTCCCCTCCCTGGTTATGAGCGACCACTGTGGTGCGGAATGGTAGCAGTGGCGGCCCAGCGCGGCAACGTCAGCCGTCGTGGTAGCGGAATTCGCCAGAATGCCCGCCGGCATTGCCCAGTCCCCGAAGTCTGGCGACTTCGGCTGCACCCGAATCCGCGGCGCAGCGCGCCCGGCTGCTCTCTATAATGATGGACATAACCGTAAGCACTTCTCGTTGCGTCGATGCACGTCTTTCTCGATCACAATTCGACCACGCCGGTACTCGACGAAGTTGTCGATTGCATGGTCGAGTGCTACGCCCATGGCTATGGGAATCCGGCCAGTCAACATGCGGTGGGACGGCAGGCTCGCCGATTAGTTGAGGACGCGCGCGATTGCATCGCCGGGTTACTCGGCGCAAACCTGGCTGGCCGGCGGCCGGACCGGCTGATCTTTACCAGCGGCGGCACCGAAGCGAACAATCTGGCGATCCTGGGCCTGGCCGGCGAGCGGCAGGGACGATTGGTCGTGTCGGCAATCGAACATCCCAGCGTATTGGGACCGGCGGAGTTTCTCGCCCAGCGCGGTTGGCAGATCGAGCGGGCGAATGCAGAGCCGACTGGCGTTGTCGGTATCGATCGATTCGTCGAGTTGCTAGCAGGTGATGGTCCAGGTATCGCCGCGATAATACTGGGCAACAACGAGACGGGCGTGTTGCAGCCGGTGGCCGAGCTGGCTCGCACGTGCCATGAACGCGGCGTACGGTTGCACACCGATGCCGTCCAGGTGGTCGGCAAGCTGCCGGTAGATTTTGCCGCGCTCGGCGTGGCGACGTTGGCCTTCTCGGCACACAAGTTTCACGGGCCGCGCGGCATTGGCGGCCTCGTTGTACGCGGCGACATCGAATTGCAGCCAGTTTTCTACGGCGGTTTTCAACAAGGAGGCTTGCGGCCGGGGACCGAACCGGTGGCGCTGATTGTCGGGATGCAAAAAGCGCTTGAGTTGTGGAGGCGCGATCGTGACCAGCGTTTACAGCGCATGACCGCGCTGCGCGATCGGTTCGAGGCCGCGCTACGAGGGCGCGTGTCAGGTTTAATTGTCAACGGCGTCGACGCTAAGCGGCTGCCGCATACCAGCAACGTGTCGTTTCCGGGGCTCGATCGGCGCGCGCTGGCGATGGCGCTCGACCTGGACGGAATTGCTTGCTCGACCGGCTCGGCCTGTGCGAGCGGCTCCAGCGAGCCATCGCCGGTGCTGATTGCGATGGGTCTGTCGGACGAAGTTGTTGCGGGTAGTTTGCGATTCAGCTTGGGCGCAACCACATCCGAGGCGGAGATCGATACCGCGATCGAGCGCGTAGTCAGCGTCGTGGAGAGATTAGGAGCACGGAATATTGGGAACACTAATTGTCGATCGCGGTAGGGATGGCCCTTGCGGGCCACCCCCCGCGCAGATCCGTACGT
>JBBDYH010000085.1:0-23871 GCA_040901795.1 Pirellulales bacterium
TAAACTTCTCGGGGTTCTTGAGGAACTCGACGATCTCCTGCAGGTCGTTCTTCACGCCTTCCAGCCCCGCCACGTCGGCGAAGGTAATCGGCTTTTTGCCGTTTTCATACCGTTTGGCTGGACTCTTGGAGAAGCCCGAAAGCAGTCCGCCCCCCATCACCTGATCGCGCGTGCGGCGGATCAGAATCCATAAGCCGAAAAACAACAGCGCCGGCACGAGGAAATACGCCAGCAGGATCAGCATGGTGTTGTCCGACGGCTCCGGAGCGTTATCGACCATGCCCCGTTCGAACTGCGCGATCAGCAGCTTTTCCAGCTCGGCGCCCGCGCTGGGATCGATGTTCACGCGAAAATGCTCGAGCAGCTCCTTCGGCGGAGGGTCCGCGTCGCCTTTGGCGGCCGATTCGGTTTTCCGCTTTGCGACCGTCTTCTCGGTATCCGGCGCTTCCGGCCGTGGTTGTTTTTCCCCGGTCCGCTGCGCCGGGTTCGTTTGCGCGTCGTTGGCTGACGAGTCGTCTTGCTCGTTTACGGCGGCGGCTGATCGACCCGGTGTTGGCTTAAGCTGTGCGCGGCGCAAAAGCTGTTGTTGTGCGAACGCCAGGTCCGAAAACCGCCCGACGATCTGCTGATCGTTCACCCATTCAATCTCGGCCACGTTGCTGGCTTCGAGCTGGCTGTAGAAGAAGTCATAGCTGATCTCCGCGCGGGAAGTGCGGTCGCGCTGGTACCAGGTAAAGACCATGATGACCAACAAGATGATCAACAGCCACAGCGTAGACGACGCGAGGCGCGGTCTCTGCGGCGGTTGCTTGCCGGTCGAAGGTTGTGTTTCCATGCCGTCCTTTCTGAAGTACTGGCGAAAACTCGCCTAATCAACTATACCGCTAATATCGCAGAGGCAAGAGTTTGCGTCTATTCGCCGACCCCAAACCAGCGCGAGCGCCCTCCTAAATCGGTTGCCCGGCCCTTGCAGCCTTTGATGTCCGACCCGTCTATCCGTCTATCCGTCGCGGCGTCGTGGCCGTCCTCGTCAACGAGGACCGGCTCTTGGTGATTCGACGCTCACAGCGAGTCGTCGCGCCGGGCGCATTCTGTTTTCCTGGGGGCGCGATCGAAAGCGGCGAAAGCGAGCCCGCTGCTCTGGTTCGTGAAATCCAGGAAGAGCTGGGCGTCTGCATCCGACCGGTGCGGCCACTTTGGCAAAGCGTCACGCCCTGGAACGTCCATCTCACCTGGTGGCTCGCCGAGGCCCACGCATCTGACTGCGTCTGGACTCCCAACGTCGACGAGGTCGAATCGATCCACTGGCTCACGCCGGCTGAGATCCAAGTCTTGCCGGCGCTATTGGAGAGCAATCACCAGTTCCTTCGCGCATTAGCAGCCGGCGAGATCGTGCTTGAGTGCCGGTAGCAGCCTTGGAGTTCAAGCTTTTAGCTTGCCGCGTTGGAGTTCAAGCTTTAGCTTGCTTGCCGTAATCTAAAGCGAACGCATCCAACATTTCAGTCCAAATTCGGTCCACTCGGAGGCTTACCCGGTGTGCTGCGCCGCGGCGTACGGTCGCTCCTCGTCGAGATGACTGCGCTCTGTTCAGCGCTCTTATTAATAATCTCCGCGGGTCGATTTGGCTGTAACTCATCGGCGGCCGATGCGATGTCCCCGGACTGCGTCAACGGTCCGAGCCGATCAGCCAGATTCTGCGCACGGTCCCAATCCAGATTGGCGATCTTATGGTTGTTCGAGCCGTCTCTTAGCTCCAAAGGGACGCCCGTCAAGCGTGATATCCATGCCACCATTTCCTGATACTTCGGCGAACGCGCATCGCCGAACACACCCGCTGGGAGCGGCCCATGCGGCTGACTGGCGATTTTCAGCAAACGGCTTTCCTCCGGCCTGTCAAAATCCACGAGCTGCACGGTGTTGTACAGGTTCCGTTGCGTGAGCCGGCGGCTGGCAGCGCTGCTGTGCGGTAAGCGAAGCAGGGTGAACTGGGTCGTATTGCCAGGAGCGTGGCAGCCGGCCGTCGCACAACTTCGTGTGATCAGCGGATGAAGGCTGCTGGTGAATTGTTCGACGGCGCCGCTGGGAAGACTTTGTATAAATCGTTCCAGTGCCGCGGGCGACTCCGTGGCCGCTCCGCGCGTCGCATTGCGCGGTGCGCGTTCTGTCTTCTTTGTCGCCGACACTTTGGCCGAGGGAGGCACAGACGCGATGGAGGGCCATGAGTAACGCACCTGCTTGACATCAGGATGAGTTGGGCGCTTGCTCGCCGCAGGTGGGAGGATTGCCGCCGTTACTGGGTTTGGCTCCAAGGGCGATTGGCCGATCGCCTGATGAGGCGCCGTATCGCCCGCGATTGCCTTCTGCAGACGCCGCTCCAGCGCAATCCGTCGAGGACTGGACTCTTGAACCTGGCCGGCGGCGGATAGCTCCACACGCGCCGCCGCCCACAGGTTATGGCGCATGCACCAGGCCGCAAGATCGAGCCGCGCGTCCACGTCGGTGGGAGGAGTTTTAGAGCGCTTCACCAGATAGGCTTCTTCCAGCGTGCGTGCCACCACGTCGACTTCGCCTTTGCGCAAGCTGATCTCGCGGCCGGGGAGGATGACCAAGACACGTTCGCGGGCCGAAGTCACACGCCCTTGCAGAACCTCACCGTTGCGGAGAACGACTAACGAAGGTGTCGAGTCTTCGTGCTCAGAGCTTGGCCATGAGGGGACGGTCTGCGCGAGCAATCGACCCGCGAAGATCAGGAAGAGTAACGCCAGCCACAGGATATGATGCGGCAATGTGCGGAGCATAGGGGCGGGAAGGGTACGTAAACCGAGCGGTGCGGTCAACCGCAGTGAGGTCGCAATGCGTTCCGAAACCCATAACCGGTCGGGGGCAGGGTGCGCATCGGAATTGGATTTCGACGAAAAATAAATAAATCACGGATTTTGCGCAATAAGTCGGGCACCGATGACGACGCGACTTGGCGCAAGGTTCTATGGCAAGCGGTGTTGGAGTCATACGGCGCGGTCCTGGCGGCGGCAATTGTTGCGCATTTGAGTGCGTCTTATTTTGCTCTGGTGGAGCCGGAGGCGAGTTTTTGCAGTTCGCGAGTTGTTGCCGAAAAACGGGGGTTGAGCGGAAATAACCTCCGTTGGGGGAGGATCGCGTTTCGACGCTAACTCTTGGGCATGCCATTGTTTCGGTCAATCGGAACGGTTGGGCCGGCCGGAGATTATTTCACTTTTGAGCGCACTTTGATGTCCGCGGATTGGACGTTGAACCAAGTCAAGGCATCATACGCTCGACGAACGCGGACCTACCCGCGTGAGCCCCTCGCGGAAGCTGCCTTGATTGTTGACGTCAAAGAGCGGAGGCGCGAGCGAGCATATAGTGGTCATTAGTATATACACTCGAAGTGGCATGGTTGTCAAGGGGGTAACAGAAATTAACCGAGGCAACGAAGCCGGCAATTTGGCCACAGACTGACGCCGGTCCCCGCTCGCAGAGATGGATGACGCCCGAGCGGGCGCGTGATCCAGCGAAAACGGCGAAAAGGAAGCTAACGGGCGTGGAACGGCACGCTGATCGAACAATCCGCGTTGGGTGGTCGCATTTAACCGCGCGTTCTCCAGTACCGGCCGATACAATATGCGCTAGATACAGCGGCCGCGCCAGGAACTGAAGCAAGCTCTGCTGAGACGAATTTCACAAGGTTCTTAACCTATATTGCAGAATGTCCCCCTTTCTTCCTTATTGCAGAATGTCCCCCTTTCTTCTATTTGACTCCCGACCCGTATCCTCGTCATTCCAATTTCGATGTATCAACTTGCTTCAGGCGGCAGGGACGCCGATCGCAGTTCTGCGACCCACTGATTGAGCTGCTCCGGACGGCCGCTCGACCACTCGAGAAAAAATGCCACGGGTCCGTCGAGCGTTTCGATGACGAACTTCGACGGAAGGCGGCCTGCCGATATACTCGCCTCGATCTCGGCATTCACGAACCGGTCCAAAGCGATCGCATAGCAGCGATTCGGCTCCATGCGCACCAGCACTCCCTCCGGGCCGACCAGGATGCCCTGGCGAAGCGTCCCACGCTTCAGGCGGCGCCAGGCGCCGAGCGTGATGCACAGCCGCCGCAGCAAATACAACGGAACGAGTGCGAGCAGCAAGCAGAGGGCTCCGACGATCACGATGGGTACCCATCCGCCGGCGGCGGCCAGCGCAGGGAAAAACAGCGCAACGACGAGCACATCCATCCCGATAATCATGACGCCAAGTATGACGAACAGGCTCAGATCATGAATGACCGCGACGGATCGGGGCAGCAGTCGGACTTGCGCTGGCAGGGGCTGGGCCTCGTCGATCCACGACCTGTACGGCTCCGGCAAGCGCCGATCGGGCACGGGCCGCAAGGCGTCGCTGCCGCGAAAGCGCCGAGCCCCCGAAACACCGGGCGGCGCCTGCGCATCTTGCGCGCTATAGGTTTGCACCAGCTCGTGGACCTGGGGCGCGGCCAAGAGTGGCACACCGAGGAAATCGGCCAGAATCTTGGCCTTCCTCGCCATATCCGTGAAGTCGCTATTGTACGTCACGAACACGCGCGGCTCGTTCGGGTCGTCAAGGACCAGATTCAGTTGGTAACTAAAAAACTTGACCTTGTCGACGTTGAGGCCCCCATGCCTGGTGCCGAACCAGCCTGAGTCAATCATTTGGACGGCCACAATCTGCGCCAGGGGCCGGCGGCGCGTACGCCAGAAGTGGCGGACCGTCATCCAGCCGTCCGAGGCGTCGAACCGATAGCGCGGCCCAAACAGCCAGACGCCCATCAGGCCAACCGCGCCGCCCCAGAGCAGCGGCAATCCCACGGCGACGAAGTTGGCGGCTTCCGGGTTCATAAGTTGATCGATGAGTCCCAGCAGGCCCACGAGCAGGACCGGCCAACCCAGGATGCACAGGACCCAGGCAACCACTCGTACCCCGCGGTGATACTTAATCACAAGCGCGCTGTCGTCCGGCCAACTCAGGACGAAGCGACTGTGACTGCGGACGAAGGTCGTTCGAAGCGGCGACTGCTCGACGACGACCTCGCTCGTCCCGACAGGATCTGAAGTGCTCGCCATATTCTGCCCTTTCGCCGCCGAACTTGCCTAACACGCAGTGAATTATTCCAAGTTGAATTGTAGTCGTCGGTTTATCGCATTGTCAGGCAGTTTTCCGCGTGATAGGCCGTTGCCGCCTAGCGCTCATCGAGCCGGCGTGTCAGACCATTCCGCCGGGCTGCGAACCCCGCGTCCGCCTCGGTTCAGGGCATGCGTGTAGATCATGGTCGTGCGGACGTCCTCGTGGAGCAGCAGTTGCTGAGCCGTGCGCATGTCGTAGCCATCGGCCAGCAGGTGCGTGGCGAATGAGTAGCGAAACGTGTGGCGGGTGACTCGCTTGGTCAACCCGGCCTTTCGGGCGGCCTGCGTGACGGCCTTTTGGATGAGCGATTCGTGAACGTGGTGTCGTCCTTGCTCACCGGTTCGGGGATTCAATGCCTGGTTCTGGGTGGACGCCGCCACGTGCTCCTTCGCGGCCAGGTGGGTCAGAAAGCGGTTGACCTCTCGCTCTGCCAGTTGCCGTGGATGTTGGTGATCGTGGAACTCAACGTACCGGCGAACCCAGTGGATATAGGCCTCCTCGGTGCGGCGGCTGTTTGGCCAAGACTACGGCCACTCGGCAGCGCCGATCGCCCTTGGGCATCGACAACAAACTGAGCGCCGCGACGCCAAGACGCAACACGTTGTAGTATCCGCCATTGCAAAGATTGTCGCATGCAGCATCGACTCTCCATTTAAGCCTATACTTAAAGTGCACCTTTGCAGCACGTCCTACTGAGAACGTGAGATCTAATATGTTGCGCGCTCTGAGCATTGCTCTGGTAGTTTGGGGTGGGACCTGTTCCGCGGAACTCGCAGCGGAGGGTTCCCAATCGGCGGCCAAGCCAGCCGATGCGCAGCCGGCCACTTCGCCGAAATCCAAGGAGGTGAAGCCCGCAGCACAAGTCCGCTGGAAGGCCGCTGAAAACAACACGTGGCAGTGGTACGAACGCGAAACACTCGTCAATGGTCAATGGAAGTTGACCGGAATCACGCCTCCCGTTCACCGAAATACTGGCGAATATTACCGGGGCGCGACCGGCTATCTGGAACAGAGCGCCGTGCCGCATGAGGTTCGCCGGCGTGGCAGCATCGAAGCCTTCGAGAAAGACGCCAAGGAAAGTGACGAGCCTGGCCGACCGGACCCCATCCGCCGAGCGCGCGAAGGCCGTCCGGCAAGCAAATGGCTCCGAAGTCTCGGCGTCAACGAACTTCGCAAATGGCTTCCGACCATCGACGTACCCGAAGCGGGCGTTGAGGATATGACCTACTGGGAGCATCTCACCCGCGATCATGGTTTCGATCCAGCGAGAATTGAAGGTCTCACTGATGAAGAACAGGCGAAGCTGCATGCCGCCGCCCATGCGGGTTACTGATCGGCCAACCGAACCGTGCGCGGTTGGATTAACCTGAGGCATGCAGGTGGTTATCTTTGTCTTCGACGGGGGCGTTTGCTGTAGATGGCCGATGCGGCTGCCTTGTTCGTCGGCTTTGACGGTTGTCGTCGCGTTAGATAGGCGGCGCACCGTGCAGCGACGACCCCAAGCGTCAAGAAAACTGCCGACGTGACGCCCAGTTCTTTGGGAGTTTCTCAAACATATGGCTCAGCGCCGATGGCAGGGATTTTACCTTCATCTTCACGGGGACCAAGGAATACAACTCCTGGAAATCAGTGCGCGGGAGGTTCAAGCTCGCGACGCCTGTGCCTCCTGGCCTGAAGCCGCCAGACGCGGCCGCCGCTGCGGCAAGGTAAAGGCCGCCGCGCCGTATGACGTCCGACCAAATCGTTGACCGGCGCTCGATGGTACAAGACAATGACCAGCAAGCTCGCGCGATGGCAGCGGGTGGCCGTTCGAGCGCTGCGAGCGTTCTCGATGAAATCGTACCCACGAAACCAAAGCACGATCGGCATCGCTTTACTTACTCGGAGGCAAGGCCATGAGAATTCTGCTGCTGGTTATCGCTTTGGCGGCCGCCGTTGTAGCGACCAATGCACGTGCCGACTTCACGAACTTCCTCGACGGCTCGACCTTGCCGGGCGACGCCGGCTGGATAGTAGACGGTGATCCAGGAACGCTGGTTGACTTGGGGGGCGGAAACTCTGGTATCCGGCAAGTGGACGACGATCCTGGCGCCGGCGGCGGCCAACACGGCGGCAGTTATGACGAGTTTTATCTTACCGTCGCGGATCCAAGTAATACGCTGGCAACGCGATTTCGGCTCGAACAATATACGCCCGGCGCGAACCTGACCACCTTGTTGGCATTGACGGCCGGCGGCAACGTCGATACTCCGGCGATTGGGCTGGGAATCCGGAACGTCGAGGGCTTGGATCGCTGGCAGCTCGTGCGGTTCATTTTCGAATCGAATAATCCGGGAGATCCGGCCGCGATTCTGACCGATATCGCGCCAGTGATATTCAATCAGTTCAATGAAGCGCTGATCCATATCGACTCGGACACCGACCTGGTGCGCTTTAGCTGGAATGGGATGGAACTTTACAACACGGTAACGCCAACCGATTTTGGCGGGGCCGACGGCTTTCCAGAGTTCGGCGCTTCCAACTTTTGGGGTGAAGGCGGCACCAGCACCGTCACCTACGATTGGGTGGGTTATGGCCCCGAATATATTCCGCCTCCGGGACCGACTACGCATACCTGGAACGTGGACCTGAACGGAAATTGGTCGCTGGCGTCGAATTGGACGGGTGGAGAACCGAACGCCGTCGGCGTTTCAGCGAATTTTCTTGGCGCGATCACTGCTGCGCGTACGATAACCGTTGACGGCCCCAAGACGGTTGGCAGTCTGACCTTCAACAACACAAACAGCTATACGTTGGCCGGTCCTGGCCCGCTGCAAATCAATAGTGCCGCCGCCTCGGCAATTGAGGTGACAGTCGGCAGCCATACGATCTCGGCGCCCTTGTCGATCGCCGCCGGCAAGACCGTATCCAGGACTGGTCCGGGCACTTTGACCATCAGTGGTAACCAAAGCCACGGCGCGGGCGCCATCCTGGTCGCGAACGAAGGTGTGACAAACCTGAATAGCGACGGCGGCGCCAACCTAACGGTCCAGGCGAATGCCCGAGTGAATTTCGGCTCGACACAGCACCTCGCTGCTCTGCAGTTCGGCGGCGGGGCGACGGTTCAATTGACTGCGGGCGGCACGAAGAACCTGGTAACACCTTCGTTGACGTTCTCTGGGCCGCCCGACGGCCGTAGCGGCCAGTTGGATCTGACAGACAACGCGATGATCGTCGACTATGTAGCCGGTTCGAGCCCCACGATGGACATCCGGCAGCGGATCATCGCCGGACGCGGCAAGACCGGTCTGGGCGCCACCTGGAATGGCCAGGGCATTACCAGCAGCACTGCAGCAGCCGATGCCGCCACAAACCCGGAAGGAACCTCGGTGGGGTACGCGGCCAACATCGAGTTGCCCTTGGGGCAGTACACGAACTTCCGCGGCCAGGCCGTCGACGACACGGTCGTGCTTGTCCGCTACACGCGCACGGGCGATGCGAACCTCGACGGTGTAGTCAATGACGACGACGTGACGATTGTGAGCGCCACCTATGGGCCGGGTGTTTCGCAGCCGGCTTGGGGTCTGGGCGACTTTGATTACAACGGCTTTGTGGATGACGACGACGTGACGCTCTTAGGAGTGTTCTACGACCCGGCGGCGCCTCCGCTGGCCGTCTCGGCGACAGGATCGTCAGACGGTGTGACAGCCGTGCCGGAGCCCGGCACACTGATGCTGGCTGCACTGGCTATTTTGGTAGCCGCGGCTACTAGCCGCCGAAACCGTTCACGGCGGCTGAAAGCCGCCGCTACGGCGATGCGCCGTTTTCTTGCTACTTCGCGCAGCGCGCGTTAGCCTGACCACCGAGAATCTCGTTTTCCCATGCGCCTTAGGCATAGGGCAAGTTTCGTCCTTGCCGCTACGGTGAAAGGGGACTATATGGCAGGCAATCCCAAGCGAGTGCTGATCGCCGTCGCAATTGCACTTTCGCTGCTCTCAAACAACGGCCAGGCCGCTGTCATCTTTTTCAACCGCGACGCGCTCGGGGTTGTAGACGGCACTGTGGATTTTACGAACTCCGAGACAGGAGGTGTACGGCGATTCTTCGATGTGAAGACGCCTGACACATCGGGCGCCATGCAAGGTTCCGCTGCCGGGTCCTTTGGCGGCGCTAGCGGTCAGGGGCGTCATCGCTCAACCACGACGTTCAGCGGCGGCATTTTCTCCGCGTCCGGGAGTGGCTCGGCCTCCGCCGACGCGGACAACCCGCCGGCGGGAGGCGAAGATGACAACCGCCGCAATCAGAGCCTTTTCCTTTCCGGTTACCAACTCGATTTTCAGGTGATAGAAACCCCGGCGCCTTATTCTCTCATTGCGAAGTTTTCCAAAAGCGCGACGATCTTTATTGACCGGGAGGGCAACTTCGCCAGCACCTTTGGCACTTTGAAGGCCATCCTACAGGGCGAAAACCATGGTCAGATTCATCTGTTAGATCACGGGTTGGACGGACCAGACGCAGGGTCGGTCTCCGGCAACGGCATGCTGCAACCCGATTTCTACCGACTGAACGTCCAGGTGCATGCCAGTAGCGGCAGCGCCTTCACACCGAGCAACGTTTTTGAGGGCGGTCCGGCAAACGCCCGATACAACTTCTCATTTTCGGTCGGCGAACCGTCGCCCGAAATCCGCTGGCTCAACCCGGCCAACGGATTTTTTCAGGTCGCCGAGAACTGGAGTCCGCAAGAGGTACCGGCTGCCGAGCATATTGCCGTCTTTGATCTCGCCGACACATACGCCGTAGAGCTTGAACAGGACGTGACCAACGAGGGCCTGCGGGCCAACGGCGCGGGCGTCAACGTCACGTTCGACCTGGCTGGCCATCGCTACACCGCCAATCGCTTCAACGGCGGCGGTTTGCCGGACGACGATGTGTCGATCACGTTCAAAGGAGGCGGCGGCCCGGTTGTCAGCGGGGACGGTAAGCCGCGCGCGACTGCCAACGGCGAAGTGCGGTTTCAAGAGCTGTTCGACGTCGAGCCGGGCCTGCGCTGGGCCTACGTCGAAGGGGTGCAGGCGGTCCACGTTGCGGGCACGATCGATGGAAGTCTTACGATCAAAGACCCCACGACGACGGCGAACTTCACCACCGCGATGACTGTTGGCGCCGACGAGGCCGGATTGGTCGTCGTCGAAAACGGCGCCGCCCTGCACAGCGGCGCTGCATTTCTCGGCCTCGACCGCGTTTTGCCGGTCCTAGGAGGGGGCGACGGCACCGTCATCGTTAGCGGCCAGAATTCCAAGTGGGAACTCACAACGGGCCTTGGTCTCGTAATCGGCTCGGGCGGCAAGGGATCGGTCACCGCACTCAACGGAGGCGCCGTCGACGCCAGCCAGAGTTTGGTGACGCTTGCCGACGAACCATTCTCCACTGGCGCGCTGCATGTCACAGGCGCTGGCTCCACGTTCGAGGCGCAAACCCTCGTGGTTGGCGAAAATGGCGAAGGCTCAATGCTCGTGGAACAAGGCGGCGGGGCGGAAGCAGTGTCGATTACCGTCGGAGGCAGCGCAAGCTCGTCAACGTCGACCGGCAAAGGAACGGTCGCTATTTTCGATCAGGGATCAAGTCTTATGGTGGACCGGCTCCGCATAGGCGAGGTCGGCGAAGGCACCGTCGTGGTCTCCGATCGGGGTTTCTTGTTAGGCGGCAGCAGGCTTGACACTTCCATCGGAAAAAAAGGAAAGCTGGTAGTGCAGTCAGACGGCCTCGCCACATTCACCTTACTGCAACAATCCGGCGGCGAGCTGGTCGTCGCTGACGGCGGAGGCCTCCACACCCGAAGTGCGCTCGTCTTGGGGGACGGAGGCAGCGAAGGTACCGCCACAGTCAGCGGCAGGGCCGGCCCGGACTCCGCCTCCTGGACCGTCGATGACACGCTGACCATCGAAGCGGGTGGCATCGTGACCGTCGCAGATGGCGGCGCGCTTCGCGTATTGGACAGGTTGGAAGTGGGTGCGGGCGGCTTACTCAGGCGAAGTGGCGATGGGCTGGTTGAGATCGGCAACGTCGTCGCTTCGCCGGGCACGGTCACCGTCGGCTCAGGCGGCACTCTTACGGGCGGCGGCACGCTGACCTTGGGCGGAGGGGTTCTCGTAGTATCGGGCACCGGGCAGGTATCGATCGCGCAGGTGCTGCCGGGCGACTCACCGGGCACCCTGACGATTGAAGGGGATTACCGGCAGGAGCAATTCTCGCTGCTAGGCATCGAGATCGCCGGCACGGCTGCAGGCCAATTCGACGTGCTCAAGGTCACAGGCAACGCCACGATCGGCGGCCAGCTTTCACTGGAGTTCCTCGACGGCTTTGCGCCGCGGCAGGGGGACGCGTTTGAGTTCCTGGACGTGAGCGGCACGCTGGACGGGCAATTCGCCAACGTGGAGCTACGCAACCTTGCGCCGGAGTTCCAGTTCGACCTCCGCCCAGACGCCGGCGGGCTGACGATGGTCGCACTCAACGACGGCGTCTTTGTGCCACCGCCGCCGAGCGTCTGGAACGTCGACGCCAATGGCAACTGGTCGAGCGGCGTGAATTGGACCGTCGATGTCCCGGACAATGCGGGCGCCATCGCTGTCTTCGGCAACAAGATCGCCGCGCCGCGCGTGGTGACCGCGGATGAGCCCATCAACGTCGGCCGGATCGACTTCGACAGCGCCCACGCCTATACGATCGCCGGCTCGGAAGCGGTGACGCTCAATACAAGGAGCTTCACTGAGCAGATCAATGTCGTGAATGGCAGCCATACGATCAGCGCGCCTGTGACGCTCGCCGACAACACCACGATTTCGGTTTCGCCTGCCGCTAACAACCTCTCGGTTACCGGAGCACTGAGCGCAAACGGGGTCACGCTTACCAAGGCCGGCGCAGGCACGTTGACGCTGAACAACCTTCGTGCGGCCGGTCTGTCGATCGACGCCGGCACGGTTGCAATCGCGACCAATGGCACTTCCGATGGTACATCGGTGCTTGGTGCGCTCTCCATCGCCGGAGGCGCCGCCCCGATGGCAAAGCTCGACCTCAACAACAACGCCGCGATCATCGATTACACGGGCGGAAGCCCAGTCGCCAGCGTGCGCAGCCAAGTGCTCTCCGGACGCGGCGGACCGGGACTGGGCGCAACTTGGACCGGACAAGGAATCACCAGCAGCACTGCGGCAGCGGCCAACGCCGCCGACGCCGAATCTCGCTCGGTCGGCTACGCCGAGAACTCCGCGTTACCGCTTGGTCCGTATTCCTCATTCCGCGGTCAGCCGGTGGACGACACGGCGGTGTTGATGGCTTATACGCGCACGGGCGACGCGAACCTCGACGGCGTCGTGAACGACGACGACGTGACGATCGTCAGCGCGACATACGCCCCCGGGGTTTCGCAGCCGCACTGGGCCCTGGGCGACTTTGATTACAACGGCTTTGTCGATGATGACGACGTGACACTGTTGGGCGTGTTCTATGATCCAAGCGCCCCGCCGCTGGTCACGCTTGTCCCTGAAGCAGGGAGCGGCGTAGCGGCTGTGCCGGAGCCATCGGTGTTTGCGCTCATGATAGTAGCGACATTCATTGGTGCGACCGCGCTCGCGATGCGATGTCATGCACGAAAGTAGCCGGCGGCCGATAGCTTCCGTCAGTAGTCATACCACAGCGCCAGACCGATTTTGTTCTCGTAGCGATCGAAGAACTCGAACTGGTCGCTCTTGCCGTTGAAGTATTCGACGCCGAAGCGGAAGAGATGTCCGCTGGCCGCCTGACGCCATTGCCAGCCGAGTTGGGCGACGAGGTTGCCGCCGAATTCCACTTCCTCGCGCAAGTGCGCGTTGAGCGCTGCGAACGGCGATCCGTGGAAGCCGGTGTCGATCAGCGGGCTGTAGTCGACGCCGAACTGGAGCTCCCATTCACCGCTCACGTCGGAATAGAAGGCCCAGCCCGCTTCGCCGTAGATCCGCCAGTCCGGATTCAGATAGTAGGACTGGCCCAGCACCAGCACGTCGCGGCTGTAGTTGTAGCGCGTGACGGTCGGGTTGCTGAGCAGGAACTCGTCACCCAAATGCGAGCTGAGGTGGTAGTAGGCGAGCTTGCTGCGATGCGGTCCGGCGCCAAAGGTCACGGGCACACCCGCACGGAAATCGACGGCCACCAGGTCGCGCTCCTCTTCGGGATCGAGCCGGGGGAAGGCGGCGCCCTCCAGATCGAGCTGCCAGCCATCCGGCATCGCGTTGTCGTGGTTGCCGTAGCGAAAAATGCCCACGCGGCCACCGAGTGCAATATCCCACACCCAGCCGAGGTCATCGTCATGCGCCCAAAGGCTGTGCATGCGGGACTCTTTGAAGCCTGCGAGATAAGAGCGGTAGATGAGCCCGTCGGGGAGCGCTTGCCAATCCCAGACGTCTGGGCTGAACGCGACCGGGGGGACGACGCTTCCGGCTTGCGGCGGTGCGGTGATTGGTTGGCTTGCAGGGACTATTGCCTCGGCAAATCCTGCGGCTGGGTCGTCAAGCGGCGGCGCGTTGAAGTCGCCGGCATGGGCAATCGCAGGCGGCGCCAAGAAAGTCGGCGAAACCGCGGCGTTCGGTCCGTCTGAATTGGCCCACCACGGTTGACCGGCCGAGGACGGCAACGGAACGACCTCTGCGTTGAGCAGCCGCGGAATTGCAAGAAGCGCGCTGAGCACGACGGCCGTGCAGAACCAATAAACCGACAAGTGCCGATGGCGGCGGCGCGTGCCTATACTGCGCGATCGCGTGGCAGCGCACCGGGAGGTAAGGAGCGGCAGGGCGCGAAACATTGGCAGGGCGGACGGGGCGGGGTGTCCGGCAGAATCGAAAGGTGTCGCAATTCTTGGTTGACAAGACTCATCGGCAGAACCGGCAACCTTCTCCGGCGGCCACCTTACATTCGCCACACTTTACGCTAGCAGCGCGAAGCTGGGTGCTTTGCAGATGAGCTTGCAGCCGCTTGCCGCTCCGAACGCCGACGCTTACAATCCGACACGAAATCGTCCTTGTCAAAGCCAGAGGCCCCTGATGGAACGCACATTTGTTTTGTTGAAGCCGGATTGCGTGCAACGTCGCCTGGTCGGCCGTGTGCTCGCCCGTTTTGAAGATAAGGGACTCAACTTCATCGCCATGAAAATGCTCAGTGTTACGCCGGAGCTTTCGCGGCAGCATTATGCGGAGCACGTGAACAAGCCCTTCTATCCGGCGCTCGAGAAATTCATCACCGGGGGACCAGTCATCGCCACGGTTGTGGAGGGGTTGGAGGCGATCCGCGTCGTCCGGGAAATGCTTGGCGCCACCAGTGGGTTGAAGGCAGCCGCCGGCACCATTCGTGGCGACCTAAGCAGCAGCCGGCAGATGAACCTGGTTCATGCCTCGGATGGACCTGAAGCGGCGGCGAGAGAGATCGGGCTGTACTTCAAACCCGATGAGATTAGCAGCTACGAGCCCTCGATTACGCCGTGGCTGCGGGCGAGCGATGAAGCGTGACGAGGAGACTGGGAGACTGGGAGAGGGGCGTTACAGCGCGCCGGCCGGTGTATCCGAACGCAGCTCTGCGATCATCTGGCGGGTGGCGACTTCCACGGCTTCCTGCCAGCGCGATTCGCCGAAGCGCTCGGAGTATTCGGCTCGACGGTGCGCAAAGATAATGCCGCGTGAGTTGTTCACGATAGCGCCCAGTCCATCGCTGCGGAAAGCCGCGGCCACGTCGCGGGCCGTTCCGCCTTGGCTGCCGTAGCCGGGAATCAGTAGCCACGATTGCGGCATGATGCCGCGCAGCTCGGCGAGTTGCTCCGGATACGTCGCGCCCACGACGGCTCCGGCCGTGCCGAATCCGCTTGCCGCAGCGTCCTCGGCGGCGAGGCGGGCCACATGGCGCGCGACATGACGATAAATCGGTTCGCCGTCGGCGACCAGGTCTTGAAACCGACCGCCGCCGGGATTGGACGTCTTAACCAGCACGAACACGCCCGCTGCGTTGGCCCGCGCCGTATCGATAAACGGTTGCAGGCTGTCGTCGCCCAGATAAGGATTGACGGTCAGCGCGTCGGCGCCCCAAGCACTGGCGATGCCGAGATAACCCTGGGCGTATGCCGCCGCCGTGCTCCCGATATCGTTGCGCTTGCCATCGACGATCACCAGCAATCCGCGGTCGCGGGCGTAGCGAATGACATCCGCCAACGCCGAGGCGCCAGCCGGCCCGAGGTGTTCAAAGAAGGCCGCCTGTGGCTTGATTGCGGGGACCAAGGGCGCGACCACATCGATTACGCCGCGGCAGAAAGCTGAATAGGCACTAGCGCGGTGCGCCGGGTTTTGGCCCTGTTCCACCGATTGCAGCGACGTGGGAAGGTTTTCGTACCTGGGATCGAGACCGACCACAACCGGCGTCTTCTGTTGACGCACTGCGGCGGCGAGCCGTTCGGCAAAAGCTGTCATATATATAGCCGGCCGGTTCTCGGCTCGGTGAGCTGCTCGATTGCACGGGCTGAGTGCGCCGGTATACTCAGGGCAGCGGCGCAGATTGGGTTAGACGACACGCCGCAAGTTTACAACGTCTGCGGCGCATTCCAAAGGTCCCGGCCGGTCTTTGATGAACTGGAATGCGACTGCCTTTGGCTCATCCAAGTCGGTTGAGCCGCAGACTTGACCTGCAAGTGGCTGCTCAAAAACGCGTCGCTCGACGCCTGGAGGGGTTTTCCGATGCCTACGCCCAGCAAACCCGCCAATCAGCGTCAACGGACGTGGAGGGCTCAGGCGGCTCAGCCCGAGCAGAGGGCTCGCCGCAGGCGCGTCTTTCGCGTGCTGCTGCCGGTGATCGGGCTCAGTCTGTTGGGGGCGCTGGCGGCAGTGCTCATTCTGTGGTTTTTGCGGCCGCCGAAGCTTGATCTGATTGCGATCGCCGTGGCGGACTACCGCAACCCGGAAGTGCCGCCGATCGCGTATTGCTATGAGGATTTGGAAGCGCTGCGAACCGTGCTCGATGCGGAGGGTGCGGAATCTTCGTGGAATGATGCCAGCACCGATAAGATCGCTCAGCTCGACACGGCACTCCGCGAAACCTCCAACTCGCACGACAACGTGCTGGTCTACATCAAGGCGCACGGCGTCTCGTTGAACGGCGCCGCCTACCTGCTCGACGGTAGTTTTGAGCTCCGCGGGCGGTCCGGTCGGCTCTCGATCGACAAACTGTTGGCGGACGTGGCCGAAAGCCCGGCCCACATCAAGCTGCTGGTGCTGGACACCGGGCACCTCGACAGCGACCCACGAATGGGCATGCTGGCCAATGAGTTCACGCGTCTGGTCACGAAGGCGGTGGCGGCGCTGCCGGCGGAAAAAAACGTGTGGGTGCTGACATCCAATTCGCTCTTCGAGCACGCACAGGTCTCGATCAAGGACCGGCGGTCAGCGTTTGGCTACTATCTGGCCGAGGGACTCAAAGGAGCGGCCGACGGCGTGCTGGCCGACAGCGAGCGCGACGGTTTGCTGCAGCTCGATGAGCTATACGCGTATGTGCGCGAGCACGTGGTCCAATACGCGCGGTTGGTCTCGTCGGACCGGCAATCGCAGACGCCGCTCTTGCTGCGGTCCGGCGAGGGAGTGGTGACCGAACCTCCGCATCAGGACCTGTTGCGGTTCGACGCGTCCGAAGCCGAGGAAACGAATGTCGCGTTTCGCGGGGCGCCGCCAGGGCGAACTGTCGGATTGCCTTGGCATGCGCGCGGCCCACTCGCGCTGGCGTTGGCGGGAAATCAGCAGGCCGCCACCGTAGGCGGTGATGCGGGTAAAGCGGAGGCGGGCACAGCCGCGTCATCGGCCGGCCCCACGCAGCCGGCGAAGGACGATAGTCAAACGCCTGCCGCGGCTGCGTCCGCCGCCAAAAACGACACGCCGGCCGCCGACAAAGGCACATCGCCGGCGAAACAGGATGACACTCAAACCGCTGTCAAGGAAGGTGCGAAAGCGGCTCCCAAAGAAAGCGCGAAAACGTCCGCGGTCGAACAAGTCGTGAAGCCACTGCCGCGCCCGCGCTCACCCGTTGAACAGAGCTTGTTCGACCGATACACCTGGCTGGAGACGCAGCAACAGCGCGAGGCGCTCTGGCGGCCGAGCGATTATGCGCCGGATCTGGCGAGGCTCTATTACGAAAGCCTGCGCGGTTGCCGACAACGTGCCTTGGCCGGTGAGTTATTCCTGAAGGCCCGCGCCTATCAGTCGAGTCTCTCGAACAAGCTTGAGGAGGTGCAACGACTTCAGCGGCGGATCGATGAGCGAGAAAAGACGTTTAAAGGCGGCTTGGCGCGGCCCAGCTACGAGCGCGACGACGAGGTGAAAGCTGCCATTCGGCTGCGAAACGACGCGTGCTATTTGCTTCCGTTGCTCATCGAACACCATGCTCTGACCAGCGCCAACATACAGCCGAGAATGCAGCGCGAGCTGCAAGGCTTGATTGCGACAACGTTTGAGCTCGACCGGCTCTTGCAGCGCGACCAGGAGCGTGACAAGGCACAATCGTTTGAGAATTGGAAGCAGGCGCTGTCGGCCAGTGCGGCAAAAATTGGCGCTCACCTGAGCACGCTGCGCGGCGAATTCGAAGCGCGTAGTGAAGATCAGAAGCGGCTAGTCGCCGCCCAAGGCAATCCCGTGGTGGCCCTGCGCCTGGCCGACCTGGCCCAAAGTCCTTTGGCCACGCCCGACGAGCGCGAGGAGTTGCAGGCCTTGGCGGGCAAGGCGGCGCGCAGCTTCGCCGAAGTCGAAAAGCAAGGATCCGCCGCGCTGCGCCGACCGCCGACCACAGAAACGCAACGGCTGGTCGGACTTGGTTGGCAGCGGGTGATCGATCGGGCGGAGCTTGAGCTTGCGCTACTTCGCCTGGTCTCGAACGAAAAGGGGGCTGGCAAGGTCGAGGAGCTCGGCAAGATGTTGGCCACGGCCGTCAGCCTGACCAACGCCGACTCGCGGTTGGGGCTCGTCCGAAAGATCGACAAGTATCTGGCAGACACCTACGGAAACGTGCCGAATGCGCTGCGGGATCAATTGAAATCGAGCCAGTACGATTCTTGGCGCCGTGCCGAAACGGTGATTCGCCTGGCCGATGCGCGCGACCAGCAGCGGATCGGCAAAGCGCTGGAGGAACACTCTTCGGGTGAGTGGTCCGACCCGATCGCCGGCGTGCCGCTGAAGGCGCTCCCCGAGCAGATTGCGCGCCATCAGCTCGCACTCGGCAATGCTCCCGGCGCGACCGGCGGTCCCCTTGCGCTCAACTACAAGGTTCCCCAGAAGCTGGCCGTCCGCTTCGAATCGAACGAATTGCTGGCGCCCGATCGGCTGCGATTGAAGTTGGACTACGACCAACAGCGGGTGCAAATCAAGAATGTACAAGGCACCGAACTGACGCCGGGCCGGATCTGGCCGGCCGGCGGCGCAAGCGGCAATTCGACCCGCGAGCACCGAGTTGAGTGGGAAATGGCTTCACTCGATGAGCGCGGCCAGCAGACGAACATGACATTGACCTGGCTCGATGAGAACGATCGTGAACTGGCACACGCGACGGCGGTGCTTGTCCATCCGGAGCCGAAGTTCTCGCAGCTTGCGGTTTATGGGCAACCCGGCACCGCGGATCACGCCTGGCAGAGGATGCCGCAAAAGGAATCGTACTTCGACGTGCCGTTCGCAGACGGTGTTGCGCTGGTAAGGCTGTCGCCGTTTGTCGGCCATGAGACGCGGTATGACTTCAGGCTGACCAATACGGCCACGCATCCAAAGAAGTACACGGCGGTGGTCTATGCCATCCCGCCTGCCGAGGACGTTGAAATGAACCGTACTGTCGCCTCGCTGGCGATGGCGGGTGAAACGCGCGGCAATGAGTTGGCTCGCAACGAGCTGACGCTGGCGCCAGGCGGCACCGGCTCGATTCCCTTCTTCGCATCGCAGCCGCCTGCGGCCAAGGAAGCCGCGCCTGCGGCCGACGCAGCGAAAGCCGGCGACACGAAAACCGGTGATACGACGCCGAAAGAAACAGCGCCGGAGGTCTCTTCCGGCCTGGTGTGTGTACTTACCGAGGATACGCAATCCACCGACGGCAAAACCGCGGTCGAGCCGCGCCGCCAGGTGATCGTAATCCAGATCGATACGCAGCTTCCGAGCAACTACATCACACCACGAGTCGACTATGATGCCCGCACAGGCGCGATAGCCGCCGTGCTGAGCGCGGACCCGGACCGGCTCCCACCGGCCGGGGCGAAAGTTGAAATGGATGTAGTCACAGGGGAGCAGGTCAAGCAGTTGGGAAAAGCAAAACGCGAGACGACGTTGACGCCCGAGGATCCGAACGACACGCTGCTGATCTTCGCGCCGGCGGGCAAGCCCACTCGCGCCGAGGTATTCCTCCACGTGGACGGCTATCCGCGAGCGTTCATCTACGAGCTGCCGCTCGATGCCAACTTGCCGAACGTGGAGCGCACGTTGTTGGAATTGCGGAGGGTCGCGCTGCCCAACCTCGAATCGTTTCGGATTTATTACCCTGGAAAGGTCACCGAGCCGGTCCGTTTTCCATTCAGCGTTGATATGCCGTCGCGAGATGGTTCCTACCTGGCTCGATTATTCGTTGATCCCGAACGCGGTGGAGAATTCAATCCGGACGAAGATAAGGTCCTACTGCAGTCGGTCAAAGACCGCGTCCATCGAGCAACGCTGGTCAAGCCAAAGACGGCGCCTGGCATGGCCATCCAATCGCAGGTGACCGACTTTGTGGCCATGCTCGACTTGCGGCCGTACCTCAATGAAGTCCGTCTTCGGGCCCAGCTTGTTCGTCGCGAAGGCGGCCGCGAAGAAGTGCTGGGCGACGCCGACGAGCAGGCCGACCGGGACATCGTGCTGTACCTCGATGGCGAGGCGCCGACTCTTTCTGCCCAAGGACCGAACCGCGCTGTCGAGGCGAACGAGAAGTTCCGCGTCGATGTGTACCCCCGCGACCAGGTGACGGAAATCGACAAGGTCGAGTTCGCACTTAAGGTACAGCCGAAACCCGACAGCACGGATCCCGACGAACGCATGCTCGTCGATCCTCAGCCGGTGCCGCCGCGGACAAGCGGAACTTATCAATTAATGCACGCCTTTGAGACGCCCGGCGAGCAGTCGCTTTGGTTTCAGACAACCGACAAATCAGGGAACAAGAGCGAGCCCAGGAGGGTTGTGGTCACTGTCCGTAAGCCGGTCCCGGCGAACCAAGGGGGCCAGCCTGCGGTGGCGCAGTTCGGCCAGATTTACGGTCGCGCGGTTTTGCCGGAGGGAGCTCGTGGCAAAATTGAGAAGGTTGTGCTCACCAATGCCCAAGGTCAGGTCGATGAGCGATCGAATCTCTCCGATGGAGGCTTTTCATTCGATAAGGTGAAACCTGGTGAGTACACGCTTGAAGCGCACGGTACCGTCAGCAACACAATCGGTAAACCGGTGCCCACAAAGGTGGTCGTCGAACCCGGCAAGCGAGCCGGGCCAATTAAGGTCCCACTGGGCCGGTAAGTTGCGCAAGATGGGGATCTTGTTCATCAGCATCTTCCTTTTTTGATTGTTTCGAAACTAGGTTCCGATCTTTCAATTGGAACCGGCGCGTCCGTATTTGCGGCCTTTAACCTGAAGTGCCGCAAAACGGGCTGTGCCGCTGGTCGCACTATTGCGGCCGACGTTCTCGCCAAACCGGCGGCAGTACAGGCCAGAGAAGAGAACCGCGGTTGACTCGCGCCTCTCGCCTGGCGGTGATGCCGCGCCTACTCGACGAATGGACTGATTGCGCCTGGGCACGCCGCTGCCGGTGAGGCCCACAGCGCTGTCGTTATGCAAGGGGATCATCATGGTCAAACGGTGGGTTATCACGTTCGCTGTCCTCGGTGTGTCCGCCGCGCCGATTGGGCAGCGCACTCTCGAAGCTCAACCCGCGGCTCCCGTGGCGGCGGTGCCCGCATGGATACCGCCGCCCGCGCCCGCCCCGCCGGTGACGCTGTGGCGGTTCCTGGGCATTCCGCAAGGTTTTCAGCGGATCGGCGATGCGCGGCTCAACCGGAATGGTAACTTTCCGGGTGTGGAGCGCAAGCCTCCGCTCAAGCCGATTGCCCATCCGGAGAACTTGCTCTCGAATAATCCGGCCATCAAGAAGGCCGCCGAGATCAAGATGCAGGAGGACTTGGCCAAACAGAAGATCAAGGCGATCAAGTACCTGGCCAAGCTCGGTTGCGACAAGTGCTACGGCGGCGTCAAAGAAGCGATGATGGCGGCGCTGGACGACTGCACCGAGCAGGTCCGCTACGAGGGGGCCAAGGCGCTCGGCGAGGCGGCGGTCCAACACTGCGACGTTTGCAGCCGCCAGTGCTGCTGTGATGAAGAGCTGACCAAAAAGCTCGCCCAGATCGTCTACGAGCTGGATGACAAGGGCTGCCCGATTGAGCCATCCGAGCGCGTACGTGAAGCGGCCCGCGAAGCGTTGGTGGCCTGCTGCCCGAACGTCGGTCCGCCGGGCTACGTACCTGAGGTAATCACGCCGGAGGTTCCGCCGATCGTTCCGGAAACTCCGCCAGAAACGCCGCCGGAGACGCCGCCGGAAGTTCCGGGCGAGCTGCCTCCGCCGCCGGGCCGCAACGGCGTGGCGCCGCTGCCCAACGGGATAATCCCGGACGCCACGACGCCGCCGATTCCCAACGTGCGACCGGCGCCGTTGTCGAACGCGACGACAGGCCTGTTCCTTCGCTCGCGAGCCGACCGCATGGCGGCCACATCGCAGGTCCGCCGCGCCGTGAGGCCGCGAACCGGCGCCGCGCAGCGCCCGGTCGTCGCCCAGGCGACACGGCAGCAGCCGGCAGTCGATTTACCCGCGGGGCAACGCGCGGCTGATGCGCGGATCGTCGTGAGCGACGAAGGGTCGGCGGCAGCGAGCGCTGACGTCGGGGCGACTGTTACAATCGGCGATGGCGACCTGGGACAAAGTACGAGCGGCCTGCGGATTCGAATGGTCGATCCGTCGGCACGCAGCCAGGCGCCTGCCTCGACGTCGCGGCCGTTGCCGGATCGCTTGACGAGCGGCAGCAGCGTGCGGATCCGCGACAGCGGAGACGACTTGCAACTGGCATCGGTGATCGAGGCGGTCGTGGACCACGGCGGAACGGTTGCTCCGTTGGTCGATGACCGGGCCGCGAGCTCGCGCCGTAACACGACGACCGTCACGGATCTGCCGCCGGTGCAGTCACAGAGTCAGTATCTCCCGGCGTCCGCGTCGCGATACGCAAACGCTCGCCGGCCGGCGACCGAGATGGTCACGTCGGTCCAGTCGGTGAAACCGCAAGGCAGGGCGGCAAAGGGTAAGGGGCGAGTCACTGACATCGACGCGAAGGCAGGCACGGTGAAGGTGAGCTTCCCGGGCGACCAGGCCCCGGCAACCGGCACGCTGGTGAAGGCGTATCACCAGTTCCTCTTGGGCGAGGAGTGTGTCGGGGCGCTCGAGGTTGTGAGCACGCGAAACGGGGTTGTCACCGCACGACCCGTAGGCAACCTTAACCTCAACAAGCTCTCGCTCGATGACCAGGTGGCATATCAGGGCGCCGGATCGCAGGCGACGGGTGAGCTCATGGCCACGGGCGCAACGACCGCCAACGGAGCTGTGCGTCGTTGATGCAAACGACGGTATGGCCCGTCATTGAGTAAATCGTTTTTAGAGGCCGCGAGGTGTCCCGCCGACACTTCGCGGCCTTTTGTTTTTTGCGGTGCATTGAGATGGGAGCTTTGCGAGAGCCGCTCGGATTGTTATCCAGATATCCCATTTTACCTATTCGTATTGGAAACGGCCGCTCGGCCAAAAAAACCAGGAAATCTTTCCCAAATAGCCCATTTTTCTTGTCCGCTTTCTTCGAGTTTTGCGACATAACTTCCCGGGGCGGAAGGGATGTTTACGCAACATGGAGAACTGCGGCAATGGCGATCGAACCAACCACCCGGCGTGTGCAACTGGCAATTCTGGAACAAATCGGTCACGACTTATCGGTTAACGAACTGGCGGAGTGGCTGGGCTTGAATCGGCGAACGGTCCTGCGCTATCGGAAAACCGCACGCGTGGCCGCCGAAGGAGTAAGGCAGTTCGTGGGCACGCTGGCCAATGGGAACGGTCACAATCACAATCCCAAGCCGGCCTTGTCCGATCAGGAAGTCGTCGCGCTAGCGCTGGCGGTCCAGGCGTCGCCGGTCACCGGGATGACGGGCTGGCGCGAGACGGTGGAGACGGGGCTGGCGAGGCTGCTGGAATGCGTTTCACCCGAGATGCGCGAGCGGCTTGCGGCCCGGGCTGAGCAATATCGGCGGGAGAAGAAGGCGGTTGACCCCGAGCAGCGAGTGTTGCAGGCGGCGCTGGTGGCGATTGCGAATCGAATGGAGAAGCCGGAATGATATACCTGGTCCCAAGCAGCTAACGGAGAAAACGGGTCAGAACTATTTGTGTGGCTTACTGTCGTGTTTTGGGGGTCGGCCGCGGGGGCGGATGGTCAAGTCCAGCTTGAGCCGTCTGGCCAAACGCTTCACCCAGGCTTCGTCGCCGTAGGGCAGGCCCGTGGCGCTCGAACGGCGAATGGCGTCGACGATGGCTTCCTCCATCGGCTGATGCACCTTCTCGGCCCATTTGCGTTGCCGGACCTTGGCCAGC
>JBBDYH010000086.1:0-23787 GCA_040901795.1 Pirellulales bacterium
GATGGGAGAGCCATTTTTCATAAAAGATCAATTCCTAAGTTTTCAGAAAGTGCAGTTCTTCGTGAGCCAATCGCAAAACGCCGAGGCGTCGTTCCACGTCACATTGACCACCGGATGATTGTCCTCTTGCGCGAAGCCGGGATTGCGCCAGGAGTATTCGGGCTTCCGCCCCTCGAAGTCGTTCTTGGCACGATTGTAACCCCAGGCTCCCGTTCCATCGCGCTCGGCCTCGGTTCGATTGCCGGCTTTGTCGCTAAACTTCTTAAACTGAGCGATAGTGACTTCATGTGCACTGATATAGAACGGCCGCGTGATTCGCACTCTGCGAACGGGCTGTTCGTCGGCCAATTCGTCAATCCGCCGCTTTTCGATCGCCGGGAACAACCTGGCGAGCTTCTCGGGCGAATCATGGTTGCCCATTTCGAACTCGCCGGCTGGAACGAGAACGAGACGCATGCCGAACGAGTTGGTGATCGTCTCACGGCGTCCGCGCGCGTTTGATTCTCTGCCGACAACGGCTGGCGAACGCTCTTGACTGATGGTCTGAGTCGCGTCCCCCAGAACGCATACCGTCGTCAACAGAACGACTCTTGAAAATCGATTCGTCCAGTCATGAATCATTCGCTAAGGGTCCTATGATCGAGCGACTTCCCGGCTTACAACACGGCGCCATCTGCGAATGAGAAAGAGCATTTGTCGTTGTCCGCAGATGGCGCAGATTTTCGCAGGTTGCAGGACGCGAGCAACGCTCGAATTACTTCGCTCGCGCAAACTCGCCCAACTCCTGCTGCATCTGACCGAGCCGCGCGGCCATGGCTTGCTTCGTGTCGTCCAGGTTGGCGATCAGCTCCGGTGCCTCGCACGTGAACATGTAAAACTTGATCTTCGGCTCCGTGCCGCTGGGGCGGACGGCGACGTAGTTGCCCTGCACGTCCAGATCGAGAATCACCATGTCTCCAGCCGGACCGGCGAACGGCTGCGGCGGATGGCCAGGCTTAGTTTCGGTGAGCGACAGGAAATCGCGCACGCGCGTGATCGCGAGGCCGGCCAACGTGGCCGGCGGCGCCGCGCGGAAGCGGGCCATGATCGAGTGCATGTCCTTCATCCCCTGCGATCCGGGCATCGTGAGCGAAAGCTGTCGCTCCGCGTGGTAGCCGTACTGCCAAAATAGAGCGTCGAGCTTTTGGTGCAGCGTCTGCCCGACGACTTTTACCCGGGCGGCAAGCTCAGCCAACAGCATCGCGGCCACAGCGGCGTCTTTATCGCGCACATGGGCGCCGACAAGGTATCCGTGCGACTCCTCGCAACCGAGCACGAACCGCTGCGGACCAAAGTCGTCGATCGTCATGCCGATCCACTTGAAGCCGACCTGCAGATCGCCGAACGTCTTCACGTTGTACGCTTCGGCGATCCGTCGGATCATCTCCGTGGTGACCAGCGTCTTGACGACGTAGTGATCCGGCGTGAGCAGGCCCGCCTTTTTCCAGCCGGCGAGCAGATACTCCGTCAATAGCGTCGCGATTTGATTGCCGGTGAATGTACCCCATTCGGAATCGCCAGCCTTGCTGAGTGGCGCCGCGCAACCCAGCCGGTCGCAGTCGGGATCGGTGGCGATGACGATCTCCGCCTTCGCCTCCTTCGCCCGCGCGATGATCGCCGCGAACACTGCCGGGTTTTCCGGATTGGCGACGTGTCCCGGCACGTTGGGGAAGTCGCCGTCCGGCTCAGCGTGTGGACCAAAGACCTCGACATCGGTAAAGCCGTCGGCGATCAGCGCCGGCATGACAGCCGATGCCCCCACACCGTGCAATGGCGAATAGATGATCTTCAGTTCGCGCGGACCGGGGAGCGCCTGCGACTTGACTGCGACGATAAACGCCTCGTCCACTTCGTCCTGGCAAGAGATCACCTTGCCGGCCTTCACGGCCTCGTCGAACGGCATGCGACGGATGGCGTCGCACTCCATCACCTGCTTGATGATTCCCGCGTCATGAGGCGGCAGCACCTGCCCGCCGGTGGACCAGTAGACTTTGACCGCGTTATCCGACGGCGGATTGTGGCTGGCCGTCACCATGATGCCGCAGTGACACTTCTTAAAGCGGACGGCGAACGACAGCTCCGGCGTGCTCCGGTAGCCATCCAGAAAGTAGACCGTAAAACCGGCAGCGGCCATGATGCCCGCGCACAGCTCCGCAAAGTGGCGCGACCGGTGCCGCGTGTCATAGGCGATGGCACAGGCCAGGTGTCTTTCATTGGGATGTTGCGACTTGACATAGTCAGCTACGCCTTGTGCACTTTCGCCAATCGTGCGGTCGTTGATCGCGTTGGAGCCAATCGCACACATCCGCCCGCGCCGGCCCCCGGTGCCAAAGGGAATCACGGTCCAGAAGGCGTCGTCGAGCTGTTTCCAGTTGCCCTGGGCAATTTGCTGGGCGACTTCGGCGGCATACTCACCGTACCGCGGCTCAGTCAACCAGGTGCGAATATTCGTGGCGGCATCGCCCGTAATCTTGCCGGCGGCGAGCGCATCGGCGAGTTCTGACAGTCTGGCATTAACATCAAACGGCGTCGTAGCGGCGGTGCTCATGCTCATCAGTATGCGATACACGCGACATCACGGGAAGCGCTGCCGTCGCCGAGATCCGCGAGATGCCGTATATTTGCGTGTCGCTCCGTTTTGTCGCTTCGAATCTTTACGCAGCCTATGACCTCGTCTGACCCCATCATCAGCGTCTCCGGCCTGCGTGGCATCATCGGTCAGTCGCTCACGCCGCTCGTGGCAGCCCGCTATGCCGCCGCGTTCGCGGCCGAGCTGCCCCCAGGTTCTGTGGTAATTACACGCGACGGCCGCGCAACGGGCGCCATGCTCGCGGCAGCCGTAACCGCCGCACTGCAAGCGATGGGCCGAAAGGTGATCGATGCGGGCGTTGCCGCGACGCCAACCACCGGCGTGCTCGTTCGCGAACTTGAAGCTGCCGGCGGCCTGCAGCTCTCCGCGAGCCACAACCCGGCGGAATACAACGGCTTAAAGCTCCTTTCGGCAGCGGGTCGTGTAATTCCGGCCGCCGCAGGCGCAGCCATTCTTTCACGCTATTCAAGCGGCGACTTGCCATGGCCCGATCACAGCCGTATCGGCAGTGCGCAGGCCTGCTCGGAAACGGTCGAGGCCCATTGGCGATTGATCCGGCGGACTGTGGATGTGCACTTGATCGCGCGGCGCAGCCTGTCAGTCTTGCTCGACGCCAACCACGGCGCCGGCAGCCTTGTCGCGCGGCGGATGCTCGAGGAGCTGGGTTGCCGCGTGAAGATTCTGGGTGGCGACCCGAATGGTCGATTCGAGCACCCGCCGGAGCCGACCGAGGAAAATCTTGCCGGCGTCTTTGCTGCGGTGCGCGACAGCGGCGCGAACGTCGGCTTCTGCCAGGACCCGGACGCCGACCGCCTGGCGGTCATCGACGAGAACGGCCGCTACCTGGGCGAAGAATACACGCTGGCCATGTGCGTCGATCACGTGCTGCGGCGTCGCAAGGGGCCGATCGTGACCAATTGTTCCACGAGCCGCATGAGCGAGGACCTGGCGGCGAAGTATGGCGTGCCGTTCCAACGTTCTGCGGTGGGCGAGGCGAACGTCGTTGATAAGATGCTCGAAACCGGCGCGATCCTCGGTGGCGAAGGCAACGGCGGCGTGATTGACCCACGGGTCGGCCTGGTGCGCGACAGTTTCGTCGGCATGGCAATGTTGTTGGAGGCCATGGCCTCGCGCGACCGGCCGATCAGCGAGCTTGCCGACGAGCTGCCGCGGTACAGCATCGTGAAGACGAAGATCACTCTCCCATCCGACAGGGTTGCCGCCGGTATGGACACGCTGCAGCGACACTTCAGCGCCGCGGCCTGCGACTGTACGGACGGCGTACGTTTCGACTGGCCCGGCAAGTGGTTGCTCGTTCGCCCGAGCAACACCGAGCCGATCGTGCGAGCGATTGCAGAGGCGGAGACGTTGGGAGAGGCGAGGGGGCTGTGTGAAGAAGCGGCCGAAGTACTGACGCGGCCGTGACCTCTTCTGTATCAGAGCTGAATCGGAAGCAAGCGTATTCGATGGCGTGAATATTCAATCGTGACGATCGCACCGGCGCTGAGTGCAGGCCCGACCATCGGAAGGACGGCGCTTAGTCGTTGAATAATGTAATCAGCTCGCGCATTCTTGAGTCGCAAAATGACGACGCTGACGAGCTGTCCTCGTGATAAGGCCGCTATCTCACCGAAGTCCAAATCGAACGTGAGGATGAATCGATCCTCGGAAGCTGCCTTACGAAAAATCTCCTCGTCCGCCAGTTTCTGGAGTCTTTCGTCGCGCAAATGAGTGACGTCGTGCCCTTCACGCCGCAGCCACTCCGCAACACGAATACTCAGCCCCATGTCGAGTAAGAATCGCATTGGCATCAGCCGGGAATGACTTGCTCACTCGTCAGCCACGCTGCGTAATTGATTGACTGTTCGATATCCTCTCGTTCGAGATCGGGATACCCGGCCAGAATCTCATCGTATGACGCCCCATTGGCGATTTGGCTCACTACAACCGAGACGGGAATCCGCATGCCACGAATGCAGGCGCGGCCGCCAAGGATTGTTGGATCGAAGGTAATGCGATCAAACATTTACAGGCGCTTGCAAGAGGTAATTAGCGATACTCCGCAATTATACGCTACATTCATCCCATCCGCTCCTTCGCCATCCAGGCGCGCAAAAGCTCCGGCACCGTCACGCTGCCATCGGCGTTCTGAAAGTTCTCCAAAACCGCAATAATCCCCCGGCTACACGCGATCGCGGTCCCGTTGAGCGTGTGGGCGAAATACGTCCCCTTCTCGCCTTTCTTACGGTAGCGGATGCCAAGTCGGCGGGCCTGGTAGTCGGTGCAGTTGCTGGTGCTGGTCACCTCGCCATACTCCCCCGATTCGCCGCGACCCGGCATCCAGGCTTCAAGGTCGAACTTGCGGTAGGCCGGCCCGCCCAAGTCGCCGGTGGCCGTATCGACGACGCGATAGGGAATACCCAGCCCGTCGAACAGCTCACACTCCAAGTCGCAAAAGTAGTCGAGCATCTGGTCACTCTGATCCGGCCGCGTAAAGGCGAACATCTCCACCTTGGTGAACTGATGCACGCGGTACAGTCCGCGCGCGGCCCGGCCTCCCGCGCCAGCCTCGGTGCGGTAACAGTGGCTGATACCACAGACTTTAATCGGCAGTTGCTCTTCATCGAGGATCGTGTCGGCCAGCGACCCGCCGAGCGTGATCTCCGCCGTCGCCACCAGGCTCAGGTCGCTGTTCTCGATCGAATAAATCTGCGTCTCGGGCCCGCGGGGAATAAACCCGGTTCCTTGCAAGATTTCGTTACGCGCCAGGTCCGGCGTGATCGTCGGAGTGAAGCCTTTGTTGATGAGCAAATCAATCGCGTACCGCTGCAGCGCGAGCTCCAACAAGACCGCGTCGTTCTTGAGGAAATAAAACCCGTGCCCGGTCACCTTTGCCCCCGCCTCGAAGTCGATCAGGTCCAGCCGCTCGGCGATTTGCACATGGTCCAGCGGCTTGAAGTCGAACTTGCGCGGCTCGTGTCGTCCGCGGCGGAGTTCCAAGTTCGCTTCGTCGCTCACTCCAACGGGCGCTGCGGGATGCGACAGGTTAGGGATCAGCCGCAGAATGTCGTCCGCCTCGGCAACGATCTCGTCGAGCTCCGCCTGCGTTTTCGTGCAAAGCTCTCGCAGCCGGCGACCCTCTTCCTTGCGGGCTTCCCGCTCGGCGTCATCCTTGGCCTTACCGATCGACTTGCTCACATCGTTGGCCTGACGATTCAGCTCGTCCACCTTTTGCTGCACCGCCTTGCGGGCTTGCTCCAGGCCGACAAAACGATCGACGTCCGCCGTGCAATTCCGGCGCTCACAGTTTTCCTTAACGACCTGGGCATTTTCAACAACAAATCTGCGATCGAGCATTGTATTCTGAATCCGTTTTAACTGCTGAGTCGCAGAGACGCAGAGAAGCGAGGGCAAGAATCAGCCACAGATGAACGCAGATAAACACAGATCACAAAACTCAATATGTATCCTTCATCTGTGTTCATTTGTGTTCATCTGTGGCTAATATCCTCTCCTCTCTGCGCCTCTGCGTCTCCGCGGTTCATTTATTTCTTGCAAGTTCTTCCCACAAGTACGCGCTTGCTTTAATTCCGCGATGAAAATCCTCCAGCGAAAACTTCTCGTTGGGGCTGTGTGTGTTGTCGTCGTCCTGACCCCAGCCGAGCAAGAGCACCTCGACGCCCAACTGCTGACGGAAAGAAGTCACGATCGGAATCGAGCCCCCTTCGCGGATGTAAACCGGCGCCCGGCCGAAGCTGCGCTCGATGGCCCGCGCCGCGGCCGCCATATAGGGGCTGTCCAGCGACATCACGACGCCCGGCCCCGCGCCAAACGGCATCAGCTCCATGCGAATGCCCGGCGGGCACAGCTCGCGTAACTTCTTTTCAAGCGCCACCGCGATCTTCTTCGGATCCTGATTCGGCACCAGCCGAAAGCTGAATTTTGCACTCGCGCGGGCGGGCAGCACCGTTTTGGCGCCTTCACCCTGGTAGCCGCTGGTCAATCCGTTGATGTCAAACGTCGGCCGGGCCCAGCGGCGTTCGAGCGTGGTAAAACCCCTTTCGCCGGTGACCGCTTCGACCCCAATTTGCCGCATGAAATCAGTTTCGCTGAACTCCAGCTTGCGGAATTGCTCGCGCTCCCGTTCCGAAAGGGCTACCACGTCGTCGTAGAAACCCGGCACAGTGACACGGCCGTCTTCTCCACGCAGCGCGGCGAGCATCTGGCACAAAGCATTCGCCGGGTTCGTTACGCCGCCGCCAAACGTCCCCGAGTGCAGGTCTTGCTTCGGTCCCGTCAGCCGCAGCTCAAAATACGCCAGGCCCTTTAGCCCATACGTGATCGCCGGCTGGCCGGGGCGAAACTGGCTCGAGTCGCTGATCACCACCACGTCGCAGTCGAGCTTGTCTTGGTGCTCTTCGAGGAACCCATAGACGTTCGGGCTGCCAACCTCTTCTTCCCCCTCGATCAAGAACTTTAAATTGATCGGGAGCTTGCCGGCGGTCTTGATCCAGGCTTCGGCGCTTTTGACATGTGTGAGCATCTGCCCTTTATCGTCGGTCGCCCCGCGCGCGTAGAGGTTGCCGTTTCGGCGCGTCGGCTCAAACGGCGGCGAAATCCACTCATCCAACGGATCGGGTGGTTGCACGTCATAATGCCCATAGACGAGCGCAGTCGGTGCACCGGCAACAGGCGGCGACTCGGCGAACACGATCGGGTGACCAGGCGTGGCCACCACGTCGTTGGCAAATCCGAGAGCGCGGAATTGCCCCGCCACCCACTCCGCCGCGCGGCGCGTGTCGTCTTTGTGCCGGCTGTCGGCCGAGACGCTCTTTATCCGCAACAACTCGCACAACTCGTCCTCGTGGCGGCCGCGGTTGGCGTCGAGGTATTCGTCTAGGGTTGGCATGACACGACGAGATTCGAGTTACTCTGTAGGGAACGGCCTCTGTGCCGTTCCGTTGGGCGAGTTAGTGATGCAACGCCGTTTGAGGCTTCCGGAACGCCACCCGCCACGGCGGGCAAGCTTTGGGCGTTCCCTACAGACGCGATGCCGACATGTCATGGCGGGCATATTCACGTCCGCGCGGTGTATCCTATAATAAAAGGTCCCTTACGGTAAGCATTCGATTGACCGTTGGCCCAGCACGCGAGGCCTCACTCCATGAGCGAAGAACAAGCAGCGGCCGTCGCCGAGCCGATCGAAGAGACCGTCCGCCCCCAGCAAGAGCGGAAGGCGGAAAAGCCGAAGCGACAGCCGCGCTATCACGTGATCCTCTGGAATGATGACGACCACACGTACGACTACGTCATCAAGCTGGCGCAGGAACTATTTGGCCACCCGTTTGAAAAAGGTTACGAACTCGCCCGCGAGGTGGACCAGCGCGGCCGGGCGATCCTGTTGACCACCACCAAGGAACACGCCGAGCTGAAGCGCGACCAGGTCCACGCCTACGGCAAAGATCGGCAGATCAAGGGCTGCAAGGGTTCGATGTCAGCCACCATCGAGCCGGAGATTTGATCGCTTTGGAGTGCTGTGACTTGTCACAGCTTTCCTTTTCAAACCCCGTCGCACTTCGCTGCGCTGTTCGTATTCCGTGAGCGAGTTGAAATCCAAAGCGACGACAAGTCGTCGCACTCCAAAACTAAAACACCGGCCGAATCTGCTTCATCCGCGCCTCAGTCTTAGCCATCAACGCATCCTCAGCCTTCTCATCCGCCGCCTCATAAGTAACCGAGAACCGCAAAAACGCCCCGGCGTCGTCCCAGGGCACCGTAACGATCGAGTGCTGCGTGATCAGATACTGGCTCGCCGCCTCCGCGTTCTCGAATTTCTCACCGCCGGCCAACCCCTTGGGACTCTTGGTGTAAAGAAAGTACGTGCCACCCGGCATCTTGCACGTGAACCCGCAGCGCGCGAGCGTCTCAACCAGTTTCTTCAGCCGCCGCTCGTACTTTTGCTTAACCTGGCCTGGAATTGCGGTGTCATCGAGCGCCGCCGCGGCAGCCTTCTGGATGGCGATGAACTGACCCGAGTCGCTGTTGTCCTTGATATCCGCGAATGCCCGCACGATCCGCTCGTGCCCGCAGACCCAGCCGAGCCGCCAGCCGATCATGTGAAAGCCCTTGGACATCGAATGGACTTCGACGCCGACGTCGCGCGCGCCGGGGATTTGCAGAAAACTCAGCGGCTCGCCTTCATAGCTGAGCATGATGTGCGCGGCGTCCTGGACTACAACGATCTGGTGCTTCTGTGCGAATTCGACGACGCGCTGGTAGAATTCGCGCGTCGCCACCTTGCCGGTCGGGCTGTTGGGGTAGTTAATCACCAACAGCTTGGCGCGCTTCTGCGCCTCGGCGGGGATCGCATCCAGGTCGGGAAAAAAGTCGTTCTCTGCCAATAACGGCAGGCGATGGACCGCGCCGCCGTAGTACCGCGTGTGCGTGCCGGCGACCGGGTAGCCAGGCACGGTCATCAGCGTGACATCGCCGGGGTTGATGAACGCCGCCGGCAGCATGGCGAGCGCCGTCTTGCTCCCGATGCAATGGTTGATCTCATTCTCCGGATCAAGCGAGACCCCGAAGTTCCGCTGCATGAATCGCGCCACCGCCTCGCGGTAAGCCATCACGCCATTGTCGGCATAGCCCCGGTTCTCCGGCCGATTGATCTCGCGGGCCATCCCGGCTCGGACACCCTCCGGCGCCATCTCATCGTTCTCGCCGATGCCGAAGTCGATCAGCTTCCGCTCGGGATGCTCGGCCAGCGCCTTTCGCTTGGCGCGCTTGATCTTCTCGAACTTATAGATCTCGGTCCCTTTGCCGTAGCTTGCACCGCCAATCCGCTCGGCAAAGAGTTGCTGAAAATACGGGTCGCTCATAACTCGCTGTATGGTTGATTCGACGTGGTTTTCAAAGCGAGCGGTCCAGCCTACCGGTGCTCCGCCACGGTGACAAGCGGCCGATTTGGAGTGCTGTGACTCGTCACAGCTTTGGATTTCATTGCGGATTCAATCTACCCCGACGGCGGAGAACACAGATGGCGGTCTGTTGTAGCACGGTCCCGGTGCGTGCCACTTCTCTGACCGAAGGATTCTCGCAGGTCACCAAGCCCCGGAGACCTTCGTTCGAGCCCTTGTGTGTGGTCGGGAGTCCAGCGCACAACAGGGGCCCCCGCCCAATGGCGACCTATCTCGCGCCTTTTCAGGTGTGCCACGCCATGACCGGCGGCCGCCCTACATTGACTGGCCCAACCTGCCCCCCGCTGCCTACAATGAAGGCGATCAAAATCTCACGGGGGCAACTTCATGACACGCAATCGGTCCTGGGCAGGAGGATCTGCGCGCCGGTTTATGTCGATATCCGGAAAACGACGCCAGCGCGAGCGGCGATTTCAATTCGAATCGCTGGAGGACCGCAGGCTCTTGAGTGCGGACTACCGCACCGAGGTGGACGGCGGCGGCTACCTCGTCCGGCCCGAGTGGTTCGAACAATTCACGCCCGCTGAAGATATCGCCGCCGCGGTGTCGGACGTCTCGGCCACGGTGCAGCCCAATGTCGCCGAGAAAGCCAGCCAGTGGATCGTCCAGTTCAACGATGCCGCAACCGCTCGGCTCGCATCCCTCGAAGACAGCCGCGACCTCCTCCCCGGCAAGCTCGACTTCGAGCTCCTCGGCGGGTTGGGCCGTGTCGGCCAGGTTCTGATCTCGACTGCCGAAAGCGACGCCAAAGCCGTCTCGAAGTGGCTCTCGGCCAACCCGCACGTTGCCTACTTTGAACCCAACTTAAACGTCTGGAGCATCGACGCTAGCCCCAATGACGGCCGCTTGACCGAGCTGTGGGGGATGAACAACACCGGCCAGACCGGAGGTGGGTCCGATTCGGATATTGACGCCTTCGAAGCCTGGGACGTGACGACCGGCAGCGCGGGCGTCGTGGTCGGCGTCATCGACACCGGCGTCGACTACAACCACCCGGACCTGGCGGCCAACATCTGGACGAACCCTGGCGAGATCGCGGGCAACAACCTGGACGACGACCGCAACGGCTTTGTCGACGACATCCACGGTTACGACTTCGTCAACAACGACGGCGACCCGATGGACGACGAAGGGCATGGAACGCATGTCTCGGGCACGATCGCGGCCGTCGGCGACAATAACGTCGGGATCGTGGGCGTGAATTGGACGTCCGCAATTATGGGCCTGAAGTTCTTAGACGCCGGCGGCAGCGGCACGACGGCGAACGCTCTCCGCGCCGTAAACTACGCCTCCATGATGCGCGAGCAGTACGACATCAATGTTCGCATCACCAACAATAGCTGGGGCGGCGGCGGGTTTAATCAGGCGCTGCAAGACGCCATCGCCGCCGGCGGAAACCGCGGCATTCTCTTTGTGGCCGCAGCGGGGAACGATGCGGAGGACGGCGACGTTACACCGCACTATCCGGCCGGCTACAACGTGCCGAGCATCATTACCGTGGCGGCCACTGATGATCTGGATGCCTTGGCGCGCTTCAGCAACTTCGGCGCTGAGTCGGTCGATCTGGCGGCGCCGGGCGACGGTATTCTGAGCACGCTGCCTAATAACTCGTACGCGGTCTACTCCGGCACGAGCATGGCCACTCCGCACGTCGCCGGCGTGGCTGCTTTAGCCTGGGCGCTTTCACCCGATTTCACGGTGAGCCAGGTTCGCGATGCAATCGTCGGCGGCGTCGATGTGCTCGCGTCGCTTGACGGTCGCGTGGTGAGCGGTGGCCGGCTGAATGCGCGCGGGACGTTGGACCGCCTGGGGATGAACGTCTCGGCGACGACTCCGGCCGGCGGATCAACGGTTTCGATCCCCCCGACGGAGTTTCAAGTATCGTTCACGTACGATTTCGATCCTGCGACGCTCGGCCCGACTGATTTTCAGGTCAACGGCATCGCGGCCAACTCGGTCACGGTTGTGGATGGCAACACCGCGGCGTTTACCTTCACCACGTCGCCGGTCACCGCCGAAGGTCCGCAGTCGATGAGCATGTCTCAAGGCGCAGTCGCTCGCCAAGGCAACTCCGAAACGGTTCGCGGCTGGGAATCGCTGTTTTATTTTGACACGCTGCCGACCGCCGTCGTGTCGTCGGATCCTGCGAATGACGCTACCGTCGCGGCGCCTCCGGCGGCAATCGTCCTCAATTTCAACGAGCCCATCGATCAGGCCACCGTGGGTGTGGACGACCTGGAGCTGGATACTGGCGTCGTGACCTCCGCCGCAGCGCTCAGTGCGACCTCGGCGCGATATGAAGTTCGTGGGCTAACCCCCGACGGTCTCGTCAGTTACAAGCTGAAGTCGGCGGCAATTACAGACGTCCACGGCAATCCCGCCGGGGCGCATTTGGGCAGCTTTAACATCGACGATCCGCTGATCCATCGTTTCCGCTCGACCCATCTCCCGCGGCCGATCCCCGACCGGGGGATGATCACTTCGACGATCGAGGTGGCAGCGGCGCTATCCATCGCCGACGTCGATATAGGCCTGGACATCACGCACACCTTCGATGGCGATTTGGATGTGTTTCTCGTTGCGCCCAATGGAACGCGGGTGGAATTATTCACCGACGTCGGCGGCGGCGGCGCGAACTTCGTTCGTACAGTCCTCGACGACGAAGCCAGCGCCTCCATTCAAACCAGCGGCGCTCCCTTTACCGGTCGCTTCCGGCCCGAAGGCCAGCTCTCGGCTTTCGATAGCCTGGAGACGCTCGGTACGTGGACGTTGCAAATCACCGACGACGCAGGCGCCGACGTGGGCACGCTCACCGGCTGGGAGCTGATCGTTCGCGAAGACGCCGATGTTCCGCCGCGGATATCGTCCGTTGCGGAGTTGCCGAGTGACAACGGCACGACGTGGAACCCGATCGACGCGCTCTCCGTCCAGTTCTCCAAGCCGATGCAGGCCGAAACGGTCAACGCCGCCAATTGGGATCTACGCCATGCCGGTCCCGATCAACTCTTCGATACGCCGGACGATGTGCTGTTCACCGTTGCCGCCTCACCCGCATACAGCGGCGGCTTGACCGCTCATCTGGCGATTGCCCAAGGGGCGCTTCCGCCCGGACAGTACCGGTTCAAAGCGCTCAGCAGCGAACTCTTGGACCTATCCGGCAATCCACTCGACGGCAACGGCGATGGCACCCCTGGCGACCCGTACATTCGCCATTTTGCTGTAGTCGCCGTGCAAGCCGACCAACGGGAGCCCAACGACAGCTTTGCGCAGGCGACTGCTCTGGGCGCCCTCGGCAACCGTACCGAAGCAGACTTGTCGATCCATGCCGCCAACAACGACGATTACTTCCGCTTTACGGCCGCCATGGCAGGAATTCTTTCGACCGATGTCCTGTTCAGCCACGCCGCGGGCGACATCAATGCCGAGCTCTACAACGCCGATCAGGAGCTCCTGAGCGCTTCGGCCTCAACCAGCGATAACGAACGCCTGTTCTGGAACGTGAGCACCGGCGAGAAATATTATCTGCGCGTGCACGGAAACGCCGGAGCGCTCAATCCGAGCTACACGCTGCAGCTCGTCGTATCGCAGGCCCCGCCGGGCGATCGCTTCGAACCGAACGACAGCTTCGCCGCCGCGCGAGATTTCGGCTCGCTCGCCAATCGGACCGAAGCCGATCTGTCGATCCATTTTCCGGATAACGACGATTACTATCGCTTTACACCCGCGCTCACAGGGACACTGGCTGCAGATGTGCTGTTCAGCCATGCGGCCGGGGATATCGATGCGGTCCTCTACGACGCTAATCAAACCCGGTTGACGTATTCCGACTCGCGCAACAACGACGAGCGGATCGTGTGGAACGTCACCGCCGGACAGACCTATTTTCTGCAGGTGCACGGGTACGACGGCGCGATCAACCCGAGTTACACGATGCAGCTTCTGGTATCGCAGTCGTCGATCGCCGATCGTTTCGAGCCGAACGACAGCTTTGCGGCGGCGTTGGACCTCGGTCCGCTGGGCAGCCGCAACGAGGCCAGCTTGTCGATCCATGCACCCATCAACGAGGACTATTATCGCTTTACGGCGGCGATGAGCGACGTCCTGACCGTGGATGTCCTGTTTCAGAATGCGGCCGGCGATCTCGATGTCGGGCTTTACAACGGCAGTCAAACCTTGTTGCGAAGCTCGACTTCGGCTGACAACGACGAGCGGATTGTGTGGAGCGTTACCGCCGGCCAGACGTATTACCTGCGCGTGTATGGCTACGAGGGCGAGACCAATCCCAACTACGCGTTGCAGCTTGTGGTGTCGCAGGCGCCCGCGGGGGATCGGTTCGAACCCAACGACAGCTTTTCGACGGCCACAGACCTCGGTGCGTTGGGCAGCCGGACCGAGGCAAACCTGTCGATCCATTTTTCGAGCAACGATGATTATTATCGTTTTACGCCGGAAATCACTGGCCTGGTAACCGCGAATGTGTTGTTTAGCCATGACGACGGCGATCTTGACGTCGATTTCTACGACGCCAACCGCACTCTGCTGAGGAGCTCCGCATCGACAGACGACCGTGAGCGGATCGTCTCGCTCGTGACCGCGGGCCAGACGTACTATCTGCAGGTTTATGGCTACGACGGGGAAACGAATCCGAATTATTCGCTGGAGATCGTCGTATCCCAAGCGCCCCCGGGAGACCGGTTTGAACCCAACGACAGTTTCGCGCAGGCCACGGACTTGGGCACGCTCGGCAACCGGAGCGAAGCGAACCTCTCAATCCACTTGCCCGATAACGACGATTTCTATCGCTTCACGGCGGCGGTCTCGGGCGCGCTGACGACCGACCTCCTGTTCAGCCATGCGGCGGGCGACCTCGATCTGGTGCTCTACAACGCGAGCCTCACAGAGCTGGCGGACTCCTCGTCATCGGACGACAACGAGCGCATCGTCTTTAACGTAATCGCCGGACAGAACTACTACTTGCAAGTTTATGGCTTCTTCGGCGAGACGAATTCGAACTACACGCTGACGGCCAACCTGGGCGTCGACGGCACGCCCGGGAATGATGTCCGCTACCTGACGGCCAGCGCTGATGGCGCCACGCTTCAGGTCTACAGCACCAATCCGCCGGCCCCCGGTAGTACCCCCATCTTCACCCGGCCCATGAATTCAAACTTGCCGCTTCCCATCAACCTCTCAGGTGGCGACGACACGGTCGTCGTCTCGTTTGCTCCGGGAGTGAGCCCCTCCGGAATCTTGACCATCGACACCGGTACGGGATCGAACAATCAAATCATCGTCATTGCGGGCCGAGTTCGCATCGACGCCGTCTCGACCGGCGGCACGCTGAACACCACGGTCCTGGGCGATGCGCAGCTTTTCACGGGCCGGCTCGTGCAGGGTCAGCTATCGCTGGGCGACAATAGCCGGGTCACTTTATTGCCCAGCGGCGGCGCCAGCGTTATCACGAGCTTGAGCGTAGCCGCCGGTGCGACGCTCGACATCGGTAGCAACGCACTGCTGCTCGATTACTCGGGTGACTCTCCGGCGGTAACCACTCGCCAACAGATCATCGCCGGACGTGGCGGATCGGGCCTGGGTGCAGCCTGGAACGGCACGGGCATCACCAGCAGCGCCGTGGCCGCGGCAAATGTCGCAAACCCTGAGTCTCGTTCGGTCGCCTACGCCGAAAACTCCTCACTGCCGCTCGGACCGTATACGACATTTCGCGGCCAGGCGGTCGATAGCACGGCGATCTTGATCGCCTTCGCGCACACGGCCGACGCCAACCTCGACGGCCTGGTCGACGATAACGATGTGACCATTCTGGGAGCGTCGTTCGCACCCGGCGCGGGCGACGCCTTCTGGGCGCTCGCCGATTTTGACTACAACGGCTCGGTCGATGACGATGATGCAACACTCCTAGGCGCGTTCTACAGTCCGCCCGCCGCTGCGCAAGCCGCGCCCCTCTCGTTCCCAAGCTCCGCTCTCTCGTTCCCAGGCTCCGCCTGGGAACGCACTGCCTCGAAGCTCCGCTTCGCCGACCAGCCGCAAGACGTCACCGAAGATCTGATCTCCCTCCTTGCCTCCTCCATCGCCGCGGACACAGAACACGACCCGGACCGCCTCACTCGGCGTGCCGTCGGGAGAGCGGCGTCGACAAATTAATCCTGGATGGTTGCAGCCGACGCCAAGCGGCTTATTCTATCGCATGTGCCACTGCTCGCCGCGAGCAGTGCCGCCCTAACCACTGTGCCACTGCTCGCCGCGAGCAGTGCCGCGGCGATCCACGACCTGCCGGAGGAAGTTCCCATGCAACGCCGTCAGTTTCTTCGCCTCGCCGCGGGCACAGCGGCCGCTTCCGTCTCGACGTTGCGCCGAGTGCGCGCCGCCGCAAACGACACCGTCAACGTCGCCCTCATCGGTTGCGGGACGCGCGGCATGCACGTCGCGCGGCTGATGCGACAAACCCCTGGCGTGCGCTTCGTCGCCGTCTGCGACGTGTACGATCGGAACGCCGCGCGTGCCAAGGAATGGACGGGTGAGAACTGCGTCTCGTACAGCGACTTCCGCAAAGTTCTGGATCGCCAGGACGTCGATGCCGTACTAGTCGCCACGCCCGATCACTGGCATGCAATCCCCACCATCCTGGCCTGCCAGGCCGGCAAAGACGTCTACGTCGAAAAGCCGCTGGCCCACAACATCCGCGAAGGCCGCGCCATGGTCGAAGCGGCCCGGCGGCACAACCGCATCGTCCAGACGGGCACGCAGCATCGCTCCGCTCCCCACTACGCCGAAGCCGCGCGGATTGTCCAAAGCGGCGAGCTGGGACCGGTGCGTTTCGTGCGCATCTGGAACTACAACAACCAGTTCCCGGCCGGCTTCAGCCGCAAGCCCGACTCCGATCCGCCCGCCGGCCTCGATTGGGATTTCTACCTCGGCCCCGCCCCCACGGTGCCGTTCAATCGCAGCCGCTTTCTCGGCACGTTTCGCTGGTTCTGGGACTATGCGGGTGGCCTGATCACCGACTTCGGCACGCACCGGTTCGACAGCCTGCACCAGGTGATGAACGTTGACGCGCCGCGCGCCGTCACGGCGATGGGCAACCGCTACGAGCTCGACGATGGCCGCGACACGCCCGACATCCTGCAAGCGACCTATGAGTACCCCACGTTCATCCTTAGCTACGAGGCCTGCAACCTGAACGCGCACGGCGCCGGTGGCCGGAAGCCCGGCAAGCGCTACTACCGCGCCCGCGGCCCCGACGACCGCCCGCATGGCGAAGCCTACTACGGCACAAACGGGACGCTGATCTGTGACCGCATCGGCTTTGAGATCTATCCCGAGATGGAGCCCGGCGCGCGTCCCGCCACCGGCCGCCCCGAATTCCGCAGCAAGCGCCAAGAAGCCGCGGGTGAAGACGCCACGGCTGAGCATGCCAAGAACTTCATCGAGTGCGTCCGCTCGCGCCAAAAGCCGTCGGCCGACGTCGCCATCGGCCACCGATCGACCATCGTCCCGCACCTCGGCAACATCGCCTACCGCACCGGCCGCAAAATCCGTTGGGACGCCGAGCTCGAGCAAATCCTCGACGACCCGGAGGCCACCCAACTCTTATCCCGCCAACCCCGCAAGCCGTGGGATTTGATCTAGCTCTCTAGTGGGCGAGTGTACGAGCAAGCCTGCACCGCGCGGATTCTTGTTTCTGTTCAACACCTCCTACCGAGGGTGTCACCCGGCTGGAGCCCGTGTGGTATGGCCCGTCTGGAATGGTACGATTTGGTGCCGCGAATTTTTTGGTGAACTACCCAACCGAGAGCTCCCATTGCGCATATCACCTATTGAGCGGTCAAACTGAACCGGCGGGAGAGACCAGTCGAAGGAACGACCGCCGCCATGGAAAAAGCACCACGTGAACTGGCTGCCACCATTCTTGCTGTCGCATGTCTCGGCTTCGGACGAGGAAGCGATGCGCGAGGTGAAGATGCGAGGCGCACACGAGGCATTCACGCAACTTGTCCGCCGCTGGGAAACGCCGATCCGTCGATTGTGCATCCGCATGACGGGCGACGAGCACCGGGGTGAAGACCTGACCCAAGAGACATTCGCGCGCGTGTTTGCCAACCGGCGCCAGTTTGACCCGGCGCGCAAGTTTTCGACGTGGCTTTGGCGAATCGCGCTTAATTTGTGTCGTGAGGAAGCGCGCCGCAACGGTTGCCGCAGTGAATTGCCGTTGGAAGACGGCGTTGAAGATGTGCATCGAGCGCGATGTGCCATGGCGGTCACTCCTGAAATGCGGCTGCTGGACGAGGAGCGCGCCGAACTGGTGCGCGGTGCGATCTCCGCACTCCCTGAGATTTATCGAGTCGTCGTCGTCCTGAGGGAATACGAAGGGCTGAAGTGCCGCGAGATCGCCGAACTGCTGGAGATTCCCGAAGGGACGGTGAAATGGCGAATGGCGGAGGCGCTCACCCAATTGGGCCAAAGCCTGAGAATCCTGCTTCCCGATGGGGACGAACCCCTGTTGGGAACCGCCACACCGGCGAAAGAAAGGTAACGCCCGTGGATCATCCGAATCAAGAATGTCTGATCGAGTTCCTGTATGGAGAACTCCCTCCGGCGCGGCAATCCGAAATTGCTCAGCACGTAGAGATGTGCGACCAGTGTCGCGCGCAACTGGCGTCCTGGGGTCGAGTGCGGGGCGAATTGCAAACATGGCGGCTACCGCAATCGGTCCCCACCAGGCAAGGCGCTACGTCCTCCGTGTCAGGACTCTGGTGGGCCGTCGCGGCGGTATTGCTGGTCGGTCTGGGGTTTGGTCTCGCCCGCCTGGGCGCGCCTGTGCCGGCCGATCCCGCTCAAATGCGTGCGGACATGCTGCGACAACTGCGGGCAGAGTTCCGGCAGCAGTTGGCCGCCGACTTCTCAAAATTTGCCGCCGACCAGTTGGTGCAGCAACAGGACCACCAGCGGGCCCTCAACGAAATGGTGAGGCAGTTTGAATCACGGCAGCTTCGCGAGTACGTGAGTTTGCGCCGCGACGTGGAAACGGTTGCCCTGCGATCCCAGGAGAGATTCGATCAGCTCGCCGAATTGGCGCCGTCCGAAACGTCGGCGCAGCCCCTGGATCGTTAACTTGAAAGAACCACTTCTCACCGCCGTTACATTAACCGCCATACAAATAAAGGGCACTACCATGAACTCTCGACATACCATGGCGCGTCGCGCCGCCGCCTTTCTGGCGACGGCGCTGCCGATCCTCATCACCGGTCATGGCAAGGCCGATGAAGTCCGACTCGATCTGCAATTCCGCGGCATCTACTCCCGCTTGCCATCGTACCGGCCGATTCAGCTTCACCTGGATCTGGACAAGCCTGTGGGCATCACGAAACTGCCACCGAACTTGCTGGCTCCGCGCTATGGAAAGCTCAAGCTCGGTCCCAGGGAGTCGCCGAACCGCTATTACATTGTCTTGGACAGGCCGCCGGGTCTGGAACCTCGTCTGTTCGTGGACGCTAACGGCAATGGTGACCTTACGGATGACCCTCCCGCCGAGTGGCGGCGCAGTTTGGCCGGCCGCACCTACCTGGGGGGCGCCACGCTCGCCGTATTTTACGGTGTGGAAATGCTGCCGCTGCACGTGAACATGTACTACTGCGTGGACGGCAACGAAGGTGCCCTGTGTTACTTCCGGGACTACGCCCGAGTCGGGAAGGTAACGCTGAGTGAAAAAATCTACGATGCCGTGCTTACCGACGATCAGGTTTGTGGCGATTTCCGGGATTCCGGGGTCGCGGCCGCACCCGCGCTCTTGATCGTCGATCTGAATGGCGACGGCAGCTTCCATCCCAGGGACGAAGGGTTCCCGGTCAACAAGCCGTTCAACGTTGGCGGCGCCACCTACGAAATCAAGGAAATGACCCCCTCCGGCAGTTCGTTCAAGCTCGTCAAGTCTTCTCGAGTTGTCCCGGATTCTAAGCCCCGCGCCCTGCCTTTCATGAAACAAGAATCCTACTGAAAGCAACGCCGATGAGAACCAAAACGCACATCCTGCTCTCCCTTTCGATATGGGCCGCAATGGCACTGGCGATGACGGCCCCCTTCGCGCTGGCTGACGGCCCGGCGATGCAAAAGCAGAAACAGGCGCCGGGGTCAGCCCGAAAAGGAAGTTCTTCCATTCGAATGGAGTCGTCTAAAGGCATTCGACCGCCGGGGGGCGAGGGGGAACGATCAGGCTCCGGTCGCATTGGCCCAGGATCGGCCAACAAATCCACTCCTAACGGCGGCTCCTTCAATCGCAATGCAGGGGGCCCCGTACAGCCCATCGGGCCTCCTCAGGAGGTCAAGCTCGAATTGATTCCCAGCGGAGCCTCCGCACGGTTTTACTATCACTTCACACAGCGCCTGAAACTCGACGACGAACGGCCGGCAGGAATCAAGAAGCTTCCGGCCGATCTGTCCGTGGACAGCGCCCCGCTGTTCGGCAAACTGCAGCGTGGCCCGCGGGAATCGCCCACGACTTTCCACGTGGTGATCTACACGCCGCAGGGGAAGCCGGACCGATTGCTGGTAGACACCAACAGCAACGGCGACTTGGCCGACGATCCCCCGACGGTTTGGGAGCGGCGCCGCACGACCTTGCACCTGGCGGATGGTGATCAAGATGTCTCGTACTACTACGGCGGAGCCATGCTCGATGTTCCCTGCGATAAGGGAACGCTCCCCCTGCACATGCTGTTGGCGTATCACCTTGACAAGAATGATCCGCAGCGCGATGAAGACCACCTGATCTGGTGCCAGGATTACGCCCCCAGCGGCAAAGTCCGTTTGGGCACAAAGGCCTACCAGGCGTTGATGGTGGACAGTTTCGGGATCGGCGATTATCGTGGCCGCCTCGGCGCGGGACCTCCCATCCGTCTGGGCCTGGATTTGAATCGTGACGGACGATTCGATCCACGCGGCGAACTCTTTCCCGTCTACCAACCGTTCAACGTCGGCGGCGTGACTTACGAAATCATGGGCATGACTCCATCGGGAACCTCGTTTCAGATCGTCAAATCGGCGAAGACCGCCGCCGCGACGTGGCCGCCGCCAATTCCCCGCGGTCTGATGGAAGGCGCCGCAGAGCCCTTTCAAGCCACGACGACCGACGAAAAACTGGTGAAGTTCCCGCAGCACTACAAGGGGAAACTGGTCCTCTTGTATTTCTGGTCGACCGCCTCGGAGCCGAGCGTGGCGGAGTTGTCGAACCTGGCGGCTGCTTATAAAAAGTTCCAGTCGCGCGGCTTCGAGGTGCTCGGCGTGAGCCTTGATCAGGCCAGTCTCGGTGACACGCTCGCCCGGTTCACGCACGACAATAAGCTCTCCTGGCCGCAGATTTGCGATGGCCAGGCGTGGGAAGGCGAACTGGCGACGAAGTACTTTGTGCAATCACTCCCTCGCGCGATCCTCGTGGATGGCACGAGCGGCTTGTTCCTCGCCAATGACAATGACCTGCGCGGAAGCAACCTGGCCCAGACCCTCGAAGACGCGCTGGCCAGGAAGGGCCAAAAATAGCCTCGAAGAAAAGGCCGCTAGAAATTGGAGCCAAACGACTGTTCCCTCAGTCCGCGGAGCAACGATGAAAACAACAGCATTTACTGGCCTCCTCTCAACGATCGCTGAAGCGATCGCCGTGTCCGTGCTCGCTCTCTCGGCCGCGCTTGGTGGTGAGCCGCCGGCAGAACGAGAAGCTGCTACAACGCAAAGTGCTTCGGACACTGCCGCCGGTTTTGCGCAGTCGCGCCGCGCAGCGCGCGGAATCGCAATCGCGCAAGCGGGAGGGTCCGGGGGTGGGACGCGTGGGGTTGGCAGCGGGGGAGGATTCGTGGGGCCGCGGGGGAGCTACAGCTTTTCCAGTCAAGGCACGACTTACGACGACCCTGCGGTGATCGTGACCCAGCCGATGAGCGCCCAGGTGCAGGCTGAATGGAAAGAAGATCTCAGCGTCATGGATAAACTGCTCGGCGACGAGATCGTCCGTGTTAGCGGCGAATCGGTCCCGCAGGCGATGGGTATCCGGCTCACTCTACTCGGGCATGCCGGATCGATGTATCTGGAGGGCTGCGGCGCAGTCTTCAGCTATGGGGTGAATCTGCCGCTGGCCGCTGGGAAGGGGGTCGCCAAGGTAGAACAACCGCCCAACAATTCAGTCTCCGCCTGGCAGCGCGCGAAGGACGAAATCGCCAGGGGATGGGCGGACGCCGGTGGGCAGCGTGCCCCGCTGGGGGCCCCGCCTGCGATCGCTTCTGGACACACGACGTTTCGCCGAACCAGGTTTGACCACGCTAAGTTGGACGAGTTGGTAAGCGCTATCGTAAGGCAATTGGCTGAGGCTAAGAACATCCGCCATCTCAGGGAAGGCGAGTTCGTCATTGTCACGGTGGCGGGCTTCGACGACGCCGGTGCGCCGGTGCGATTGACGCTCAAAGTCAGCAAGTCCGACATCGGCAAGGCAGCCAACGGAACGCTCACACCGCAGGACTTCAAATCGTGCATCGGCCTCCGAATTGGCTGACATGTAGCAGGCGCTCCACTTATCGATCGACGCTAGCGAATGCCGTGTCCGTCCATTGGTTCAACCGATAGCGGAAGGAATAGTCGGGGCGACAAGACGGCAATTGAACTTTTCTTACGCGGTGTCCGAATGATAGCGGAGCGATTAGCCGTTGCGGCCCAATGACTTGTGACGCTTCCCAGACGAATTCTCATCTCCAGCGAGTGCCGACATATGCGAAGATGACCGGGGTCGTCTCTGAATCTGCAGTTGGTGCTGAGTCCGGAGTATCTGTAGGTTTTCTGCCGGCAATTGCAGCCTGCGTGGACGCCGTGCGCGCCTCTCGCGATTCTTTCGCAGGCTTATATTGTGTCGAAGGCAAAAAACTAGCAACAAACGCCATTCGCCTATCTCCCCCCACACGCCGAACCCCGAACATCGGGCGGGCAAGGGCCCGATAAACCGTGCAAAGTTGTTCGACGATTCTCTGGCAAGCCTTAGAATCGGGCGGACGTGGGATTAAAATTGCTATCAGTTGGCGCTTAGCGCTGGTGGCAAGTATATTGCGGCGATCGGCCGGGTGGACGAGTCCGCGGTGGACTGGGCCGCGTGAACGTTTGTTTCGAGGCTACGATGAGTATTTCATTGGAAGTGAGGATCGCCGGCGCGCTGCTTGTGTTTGCCGCGGGCGCGACGGCTGGAACGGCGCTGGCCGCAGAACCAACGCCAAGTCTGGCCAATTATCGCTATGGGCCGCATGAACGGAACGTGCTTGATCTTTGGATGGCGAAGTCCCAGCGGCCGGCGCCGCTGCTGGCGTTCTTTCACGGCGGCGGCTTTGACAGCGGGGATAAGAAGATGATTGACCCCGGGCTGATCAGGCGGATGGCCGACTCGGGGATTTCCGTGATGGCGGTGAACTACCGCCTGACGCCGCAAGCCAAATATCCGGAGCACTACCTTGATTGCGCGCGGGCGATTCAGACGGCGCGGGTTAATCACGAAGTATGGAACGTCGACCCGGAGCGGGTGGCCGCAACGGGCCCGTCGGCAGGGGGCGTGATCTCGCTGTGGCTGGCGTTTCACGTTGATCTGGCTGACGCGAAGAGCGCCGACCCGGTGTTGCGAGAATCGACCCGCTTGCGATGCGCGGCGGTGATCGACACGCCGGCCAGTCTTGACCCGCGCGACATGCGAAAGTGGATTGGCGAGCGGGCGATCGAGCACCGGTTCTTCCGCGGCGCGTTTTTTGGCCTCACGCCTGAGCAGGTTAACACGCCGGCTGGGTTGAAGCGGTTCGTCGAGGCGTCGCCGCTCAGCTATCTCACGGCGGACGACCCGCCGGTGTACGCCTTCCACCATGGGCCCAAGGAGGTGCCGACGGACATTTCGGTTACTGACGCGGTGCACCATTACAACTCGGGCGTTCACTTGAAGGAGCGGATGGACCAGTTGAAGCTCGAGTGCGTGCTGGTGAACATCCATGACGTGAAGGACGGCGATGGCGGGCCGGCTGCGTTTGTTGAGAGGCGTTTGGCGAACTGAGTGGAAGTGGTCTTGGCTACTCCGTTGCGCTTGGCGGGTGAGAAGGGACAAATGCTCGACGCCCGACTTCGGGGGTTGGAAAAGGGGTTGGAAAAGAGGGGGGCGGA
>JBBDYH010000087.1:0-113937 GCA_040901795.1 Pirellulales bacterium
ACCCCCGGATGGCTACCCGAGAAAGGGTTTGGGCGCGACAACGCAACCGGCTCAACGCCTCTAGCCCCCCCTCCGTTTTTGACGTAGCATTGCACCTATGCTCAGGCAGACGGTCGGTTTTATCGGAGCGGGGCGGATGGCGCGGGCGTTGGCCGGCGGTCTGGTGAATGCCGGCCTGGTAAGGTCCGAACAACTCATCGCGGCTGATCCTGTCGCCAGTGCCAGGGAACTGTTTTTGAGCGATGCGCCGGGGGCCAAAGGCGCTCTGAGTAATCGCGCGCTAGTCGAACAGAGCGATGTGGTGATCCTGGCCGTCAAGCCGCAACAACTTGCCGCGGCTACGTTGGACCTGGCGTCGGCCGCCGCTGGCAAGCTGGTCGTCTCGATTCTCGCCGGTGTACGGCTGGCCAAATTAGCGGCCGCTCTTCCCAGCGCACGCCTAGTCCGCGTGATGCCCAATACCCCCGCGCTGGTCGGTCACGGCGCAAGCGCCTTTGCCTTAGGCGCCAACGCCACGTCCACCGACGGCGATTTGGTCAATAGTCTATTGAGCGCTGTCGGCCGGGCCTATCTGGTCGACGAGTGCCTGCTCGATGCGGTGACCGGGCTCTCAGGGTCCGGGCCGGCGTTTGTCTACGTGACCATCGAGGCGTTGGCCGACGGTGGTGTGCAAATGGGGTTGCCGCGGGACATCGCCTTGGCCCTCGCCGCACAAACGGTCAAGGGCGCGGCGGAAATGGTGCTGGCCACCGGAGATCATCCGGCCGTGCTGAAAGATCGCGTTGCCAGTCCCGAAGGAACCACGATCGCTGGGCTTCAGGAGATCGAAAATCGCGGCCTGCGTGCGGCTTTGATCGCAGCCGTGGAAGCCGCAACACAACGCTCAATTGAGCTTGGCGGCCCCTAGACGAGGTATAATAGAGCTAGTCCGCCGCCCCACACAGTGAAGCGTGAACTCGCACGTTGGAGTTCAAGCTTGAGCTTGTTCGAACTACGCTATTCCCTTACCGACGTCGAATTCGAAACGAACATGTCCATCTTCGCCATCGTCGACGACAAGTACGTTCCGCTGTACCGAGTGATCTGGGTCGCCGCCACACCGCATTTTTGCGGCGCCGACGACTGCGAACGCGAAGGGCACTATGAGGTTCGCCTGGAGCAAGGCGAATCTGTCTGGGCCAAGACCGTCACCGAGCGCGACGCCATGCTCGAGGCGCTCGAACACTGGCAAGGCGGCCCCGCCCCCGACGACGAGGGCTGGACGGACTAGCGCAGCGTCTCAATAGGCGAGGTACGTTAACATCGGTAGGGAACGGCCTCTGTGCCGTTCCGTTGGGCGAGTTAACCTCGCCACGTCTCGACGCGCTCCCGGAACGCCACCAAGGGCATACCCCACAGAGGCGCCGCTATCTCTTCTTCGCCCCCTTCTTCGCCGTCTTCTTCACGGCTGCCTTTTTACTGCGCGCGCTTGCTGCCGCCCCCGGCTTGGCGGGCTTCTTCTTGCCAAATGCCGATTCCCAGTTGTCAGAAAACTTTTTCGAGGCACCGATTCGAACAATTGTCACGGTCGCTCCTTTCAGTTCTGCTTCAACGACGGCACTCGCTATGAGCGCCGAACCACAGTTGCTAATTTAGGGTGATGCGGAATCTGGTCAAGAGGAGCAAGTCATGCCCATGGACCAACGCGACTGCCGAGCGGCTTTACTGGGCCGGCTCGGTCGGCATGATGAGCTTGTGTTGATGATCCGGGAAGCCTCCGCCCAATGCACGGAGAAAGTCGTTGAACTGGTACAACTGCCCGTACTCGAATTCTGAACCGTGCGCTCACTCATTTTCCGCCTCGCGAATCGATAGTCGGCTTGTTCAACCGACGGCCCGCCCCTTTGCAGTTTACCGCTTCCATCGGTTACAATCGATGCGTTGCCGTAGCGACGCTTTGGCAGCCCCCGCCCTCCCTTCCCGCCGGCTTTGTCACCGCATGAAGACCTTTGCCAAAGCATGTTGCGCAGTGCTTGCCGTCGTCGTTCTCTGGCAGTGCCGTGCACGCGGAGCATCTCCGACTCAGGATAAAGTCTCCCCCCAGGACATCGATTTCTTCGAGAAGGAGATCCGGCCGCTGCTGGCAGCCAATTGCTTCGAGTGCCACGGTGAAAAGAAGCAGGAGGCCGGTCTGCGGCTCGATGCCAGGCTTCCGGCGATGCGCGGCGGCGACGAAGGGCCGGTCATCAAAGCCGGCGATCCGGAGGCTAGCAAGCTCGTTGCCGCCGTCCGCTATACCGGCGACATCCAGATGCCGCCGGATGGCAAGTTGCCATCGGAGAAAGTCGAAGTGCTCGCCGCCTGGGTGAAGCGCGGGGCTCCCTGGCCCGATCACGGCAGTCTCGTTCCAAGTGACGATGACTCGTCTGATAAGGCCGAAAACCATTGGGCGTTTCAACCGGTCCGCGAGCCACCGCTTCCCACGGTCAACGGGAGCGATTGGGTCCGCTCGCCGGTCGATGCGTTTATCCTCGCGCGGCTCGAAGCGGCCGGCATCGCGCCAAGCAAGCCAGCCGACCGGCGAACGCTGCTTCGCCGCGTGACGCTCGACCTGACCGGCCTGCCGCCGACGCCGGCCGAAGTCGAAGAGTTCGTCAACGACGCCTCCCCTAACGCCTTCGAGCAAGTCGTCGATCGCTTGCTTGCATCGCCCCGCTACGGCGAGCGCTGGGGACGGTTTTGGCTCGATTACGCCCGCTACTCCGACACCAAGGGCTACGTCTTTCAGGAGGACCGCAACTATCGGTTCGCATACGTCTATCGCGATTGGGTGATCCGAGCGTTCAACGAAGACCTGCCGTACGATCAATTTCTCGTCCGGCAAATCGCCGCCGATCGGCTGCCGCGCGAATCAGAGAACAATCAGCAATTGGCGGCGATGGGTTTTCTCACGGTCGGCCGCCGGTTTTTGAACAACAAGTACGACATCATCGACGACCGGATCGACGTTGTCATGCGGACCACGATGGCGTTGACCGTGTCGTGCGCCCGCTGCCACGACCACAAGTTCGATCCGATTCCCACCGCGGACTACTACTCGATCTTCGGCGTATTCGACGCCTCGGTGGAAAAGCTGCTGCCAATCGCGCCGCCGTCGGCGGAGTTTGAGCAGGGTGTCCGCGAGCGCGAGGAGAAGCTGGAAAAGTTCATGGAGGAAAAGCGGCGCGACCTGGAAGCTAGGCTGCGCGCCGATGCCGCCGAGTTTTTGCTCGCCACCAGGTCGCCGCCGGGGACCGACGAGAACATGCTTCGCCGCGACCGCAAGACGCGTATCACCGAGCGCTGGCGGCAGTACCTATCGGAGCGCGGTAAAGAGTTCGATCCACTCTTTGCGCCGTGGTGCGCTTTTGCCGCGCTTGCCGATGGCGAGTTCGAGAAGCACGCCGTTAGTCTCTCCGCTTCGTTTGCCAAAGCCGACGTTGAAGGAGGACGCCTTAACACGCTTGTTGCCAAGGCCTTCGCAGGCGAACCGCCCAAGTCGCTCGCCGAAGTGTCGGCACGGTACGGCAGACTGTTTGCCGAAATCGACGCCGAGTGGAAGAAGTCGGCCGACGACGCGAAGACGAAGAACGAGCCCCCGCCCACCGCACTTGCCGGCGCCGATGCCGAGCAAATTCGGCAGGTCCTCTACGGGTCCGACTCGCCGCTCGTGCTGCCGGGCGACATGCTCGATCGCTCGCTCGAACGACCCGACCGAAACGAAGCCAGGCGATTGCGCCAAGAGATCGAGAAGTTCCGCACCACTTCCAAGTCCGCGCCGCTGCAAGCGATGGGTATGGAAGACGCGGCTCGGATTCCGCCCAAGACGCGCGTGCTGTTGCGCGGCAGCCCGGGCCGGCCCGGTCCCGAAGTGGCTCGACAGTTCGTATCGGTGGTCGCCGGCGAATCGCGCGAGCCGTTCAACGAAGGCAGTGGCCGGCTGGAGCTGGCCCACGAGATCGTCGCTGCCGACAACCCACTCACGTCGCGCGTGCTTGTGAACCGCGTGTGGACGCACTATTTCGGGCAGGGCCTGGTGCGCACGCCCAGCGATTTCGGCCTGCGCAGCGACCCGCCGAGCCATCCGGAGCTGCTCGATTACCTGGCGTCGCGGTTTGTTGCCGAGGGCTGGTCAATTAAAAAGCTGCACCGTTGGATACTGCTTTCGAGCACCTATCAACAGTCGAGTGAAGATCGGCCCGAAGCGAGGGCGAAAGATCCGGAGAACCTGCTGGTATGGCGAATGAACCGCCGGCGGATGGACCTGGAGGCGCTGCGCGACTCGCTCCTCTTCGTCGCTGGTCAGTTGGACGCAACGATAGGCGGGCCGGCGGTCAACATTGTGACGGCGCCGTTCAGCAAGCGTCGCAGCGTCTATGGTCAGATCGAGCGGCAGAACTTGCCGGCGTTTTTCCGCACATTCGACTTCGCCACTCCCGACAGCCACAGCCCGCAACGGTTTACGACCACGGTCCCACAGCAGGCGCTATTCTTGATGAATAGTCCCTTTGTGATCGAGCAAGCCGCGGCACTGGTGAAGCGTCCGGAAATCGAATCGGCCGCCGAGCCAGGCGATCGGATCCAGCGGATATATGCGCTTCTGTTCGGACGTGAGGCAACCACCGACGAGTTGGCCCTCGGCGAGCAGTTCGTCACCGCAGGCGACGGAGCCGAATCGAACTGGCAGCGCTACGCCCAAGCGCTGATGGTGTCCAACGAGTTTTTGTTTATTGACTAACTCGTTCCCAGGCTCCGCCTGGGAACGCAATGCCAGGCAGGCTCCGCCTGCTGGAAACACTTGTGTTTTTGAATGTCGTTTTTTCTGCTAGCGAGGCAGAGCCTCGCGAGCAGTGTGTTCCCAGGCAGAGCCTGGGAACAAGGAAGCAAGAAAGCCATGACCCCACACATCAATCCTCAACCCGTCACTCGCCGCGAAATGCTCTCGCGTTGCGGCATGGGCTTTGGCGCGTTGGCGCTGGCCGACCTGATGAAGCAGACGGGCTTGATCGAGCCAACTTCGGCACAGGCTGCGACCAACTACGTGTCGCCGCTCTCGCCCAAGCCGCCGCACTTTGCGCCGCAGGCGCGGCACGTGATCCACATCTTCTTGAATGGTGGCTGCTCGCACGTCGACACGTTCGACCCCAAGCCCAAGCTCGCCGAGTACGCCGGCAAACCGCTGCCGATGCCGAACCTGCCCACCGAGCGCAAGACGGGGGCGGCGTTCCCCTCGCCGTACAAGTTTCAGAAGTATGGCGAAAGCGGCATCGAGGTCAGCGAAATCTTCGCCAACGTCGGCAGCGTGATCGACAATTTTTGCGTGGTTCGCTCGATGCACGCCGACGTGCCCAACCACGAGCCGTCGCTGCTGCTCATGAACTGCGGCGAGGCGCGGCTGGTGCGGCCGAGCATGGGCTCGTGGCTGACCTACGGCTTGGGGACCGAGAACCAAAACCTGCCAGCCTTCATCGCCATGTGCCCCGGCGGCTACCCGATCCAGGAGTCGCAAAACTGGCAAGCCGGTTTTCTGCCCGGCATCTATCAGGGGACGTACATCGATACCAAACACACCGACATCGAAAAGTTGATCGAGCACGTCAAGAACAATCACGTCGCCCCAGCCGAGCAGCGGCGGCAGCTCGATCTCTTGCAGCAGCTCAATGCCCGCCATAGCGCCGAGCGCGCCCACGACCCGCAGCTCGAAGCGCGGATTCAGACCTTCGAGCTCGCCTATCGCATGCAGCAGGAGGCGGCCGACGCATTCGACGTGAATCTGGAGCCCAAGCACATCCGCGAGATGTACGGCCCCGGCACGCAGGCGCGGCAAATCCTGATTGCGCGGCGGCTGATCGAGCGCGGCGTGCGGTTCGTGCAGGTTTGGCACGGCGAAGGCCAGCCCTGGGACAACCACGACGACATCGAGGTCAACCACCGCAAACTGGCCGGCCAGTGCGACCAGGCGATCGCCGCCTTGATTAAAGACCTCAAGCAGCGCGGGCTGTTGGAGCAGACGCTGGTGCTGATCTCCGGCGAATTCGGCCGCACGCCGACGGTTGAACTACCCACGCCTGGCAGCAACGCCGGGAAGGTGAATGGCCGCGACCACAACCACTACGGCTTCACGATGCTCATGGCCGGCGGCGGGGTGCGCGCCGGCTACGTCCACGGCGCCACCGACGAGTTCGGCTTCCAGGCGGTCGAAAAGAAGGTCCACGTCCACGACCTGCACGCCACGATTCTGCACCTCTTGGGATTCGACCACGAGAAGTTCACCTATCGCTACGCCGGCCGCGACTTCCGGCTCACCGATGTGCACGGCAACGTGGTGCGGGAGTTGATTGCTTGATGTAGTCGGGTGCTGTGGGATCGTGGAAGTTTAAGGCGAAAGACCGCAGATTTGGCGGGAGATGCGGAGCCGAAAAGCAGCCCCGGCGGGGCGCCATTCTATAGCCGGGGGCGCAAGCCCCCGGAAAGATTCCCATGAGAAACTCAAAGGCCCGTAGGGCCGGCATTGTTGGCAAACAGCGCCTTGTAACGAGCATGAGGAGTTCCAGCGCGCAGACGCCGTGGCCTGAAAACGGCATGATAAAATGGAATCTTTCTTCGGTCGCGTGCCACGCCGCCTACAAATCGGCCATTACGAATAGGGAAACGATTGTCCTTTGTGTCGTAGTGCCGCAAATCAGTGGGGGCTTTTAGGTATGCCAAAGTTCCGTGCTAAGTCGACGAAGGCCGTGAGTGCTCACGAGGCGCTCGTTGGTATTGTACTTTTCATCCTCTGCGGGCCATCTGTACTCAGCGCCGAAAGCCTCACAGTCACGCTCACTCCTGCCCAGCAAACCGGCGCGCACGGCACGTATTTTTCTGCACCGTTCGATTTCGGAACCGCCTTTTCCGAGATCGAGTCCGTCAGACTTGAGTTCGTCATGCCAGGCGGCTACGAAGGCTATGCTGCTTCAACTGGTAATAGCTTCTATTCACGAGCGTTGGCCCTGGTGATTCATGACGCTGAGATGCCCATTACGAGCGTTTGGTCCCTAGACATAGCGACTGCCCTATCCGCGTCCGTACACGATGTCCGACCTGGGGAGTCCACCCAGTGGGACTTTCGCAGGTCCTTCGCGCCTGGCGAAGTGGTTCCATCGCCAAATTGGCCTGACTTTTTGTTTCAAGGAGCGGGTCGGATAGAGTGGATTGACGTATTTGATTCCAGCGTTCGTCCACAACTTGGCGAAGCGCCGACCACCATAACAACTACCTGGCTGCCACCCGGCGAAATCCAATCCGCCCAGTTGACCATTGTTGGCACCCCGGTTCCAGAACCCGCTTCGGCTCTCCTGGTCGCCATGGGTGCGCTGACCTTGCTTTCCTGCCGGCAGCTCCGGCGAAGTCGATCGCTAGCCGCTTTTGCTGCAAGCCGCCGCTAACTCTCGCTGGCTAGATTTCCTCTGTTTTTGGTTGCACGGGCCTTGCATCTCTTGGACACGGCGTCTACAATCCTTAGACATTACGTCTATGGACGGCACTCCTCGCACAAAACTCATGGCCGCGCCTACAGAGCCCATTCCCGACGCCGAGCTGCAGGTCCTCAAGCTTCTCTGGGCGACTGAGTCCCTGACCGCCCGCGAGCTGGCCGAAGCGGTTTACCGAGTGGCCGATAATTCGACGGTGGGCACAGTGCAAAAGCTCCTCCAGCGCCTCGAGAAAAAAGGCTGCGTGAAGCGCGACCGCAGTCAGTTTGCCCATCGCTTCTCGGCAAAAGTCACGCTAACTGCGGTCGCCGGTCGACACTTGGAAATGCTGGCCAAGAGAGTCGCTGACGGTTCGCTGGCCCCCTTTATCACGCATCTGGTGCAAGCCAAGAAACTGAGCGCGGAGGAGAAAAACGATATCCGCCGGCTCCTCGAAAAGTGAGGCTCAACCATGACCAGCGTCCTGGCCCTGGTCGCTTCCAACGCCATCATCGCCGCGATCCTCGCGCTACTGACGGTCATTGCGACGCGGTTCTGGCGGAGTCCACAGCTTGCGCATGGTCTGTGGTTGCTCGTGCTTTTGAAGTTGATCACGCCACCCGTGTTGACCGTGTCACCGCCGAGCGAGTGGTTCGAAGCCTTGCCGAGCCTTGCCGAACCTTCACCGAGTGCAATCGTGGGCGCGGTCAACGAGGGAAGCGACGTAGGGCACAGCGAATTCGTTTCGCCGCCCGAATCAGAATTCCACCAGGCGGCATCGAATGCGGCGGCCGAACTTGCGCTCGCGGAATCTCCGGCGGCAGGAGATCGAGGCAGCGACCCATCGGCGGGCAGGCGTGACAGCGATGTCCGCGGCAACTCTGGCCTTGCGAATCGCGCGATTGATTTTGCTTCGGCATATTGGCTCACGGTAGTAAGTATTGTTTGGACGGCAGGCGCACTTGCGTATTTGAGCTTGCTCGTGTGGCGATGCGTCTGTTTCCGGCGAGTGCTCTTCGCCGCGGCCGAGGCCGGCGTAGAAATTATCCAGTCGGCCACACGGCTGGCGTCGAAGCTGGGTTTGCGACGGTGCCCACAGGTCCACATTGTGGATGCGCCCGTTCCGCCTCTCGTATGGAGCCTCGGTCTGCGGCCCTTGGTCGTGCTGCCGTCAAAACTCCTCGCGGAGCTATCGCCGGCGCAACGCGAAGCGCTTATCGCCCATGAGTTGGCGCACGTGCGGCGGCGCGATTACCTGATCCGCTGGTTAGAGGTGTTCGCCCTGGTCTTGTGGTGGTGGAATCCCGTCGCCTGGTTCGCCCGGCGAAAGCTGCGCGAAGCCGAAGAAGAATGCTGCGACGCCTGGGTCGTGTGGGCGTTGCCCGGCGCGCGCCGCAGCTACGGCGAGGCGATGCTGGCCACGATCGAGTTTTTGACCGACGTGCCGAAGCTTCCGGCGCTCGCCGAAAGCGCTTTTGGCAGTTCAAGTTACAAAAGGAGAATTGAGATGATCATGAAGCGAAACATGAATTGCAGAATGTCTTGGGCGGCGCTTGCCATGGTCCTACTGTTGGCGATCGCCGTGCTGCCAGTCGTCGCACAGACGAGCACGACCACGAGTAAAGAGAGCGGCGCGCAGCCCCCAGACGCCGCCGCGGCGACTGTCACAATCTCGGCGACAGACCCAGTGGAGGCGGCGAGCGACGTGCTCGAGGCCGGCAAGGTTCCGTCGCCCGACCCTTTCGCACAAGCTGACAAAGCCCCAGATAAAGCGGGGGATCAGGCCCCATCAGCAGAAGCGCTCCTGAAACGGATCAGCCGGCTTGAGCAACTTCTGCAAGGCGTCAGTGACCCCGAGCGACCTGCGCGCGAACCTAAGGCGTCTGAACCGCGGGATGCGCTGCTACGGCAAATGGAAGAACTTCAGTCGCGTGGATACGGGCCTCCAGTTCGGCCCGGAGCGAACCGCGGTGGCCTCCCACCCGCGAGTACCGCACCTTCGCGCCTTCCTGATTTCGAAGTGTCGTCCGACGAGCGTGAGCAACAATTGCAGGAGCGATTGCTCAAGCTCGACGTACAGGCGGCGCAAGCGGAAGTGGAGCAAGCACGTACCGTGCACTTGCGCTCGTTTGAAGCCAACAAAAACACACCCCGTGCCGTCTCAGATATCGAAGTGCGAAACCAGTTCGCGACGCTACGGTATAAGGAAATCCAACTTCAGCGTGCCGAGACCGTAGTGGAACTGTTCAAGAGGCAAGTGCAACGGAAACGTGATGCAGCCGCGCGCGCGAAGGAGCAACGTTCGTCGACCGGTACGGCGAAAACTCGGCAGTTAGTAGAGGCCAGTCTAGCGGCAAAGCGCGCCGAAGAATTCGCCCGCGTGAAGGAACTGAACCAGCAGACCGCCAACGAGGTGCTGCGGCTGGAAAAGCTGCTCAAAGAGTCGCCTGAATCGCCTGAAACCTGGCAGGCGGTCGACGAGTTTTTGCAGGCCTATCGGAAGCTGCGCGAACAAGACGCCAAAGCGGACGTGGAGCGCCAACGCTTCCCAGCAGGGTTCGCGAACTAGGCATTGAAAGAACGTGTTGTCGTTTCTCCTCGCTCCCGCCCCACAACTTCTTTGGCCGAATTAATCCGCGACGGTTATACTTTTTGCATATCGTTCGCAATCGCCGTTGCCATTCTCTTCCAATGAGGTCGTCATGCGCATGTCTCGAGTCGCTCTTACCGTGTTAGTTCTTGCCGTGATCGCCCATTTCGCGACTGCTCAGGAACAAAAACCGCCGCTCGTCACGCGCGGTCGCGTCGAGTTGAACCTGGCCGGCGCCGAAACCATCCTGGAAGCCGCCAAGAAGAAAGGTGCAGCGATGGGGCTCGCGCTCAATATCGCCATCGTCGACGACGGTGGCCACCTTCTGACGTTCGCCCGCATGGACGGCGCCCGGCCGGCCAGCGGCTATACGGCGCTGACCAAAGCGGTTGCCGCAGCCACCTTCCGCCAGGAAACCGGCCCGCTGCCGGCGAAGGGTGAGCCTAATCTCCTCCTAAGCCTGAGCCTGCAAAGCACCGCCTTGGCCGGCGGCGGTAAGGGGACGGCGCTCAAGGGCGGAGCGCCCATCCTCGTTGATGGCCACGTGGTCGGCGCCGTCGGCGTCGGCGGCGGCACCGGCGAGCAGGACCTCGAAGTGGCGAAAGCCGGCATCGCGGCGCTCCTCGATGCGCTGCCGCGATAAGAAGTGCCTTGTCAAACACGCTCAACGGATTGCATCCCGCACCCTCTGAAACGCCGAGACCGCGAAGTCGAGATCTTCGGTCGAATGCGCCGCCGAAACCTGCACGCGGATCCGCGCTTTCCCCAGCGGCACAACGGGGTACGAGAATCCGATTACGTACACTCCCTCGTCGAGCATCCGCTCAGCTATCTGCCCGGCCAGCGCGGCGTCGCCCAACATGATCGGCACGATTGCGTGTTCCCCCGGCACGATGTCAAAGCCCGCCTGCGAGATCGCGGCGCGAAAATGTTTGGTGTTGGCTTCCAGCCGATCGCGCAGCTCCGTTGAGCGCGTAATCAGTTCGAGCGCCTGCAGTGTTCCTCCAACTACGGCGGGCGCCACCGTGTTGCTGAACAGGTACGGCCGCGAGCGCTGCCGCAAGTAGGCGACGATCTCCGCCCGGCCGCTCGTGTAGCCGCCGCTGGCCCCGCCCAGCGCCTTGCCTAGCGTGCCGGTGAGGATGTCGATGCGCCCCATCACGCCGTGGTGCTCGTGTGTGCCGCGGCCGCGCTGGCCCATGAATCCCGTCGCGTGCGAGTCGTCAACCATCACCAGCGCCTGGCGCCTGTCGGCCAATTCGCAGATCGCCGGCAAGTTGGCAATCACGCCGTCCATCGAAAACACGCCATCGGTGGCGATCATGCGGAACCGCGCCCCGCGGGCTTCTTGCAGCTTCGCTTCGAGGTCCGCCATATCGTTGTTGCGATAGCGGAATCGCTGAGCCTTCGAAAGCCGAATCCCGTCGATGATCGAAGCATGGTTCAGCTCGTCGCTAATCACGGCGTCTTCGGCGCCCAGTAGCGTCTCGAACAGCCCACCATTGGCGTCAAAGGCCGAAGAGTACAAGAGGGTGTCTTCGGTGCCCAGAAACTCAGAGAGCTTCGCTTCCAGGTCCTTATGCGGCTGTTGTGTCCCGCAGATGAACCGCACCGATGCCAACCCGTAGCCCCAGTCATCGAGCGCCCGATGCGCCGCGGCAATCACCTCGGGATGATCGGCCAGACCCAGGTAATTGTTGGCGCACAGGTTCAGCACGTCGCGTCGCGCCGTAGTGGCGATGCGCGGCCCTTGCTGCGACGTGATCACGCGCTCGGGCTTGAACGTGCCGGCAGCCCGAATCTCGGCGAGTTGGTTTGTCAAATGATTCTGGAACGCGCCGTACACAACAACTCTCCATAACGGTCAGCCGCAACGCCGAATTGACTTTACAATGCCAGCGCTGTCCGCAGACGTCGGTCCACTTCGTCCATCGTTGTCTTGGAAAGCGCACCAATCGTGCGATAGACCAGCGCCTGATCCATGGTGATGAAGTTGGTACAAGTCACAACCGAATCGTGCCGCAGTCCAGACCGGCTCTCTCGCGAAATCTCAATCAGCGCTTCCGTCTGAGAAGCCGGACGAACCGTCCGCGTGATCGAAACCAGGACGGTGTCGTTAATCAAGCCATTCAGAAAGTCGGCTTGAACCACAAGAGCGGGACGTAACTTGCTCCCCGTGCCGTCACTATAGGGAAAATCAACCAGAACGACGTCGGCGCGCTTCATGGCGAGTCCCGATATTCTTCATACACGTCTAACTCCGGGTCATCCCATCCAGCTCGGCGACCGAACTCGCGAAATAGATAGCCACGCTCGTTGTTCGACAGGGCGCCGTCATCATAGGCAAGCGCCTGAAACACATCGGCGCGAACGACAACATAATCGCCGAGTAGGGGATCCGATAGGCGCACCGGCTCTCCCTTTTGCACAGCTTGGACCTGTTCAGCGGTTAGATTCATTGCATCCTCCAAACGCAATTGTGTCTCGGAGTCGGCCGGGCGGCAAGCACATACGTCAACCATCCTGCCAGGTCAAAATCACCTTCCCTGACTGCCCGCTCCGCATCACGTCAAAACCCGCTTGGAACTCGGTATAGGAAAATCGGTGCGTGATCACCGGCGATATGTCCAGGCCTGATTCGAGCATCACCGTCATCTTGTACCAGGTCTCGTACATCTCCCGGCCATAAATGCCCTGGATCGTCAGCATGTTGAACACCACGGTGTTCCAATCGATTGCCATTTCCTTTTCGGGGATGCCGAGCATGGCAATCTTGCCGCCGTGGCACATATTCGAGAGCAGCTCGCGAAACGCCGCCGCGTTCCCCGACATCTCCAACCCGACGTCAAAGCCTTCCTTCATGCCCAACCGCTGCTGCGCGTCGGCAATCGACTCGCTGCGCACATCGATCGCCAATGTCGCCCCCATTTTCTTGGCTAATCCCAGACGATACGGGTTCACATCCGTGACGACGACATATCGGGCCCCCGCGTGCCGAACCACCGCCGCCGCCATCACGCCGATTGGTCCCGCGCCCGTGATCAGCACGTCCTCGCCGAGAACGTCGAACGACAATGCGGTGTGAACCGCGTTGCCAAACGGGTCGAAGATCGCCTGCACATCGCGCGAAATGGCGTGTCGTTCGTCGTCCGTCTCGCGGGCAGACTCGTGTACCCAGACATTGGTTTGCGGCAGCGATAAATACTCTGCGAACGCGCCCGGCCGGTTGACGCCGACTCCTTTGGTGTCTTTGCAGAGGTGACGCCGCCCGGCCAGACAGTTGCGGCAGCGGCCGCAGACCACGTGCCCCTCGCCGCTGACAATATCGCCAGGATGAAAATCGTGGACGTTCGAACCGACTTCGATGATCCGGCCGACGAACTCGTGCCCCACGACCATCGGCACGGGGATGGTTCGCTGGGCCCAGTCGTCCCAGTTGTAAATGTGCACGTCGGTGCCGCAAATCCCCGTACGCAGCACTTGGATCAAAACGTCGTTGATGCCTATGTCCGGCTCGGGGACGTCCTCGAGCCACAGCCCGACTTCGCGCTTCTTTTTGACAAGGGCTTTCATGGAGGAGATAGGGGGATGATGCGGAGATGGGGAGATCGGATCTGCTGCCTCAATTACTTTCTGGCCGCGCCGCGCCAGCCCAGCGCATCGAGCTCTTTGAACTTCGCCTCGATGTCGGTCCCTTCGTAGAACGTCAGTAATCCCCGTACGTACCGCGTCTGACCAGGCGCGCAATCGGGAAACTTTGGATCGCTATGCAGGCATGGGCACGGCGGATTGGCCCACGGCCGATGAACAGGCTCCCACGCCGTAATGATCCATCGCGATCGATCGGCGTTGTGTACGGCGACATAGGGGCTGCCCGGTTCCTTCGTCGCCCCGAAGACCTTGTTGTCGTTCGACTGCTTCTCAAAACCCTTCGCCTGCGCCAGCATGACGCAGTTCTGCACGCGCAGGTCGGTAAGCTTCTCCGTCGTGCCGTTGGTCAGCGACATCTCGAACCATACGGCGGATCGGTCGGGCACGACTTTTGTCGAAAATCGGATCCCGTTCGGCAGCTTGCGCTCCAGCAAGAACGTGCCATCGTCACGTCGCTGCCATTCGAGCGTTTCCAGCTCGATGTTTCGCTTCGTCCAAATCGTCGGGACGTGGGTATGCGCCAAATAGGTCAACCCAAGATTCGACCAGATCGCCTCCGGCACGTCGGCCACGACGTAGCTCGTTTCGTCCCAGGGCATGAAGATGCTGATCTTGGTCTCGCGCTGCGGGTCGACTGCACCATCGCGAAAGCCGATCCTCGGATGCCGCCCGCCGGGATAGGGAAGCGTCAAGAGCGATACACCCATGGGGCGCTTCGGCTTGTTATTCTCGAAGATCTCGAATCGCTTCGTCGCGGCGTCGATTTCGTCCTTCGACAACCCCGTCGCCGCCTGCACCTCCGCCGGCGAAAAACGGTGATGCCAGATCATGTTCTCCAGCCAAAACCGCAGCTCTCGCTCATCCGCCGGGCGTCTCGCCTCTCCACTCGCCTCGCCGACAGCGCCCTTTCGATCCTCCTGTTCCGCCGTAAAGGCAGCGCACGAAAACGCAATCAGTCCGCACAATACCAACCACATGCCGCCCCGGCATTCATATCGCACAACATTCTCCCCCTCTCCCAGTCTCCCAGTCTCCTTGTCTCCCAGTCTCCGCCGCTCACTCCCGCACCGGCGTCACAATCTCCAACAACTCCACCGCCGGCTCGCCGTTGCAGTCAATCACTGCCGTCCGCCCGTAAGTCGCTTCCTCAGGTCCGATGTCCAACAGTCGGCACAGGTCAGGGCCGGGTAGCACTCGCCACAGCGCATCCAGATGGATGACCCGTAACACGTCGTGCTGAATCAACACGCGGCCCAGCGGTATCTTCTGGTTCTCAATGTCGCGGCGGATTTCGTCGCTGACATAGTTGAAATTGAGCCGCATGATGCCGAACTGCACCACCGCGCCGTCCGACTGCCGCGTGAGCATGATCTTGCGTGCGTAGTGATTGCCCGACTGCTGCACCTCCAGCACGTGGACATCGACCGGACAGCCGTGAAAGTTCTCCACGGTCACCGTCATGTGGTGCTCGTGGTGCAACAGCGCCCGGTACACTGGCGGCGTATCGGCCCGCGACGCTTCTTCAAACTGCCCTAACTCATCAGGCGCAGCATAGAAAAGTCCGACGAGAGTATCCAGCTCGGGCCTGATGCGGGCGGGTGGGTTCACGCGGAAAAACCTGGGCGAGTCGGGGCGGGCTGTGTTTGATCCTCATTATGCGGCCTGTGGCAAGCCTCGTAAATGGTGCGTACGACGGCCCACCAAGACTGTCGAATCGTTGGTCGGCCTTTGGAAGGCCGACCTACAATACGTAGCGTGGGCCGAGTCCGCGAGGCCCACGCAAGCCTTAGAACCGCTAACAATGGCAACTATAGACTTGACTCATCAAAGCTAGGGTAACAAAAACCCCGCCACGTGTCCAACGGGCGGGGTGCGGAGTTCTATTTGAAGATCGGGAATCGGAACGGCTGACCGTCACGTCGGACGATGAACCGTTTGCCCCGAGCATGCCAGACCGTATCCTTGGTCACCCATCTGACCGCTTGTCTGCGGTCCTGCTTCTTCGCGTTCATCATTCAATCCATAGCGAGCTTGACTCGGGCGCGCCCGGCTTGATATCGTTGCAATATCTAGTGATGCAGCCGGGACACGTCCCGCCTGTGGGCAGCTCCAGCTATCCACAGGATGCAGCAACCGGGCGTGCAGACGGTCGCCCGATTGCCTAGGTTGCTGCCGAAGAAAGGCGAATGTGGATGTCTGCTCTAGCCGCCACACCCGCCACCGCTCTGAGCGGCCGTGCTGGTCGTCCCTCGAAGTTCAATCAGCACGGCCGTCTTGTTTTTTGCTCGGAGCGCTCAGACGCTCCCCGGTTGGGTATCTTCATTCGCAGCCTCCTTTCCGCTGTAGGTGATCTAGTCGCTCTCGATGCCAGCATACAGACGAATGACCTTCAACTGCGCTTCGATGATCTTGCAGTCGGCCTCGTTCACGTCCTCAGGAAACATGATGCCGCCTTCCATCGTTTTGATCGTGCCATCGGCTTCCTTCCGCCGAAACTGCATCGGTTGATTGACCATGCCGGTTGGCACCGTGGTGCTTTGCGAGTTCGAGGCCAGCGAACTGTCTTTTTTTGCGCCAGCGATCGTTGCGACATTGGGCTTGTTCTTTTTTGGCTTCGCGCCAGTGCCTTCACGGCGCATCGAAAACCTGGGGGAGTAAGAAACCCCGGCCTCAGTCAGGATATACAAAAAGAACCGCACGCACTTGCGCAGCACTTGGTTGTCAACTTTGCCACGCTCGCGGAAGGCGTTGTCGAGCTGCGCGGCCGTTGCGTTCTCCAGCGGCAAACCATCAATGATCGGTGTATACGCCGGCACAAGGTAGGTCTTAACACACGTCTTCCACCTGTCGGTCTTAAACGACTTCACCAAATCCTCGAACTGCTGCGTGGTTTTGCCGTTTTCCTTGACCATCCCAAAGAACTTCAGTGCGCTCAGGAAGGCACGCCAATTGCCGCTCGACATCGTTGGTGGTCGCACGCTGTTATCGAGGACATCAGGCACCATGCCGGCTTTGATGCCGGCGAGCCCAGTGTTAAAGGTCTTGTGCGGCAAGTATGGCGACGTTTGGCTGGGCATCTGAACTGGAGTCGCGTTCGCTGTCATGGGCTAGTGCCTTTCGGTGTGATTACGTAAACGTAAACAAGCGAGGTTGATATGTCAACTACAAAATCCGCGGTGAAGGATGACGCCAAGGTGGACGTAATCATACGCGGATTCGCCGACCGACCCGGTCACCTAATCGCCACGGGTCGCGCGCCGGGGGTCGTCTATGCAGTAGGCGAAGACGAAGCCTTTCCGATGGGGTTTCACGCAGAGCGAGTTTACGCCTTTGAAAAAGAGCTGTACGACGACTTAGAGGCTGCCTTCGATCGCAGCAATTCCGCGCAATTGGTTGCGTTGTGGAGTAGAGCACGACCGCTGGCGGAGGTCTCCTAATGGTGCGAAAGGCCAAAAGGCAAGCGATACCCGACGGCACGCCGTTTGACACGCTCATGCGCCGCCTAGCCAAGGTTCCCCGAGAAGAACTTGCCGCCGAGGAAAAGAAGTACGAGGCTGCGAAGCAAAAGCGCCAGCTACGTAAAAAGCGATAGGAAGATCGATTGTGGCTGACCACACAATCGTTGACAGGAACGCGCTAGCATGCCATAACATCCATTGGGCATTGGGTTTGAGGAAAGGCCTGCTGGGGTACAGGGAATGCTCGAACCGTTTCTGTTTGGCGCGAAACGCCAAGGTATTGTGGTGCAGACGCACAAAGGCTCGCCCATTCAGAATTACATTGCACCTCCGCCCAGCCAGTACCACGTGAATTGCTATTACGGCGTGCTACGTCCTACACATGGCAAGCAGTGGGAACCTAGGAAAGATGCCGTCGGCGTCTACAACTGTGCTGGCATGGTGTGGGCCAACCGCCGCACTTGCCTCACTGAACCCGAGGAATGGGAACTCATTTTGAACGAGGATGGCTACCGAAAACTGGATAATGAGGACGATGCTGACATAGGCGATGTGGCAGTTTATCGAAATCGTGTTGACGGCGAGATCATGCACGTAGCAAGAGTTTGCCGCAAGCAGCGACTGCATACACCCGGCGGCGAGCCGTCCAAACCGATTCTCCGAGCACTTAGTAAATGGGACCAATCCTGCGGGGAGGACATTCACGCCCTGCCAGATGTGCACATTGACGGAGGCACACCGTTTCATATTGAAATCTGGACTGATAGGCCTGCAAAACCGACTCCACAAATTGCGCAGGTTCCAGAACTGCTACTACCACTATGAACCAATTAGCTAAATTAACTTCGGAAGAGTTTTTTGCCTCAATCGGTACGCCGTCGTCACCAAAGGCGCTTCGACGATACTTGCATCTGTGCACTGAAGTAAAGGAAGTGCGAACGTCTCTAGCGAGTGGCCAAATATCAGAGGAAACAATTCGTCGTTTTGTCGATGAACTCAAGGCGCACTTCGTTCGCGGTGTGCAGTTCCCCTATGAATTGACTCTGGCTGCACTTGCAGTGGCGTTAGAAACATGGCGAACAGACTTCGCGGACAACTATTTGCTGGATCTCGCCAGACTGAGGGGGTACTCGGAAATGCATATCGCGCCGCGGATCGCCGGATTGTGCCTTTCTGGGCGACAAAAAGCCCCGAAGTTCATCAAGATGGCCTTCAATCAAAAGAATCGGCTGCAACAGTACTGGCGGGCGATTTCCAATCAGCGTCCATTGACGACAGACTCTTCCGTAACGCGATTCAATGTCTAAGTGATGCCAGAACTTGAATACTTCGTTGTCGCTGAGGCGCATGCTGTGGATCGGACTTCAAATTCGATTAGCATTTATAACGTGCTTAACGAACTGAAGTACGACAGATTTCCAGTCGATATTCCGCGGCTCGTATTCGTTTCCTGTTGGATTTCCTCTCCCGAGGAAGTGAGTCAACGGCTGAATTCTCAAATAGCGTATCGCATCGATCTGCCTGATTTGCCAACGACTCCATTCAGAATGAACTTTACTTCGGAGGCAGAGTTTCAGAATTTAATCGCAGAGTTTTTCGGTTTGCGAGTGAATGCTCCAACGACGTTCAAAATTGAGCTGCTCTTTAACAACGAACACAAGGCTTATCACACGATCAAAGTAATGGAAAGTGTGTCCGTAGCCCCTTAATGTTTCAGCCAGCCCGGCCGACTAGCTCCTTGTACTGCAACCGCTTGCCGGGCGTCGCGTGCATGACCTCCAAGAACCGCGTTGCGTCGTTGCCGTTGCGCTTGTTGAAGCGGAAGACTTCTTCGTCGATGTACTTGCCCAGGTGAAACGGCGCGACCGCGACGTAGGTGCCCTTGAGTGCTCGCTTCAAAAGCGACCAAAAATTCTCCATCCCGTTCGTGTGAACGCGCCCCTCGACGTAAGATTTTGCATGGTCGATGACTTGATGAACGTATTCGTCGCTCAGACCTTCGTACGACCGAAGCGCGTCGGTGTAGACGTTAGCGCCGGTCTCGACATTCTTTCGCACAACCGCTTGCAAGGTCGGACGCTTTTGATCGGGAACCACTTCGCAATGAACGTTCCCGCCGCGCTCTAACAGCCCCTGCACGATGGCCTTGCCCACCGCGCCGCGGCCTTTGACTTTCCGCTTGCCGGCGTGCATGTTCCTTGCTTTGCCGCCGATGAACGTTTCGTCGCTTTCGATCTCGCCGATTATCTTGCGGAAGCTCTTGGTTCTCATCGCCAAGCGAACCCGGTGCAGCATGTGCCATGCAGATTTTTGCGTCACGCCGATCGCGCGGGCCAGTTCGCAACTGCTGATGCCGTTCTTGGCGTTGGCGATGGACCAGACCGCGACGAACCACTTGTCGAGTCCAAGCGGAGAATCCTCGAAGATTGTCCCGACCTTGGCCGAGAACTGTTTTCGGCAGACCTGATCCTTGCACTGGAACATCCGCCGCGACTTGATTCTTCCGATCTTCTCGCCGCCGCACTTGGGGCAGGTGATCTTCCCGTCTGGCCACTTAATGCGGACCATGTACTCATGGCACACGTCCAGATCGGAGAAGTAGCGGACGGCTTCCAAAAGCGTGGTCGGATTGTAGGATGTGGTGCTCATGCCGTCATTTTATCACCGCATCCATGATGAGTCAAGTATATAATTACCCTAACAATCGTAACCCGACGCGTAAGCGAGGCCGAATCTGCCGGTTCCTCGCTCACGCTTCGGGTTACTGTCTGCCGGTTGTGTTAGCGGTTCTTACTCAAACAACGGCACATGGCAGAATCTCCCGACGTCGAAGACACCCTCCGGGCCGAGTTTCAACTCCGGAATGACCGTCAGCGCCATGAATGAGAGCGTCATGAAAGGCGCAGTGAGTGTCGAACCGAGGTCCTTGGCCAGCCGGTCGAGCCGCGAATAGTCGGCGGCGACCTGGTGGCCGTCGCCCGCCGACATCAGGCCGGCAATGGGGAGCGGCAGCACGTCGATCTGTCCCCCCCGAGCTACCGAGATACCGCCGCGGGCGTCAATCACGGCGTTTACTGCCGCCGCCAGTTCGTCGTCGGATGTGCCGACCGCGATGATGTTGTGCGAATCGTGCGAGACGCTCGAGGCGATGGCGCCATGTTTGAGACCAAAGTTCTTGACGAACGCCACGGCCGGCTTGCCACCACCGTAGCGATCGCAGAGAACCATCTTCAAGAGATCGCGCTCGACATCAGACGCGACCTCGCCATTTTCAACTCGCGGTGCGATCCGCAACCGGTTTGTGACCAACTGTCCATCGATGGCTTCGATCGCCTGCAGTTCGCCCGCCTGTGCGGGTACGCGAAACTCGTCAGGCCTCTTCCGTGGTGTCTCAAAGTTGTTCACGATTACCGGCTCGACGCGCGGCAAAAGCGACCGCCCATCCTCGGCCACAAGCTGCCCCTCGATGAACACGCGGCGAACATTCCAATCGCGCAGGGTGTCGACCTCAATCAGATCCGCAGCATCTCCAGGCCGCAACAGACCCACGTCCAGCCGGTAGTGCAGCGCAGGGTTTATGCAGGCCACCCGCAAGACCTGAAACAAGTCGTGCCCTTTGTCCAGGCTGCGGCGCACAAGCTGGTTGATATGGCCGCCGACTAACTCGTCGGGGTGCTTATCGTCGCTGCAGAACATACAGTGTTCGGAGTATCGCTCGATCAGCGGATGCAGCGCCTCGAAATCCTTGGCGGCCGAGCCCTCGCGGATGATCAGCTTCATCCCGCGCTCGAGCTTCTCCAACCCCTCCTCATAAGCGCGGCTCTCGTGGTCGGTGCTGATCCCGGCGGCGAGGTACTTCGCCAGCGCGTCGCCGCGCAACCCGGGGCAATGTCCATCGACCGGCTTTTCCCGTTCTTTCGCCGCGGCAATCTTAGCGAGCACCTCGGCGTCGTCGTGCAGCACCCCCGGGAAGTTCATCATCTCGCTCAAGTACCGGATGCGGTCATCGTCCAACAGCCCGGCGACTCCGCGGCGATCGATCACGCCTCCCGCCTTGTCGAACGGAGTGGCGGGCACGCATGAGGGCGCGCCGAAATGAAACTTCAGCGGCGATTGCACGGCGTTCTCGACCATATACCACACGCCGTCCGCGCCCAGCACATTCGCGATTTCGTGAGGATCGGAAACCGTGGCCACGGTGCCGTGCACGACCGCCAGCCGAGCAAACTCCGTCGGCACGAGCATCGAGCTCTCGATGTGGACGTGGGCGTCGATGAACCCAGGCAGCAAATACCGCTCGTCGGAGCGCTCCTCGCTGATCTCGTGGAATTCGTGGATGCGGCCATCGCGGATCACCAGCCGCGCATGGTAAATCCGCTGGGCGAGCGCATCGACGACATTCCCAGCGATTTCGAATGAGGCCTTGTTCATCGATTGACGTCTGTAGCGGTCGTATGGGTTGAATGGTGCAATCCTGACCTATTTTGGCCAATGGCCGCCGTTCCTTTCCGCCGCCTGGGGCCGCGGTTATCATAAACATCAGGGCTCGCGAGGGGCTAGAGTGCCGGTCGGCGTCGTTTTTTGCTTCGAGGCGCGCATGTCGCAAGCCATTGTCAATCCCGGGGAGCTGCGGCGTTTCGCCCAACAGCTCAAGCATTTCAATAGCGAGTTGCTCGCCAACCTCGCCGCGCTGCAGCGTCAGGCGATCAACCTCGGCTCGACGTGGCGCGACCAGGAGCACCAAAAGTTCACCGAAGAGTTCGAGCAGAGCATCAAGTCGATCAGCCGCTTCGTCGAGGCCAACGAGCAATATATTCCCTTCTTATTGCGCAAGGCGGATCGGATCGACGAATACTTGCAGCAGCGGTGAGCTTCATGTCGGCCAACGTTCAGGCGGTCAGTGCGATCTCGGAGTTTCGCTCGGCGCTGTGCACCTTTATCGTCGAAGCCCGGCAGGCGCTGGCAGCGATCGAGATGGAGGCTCGCCGAGCGCTCGAGTACATCACCGAGGACCAGGCGCAGGCCTGGAACGTAGAAGTCCGCCGCGGCCGTGAAAGAGTACAAGAGTGTAAGATCGAGATTCACAACACGCGGACCTTCAAGCGCATTGCCAACTACACCCCCTCTTGCATCGACGAAAAGAAGGCGCTCGCCAAGGCGGAGCGCCGGCTGCAAGTAGCCGAAATCAAGGTCGAAGCCGTGCGGCATTGGGGGCGGCTGGCGGAGCAGGCGTTTCGGGAGTTTCAGGCCCGCCTGGCGCAGTTCCTCAGCATGCTCGATGGCGAACTGCCCAAAGGCGTCGCCACGCTCGAACGGATGATGGCGTCGCTGGACCGGTATTTCACAGCCGAAGTTCCACGAGCGCTACGTGAGGTCGCCACGCGCAGTGCCGAGCCAGGTTCAATGGCCGTCGCCGATCCGCCGGCAGCCGCAGCCCTCGAGCAAGAAGCCAAAGTCGGCGATGCGGTCGCGCTACAGCCTGATGAGCAATCCGATTCGCACACCGTTCCACTCGCGACCAACGAGACCGACGGTGAACACACAGAGATACCGGCCTTGAGAGAGACATGAAAGTCGGCGACATCCATTCCGGCGCGGTCAAGCTCGAGCAGGCGATGCGGACGATCATGCTGCGCTGGGAGCATACAAAAACCATTTGGCGTGACACCGCAAGCAAAAACTTCGAGGACAAGTACTTGGCCGATCTGGAGCCGCAAGTGAAGGTCATTATCGAGGCCGCCGCCCGCCTCGCCGAAGTCCTCGACCGTGCTCAGCAGGAGGTCACTTAATAGGAGATGGCGGGGATACGCAGGGAGATCAGGGGATGATGCAGAAGCACGAAACGCGACGCGAGACCGTCTCCTTGTCTCCCAGTCTCCTCGTCTCCCAGTCTCCTTGTCTCCTTGTCTCGCCTGAACCCTGAACCCCGAACCCTGAACCCTCCCCTCCATGCCGCTTACGGTCGAATCCGAACGCCGCTTGCTGGCCGAACTGTTTCGGCTCGCCGCCCAGCGCGATGCCGCCGAGCGCAGCCGCCAGTCCGAATACGACGAGCGCGGCCGCCGTGCGGTCCAGGACTTCCGCGACGCACAACAGGGGATTACCCGCCATTATCACACCGAGAAAGAGACGGCCCAGCGCGAGTACGATGGCCTCCGCCACCGCGCGGCAACCGAATCGGATACTCAAATCGCCGAGGCCCGCGCAGCGCTCGATAATCTCCAGCGCCGCGTAACTCGTGAGTTCTCCATCGCCAGCGAAGCGATCGACAAAGACTTCGAAAACGAAACCTGGGAAACCAACTCGATCTTCGAGTCGCGCGAGAGAGGGCCTCAGGAGCTCGTCGAGCAGACCGACGAACGAGTCCGGGACTATCTGGACCACATGGAGCGGCAGGTGGAGCAGGCGCGGCAACACCTGCGCGTCTGCCGCTTTCGCCGCGTGCTCGACATCTTGCCGCCCGATCCACCCGACATTCCGCCGACCGATTGTGCCGCCCAGCTCGAAACCGCCTTGCAACAGACCACCACGCGCGTGGTGACGCTGCAGCAAATGACCCTTCCGGCGTTGTTTGCCGGCGCTCAATTGGCGGCGATTTTTATTCCGCTGTTGATTCTTGCCGCCGTGCCGGTGCTGGTTGTGTTTCAACTGGATCGGCTCGGCCTGCTCGCGGCGGCCCTCGGCAGCGCCGTCGTCGTCGGAAGCCTGCTGACACTCTGGCTTCGCCTCTTTGCATGCCGACGTGTGAGCGAAGCCTATGCCGCTATCCAATCGAATCAGGTTGCAGCTCAGGCGGCGGGTACGCGACTCACTACAGCGATTCGCGCTCAGGCGGAGCAGGAGCACAAGCGATTGCTCGCCGGCCGCGACCAGGAGTTGCAAGCTGCAAAGTCGAAGTACGAGCGCCGCCGAGGCGAGTTGATTGATCGCCGCGACAAAGAGTCGGCCAACGCACAACAAGAAGCCGAACGAGTCATTCAACAGGCGACCGCCGACCGCCGGGAAATGCTCCGTGCGGCGGACGAAAAGTATCCTCCGTTGCTCGACCAAATCCAAATCACTTACCGCACCAGCCTCGACGAGGCCCAGCGGCGGTTTGAGGCCGCCAAGGCGGAAAACGAAGCTCAGTTTGGTCGCGATTGGGACGAGCTTTCGGCGCGCTGGCGGAGCGGCCTGAGCCAGGTCGTTGACGAGCTTGCCGAACTGAATCGCGAAGACGGCCGGCTTTTTCCAGACTGGAATAGCGACGCCTGGCGGCAATGGGAGCCGGCCCGCGGCGCGCCCAACTCCATCCGCTTCGGCCAACTCGCCGTCGATATGCACACGGTCCCCGGCGGCATTTCGGAACAACCCGTACTTAACGACGGCGTTCCGGCCGAGTTTTCGCTGCCAGCACTCTTGGACTTCCCCCAGCAAGGCTCGCTGTTGATCCAAGCCACCGGCGACGGCCGCAGCCGAGGCATCGATCTCTTGCAGTCCGTCATGCTCCGGATGCTGACGACGATTCCACCCGGCAAGGTGCGGTTCACCATCATCGACCCGGTGGGGCTGGGGGAAAACTTCGCGGGCTTCATGCACCTGGCCGACTACGACGACGTGCTGGTCACCAGCCGCATTTGGACCGAGCCCGGCCACATCGAGCAACGCCTCGCGGATCTGACCGAGCAGATGGAGAACATCATCCAGAAGTATCTCCGCAACGAGTTTCAGACGATCGAGGAGTACAACGTGCAGGCCGGCGAGGTGGCCGAGGCGTTCCGCATTCTCGTCGTCGCCAACTTTCCGGCCAACTTCAGCGAGGCGGCCGCACGGCGGTTGGTGAGCATCATGAGCAGCGGCGCGCGTTGCGGCGTGTACACACTGTTGATGGTCGATGCCAACCAGCCGCTGCCGCCGGGCTTCGATCTCAACGATGTCGCGCCGTACTGCACATGCCTCTTGTGGCGCGACGGCGAGTTCGTCTGGCGCGACAACGACTTCCGCGCGTTCCCGCTGGCAGTCGAGGGGCCGCCAAGCGAAGAGCGGTTTACCGAAATCGTGCGGATGGCTGGCGAGAGCGCCAAGGACTCGCGACGCGTCGAAGTGCCGTTCGAGTACATCGCGCCGGCCGCCGACCAGCTTTGGTCCAAGAGCACGCTGTTCGGCTTCGACGTGCCCCTCGGCCGCGCCGGCGCCACCAAGCTGCAGCACCTCCGCCTGGGGCATGGCACATCGCAGCACGTCCTCGTGGCCGGCAAGACCGGCTCCGGCAAATCGACGCTGCTGCACGCGCTGGTCACCAACATGGCGCTGCTCTACAGCCCCGATGAGGTCGAGCTGTATCTGATCGACTTCAAGAAGGGAGTCGAGTTCAAGACCTATGCCACGCACGAGCTTGCCCACGCCCGCGTGGTGGCGATCGAAAGCGAACGTGAATTCGGGCTCTCGGTCCTGCAACGTCTCGATGCGGAGCTCCGCCGCCGCGGCGATTTATTTCGCGCGGCGGGTGTTCAGGACCTGGCGTCGTACCGCCAGTCGAACGGTTCAACGACGCTTCCGCGCATCCTCTTAGTTATCGATGAGTTCCACGAGCTGTTCGTGGAAGATGACAAGATCGCGCAGGACTCGGCGCTGTTGCTCGATCGGCTCGTGCGGCAGGGACGGGCGTTCGGCATCCACGTCTTGCTCGGTTCGCAGACCCTCGGCGGCGCCTACAGCCTGGCTCGCAGCACGATCGGCCAGATGGGCGTACGGATCGCGCTCCAGTGCAGCGAGGCCGATGCGCATTTGATCCTCAGCGAAGAGAACACCGCCGCCCGGCTGCTCTCGCGCCCCGGCGAAGCCATTTACAACGACGCCGGCGGATTGATCGAAGGGAATCATCCGTTCCAAGTGGTCTGGCTGTCCGACGAACGCCGCGAGGAGTATCTCTCCAAAGTTCGCGCGTTGGCCGCTCGTGACAAACAGCACCAGCGGCCGCGGCAGATCGTTTTCGAAGGCAACGTGCCCGCTGATATCCGGCGCAACGAGATTTTGCACGAACGGCTTTCGCAGCCGGCTTGGGATGCGCCGTCCCCCTTGTGCACCGGCTGGCTCGGCGAGGCGGTGGCGATCAAGGAACCGACATCCGCCGTTTTCCGCCGCGAGAATGGCTCCAATCTGCTCATCGTCGGTCAACGCGAGGAGGCCGCTGCTTCGATGATGGCGGCAGTCCTGATTAGCGCCGCCGGCCAGCATCCCCCCGCCGAGTCGCTCGCCGATGGGCGGGGCGCACGGTTCTACGTATTCGAGAGTCCCCGCGCCGACACCGATCCGTCGCGCATGCTCGCCGCGCTGACGTCCGTCGTCCCACACCTCGTTCGCGTTGTCCCGCGGCGCGAGATCGCCGAGGCGTTCGACGAGTTGGCCGCCGAAGTCGATCGCCGGCAAGCGGACGAGAGCGGCAACTACCCGGACGTGCTCGTGTTTGTCAGCGACCTGGGTCGCTTCCGCGATCTCCGTCGCGACGAAAACGACCTCGGCTTTTCGTTTTCGGGCGAAGCCAAGCGGCCCACGCCGGACAAGCAGTTTGCCAATCTCTTGCGCGAGGGACCGAGCGTCGGTGTCTACACCATCGTCTGGTGCGACACGCTCGGCAACCTCAATCGCGCGATCGACCGGCAAGGCCTGCGCGAGTTCGACATGCGCGTGCTCTTCCAGATGAGCCAGAACGATTCAAGCTACCTGGCCGATACTCCAGTGGCCAGCAAGCTCGGGCCGCAGCTCGCCTTATTCTTCAACGAGCAGTCCGGCCTCTTGGAAAAATTCCGGCCGTACTCCTGGCCTGCCCCCGAGTGGCTCGCCTGGGCCGCTAGCCAATTGCTGGAGCTCAAGCTTCAACTCGCCGCGCAAGTCGCCGCCAAGCCGTAGTACGACGGGCTTCCTAGCCCGTCGTTGGAGTTCAAGCTGTAGAACCGCTAACACAACCGGCACACAGTAACCCGAAGCGTGAGCGAGGAACCAGCAGATTCGGCCTCGCTTACGCGTCGGGTTACTATTGTTAGCGGTTCTTAGCTTGCCGCGCAACGCACTCGGGCCAACAAAAAAAGGCGGGTGGCGGCCGGCAACGGTGACACCGAGAAGCCTGCCGCCCCCGCCGGTTCCTGCCCTATCCTTATCGGTCGCCCTTGTCGCCGTGGCCCGACTTCGCCTTGGCCTTTTGCCGGCGATCGGCGGCTAGCGAGCGCCCTACGTCGTCGCTCTCCTTGAACTGTCCCAGGTAGCGGAGTTCGCCAGAATTCCGGGGTTGTCGCGTCGCACAAACCGCTTGTCCGTACCCGTGTTGATCAACTCGCGCTTTTTCATATCTGTTTCCGCCCGCGTATGAGTCGTCCCCATGCCCCATCGGTGCGAACGGCGTGCCAAAGCGGGAACGTTCGGCCTTTCCGCGGTCACGCCGTTCCCGATGCACCGTTCGATCCACTGCGACCAAGCTCATGCCGCAACCGCGTCGAGGGCAGCAAGCCTGCGGGCCGAAAGCGCATCATCAGCACCAGCGCCAGCCCAAACAGCATCAGATTCCAGCGGCTGATCTGTAGCACGCCTCCAAACCGGTCGGCCAGACCCGCGTCCTGCACCCACTGATCGATCAATGGCACCAGAATGGAGTCGTAACCGATGAGCAACAACACTCCCACGAGCGCCCCGCGGATGCTTCCCAACCCGCCCAGGATCAGGCAGCACAGCACTACTACCGAGCGATTGAAGTCGTAGGCGTTCGGATCCGAAGTGTTCGTGAGCCGCATGGCATACAAACAACCGGCCAGCCCCGCCAGACCGGCGCTCAGCACCATCGCGGCATTCTTCACGCGCGCGGCATTGATCCCCATGCACTGCGCTGCCAGCTCGTCCTCGCGCACCGCCACCCAGGCGCGTCCCAGCCGCGATCGCTCCAGCACGTGCAGAAGACCGATGACGGCGGCCAGGATGACCAGCGCCAGATAGTAGAACAGGTAGTGGTGCATCCGCACCTCGTCCATGGCGGGTAACATGCCAGCCATGTTTTCGGACGGCTGCAGCGTCGGCAACGGACCGAGCGTCCGCGTGCCGGCCGTGATCTCCTCGAAGTTCCGCAGCATGACCTTCACCACTTCGCCGAAGCCCAACGTCACAAGCGCCAGATAATCGCCCCGCAATCGCAGCGCAGGCGCCGCCAACACCGCGCCCATTACCGCGGCCCCCGCGGCGGCGAAAATCAATGTCGGTAGATAACCCAATTGGAACGGATAGACGTTCACCGTCAGGATGCCGCAGAGATACGCCCCGATGCCGAAGAACGCCGCGATTCCCAAGTGCAACAGGCCGGTATACCCCACCACCACGTTCAGGCCCAGCGCCAACACTCCAAACACAAACAGGTTCGACACGTCGGCCGTCAAGTTGGCGCTGGCCACCAGCGGCAGGACCGCAAAGATTGCCGCAGCAGCGCCCCAACCCAGCAACCAGCGCGGCGCCTTCATACTTTCTCCTTGGTCGCTCGGCCGAGCAGCCCCGCCGGTCGGAAGACCAGAATCAGAATCAAAATCGCAAACACTATGGCGCTCGTCCAACGTTCGCCGACGTAGCCTGTGCCCAGCGACCGCACCAGTCCGATCACCAGCCCGCCCAGCACTGCCCCGGGAATATTGCCGATCCCGCCGAGCACCGCAGCCGTGAAAGCGTATAGGCCGTTCTGATAACCCATCTGGAAGTTGACGGTTGGGTTATAGAGCACCGAAATGAACGCAGCGACGCCGGCCAAAGCTCCGCCCAGTCCAAACGTCGCGGCGATCACGCGCTCGACGTTCACCCCCATCAACTGAGCCGCCAGGCGGTTCTGCGAGGTCGCGCGCATCGCCCGGCCCAGGCGGGTGCGCTGCACCAACAGCGTCAGCAGGATCATCAGCGGCACCACCACGGCAAACAACAGTGCGTCGACAGAGCGGATTTGCACCGCGGCGTTCTCGCCGAGCAGGTTATGAGACGCGAACGGCGCGGGAACGTTGCGATCGGCCTCCCCGGCCCAGAACTGGCCAATGTTCATCAAGATGAACGACACGCCGATGGCCGAGACCAACGGCGCGAGCGGCGGTGCATCGCGGAGCGGGCGATAGACGAGCCGATCGATGGCCACGTTAAGCGCCGCACAAAACAGCGGCGCTGCCAAAAGAATCGCCACCAGTCCGGCGGCCGTCGCCACTCCGCTTGATCCGCCGCTCAAACCAAACCGCTCGAGCATCGTCCAAGCCAAAAGCGCGCCCAGCATGAACACATCGCCGTGCGCGAAGTTAATCAGCCCGATGATGCCATACACCATGGTGTACCCGAGCGCCACCAGCGCAATCAGCGCGCCCACCGCCAGCCCATCGAGGCAGTGTTGCGCCAACTGTTGCCACGGAGAGAAGTCTGCCACGGCGGCCAGCATGAGTGTTCAGAGTTGGAGTTCAGCCTTTAGGCTGTGCCGAGAGCGTTCATCTTTCCGCGTTCATCATTCATCATTCATCATTCATTTATTCCGCCGCGGCCCGCTTCTTCACAAACACAAACTTCCCGTCGCGGATCGCATTGCCGCTGATTTGCGAATTTGTAATATCGCCATTTTCGTCAAACGACCAGGTGCCCAGGGCGCCTCGTGAGAAATCCTTGATTCCCAAACAGGCGTCGAGAATGGCCGCGCGATCCTTTTTGCCGGCGCGGCGGATCGCCTCGAGCACTGCGCTTGCCGCCTCGTAGCCGTACACCGAATACACGTCCGGCTCGACTCCGTGCACCTGCCGATACCGCTCGACGAACTCCAAGCCGGCGCCCGTCTGCTCACTCGGCGGCAGTCCGCCGAACGTCACATACACGCGATCGTTTAAACGCGCCCCGGCCGATTCGATGAACGCCTCTTCGTAGCAGCCGTCGGGCACCATCATCTTGCACGTCAGACCGGCCTCCACCATGTCCTTAGCCAACTGGCCCCCTTTCGATTGCGTTGTGCCGCCGAAGTAAATCAACTCCGGCTCATATCGCCTGATCCGCGTCATCAGCGAGCGAAACTCCTGCGATTTCACGTCGATACTGTCGCGGTAAGCCACTTCGATGCCCAGACGTTCACAATTCTCCGCGTACAGCGTGGCGATTCCTTTGCCATAGACCTCGTTGTCGTCGAGCACCACCACCCGCTGGAAGCCAAGCTCTTTGGTCCACTCCGCCGCAAACAGCGCCTGCTGATCGTCTCCCGGCACCACGCGGCAGAAGTTGATCTTCCCCGAAGGTCGCAAGCCCGCCAACTCGCGCGGGTCGGCAAACTCGGGATTGGTCAGCTCGACCGCAGTGTTCGCCGGGCTGATCATCAACAGGCCGGCGCGGTTGAGAATCGGCATGGCGACCTTCGCCGCGCCGGAGTTGAACGTCCCGATATAGGCCATCACGTCCGGGTCCTGGCTGGCCTGGATGGCATTGGCCGTCTCGCGCTCGCTTGTCCAAGTGCCGGCGATCGCCGTGGCGTCGTCCATATCGCGGTACTCGATGTCAAACCCGGCGACCTGCCAACCCGGCTGCTCTGCGTCTTCATCGGATTCATCGAGCGCCATCCGGATCCCATTCACCAGCGTGCCGCTCTGCTGCCGCGCGCTCCCCGTCCGCGGCAGGCTCGACACGATCTTGATCGTGTTGGGATCGGGCTTCCCGCATCCCGCGCAAAGACCGACCAATAGAACTACAAGGATGCAACGAATCCTTCGGAGAGTAGCCCCGGAGGGGCGGCATTCTGTAGCCGGGGGCGCCAGCCCCCGGGGATCGTCCCCCAAAAAACATCGAAGCCCCGGAGGGGCGACATTGCTCTGGCGTGGGTTTGCGATCCTACGAATTTCGAATCGCAAATTGCGAAATGCAAATTGCGACTTTGCAATCGGCAATTTGCAGTTTGCAACGTCTCCCCGCGACTCCGCGTTTCTGCGATTCATTACGGACCCTATTCCGGCAGCGGCTTGCCTTTGGTCTCCGGACCCAGCCAGATGATAAACACCCCAACCAGATAGATCGCGGTGAGCACGGATCCCGCCTTGGGAAAGCTCCCATCAAACAACCCCATGAGCGTTGCCGTCTGCAAACCACCAATCGCCGCCAGAATCCGGCCAAAGTTGTAGGAAAAACCCTGACCCGTCGCGCGAACGGCCGTCGGAAACAATTCGGGCAAATACAACGGAAACCAACCGTAAAAAGCGGCTGTAATCCCGCCCGCCAGAAAGCTGCACACCAGAAAAAACGGTCCGAACTCGGCGTTGCCTTGATACAGCAACAGCGCCGAGCCAATCGAGCCCAGGCACAACAGCGTGTAAGTGATGCGGCGGCCAAACTGCCCCGCGGCCAAGGCAGCCAGAATCGTGGCCACAATGGCGCCGAACGCCAGGCAGATCTGCGTGTACTCCTTCGCGTGCTGTGCGGGATCGGGCTGCAGCTGAAACGCCCACCGCGGCGCCCATTGAATGGCCCCCCACGTTCCTAGCAGCGCCACGCCCGACAATGCCGCTCCCAACAGCATTCTGCCTAATACCTGGCCTTCGCTTGCCGAACGCATGCTGCCCGCCATGTTGGCGCGAGTCAGATACCGACGCACGGGCCACAGATAGCCGATCAGAGCGACGATCAGGCCGGCGATCGTAATACCGATGGCAGCCGTTGTTTTTACCGTGGCTTGATCAGCCAGAAGATCCAGTGGGTGTCCCAGCCCTTCCGGCATCCATGTCCAAATGATGAACAGCGAGGCGACGCAACCGATTAACACGCCCAACAAGTCGCGGTTTGCCCAATGCGACGTCGCCCCGCGCGCATGTTCCTGTTCCCACTTTTCCGATTCGGGCACAAACAGGCGGATGAAAAAAATCAAGAGAGCAGGCACCGCCCCCGAGATCATCAAAAATCGCCAGGCGGAGTTGGCCAGCAAGTGATCGATCCAACCTTCTGAAAAGCCCACCGCGCCGAGCAACGACTCAATGCCTGAAATAAAACTCAACAGCACAATGCTCAACACTGCCACCAACAGAAACCCCACGTTCGCCGCCGCGCCGATCAGGCCGGCGATGAGTGCCCGGGATTTCCCCGGCCAAATCTCGTTGACCAGTGCCACACCTAGCGACCACTCGCCCCCCATCCCCAACGAAGCGATAAACCTCAACGCCGCGATGTGCCAGGCTTCGGTGGCAAATCCGCACAGCCCGGTGAAGATCGCATAGGTGAAGATCGACAGCGACATCGCCCGCACGCGGCCAAATCGATCACCCAGCCAGCCAAACAGCACGCCTCCGGTCGCTGCTCCGATCAGGAACACCGCGATGATCCCGCCGAACCACCTGTCCGTGTCCCCCGATGCCGCCGCCGTCGGACCAAGCAACTCCTTGAGCGCCGGACCGCCGATCAGCGGAAACAGCCCCATCTCAAACCCGTCGAACATCCAGCCGAGAAATGCGGCGATCAGCACCATCCACTTCCCCTTGCCGGCGGCCGCTGGCGACGAATCCATCGCACGAACGTTGGTTGGCCCGCTCGTCGCTCGTGAGGTGTGCCGATGGTGCTTTGGGTTGTCGGGCATGGGCATCTACCTCGATCGGGCCGGGACAGCGCACGCTCATCACGGCTTGTCGCTAAACTCGGGCAGTTCTGCCTCCGGCTCGGGCAGAAAGAAACTGAGAATGATGTTCGCCAGATAAACGCTCAAGCCGACGGCCGCGGCAGTGTACGCAGTTTTGACGGGACCGGAACCGGGAAAAAGCTCCGTCGTGGCCAGCGTGGTGGTGACCCAGGCGAAGCTCGTGCCGATCATCCGTCCGCCGATGTTGGCTGCAAAGCTCTCCCCCGTCCCGCGCAGGTGAATCGGAAAAACGCGCGGCAGATAGTTGCCCCAGAAGCTGAACTGGGCAACCGTGAACAGCCCCGCCAGAAACAGGGCTACATAAGTCCACGTCAAGCTATTTGTGGCCGCCCAGCCAAATGCCAGCGGCATGACCACCAGACCCGGTAGCAGGAAAAGCCGCAATAGCGAACGCCGGCTGACAATGATCACCGCCAAAATCGCTAATAAGAAGCGGCCGGTGAGCCCGCCGATCTCCTGCACCTTGGTGACATCCGCCGCCGTGCCCTGGACGGTCTTGATGCGAGCCACTTTCTTGAGCCGCTCCTGGACCTCCGCCGGTTTGGCCGTCGTCTCCGGATCGTTTGCGACCGCTGCCACATTTTCTGCGACATCCTCCTGAACCTCCGCAAGACCCGGGATGATGTGTTGGATTTGCTGGATGGCCCCAAACGCCGCGCCGTAACTGCACGCAAACATCAACGTGGTGATGATCGTCACATACCGCAACTGCGGCGTGGTGAAAAGCTCTTTGAAACTCGGCCGCCTCAGCGTGCCGGCATCCTTCTTCTGCTTCCAGATCGGCGACTCGGGCAGGAACGGACGAATGATGATCAGCGGAATTGCCGGAATCAGGCCGCTCATGAGCGTGTATCGCCACGGCGCGTGATGGCTCGTCTCGCCGATCGTGCCGAGCGTGCCCGCAAGGAGATCCGGCATCGCGATGGCCGGCAGATACTGTCCGTAATCGACGGCCAGACCGTACGCCACGGCCACCAGCAACCCCCCGATCGACGAAAATGCCTGAGTGTAGCCGAGCACCTTTTCGCGCAACCGCGGCTCGGGAAACAGCTCGGCGAGCCAGGCGACCGCCGCGACGAACTCAATGCAAACGCCGATGAACGTGGTGCAGCGGAGTACCAGCAGCATCCAAATGCTGGTGCTGAAGCCGGCGAGAAACGCCGAAACCGCATACAGCAAAATGCTGTACGTCAACACCCGACGCCGACCCAGCCGGTCGGTCAGGTAGCCGCCCAGCAGACCGAAGATCCCACCCGCGAAGGCCGGAATGTAAAACAGCCGACCGACCCAGGTCAGGAAAAGTTCGCGCGGCGCACCCTCCGCCAGTGGATCCGCCCCCGGAACGAGCTCCTGGATCGCGGGTGGAAACACCAGCGGGGCCATCAAGAGTTCGTAGATATCAAACGCGAAGCCGATCGAAGCAATGACGCAGACGAGCCACTCGACCGTCGTGAATCCCCGCGCCGCGGCGCCGGAACCTGCCGCAGCGTTGGATTGTGGCGGCCGATGTGCGTTTTGTTCCATGGGACCTGTTGGCTTGTTGAACGGAAATATTCCAAACGATGGAGACCGGAGGAAGATCAGCCGGCCGCCCCACCGAAGCGGCCATTGTAGTCTCACACTCCACAACCCTCAACGAAGAATCGCCCTGCAACTCCGCACTCCCCATTCCCCATTCCGCCATTCCCCATTCGCGTCACGCATCTCCCGCCACTTCCGTCACCACTTCCGGCTTGTGCCGAATCAACAGCCAGCCCGTCGGCACGAGCACCAGCGCGATCCCGAGCACCGTCATCGGCTCCAGTTTCCGTTGCCACAGCCACAGATCAAACGCGATCCCGAACACGACTCGGGATAAGGCGACTACCGACACGCGCGCCGGCGGCCCCGCCGCAAACGCCTTCGTCAAAAACAACTGCCCCACCGTCGCCGACACACCGACGCCCAACAGCATCGTCATCGTCAGGGCGTTGAACTCACCCAGCGCGGCAGCCGACGGCGTCTGCCCCGTCGAACCGGACGTAAACCCCAGCGATACCACGCAAAAAACCAACGCCACGCCCGAGAAATGCACCACGATCGCGCGCGGGTCGATATGGTGCAGCCGGTGCAGTCCCATCATCGCCACGCACGTCGAGATCGACGCGGCCACGGCGATCCAGGGCGCGGCGCCCACATCGTCCAAGTGCGGCTGCTGGATCAACCACACGCCGGCGATCCCGCTCGCCACGGCCACCCAGACGCCCAACGTCGGCCGCACGCCCAACACCGGCCACGACAACAGCGCGATCCACAGCGGAAAGATATTCGTCAGCGCGAGCACATCGCCGACGGGCAACCGCACCAGCGCGTAAAACGTACAGACCAGGCTGATGCTCCCCGCGAGGCTGCGAATCCACAGCATCGGCGGGTGGAACACAAACAGCCGCACGCCCGCCGCGGCGCACAGCAAAAGCGCAAACACCAGCGCCAGCCCTGTCCGCGCGATCGCGATCACGCGCCAATCGACCTGCGGCCCCAAGGCATGCGCCAACGCCGCCATCGCGGCAAACGCCGCCGCGCCGCACAGCATCCACAAATAAGGCAGCGATGGATGCGGCGGCAGGCGGGACACAAAGGGATTTACGGCGGGATGTATGGTGGGAGGGCCTATCGTAACCGAGAAAACACAATCCCCCAAGCGGTTATTCTGAAGCTGCTTAATCCCTCACAATAGATGCGTAAGCCGAGGTCGAAGCCGTTGACAACTGTGCCACTTATGTTGTATACTAATGGCCAGTAACGGCACTCACCCATGCCGCTCCGCTCATTGACATCTCGATGACAGTCAACTCTGCTTTTGCGATTCAATACTTCCAATCCGCGAAGTCTGAAGTGCGCTCGAAATTGAAATAATTCCCGGCCGGTCCGACCGCTGCAATTGACCGAAATAGCGCAGCGATGAAGACTTAGGATCGAATCGCGCTCCTGCAGCCGATGGGATTCTTTCCGCTCAACCTCCATTTTTGGGAAACAACTCCGCGGAGTGAAAAAACGCCCTCCCGGCCAGCGAAACCGCTCCGGTAACGCGCAAACAAAAGCGCGGCAATTCCCTCGCGCGGACGAAATGAAAGCGTCGCATCCCAGCATGCCGCAAGAACTTGTGGAGAGCCACGTTGACGCCGATGCCCGAATTACCGCGCAGAATCCGTGATTCGAATTATTTTCGCCGAAATCCATTCCCGATGCGCGGTAATTCCGCGGCCAGTCCAATCGACTGACCACTCCGTTTCCAGTGGACGACCGCGGCTCGACTCTGCACAATGCGCAAAGGCTGAGGATCCGGAGGTCCCTTGCGCCGAATCGCTCCAGCGATTGCCGAGCAAGATAGAATGGGGACCGTGCAGATTGCCCAGCTTTTTCGCGCTTAACTGCCACGCTGCCGCATGAATTTCAAAGGTTTCGAACGCATTGTCCGGCACGGAGAGCTCCTCGGCCCACATACCTGGTTCGGGCTGGGCGGGCCGGCGGAGTATTTTGCCGAACCTAACAGCATCGACGAGCTGGCTGCGTTGGTGCGGCGATGCTCGGACGAAGGAATTGCAATCCGCGTTTTGGGGGGCGGCTCGAATCTGCTGGTCCACGACGAGGGAGTCGCGGGGATGATCTTGCGACTTTCGGCCCCCGCCTTTCAGGAGATCAAGCCGTCGAAGCAAAACCTCAGCGCCGGCAGCGGCGCCCGCCTGATCCACGTCGTCTCCACCGCGGTGCGCGAAGGCCTGGTCGGGCTCGAGCCGCTGGTCGGTATTCCCGGAACCCTCGGCGGAGCGCTGCACGGCAATGCCGGCAGTCACGGCGGCGATGTCGGCCAATGGGTCTGCCGCGCCACGACGATGACCAGGACCGGGGAAATTGTCACCCGAAACCGCGCCGAGTTAGTGTTCTCCTATCGGCAGAGCAACCTCGACGACCTGGTCATTCTCGCCTGCGAGTTTGAGCTGGAGCGCGAGGATCCGCAGGAGCTTACCAAGCGGATGCAGAAGAACTGGATCATGAAGAAGGCCAGCCAGCCGCTGGGACACCAGAGCACGGGATGCATTTTCAAGAACCCGCGCGGCATCAGCGCCGGCATGCTGATCGAGCAAGCCGGACTGAAAGGCGCGCGTGTGGGTGGGGCGGAAGTGAGTGATCGACACGCCAACTTCATCGTGGCCGATCCCGACGCCACAAGTCGCGACGTGTTGCAGTTGATCGAGCTGGTGCGCAGCACCGTGGCCGAGCGGCTGGGCGTCGAGCTCGAGTCGGAGATCGAGGTCTGGTAGACGTTTAGCCGCCGACGGCACGTCGGCGCAGTGCGCGACGCGCGCGTGCCACTGCTCGCCGCGAGCAGTGCCAGATTGCGCAAACACGCGGTGATTTGTTAGCGGCTCCTAGGCTTTGCAAAACGCAACGCGTGTCCAGTCGCGGGTCAACATCCGGCAGGAGGCCGGTCATGGGCGGCACAAACAAACAACGCCAACTCCGCCGGCTGACCCTCGCGCTGTTGCGGCCGCTAGTGCGCTTCGGATATCGCCGTCGCGCGGCGCTGGCTGCCTTGCTCGTATTGGCGGCCTGCGGCTACGGGGGTTGGCGGCTGTGGAACCGGGTCGAAGACGATGTCCTGCTCCGTCCGGAGTACACGCTCGAGCCGCACCAGGTTCAGATAACGCCGACGCCGGCCTGGATTCGAACGGATGTGAAGGCCGAGGCGCTTCGTAATGGCAGCCTCGACGGCCGGCTTTCGATCCTCGACGAACGGCTGGCGGAACGCTTGGCCCAGGCCTTTGCCTTGCACCCTTGGGTCGCGCATGTGGAACGAGTGACCAAGCACTATCCCTCTCGCGTGACCGTGGAACTGACCTATCGCCGGCCCGCGGCGATGGTCGAAGTGCCCGGGGGCTTGTTTCCGGTCGATGAGGAGGCCGTGGTGCTCCCTAGTACCGACTTCACGACAGTGGATGCGCGAAAGTATCCCCGGCTTGTCGGAATCGAAAGTCAGCCGCTGGGCCCGGTGGGAACTCCGTGGGGCGACCGCTGTGTGCTCGATGCGGCACGAATTGCTGTGGCCCTGCGCGCGGTTTGGGACGACCTCCACTTGCAGAGCGTGCGGCGCGTGCCGACAACCGGCCGACAGTTCGCCCCGCCGGAAACGGAATACGAGCTGATCACCCAGAACGGTACCGCGATTCCCTGGGGTCGCGCGCCCGGAAGCGAAAACTCGACCGAAGCGCCGCTCGCAGACAAGCTTGCACGATTGAAGAAATACGCAACCGACAACGGCGGACTCGATGAATCCGCACGGCGAAACGATTTAGACCTGCGAGTGCGCGATGGGACACGCACGGCGCTGGAGTCAAAGCTTCCGTTGGAGTTCAAGCTTTAGCTTGTGTTGGAGTTCAAGCTTTAGCTTGCGTTGGAGTTCAAGCTTTAGCTTGCGTTGGAGTTCAAGCTTTAGCTTGCCGCGGCAGCTTGCCGCCGCGAGTCGCCGCGACAGCCGGAAGGCTGAACTCCAACAGTGGCTGACTCGATAAGCTCGGTCCGGACAATCTCCACGTCGGCAGGCGCCTCGATGCCGATACGCACATCGTGCGGACCAATGCGAACGACCGTCACCACGATCGATTCGCCGATAAGAAGCTGTTCGCCGACCTTACGAGAGAGAACCAGCATGACCGCCTCCTTGTGGTACGAGGGGATTCCGTTCCCGCCGTGGCGGGTGGAGCGGCTTGAACCGCGATGCTAGCATAGCGATGCTAGCCCCATCCACGCAAGCCGGTCATTTTAGACACCTAATCGCCTTACATCGGGGAACTCACCTCAACCCCACTCGCCGCTGTAACCGGCGTCGGCTAAACGATTTAACCCTGAACCCTGAACCCTGAACCCTGAACCCTCCCCATGCACCCCGTCGCCCTTGTCACCGGAGGCTCACGCGGAATTGGCCGCGCCATCTGCCTCGAGCTCGGCAAACTCGGGCACGCCGTCGTCGTCAACTTTGCGACGCGACGCGATGCCGCCGAAGAAGTCGCCGGCCTGATCGTTGCGGACGGCGGACGTGCAATCGCGGCGCAGGGCAACATCGCCGCTGCCCACGACCGCGAGTCGCTGATCGCGACGACACTTAGCCAGTTCGGCCGTCTCGACGTGCTAGTGAACAACGCCGGCATTGCCTCGCCCGGTCGCAAGGACCTGCTCGAGGCGACCGAAGACGCCTGGGACGAGGTCTTTGCCACCAATCTCAAAGGGCCGTTTTTTCTGACCCAGCTCGCCGCGCGCCACATGGTCCAGCTCGTTCGTGCCAAAACTCAGCCGGCCGGCAAGATCGTCAATATCTCGTCGGTTTCCGCGTATACGGCCTCGACCAACCGCGGCGACTATTGCATGGCCAAGGCCGGGCTTTCGATGATGACCCGGTTGTTTGCCGATCGGCTGGCGAACGAGGGGATCGCGGTCTTCGAAATCGCCCCCGGCGTAATCGAAACCGACATGACCGGTCCAGTCCATGACAAGTACGATAAGTTGATTGCCGAGGGGCTGACGCCGATCCGTCGTTGGGGCCAGGTGGAAGATGTGGCACGCGCGGTCGCCGCCATCGTGCAAGGCTACTTCCCGTTCAGCACTGGTGACCGGTTCAACGTCGATGGTGGTTTCCACATGCGACGTTTGTGACGCACGGCAGACCTTTCGCACCGATGCATAAACTTTTCTGAATCATCACCACCGGCTGATTTCCCGTACAACTTTGCACAATCCGCTGGCGTACGGCTACGAAATCTTGACAGACTGCCAATTCATCGGGTATTGATTAAAAGTGTCGCCCGCCGCGGCGGGGGCGATCGGTCAACCATCTGGATGTCTCGTAGACGGAGGGGCCACCATGTCAGATCCACCGGGCATGAGGGTGTGAGGCGCAGAACGTGACTGACGCCTCACGGATTTGGTTCAGACTTCGAATTCCAGCTAGCCCCCGGTGCATCGCGAATGCATCGGGGGTTTTTCGTTTCGGACGCTCCGCATGCGGCTCGCTCTGTTGGGACTCGACGAGACGACCCTCGCGCTGGCCCGCGCGGCGCAGCGGAGCGGTCACGACCAGCTCGTGTTGTTGTGCGACGTCGAAGGGACGCAGCAAGCGCAATCGCTCCTCGGCGGCGACGCCCTCCGCACACAGTCCTGGGAGGTTCTGCTGACCGGCGCCACCGGCGGCGTAGCCGCGTTCGACGCCGTCATGGTCAGCCGCGATTTTGCGGACGACGAGCGACGCCTGGAGCAACTGCGCAAGCTCGTACAAGGCGGCGTGCCGATGCTCGTGGCGCACCCCGTGCACACGTCGATGCTCGCCTATTACGAACTTGACATGATCCGCCGCGAGACCGATGGCGTCATCGTGCCCTTCCTCCCGGCGCGGCGACACCCGCTGGCTGTGCGGCTGAAGGAAATAGTCAATCTGACAGATGCGTCGTCTGTCGGACGTGTCGATCAAGTCGTCTTCGAGCGCGCGCTGACCGAGCGGAGCAAGGCGGCAGTGCTATCCCAGTTCGCCCGCGACGTGGATCTGCTCCGCTTTCTCGGCGGTGAAGTCGCGCAGCTTGGCGCCATGGGCTCGCCCGGCTTGACCGCGGTTGGAGAGTTCGCCGCGTATAACAATCTGGGCGTGCAGATGACCGGCGCCGAAAACCGCTTGTTCCGCTGGTGGGTTGTCCCAGCCGACGAGTTTTCTGACAGCCGGCTGACGGTCACCGGTGAGCGCGGCAAGGCGACGCTAACCATGCCGCTCGAACCGTCCGCATGGCGTCTCGAGCTCCGGACCGGCGGCGAACCAACAGTCGTCGAGGCGCTGCCTTGGAACCCATACCTCACGTCGCTCGACGAGCTGCGCGGCGTGCTCGCCGACCGCCAGATACTCTCGCGCTGGCCCGATGCCGCAAGAGCGGTCGAGCTGACCGAAACGATCGACCGCAGCCTGGCCAAGGGGCGAACGATCGACCTGTACGAGCAAGAGTATTCCCCGTCGGCGACGTTTAAGGGAATCATGAGCAGCGTGGGTTGCGCATTGCTTCTACTGGCGTTGGCCGGCATGATCATTGGCGCCCTGGCCGCAAATCTGCTCAAGCATGCCGGGTTCGTGCAAGCGGCCCAAGTCGTCGGCGCTGTGCCGTACGTGCTGCTGGGGCTCTTGGTAGTCTTCTTGGCTTTGCAATTCCTGTTGCGCGTCGCGCGGCCTAAATAGGCAACCTTGACAAACTCTGGCGGTTAGCTCAAGTTTGTCGAGCGCACCGGCCGATAACGGACCGGCAGTGTCTTTTGGGGATCGTATGCACGTCCGCTTTGCCATCGCTGTGCTCGTTTTGACGGGAATTGCTCTGCCCGGTTGTTCGCTGCCGCGCGGACCGATCAACATCGATCCTCTTCTCCCGCGGTGGTTGGCTCATGGCGAAGTCAGCTCCGACTGCCCGCCTGAGCTTCTGTCGTACGAGGGGGGTGCGATCGATCCCGCCTCCATCCAACCACCGGTCTCGAAGTTTCACCCCGTGCCGACGCGGCCTGTGTTCGAGACAGCCAGCGCACCGCCGGCGACAGAACTGTAACTTTAGCGGGACTAGCGCAAGTTTTTCCCCAGAGCCGGCAAACTGGGCGATCTCTGCCGCTCATCTGCTAGCGCCTTGAAGGGTCTTTACGGCCAGGGCCGATTTACAAAGCGTGCTTCGGCTGCGTAAGCGAGCGCTACCGTTATGGTCGTTCGCCGTCGGCCGAAAGTGCTCCGCATTCGCCCTCCAGACTGCGACGACCCCTCATGCGCCGATCTCCCGCCTGCAGCAGCTTGCGCGTTTCACGCCCAGTTTCGCGCCTGCTTTCCGCATTGGTTGTGTTCGTGGCGCTGGCCGCAGTGGCGACAGCGCTGGCTTCCGAGTTGCGCAAAACGCCGATCGTCAAGGCGTTCGAATCCGCGAAACACTCGGTGGTCAACATCCACGGGCAGAAAACGGTCACCGCCGCCGATGACGCAGCCGCGCGCAGCGACGGTCCCCGCCGCGTAAACGGCATGGGCACGGGCGTGGTGATCGACGAACGGGGTTACATTCTGACTAACTACCATGTGGTAGAGGGAGTGAAGCGAATCGAGGTCACGTTGGCGGACAACACCACGCACGTGGCTCAGCTTGTCTCCAGCGACCCGGCCCAGGACCTGGCGGTGATCAGAGTCAACCTGAACTACACGCTGCCGGTCGTCACCATCGGCACCAGCAGCGACCTGATGATTGGTGAGCCCGTGATCGCACTGGGCAACGCCTACGGCTATTCGCACACGCTCACGCGCGGGATTGTCAGCTCGCTGCACCGCTCGGTGCAGGTCAGCGACGCACAAAGCTACGAGGACCTGATCCAGACCGACGCCAGCATTAATCCTGGCAATTCGGGTGGGCCGCTGTTGAATATCGACGGCGAAATGGTGGGCATGAATGTCGCCGTCCGCGCCCAGGCGCAAGGCATTGGCTTCGCCATTCCGATCGACAAGGCAATCTCAATCGCCGCAGATCTCATGAGCGTCTCGCGGCTCGAGGGGCGGTGGCACGGCATCGTCGCCAAGCCGGCCGAGGACCAAGGCCACGGGCTCATTGTCCAATCGGTGCAAAAGAACAGCCCCGCTGAACGGGCGGGCATCAAATCCGGAGACGTCATCAAGCGGGTTGCGGACCAGGAAATCCGTCGGGCACTCGACTTGGAGCGGGCGCTGCTCGGCCGCAACGCAGACGAGGAGTTGGCATTGAGCGTCGATCGCGAGCAGGAGTCGCTGCAGGTCGCCTTGCAGCTTGCTCGGCGGCCGCGCGGCGAAACGACGCCCGGCGACCAGATCTGGACCGTGCTCGGGTTGCGGCTGTCGACGATTCCCGCCGAGCAGTTCAAGGCCTACAACAACCGCGTTTACCGCGGTGGATTGGCCGTGCTCGCAGTCCGCACAGGCAGCCCCGCGGAGCGCCAAGGCATTCAGCGGGGCGACGTGCTGTTGGGCATGCACGAGTGGGAGACGGTCACACCGGAGAATGTGGATTACATTCTCAATCGTCCTGACTTTTCCCAGTTCGAGCCGTTGAAGTTCTATATCCTCCGGGCCAGCAACCGCGGCAGCGAAGTACTCTACGGCCACATGGCCGTCGCCGGCCAGCGGCCGATTCGCCAGTAGCTGCGAGTCAACGACTCGCAGATACGGGTCCCGCTCATTTGACTCGGCCGCTCTCCAAGTGCAATGCTATCGGCGTGTGGACTCGCATCGCGTCGATTCATGATTGTCCACCCGGCACGGCCTCGGAGCACGTGGCCGGCGACCGGATCATTGCGCTGTACAATGTGGCAGGCACGTTCTACGCGCTCGACGGCGTTTGCCCTCACCAGGGGGGACCGTTGGGCAAAGGCGTGCTCACCGGCTGCATCGTCACTTGCCCCTGGCATGGCTGGCAGTTCGACGTTTCGACAGGTCAGCACCGGCTGAATGCCCAATACTTCCACCCGCGTTTCGAAGTTCGCGTCGATGGAGACGACGTGCTGGTCAACGTTGCTGGATAACCCATGGAACTCGACGACGAGCTTTGCCTGTGCTTTCACGTCACCAAGCGGAAGGTGATCAACTTCTTGCGCGTCGAGCATCCGCAGCGGGCCAGTCAGATGAGTGAATGCTTTGGCGCGGGCACCGGTTGCGGCTGGTGTCGGCCGTTTCTGCTGAAGCTGTGGGAAAACGCTGCGCGGGAAGGGGCGGTCGAGCCGGACCTGCCCACGGCCGCGGATTATGCGCACGAGCGTACGAAGTACGTCCGTTCGGGCGGCGGTACGCCACCGGCCGGCGCTACGCCGATTGAAGCCGACGAGTAGTCTGGCCATGGCGCAGGCAGTATCATGGCCAAGTCTTTCGCCGCGCATCTCCCTACAATCATTGAGGCCACCTTGACCATTCGACCGTCGCGCCCAGAGGCGCTCACATCCTTCGCCATCGGTTGCATGACGCTCTTTGCCACGACCGCTGTTTTGGCCGTCGAGCCGCAAGTAGAGCTGCTCTGGCCCCAGGGCGCGCCCTTGGCGAAGGGGGATATCGATAATGACAAACCAACGGTCACGGTCTATCGCGCCCCGCCTGAGACGGCAACGGGCAGTGCCATCGTGATTTGTCCCGGTGGTGGGTACGGCCATCTGGCGCTAAGCCACGAGGGCCGTGACATTGCCGAATGGATGAACGGGCTCGGCGTCACGTCGTTTGTCCTCAAGTACCGCCATCGCAACACGGGGTACGGCCACCCCGCGCCACTGCTTGATGCGCAGCGCGCCGTGCGCTTTGCGCGAGCGAATGCCAGGCGATATCAACTCAAGGCCGACCAGATCGGCATCATCGGCTTTTCGGCCGGCGGACATCTGGCCTCGACCGTGGGCACGCACTTCGACGACGGCCGCCGCGACGCCGCCGACGCGATCGATCGCGTCAGTTCCCGGCCGGATTTCATGATCTTGGTCTATCCGGTGATCGCCCTGGCGACGGAGTACGCACACGGCGGCTCCAAGAAAAACCTGCTCGGCGACAAACCCGATCCGAAACTGGTCGAGAGCCTCTCAAATGAAACGCAGGTGACCGAGAAGACCCCGCCGACATTTCTCATGCACACCGGCGGCGACAGCGCCGTGCCGCCCGAAAACAGCGTGCTGTTTTACTTGGCGCTCCGCAAAGCCAAAGTTCCCGCCGAATTACACATTTACGAAAAAGGCGGGCACGGCTATGGATTGGCGCCAAAGGATCGGGTGCTATCGAGTTGGCCCGGACGGTGCGAAGACTGGCTTCGCGGGCGCGGGATTGTCAAATAGCGTGTGCGCATCGCAGCAGCCTGAAGGCTGAATTCCAACATGACCGACGCCGTCGTGCCGCGCCATCGCCAGTTGCTCGAAGTGCTGCGGCGTGCCTTTCCGCAGCCGGTTTCTGATCCGGTGCACGACGCATACTTCGTTTACTCAATCGCCCGCGCGCTGGACCAGGTGGATGCGTTGAAGTCGCAAGCGCCAATCCTGGGCGCTCCGGCTACGCCCGACTACACCGCCGCGCGGCAGGCGCAGCTCGCCGACGAGGGCCGCGCGACCGAAAGCGTAATCCCTGAATTGGTCAGCTACCTTAATGGCATGTTCATTTGGGGTCATCCGCGCAGCCAGGTGAACGTCGTACCGCAACCATCCATCGCCAGCATCATCGGCGTGCTGTTGCCCTCGACGTACAATCCGAACCTGTGCAGCGACGAGAGCGCACAGCGCGTCTCCGAGGCCGAAGTCCGTGTTGCCGCCATGACGTCCGCGCTGGTCGGCTACGATGCCATGGCGGCCGACGGCTTGTTCACGTTCGGCGGCACCGGCGGCCTGCTGTACGGTGTGCGCGTGGGTCTGGAGAAAGCCGTGCCCGGCGCCGGCCGGCGGGGATTGCGTGAAGACGCCGTCGTGCTCGCCTCGCAACACAGCCATTACAGTTGCCTTACCGTCGCGGCGTGGCTCGGCATCGGAGAGGACAACGTAGTTGCCGTGCCCACGCACGTTGACAACTCGATCGACGTGGCCGCGCTGGAGGCCGCCGCGCGCACCGCGATCGAAGGCGGCCGTAAGATCGCGGCGATCGTGGCCACGATGGGTACGACCGACGCGTTCGGCATCGACGACTTGCAGTCACTGGCGGCGGTCCGCGATAAGCTCGTCGCGGATTACTCGCTCGACTATCGCCCCCATCTGCATGCCGACGCCGTGATCGGCTGGGCCTGGTCCGTCTTCAACGATTACGATTTCCTCGCGAACGCTCTGGGCTTTCGCGGCCGCACGGTGCGGGCGCTGGCGGCCGCAACACACCGCATTCGCCATCTGCACCTGGCCGACTCGATCGGCATCGACTTCCACAAGACCGGCTTCTGTCCGTACGTCGCGTCGCTGGTGCTTTTCAAGGACGCGGGCGATTTGCAGCGCATTGGCCGGCCCCGCGAGACGATGCCGTACTTGTACCAGTCCGGCCAGCATCATCCGGGCATGGTCACGCTGGAAACGACGCGCAGCGGCACGGGACCAATGGCGGCGCTGGGCAGCATGCTGTTGCTGGGTAAGGAAGGCTACCGCGCGCTCTTGGGCCACGCGGTCGAAATGGCCGAGGTGCTCCGCGAGCGGATCGAGGGGCACCCGAACGTCACCGTGCTCAACGGAGAGAACGTGGGGCCGGTAACACTGTTCCGCGCGTACCCCGACGGCGTCGACACTTTCACGATTAAAGCGCGCGAGGAGAGCGATCCGAGCTATCGCGACAGCGTGCGTGCGCACAACGACTACAACCGCCGCATCTTCACGCGGGTTCACGCCGAGGTCGTCGCCGGCCGCGGCGTGGCGATCTCGCTCACCGATTGCTACCGCCAGACCGATTACGGCGAACCGCTTGTGGCGATAAAAAGCTACGTCCTCTCGCCATTCGCGGACGAGAGCCGGATGGAAACCGTGCTCGACGAAGTGCTCAAGGCGCGCGAGACGCTGTAGCTTCCGTCGTCCAACAATGCAGCGTCTAGGCACGCGAACGGTGCCGCGCGTCAGCGGACTGTCTACTCCATCTCCTTTTCGCGGACAACCACTTTGCCGGGAATCCGCCTGGCCGCAGTGGCCAATTCCTTGACTTTCTGATCGGTTGTCGCGCGGGCGGCGGGCTGGTTGTAAAGCGACTCCAGTTCTTTAGCCAGCTTCGCGATCTCTTCAATCGTTTCGCCGTGTTCTCCAACGTCTTCGTGAGGTGCGTCGCGCAAATTCTCCAAAAGCACCTCCACCTGACCGGGTGTCTCCTGGGGCGAAGACTTCGACACGACCTCGACGGCCAGAGCCAAACGTTTGATGTCTAAAGGATAGCTGATCGGACCACCTTGAATCGTCGGTGAACCGCAGCCGAGTAAACAAACCAGCATTCCGCTGGCAACCAACCTCAGAGCGAGTCTAGAGCCTGCGCGGCGTGGCATTTCGAACCTCAGAACTCACCGGAAACCAACTCGCCGGCCTTGGTGCTTAGCAAGGTATACCAGACGCGCGGATGAATCGTATCGTCAATGAACCGCACGCTGCTATCGACCATTGCTACGTTGACGCCGCCGGGATGCCGGCTTCGCGCGCCGATGTGCGTGATTTCGCTCCTTTCATCTACGCAAAAGCGGGTGCCCAGAGGACCTCCACAATGTGGCGGATGGTCCGGATACCGACTGCTGTTGGGCGTGAGAAATTCATTGGTGGGGCCATTGAACCGGCAAACACCATCCCTTTCATTACAGAAGAAGTTGCCGTTGCCGCTGAAGGCCGGTCCGACGACGTGTCCCCAGGCCCCACGGCCGTCATCCATGGCATCGCTGCCCAGAATCTCTGACAGCAGGATCGTCTTCGTAGTGCCGTCCTTAATATCTTTGAATTTCACATGTTGTTGCCGCACCGGTGCAAAGATTCCTCGGGAAAACTCCGTGTCCCAGTCGACGAATGACATGCAATCGTCGGCGCTGTAGTTTGCGGCATAATTCCCCTTGGCGAAACTGCCGCCGGATTCGGTTAAATTAAGCGTCAAGGGGTCGGCGCTGGGACAAATCAAGGTGGCGATCCGCTGGCTGGTCACGGCCGCGTTGGTCGCATGTCGCGCGGGCTTACTGAAATCGTAGCGGTCGTAAAGGTTGCCCTCCTCGAATTGCGGCAGAATCATGGTCAGCCAGGTGGCGCCCCAGTTTGCCTGTCTGCCGTCGGGCGAGGGAGTCGACTTGGCCATCCAGACCGCGCCTAAGGGCAACTGCTTGCGGACATCGTGATAATTGTGCAAGGCGAGCGCGAGTTGTCGGATATTGTTGCTGCATTGGGTGCGGCGCGCGGCTTCGCGGGCGGCCTGAATGGCGGGCAGCAATAGAGCCACTAAAATGCCAATGATCGCGATCACGACCAACAACTCGACCAAAGTGAAGGCGGTTCGGCGGAGGCTATTGCGGCACATGAGTCACCTGCTTTCGGACAAGAATCGTATCAATCAATGATCCGCACGGGCAATCCCGCCCCGAGCCACGCGACAGAATCGCTGACCAAATCGTTGACACGGCCTTAACGATTTCTTAATCTGTGGGGGCGGCCGCTAGATGACCGCTCTTGTTTCTAGCATTTTCGCCCGTTTTCTCCAACTCGCTCGGCACTTCGCGGAACAGTGATCGAGGCGACTGCGGGCTGGGAGTCCCCGGCGGACTTCTCCCGGTACCGGTACATTTTTACTGCAAATCCAACGCGCGCTTCGCGCGCCCAACGTGCCGTCCGTCGGCCAGAGAGAGAAAACTCGCAGAGCTAACATCGCATTCACAACCTGATCCTTCGTCAACATCTTAGGGGGATGGAACATGACGGTAGTATCCACGCGCAAGAGCCGTCTGCTTCGGCGGACAATTCGTTCTGTCACGCGCCGCGGCTTTCAGTTCGTGCGCCGCGCTTCGTTGAGCGGAGTTTTAGCCGCCTCCACATTTGCCGCGACTGAAGTCTCAGCGCAGCTTAACATTCCGCCCAATCAAACGGGCACCGCCACGGATACCGCTGGCTCCAGTTCCTTCGGCAACCAGGCGATTAACTTCACCGCCCCGGGCGGCACGCTGACGCTCAATGGCCAAGGTGTATTGGTCAACAACCGCCTCGAAGCGCGCTGGTACGACAATGAGTTCGGCACCGGATTTCTGAACCCGATCAGCAATCTCATCAATGCCACGGCGGAGGGCGTCAACGAGCTCAGCGGCCCCTTGAACCTGGTCGACGACGCGGCGTTCACCGCGGCATCGGTAGGTCTGTCTGATCTCGAGACGTTCTCCGGCCTGTGGCGCGGCTTCATGAACATCACCGCGGCGGGAACGCATCAGTTCCGCACCGGCAGCGACGACGGCAGCGTGTTCTGGATCGACCTGAACCGCGACGGGACGTTTGGAGCGGGCGAATTGGTGGTGAATCACAACCGTGATCAAGGGTACGTCCTTTCGCCGGTGACATCAATCGATTTGGCGCCGGGCAATTACCCGGTCGCCATCGGCTTTTATGAGAACGGCGGCGGCAACCGCATGGACGCGCGATTCAAACGACCCGCCGACGCCGACCTGCAATTCGTCGATCCCAGCAGCCAGCCCGGCGTTTGGTCGTATGTTCAGAACCAGACGCAAAGCGCCGACTTCAGCACCAACGCGATCAACTTCAATGCCAGTGGCACGGTGGTAGTTGATCCGATTCGTTCAGCGCAGGCGCGCGTGGGCGCCGTCACCATTGCGCGCGGTACGACCGTGACCGTCAACGGCAGCCGGCTCGCGGCGCCCAGCACGACGATCACAACCTCCGGCACAGGCGACGTCACGTTTGCAGGTACGGGTCAGTTTGTCGCCGGCACGATGAACACCAGCGGCAACGTCATCAACTTCATTTCCGCGGGAACCGGAGACGGCGGTCTCAGCCTCAACCGGGTCAACAGCAATATAGCGGCGGGGAGCACACTCACAGTTCAAGGTGGAAAGGCGGCGCTGGCTATTGGCGGCGGCAACACGCCAATTGGCAACTCGGCGATCACGCTCAGCGGCGGAACTCTATCGGTCATCGAAGACTTAACAGCGCCCAATGGCCCCGGCCTCTTCGACACCCAGGGACAGTTCTATGAGGAGGACTTATTCAATCCGCTGCTGCCGTTCAGTCCCGATAGCACCAACCTCGTGGGCTGGGCAGGACTCGACAGCAAGACCAACCTCGACGCTCGATTGGCCGCTCGAACGCCGAGGGCCACCGTGCCAATCAACACCGAAATCAACTTCCCCCGCGGCAACGGCAACCTGGTGAATGGCGACACCAACGATGAAGGCGGCAACATCTTTAGCAACGTCGGTGTGGCCGCGCCGTTCACCGGAAATGACGACTTCGTAACCCGCTTTACGGGCAAGCTGAATGTCACCAACCCCGGCGCAACTGAGTTTTTGTTGATGAGCAACGACGGCGCAACTATGTTCCTCGACTTGGATCAGGGGCCGGGAACAAACTGGCAAAAGGTCGTCGATAACAACCGCTTCAGCGATACGGGCGGCCCTGCTTTCCAGGGTCACTTCAGCGGTTCGGCCGCCGGAGTCAGCAACGAAGCGCGCACGGTCGATCCCGCTGCGCCGACGATTCCCAATCTGGCGGCTCCCAACCTTTCGGCCGGTTCGTACGACTTCATCGTTGGCAGCTTTAACTCTCGGCAGAACGAGTACGGAATTGAGCTGTACTGGACGCCGGCCGGCGGCACGCAGAGCATCATCCCCTTCGCTGCGGGCGGCCCGGTTACAATCAATAACGCCATCAATGTGAGCGGCAACTCGGGCCTCGATATTCAAACGCCGTCAGCGACCGCCAACGCGATCACCATCGCCCCCGGCGGCACGTTGCGGAAGACCGGCAACGACCTTACTGCAAACATCACCGTCGGCGGTGCGGGAACTGCCACACTCGATGTGTCCGGCAGAATGACGACGGCGACGATCAACATGCCGGCCAACGCCGCGCTGCGCAAAATTGGTAGCGGCGATTTGGTGATTGGTCAGCTCGCACCGACCACACTGGGCGCAAGTACGTCGCTCGACGTCGGCGCTGGGCGTCTAGTGGCGATTGACGGAGCGACTGGAGACTCATTGGGCGACGCGGTAGTGACGCTCTCCGGCGGCACTTTGGCGGTTCAAGGAGACGGCACTCTGCCGCCGTTGCCGACCGGCCCCGGCTTGCATGCCGTCACGGGCGACTTCTTCAACAGCGGACTCGTGTTCAATCAGACTCATTCCGCGGGCCGTACGGATCCGGCTTCCAACGGCTGGTCTGCCTTTGCGTCTGTGGCTGCTATGGATGCGACACTCAACCCGCTCACTCCAGCATTCAACGATGTGCCGATTAACGTGCCGCTCAACTTTCCCGGCAATCCGGCCGATCTAGCCGGCGGCGGGAATGACGACGAGGGTGGAAATATCTTCGGGGCCAGCGGCATCGGCGTAAACCTCGGCAACATCCCAGACATCAACTTTGCCGCCCGGTTTGCCGGCAAACTAAACGTTACCCAGTCCGGTCCGACCAGGTTTAATGTCGGCAGCAACTCCGGCGGAGTGATGTTCATCGACCTCGATACCGGCCCAGGCACGAACTGGCTGTTGGTCGCGGACAATAATCGCTTCAGTTCTGATGGCGACAACTATGTCACGCGCGGCACAGGCGATCCCGACGATCCGCCGATCGCTCAGGTCCCCGCTCCGAACCTCAATGCGGGCGCGTACGATTTCAGGGTGGGCTTCTTCGGCCACAACGACGAGGCCGACGGCCTTCCAACCCCGACGAATAACGAAGCGGGCATCGAGGTCCGCTGGACCCCCACCGGCGGCGCTGAAAGCATCATTCCGGTCGCCGCGAGCGGATCGGCGCTCAGCTTCGGCAACAACATTCGGGTGACCGAGAATTCCACGATTGACCTGGGCACGACCGCGTTCTCGGCCTCGTTCGGCAACATCAATATCGATGCGGGGCGCACGGTGACCAGCACCGGCGGTGGATTCGGCGGTGGTTTGCAGGTTGCAGGGTCAATCGAGGGGACGGGCACGCTGCGTGCCGGCACGAACCACCTAGTGGAATTCACCAAGAGCGGCGCCGCATCGAGCGGCGCGCCCAACCTGGCGATCGGCGCCGCTGGGACGATGCGGTTCAATCCCGGCAGCGGCAGCACGTTCGGTGGTTCGGCCGTCGCTACGGTGACCAACGATGGTCTGCTGCACGCCGCCAGCGGAATTACGGATCTATCCGGCGCCGTTGTTACGAGTCTCAATCCGGGAGGCGCAATTCTCGGCGGCGGAATCGCAGGCGTCACCGGGAGATTCTACAACACGGGACTGACGTTCGATCAGAGATTCACCGCGGGCCGACCCGATCCAGCGGTCAACGGCTGGTCTGCTTTCGGTTCAGTGCCGGCCATGGACGCGGCCCTGAACCCGCTGACCCCAGCTTTCAATGTGCCGATCAGCACGCCGCTGAACTTTCCGGGCGATATCACGAACCTCGCCGATGGTGGCACCGACGACGACCCAGGAAACATCTTTGCGCCAAGCGGGATCGGCGTAGACGTTGGTCCCGCTGAAACCACGAACTTTGCCGTTCGCTTTGCGGGCAAATTGAACGTCACGCAGTCCGGTCCGACTTCGTTCGAGCTTCTCGCGAATGACGGGGCGGTGATGTTCCTCGATCTTGATACCGGGCCGGGGACCAATTGGGCGACGGTCGTCGATAACAACCGGTTCGCGGGGGCCGACGGCGACGCCGACGTCGTATTACGCGGATCAGGCAATCCCGCCAATCCGCCGATCGCTCAGATTCCGGCGCCGAACTTGACGGCGAGTCAATACGACTTCATCGTCGGTTTCTTCAACCATAACGACAATAGCGTCGACGGTATTCCGCTCGGAAACAACCAGGCAGGCCTCGAAGTCTACTGGACTCCGGCAGGAGGCTCGCGGAGCATTATCCCGCCCGCAAATATCGCACCCCCCAGCGCCGTGCAAGTGGACGCAGGCGCCACGTTAAGACTAGGCGCCTTCGTCAATCCCGGCACGGTCAACCTCGCTCCCACGAGCCGCCTCGAGTTGCACGGCCCCACGAGCAAGATCAATGTCAGTGCCTTGACGATCCCCGGTACACCGACGGCGCCGACCGCGACGCTCGACGTAACCGACAGCGCCCTGATACTCGATTTCCCGGTCGGCGGCCCGAACCCTGGCGCCGATACACGCGCGCGGATCATCGCCGGCCGTGGCGGCACGGATCTGTTGGGCACCTGGAACGGTCCGGGCATCACCAGCAGCGCCGCGCAAGCCGACAACTCGACGCTGGCTGTCGGTTATGCGGTCAATGCCGATCTGCCGTTGGGTCCGTACACCACGTTCCGCGGGCAGCCGGTGGATGACACTTCGGTGATCATCCGCGGCACGCGGATCGGCGACGCCAACCTGGACGGCGTGGTCAACGATGACGACGTAACGATTGTGGGCGCCACCTTTGGAATGACCTCGGGCGCAGTCTGGGGATTGGGCGACTTCACCTACGACGGCGCCGTCAATGACGACGACGTGACGTTGTTGGGGGCCCTTTACGACCCCACGGCTACGCCGATCGGTGGTGCACCTGTCGCGGTGGAAGGCGCTGTGGCAGCAGTTCCCGAGCCGGCCACCTGGCTGATGCTATCGCTGGGCGGATTGAGCGCGGGCCTGTTTGGCTGGCGGCGCAGGAAGTCGCAGCAGGCGTAAGCCCGACGGCCTTCCGAGGCCGACGCGCGGATGACATCGACGGCTACCAAGAGCAACCCAGGCATATGCCCGCGGTTGTTGCGGAGCGACTCGAGCCGCTCGCGACGACTACACACCATTCGCGGAAGCCGCCAGCGGCAACGGCTCGTCGTCGAAGAGGCTTTCGCCGCGGGCTTCGGCGAGCTCCATCTCCAGCCGTTGGAGCTTGGCCGAAACGGCATTGAACTCGTCGGCCACTTCAATCCAGAAGTCGCCTTCGCGGAAGTGAATCGGCGGCACCGGTAAACCGGCGGTCAGATCGCGCATGCAGCGCCGCATGCGGTACAGCGGTCCGGCGAAGCGATTGCTCATTCGCACGCAATCCAGCACGATCAGCGGCAACAATAGCATCGACGCGACGAGCGCGGTCCCGTAGTGGAACCACATATCGCCTACTTCGCTGTAGAACGTATTGGTTGGCGTGGTGATGATCCGCCAGCAGAGGACCATGGCGGTGACGGTGACGATGGTCACCGTCCAGTAGCCAAGCAGCCGCAAGACCAGCGCGCCTTGGACCTTGGGATCGACGAAGTACTGTCTGCGCTTGAATCTGCCCATGGTCCACATCACCTTGCTACGTGGATTGCAATCCTTCGGCGCGCGATGCGCGGAAGCTATTCCACTGTAGCTTGTGATTGCGGACTGGCGAGATAGACGTACGCCGCAGAATAAACGGCAAGGCCGATACAACCGGAGTGACGGTGGGCCCGGCAGGTCGCGGGTCGGATTTGAACGGGAAAGTTGATGGAAATGCAGAACCGCAGTGAGGGCGATGATTTCAAAATGCAAATTTCAAATTTGCAATTTGCAATTTGAAATCTTCCCCCGCCACTACTTCGTGGCAATCGTGCGGGCCAACGGCTGCAGCACCTGGTCGATCACGTGGGTCTCGACCAGTTCCTGACACGACCGAGAGAGCTGCTCCATCGCCTGCACGTACGTTGTGTCCGGCGGCAGGCTGCCGTATTGACGCGCCGTCAGGTACACGCTGATCTGCTCTTCGGGATACTCGCCCGTGCGCACGTGAAAGGCGCTGGTCCGCGTTTCAATACTGAGGCGGACCTGAGTACGGCACTCTTCGTCGAGCGCCAGCGTGATCGACGGCTCGAAGTTCATCACCGTCGCGCCGGGGATGTCGAGCACACGGTCCATCGCGGGGTTTAAGCCTAGCGCTTCGGCCACCAACTGGTTGTGGTTGCCGCGATAGGTGAAGTCGAACGCGAACAGCACATCGAGCGCCTCGCAGTCCAACGGGCTGACCGAGAGCATGAAGGGAGCCAGTTCCAACACGAGCCGGTGCTGCTCCAGCGCCGATTCGAGCGACGGCGGATTGACCTGCCCCGAGCAGACGCGTCGGTTCTCGACCGACGCCCAGCGGTAGTTGCCGCGGTCCTTGTCTTCCTCCAGAACGAAGTCACGTTTGTCGCGGCAATAGAACTTCCGCATGTTCGGGTATTTCTTCTGCAGCCGCTCGAAGAAGTGCAGAACCGTGTCGCGGCCGCTCGGTAGCTCCATTTCCGTGCTGAGATTCATATTGACGTAGAAATCGTCGGAATACTGACTATAGCGGTTCATCAATGCAGGTCCCCCTTCTAAGCTCGAAATCGCGGCGCCATCTAGAGATTCCCCAAAGAGCCAGAAAAGATCGTGGCGGAAGAACAAAAACCCAGTATAGAATGTGTCCCGAAAAGGTGTCAAAGACGCCGGTGGCCGCCGCGCCACATACAAACGAACGTGCTAACGTATTCACCATGGAGACCGACGAATGCAAACACAAACGAGGTCTATGCTTACAGCGCGCGACGTCAGTGCTAGCAGCACGGCCGTGTTTTCGACGCGTTTGGGTTGGATGGCGCTGGTGATGCGCGGTAACGTCTTACAACGGCTTAGTTTCGGGCACCGCGGCGCGGATTCCGCTGCTGATGCGGTCGGCCTGGAGGGCAGTGACTGCGTCATGGCAGGCAATACCGCGATCGCAGACCTGATCGGGCGCCTAACACGATATGCGGCCGGCGAATTTGATGATTTCTTAGACGTCGAAGTCGATAACGGCCATCTTTCGCCGTTTGCTGCGGCCGTCGCCGAGGCGGTACGGCGAATCCCGTTTGGCGACACGCGAAGTTATGGTGAGCTGGCGGCGCGGGTTGGGCGTCCGCGGGCCGCACGTGCGGTTGGCGGCGTAATGGCGAAAAACCGCACTCCGCTGATCGTACCCTGTCATCGAGTGCTCGCCAGCGGGGGAGCCCTGGGTGGCTTCTCGGCCGTGGATGGCGTCCGGATGAAGCGTCGGCTGCTGGAACTGGAGGCATCGGCTGCGATTGCGGGCGTTGGAGTTCAGCCTTTTAGGCTGTGAACCGCGAGCAACTGAGGCCAAGCAAGCTCAAGCTTGAACTCTAGCTTCAACACGCTAAAGCGTGAACTCCAACGGGCTTATGCCGACACTCCCAGGGAAGAGTTTTGACCTAGAATTGCGTATCGGATTTCCAGAGAATGGAGTCAGGACGCTCGGCGTCTCACAGAGTCTGGCAGTGCGGCATCGGCGTTGCAATCACAACGAACGACATCCAATGATCAAGCGGGCCGAGGTGAGAGGGGCTGTGAGTTCGGAGCAGAGTGGATGAACCTCGACTCGTATTCGGTAAACCGCCGTAGCGACGGCGCTGTGATCGTGCGCGTCGCTTCGCGCGACCGCGGCCCGGAAACGCTTCCCGACGCGGTGTTCACGTTTCGCTTAGGCGATCCCCAGTATCAGTATTGGGATGACCTTTTGCGCGAACGGCAATCTTCGCCTGTCTCACCCAATTGAATCAGCCGGCACGCGCTAGCGTCCGGTTCCCCAAAGAACCGTGGGTTAGCGGTCGCCGCGGCAACCGGCTGATTGGCGGGCGTGTCAGTCTAGCGAAGTTGAGGCGCCTCTTCCGCCGACCAACGGGGGACTTTGCGGGCCGCTCCTTTTATGCCGAAAACGAAAGACGTGACATGCGTTGGCAGCCGTTTCGTTGAGCGCTTGAATGCCCCCTCCGAAATACCACGTGTACTCTGCCCTAGTCGTTGTGCTTGCAGCCTGTGCTTCGGCCGGAGGGCTGACGTATGCGCTTGCGGACGACGGCCAATCGCCTTCACAACATCCCAATGCGCGGAATCGCCTGTGGCCGGCTCTGCCCGTCGTAAAGGCTGCCTCATCGGTTCGATTTGTTGAGCGTCAGCCGGCGGTTGTAACGACCGCGGCATATCAGCTCGACGAGCCACCTGCTCCCGAACCAATTCCCCTCGGTGATACGGCGCAACCGGCCGGCATCACTCTCGAAGAGCTACAAGCTATCGCACTTGCCAACAATCCCACGCTGGCCCAGGCGGCCGCGCGCGTCGATGCGGCGCGGGGACGCTGGCTGCAAGCCGGCCTGTACCCGAATCCAAGCGTGGGATATATGGCCGATGAAATCGGCATGGCGGGCCGAGCGGGCATGCAAGGGTTTGCCATTTCGCAAGAGATTGTCCGCGGGGGAAAACTGGGCCTTCAGCGCGCGGCGGCCTCGCAGGAGATTGTCCAAGCACAACAACAGCTCGAGTCACAACGGCTGCGCGTGCTCAACGACGTGCGAACGCAGTTCTACAACCTGCTGGCTGCACAGCGCACGATGGAGCTGAGCGGCGAGCTTGTTCGACTGGGGGAGCAAGGCCTGAAGGCGGCCGACGATCTCTTTCGGGCTCAGGAAGTCAGCCGCGTCGATCTGTTGCAAGCCCGCGTCGAGCTAAGCACGGCGCGCGTATCGGCGGAGGTGGCCGGAAATCGCTATGTCGCAATCTGGCGTCGTGTGGCGGCGACGGTCGGCGCACCTGATATGCAACCGCAGCCTGCCGCGGGGGACTTGGAGGCCGCGCTGCCTGAATTGACCTGGGACGAGAGCCTGGCTCGAGTGCTGGCCGCCAGTCCCGAGCTGGCCGCCGCGCGCGCCGATGCCGCGCGCGCCACATGGGCCCTGCGGCGGGCGCGTGCGGAACCGATCCCCAATCTTCACGTGCAGGCTGGCGTGCAGCACGATAACGAAGGTGGAGACGACGTCGCCAACCTGCAAATCATGCTGCCCCTGCCGATCCACAATAAAAACCAGGGCGCCATCCGTGCCGCCGACGCCGAGCTCCGCATGGCGCAGGCTGAAGTCGCACGCCTGGAGCTGCAACTGCAAACGCGGCTGGCCGCGGCCTTCGAGCGCTATGCGAACGCGCGCCGACAGGTGGAACGCTATTCGCGCGAAATTCTCCCCGACGCGCGCACGTCGCTAGAGCTGGTGACTCGAGGCTACCGGCAAGGCGAGTTTGCCTATCTGCCTCTGCTCGAAGCACAGCGGACCGTGTCCCGCACCAACCTGGCTTACTTGACTGCCCTGGAACAGTTGTGGGACAACGCCACGGCTATTGAGGGGTTGCTATTAATGGACAGCCTGCAAATGGCAGGGAAGTAGTCGCCAGGTTTCAGGTTTCAAGTTTCAGTTCGCCGGGAATCTCAAATCGATATCCGATGTCGCGAATGGTGTGAATGAACGTCGGGCTCCGCGGGTCGGGTTCAGTCCTTTTTCTGGCCTCTTAAGACGCACGATGTGCGGCAATGACCATTGCGGTGTCGGTATACTCCTGAAACCGCGTAATCTGGCCGTCTCGAATCGTATACACGTGCGCCCAATCGCCTTCCCATTCGCGGCCAGTCGCCTTCGCGTGCCAGCGATAATGACCCAGCGCCACGACCCGATCGCCTTGTGCAATGTATTCCTGAGGCTCAAAAACAATCGGCTCCTGAGCCTCAGACATGGTCGCGAAGAACTCCGCTACCCGATCACGGCCCTTTCGTTTGCCGGAGAACGAAATCCCCTCCACTTGCGGCTGAATCCATTCCACCGACTCGGCAAAAGCGCCTAGCACGGCCTGCAAGTCTCCGGCCTTGTAGTTCTCATAAGTACGCCGAACTAGCTGGACGTTCTCTTGCTCGCTCATCGTCGCCCTCTTTGGATTGTGTGATCGATCAACAAACGAATTTTGTCTGAGCAGATGCACTTAGGAACGGCCGAAGAATAACGTCTGCACTTCGTCTGACGGCATTGCACTGTAAGGGTTTGAAAGAACATGAGGCAACGGAGAGAACAGACGGGGCACCGGGCAACCCGCCGCGGCGGAGTGCCTGGTCAGTCTCTGTTTCCTCTGTCTTCTCCGTTTTCTAGGGTCCTCCCATGCATCCGCTTCCAACCGAGATTCTGGAATCACCCACGATTGTATAGGTGCCGCCATTGAAGTGCACACGGACAAAGGGCCGGGCCTCCTCGAATCGGTCTATGTATGAAGCTACTGTATTCCACTTGGTTTAATCATAAACTTCAATTCACCCAAGTTGACGGATGGCATTTCGCGCTGATCCTGCCGGAGCCAACCTGGATTGAGCCAACAGAGAAGTCAGAGGCAACAGAGGGAACTCGGTTTTCTCTGTTTCCTCCTGTTCAATTGCCTCTCTGCCGCACCTTGAAGTACCGAAGTTATTCGTTGTCCATTCCTTAACATGCATCAAACGTCCTCAATCCGCGGGAGCACCCACGGCTTGCGGTACTCCGGCCGCGTGAGGAACTGGTTCGCGTCCTCATCGCCGATAAAGCGGTAGTTCTCGAAGTCGAACTTCAGCGTTCGCCCAGCCCGCCAGGCGGCGTTCCCCAGGTGGCAGAGCAAGCTCGACGGATGCCCGATCGTCTCCAGGTCGGCGGCCGGTTTGGTGCGGCTCCGCATGCAGTCGATGAAGTTTTGCACGTGCTGCCGGTCGTAGTGGCCCCCTTTTTCATGCGCGATGACTTCACCGTTGGGCCGCATCGCCCGCCAGCCGTCATTGGCGAATACGAGGTACGCCTGATCGCCGTACACCGCGGCCCCTTCGCCCGGCACTCCCTCAATGCGATGCGAGCTCCACAGCCGCATTTCGTAGGTCAGGATTCGACCGGGATAGTCGTACGTCGCCATCAGCGTATCGGGCCACTCCTGCGCGTCGTCGAAGTAGTACTTGCCCCCCAGCCCCGAAACCCGCTCTGGCAATCCCAGCGGCTTTTCGCCTTTCGCTTCGATCGCCGTCTCCAGCGCCCAGCGGGCAACGTCGAGCCGATGCACGCCATCGTTCCCCAAGTCGCCCGTGCCGTAGTCGAAGAACCATCGCCAGTTGCCGTGGAAGCGCCTCGGATTGAACGGCCGCTTCGGTGCCGGCCCCAACCACATGTCGTAATCCACCGTCTTGGGCGCCTCGCCGTCGGGCGGCTTGCCGATGCTCCCTTGCCGCGCGCTCTCCCACGCCTTGGCCATCACCACGCGGCCAAGCTGCCCAGTGCGGATAAACTCCATCGCCTTGAGGAAATGCGGCCCGCTGCGGCTTTGCGTGCCGAGTTGCACAATCCGGCCGTGCTTCTTCGCGGCGGCGACCATCGTGCGGCCTTCAATCGCGTTGTGGCCATCGGGCTTTTCGGTATACACGTCCTTGCCCGCCATACAAGCGAAAATCGACGGCAGAGCGTGCCAGTGGTCCGGCGTGCCCAGCACCAGCGCATCGACCTCTTTGTCGTCGAGCGCCCGGCGAAAGTCCTTGATCCTCTCCGGCGGTCGTTTGGCCACTCGCTCGTTGTCCTTGACGAGCGAATCGGTCCGCGATCCGAGAATGTTCTCGTCGATATCGCAGACGTACTTGATATCCACCATGTCGAGCGCGGCAAACGTATGCAACAGACCGTTGCCCCGCCCGCCGACTCCGGCCACGCAGACGCTGATGCGGTCGTTGGCCAGGTCCTTCGCGGCCGCACGACGGGTACGAGCCAAGGCCCCCGTCATTGCCAAAGCGGCCACAGTCCCCGAGGATGATTGAATAAACGTGCGACGGTTCATGTTTTTTCTCCTCTTGAGTGATTGTTTCTCGTTCCCACGCTCTGCGTGGGAACGTCGGCAGCGACGCTCTGCGTCGCGACAGACGATTGCTTAGCCATTCGGAAGTTCGTGCCGCGGAGGGCATGACCTCGTTCCCACCCAGTGCGTGGGAACGAGGTCATTCGGACCTACCCAATTGAGTCAACGGATTCTCTCGATTCGCTAGCGGCAGCTCCACAGGTCCTCCCACCCGCTGCGACTCGAAACAAGCCACGATCATTTCGATCGCCCCCCGCGCTTCGTAGATACTGCACTTCGGCTGGCGATTCTCTTCGATCGCCGCGATCAGGTCCTTCACGGCGGCCACATTCCCCGCCTCCAAGCCACCGTCGGCGAGCGGCTCCGGCTGATCGATGCCGGCGCTCGTCACCGGTCGCCACTGTCCTTTGCTGCGGCCCGGCGACCAGGACGGATCGTCAAGATATTGCACGCTTGGCAGAAACCCGGTGACAATCTCGAGCACGCCCGCCGAGCCCAGAATTTGCAAACCGAACCGCGAGATCCTCCCCGTCGCGTTGCGATGGGAGCCAAAGTACGCCGTCGAGCCGTCGGGCATCCGGTACATCGACTGCACCGCGTCGCCGGTCAAGGGTCCAATCCCCTCGGGCCCATCCTTCACGTCGGCCGCGGTAACCGGCTTGCCGTTCTGCATCACCGATGCAAAGCACCACTGCGGCTGCCCGCCGAACATCCGGATCAGGTCCATGATGTGTGAACCCAGCACCCACAGGTCCTCACCTCCGCCGCGGCTGTCTTCCTTGCCGCGGCCGCGATACTCCAGCACGCGGCCGATCTTCCCGTCGGCAATGAGTTGCTTCACCATTTGGACGCGCGGGCTGTAATGCGTCTGATGTGCGACGGCAACACGGGCGTGTGTCTGCTCACAGGCGGCGATCATTTCGTCGGCCTCACGCAGCGTGCGGCAGAGCGGCTTTTCCATGTAAACGTGAATGCCCCGTTCGGTGGCAGCCACCACCATATCGCGATGCTGATCGAGCCATCGCGGGCAAACGCTCACAATGTCCGGCTTGACTTGATCGAGCATCGCTCGATAGTCGCGAAACGCCTGCTCGACTTCCAGCCGCTTCGCCGCCGCAGCCAGACCATTGGCGTCAGCATCGGCCACGGCCACGATCGTCGCATTTGGAATCTCCTTCCAAACGGTATCGATCCCGTGGCCGTAATCGCCGCGCTTCGTATGACCGATCACGCCGATGCGGAAGGTGGTGGGCATGGCAGGTGACCCTAGAATCCAGCCTTGATATTCCACGCGCCGGCATTGTAACCCATCCCTGACCGTCGAAGTCAACTATCGCGCTATAAAAGGGCGACCGCTTGCGAGCCTCATCGTGCGCGCCTAGCATAACGATCTTTGCGAAGCCACTTTCTTCTGTTCGGGGGCTTGAGCCATGTGTCCCTTTTCCGGCCGGCGTGCGATCACGAACGATTCCGTCACCTTGGCAACATGCGCCCTACTCTTTGCAATCATTGCCGCAATAGCCGGCTGTGGCGAAAAGAGCAAAAAACCGACGGCTGCAAAAGCGGCCGCAAACGGTAGTACTGATGCGACCTCGCAAGCAGCTGGCCCGGGAGACCTCGCCAAATCAACCGAGCCGTCGTCCTCATCAAAAACGCTGTCCGCGCAATCCGCGGTGAGTGATGCGGCGGACTCCAAGAAGTCCCTAGCGACGAAATCCAACACCTCATCACGCGCCGAAGTGGACGAAACCCCGCGCAAGCCGGCCACGGTCGAAGAAGCACGTCGCGCGCTCGATCTGACCACCTTTCCGTTGCCGGAGGGCCCCGAAACCGGGCGGGCGACCGTACCGATGCATGAAGGCGCCGAGTCTGGCTCACAGCGCGCAATTGCCGTGCTTCGTTACAAGACTGGCGCACAGGACGCGAAGACGGCTCTCGACTTTGTGCGAAAAAAGTTCACCGAAATGAACTGGAAGGAAGTCGGCGAGACTTATGTCTCAGAAGCATCGGCCTCTTGCACCTTCGCGGGCAAGGGATTCGTTGCAAACGTGAACGTGTCGAAAGACTCGTCACAGGCGGGCGACTTCAGTGTTTCCATATGGAACCGAGGAAACGTCAACCTCGCAAAACTCCCCGTTCCACCCGACGCGAAACCAGAACACTCCACGCCGACCAGCGTGGGCTACTTTACCGAGCAATCGCCCGACGAAGCTCGCGAAGCCGTACACAAGCTTCTGACCGAGCAGGGTTGGACGCCCTATGGTCAGGATCTTAGCACCAAGAAATACAAGCAGAATGCGATCGAGCTGTCGGCGTACGTCTATGCGATACCCGCGTTTGATAAGAAGACGATGATCCGTTATTCCACTTCGCAGATGTCGGCCGACCTGCCCGCGCCGCCGCAGGCGCTCGACGTGACCTATACCGACTACATGTCGCCGCCCAAACAGTTGCTGTTCGAGACCGCGGCTGCGCGCGACGAGCTGTATGAGTTTTATCGCGACACGCTCGCCAAGGAGGGTTGGCAACCGACAACCGAAAAACCAATCACCGACCAGTACAAAGCTTTCATGATCTTTCGCAACAAGGCGAAGGATCTGATGGAGCTGGAAACGGAGAACCCCCAGGAAGGCAAGATTCGCGGCACACTCAAGCATCAGTCGGCGGCCGAATTGGCCGAGATCGAGCGGCTGATCGAGCTCGACCGCCCGCGGCGCGAGGCGGAGCTCAAGCGAAAGCTCAAGGAGGAAGCGGACGAGAAGGCTCGGCTCGAACAAGAGAAAAGGGACAAAGAAGCGGCCGAAAAGGCCCGGCGGCGGGTTGTCGTCGAACTGCCCGCCGACGCCAAGGCGGTGACCTTCAAAGCCGGCGAGATCAAGTTCAGCGTGCCCCTCGGCAAAGCAAAAACCGCAGCCGAAGCCATTGGCAAGCCGCTTCGCGATAACGGCTGGAAGGAGCGTAATTACGCCACATCAACCACTGCCGGAACGCTCGATTACAGGAGAGACGGTCAGTCCGTGAACATCAGTTACTCCGATACACAGTTCCTGGGAACCGAAGTCATCATTTCCGGCTTTCGCGTGGATTTTGAAAGAGGCGCCGCGGGAAAGAAGTGATGCCAGACAAAGAGCGCTGCCATGTTCCTTGGGCTGTGCTTAATTGCGACAACATTAACTCCCTACGTCCTGTTACGGCCGTTCACAACTCAACTCAGGGGGCGACAGCGTGCCACGTCCAATTCTCCGTGAAGCACCCTGGCATCGTTTAATGCCCTCGGTCCTGTATGTGTTGAGCTGCATTCTCGCCGTAACCTGCTCCGGATGCGGCGGCGAAAAACCGGGTGAATCCAAAGTTGCGACTCATCCGACCGATTCGAAACGCGATCAGCCGGCGACCGCACCCTCAACCGCGAAGTCCACCGAGGCGCCCAAAAGGCCTTCGGCAGAAACGCGCACCACTGAAAAGAGCGCGGACAGTGCGACTCCTGGGAAGGCCGCCAATGATGCCGCAGTCGCCGACGAGAACATCCAACCGCGCACGCCGGCCACGGTCGAAGACGCCCGCCGCGTGCTCGACCTGACGAAGTTTCCGCTGCCCGCGGGGGCCGACGTGGGCGGCGGACGGACGATCGCGAATATCAAGTATCGCGCACCGGGCGACGTTAAGTCACTGTTTGAGTTTCAGCGCCAGCAGCTCATGGACCAAGGCTGGAAAGATGTGCCGCCAACGCACCTGTCCGAGACGTTCGCCCAGGGCACATTCGCGCGCGACGGTTTCCACGTCATGGTGACGTTGTCCCCGGATTCCACCGATAAGCGGCCTGATTGGATCAGCGTTTCCATCACCAACTTTGGCAATGTCAATCTTTCGAAGCTGCCGGTTCCGCCTGATGCGAAGTTGCTCCCTTCAAGTCCAACCAGCGTGAGCTACGTAACTGAGAAATCGCCGGCCGAAACTGCCGAAGCCGTGCATAAGCTGCTCACCGCGCAAGGCTGGGAACCTTACGACGACCTGGCCGACATGGACACGTACAAGCAAAACGCGATTCAACTTCATGCCAGGGCGGTTTCTGCGGCGACTCAGAATGGCAAGACGATGCTCAGCTATAACGCCAGGCAAATGTCGGCCGATCTCCCGGCGCCCCCCAAGCCGCTGCGCGTCAGTTACAGCGAGTATTCTGTGACCCCCAAGGAGTTGACATTTGAAACAGCCGCCAGTCTTGAGGAGCTCTATCAATTCTACCGCGACAAACTCGCACAGGCGGGTTGGAAAGCCACGACTGACAACCCGATCACCGACGAATCGAAAGCGTTTATAGTTTTTCGCAATCCGGCAAAAGAGATGCTCACTCTCGAGACCCGACAATACGCCGACAAGATCAACGGCACACTACAGCATCAGTCCGTGGACGAGCTGGCCGAGATCGAACGGCTGATCGAGCTGGATCGCCCGCGCCTCGAAAAGGAGCTCGCGGAGACACGAAAAAAAGAGGAGGCGGAGAACCGCAAGAAAGAAGAGCTGGCGGAGAAAAAAAGACAGGAGGACGAGAAGCGGCGAGTCAAAGTGGCGATCATCGTCCCTGCCGATGCCAAGGCGGTGAAGTTCGAAGCCGATCAAATTGGCTTTCAGGTCCCGCGTGGCAAGGCCAGGGCCGCCGCCGACGTAATTCGCAAGCGCATTCGCGACGCTGGTTGGAAGGAAAAGAAGATCATTGAAGAGCCGGTTACCGGTTCGTACACGTTTGAAAACAACGAATTCGACGACCAGCGGATCACGCTGACTTACGTTGACCCGGGCGTCTTCCCGGCAGAAGTCATGGTCGCCGGCTTCGGTGTGGGGTTCGAGAAAGCCGCGGCAGGAAAGAAGTGAGCAGGTCAGGCTCGTTACCCGCCTCCTCAACAAACGGCATCTTCAATAGCTCTCCCAGCCGCACTTGATCCGGGCGGTCGTAGCCCGGCACGCCGATTTTGATTTGCTCCTGCGGCACATCGGTCCGCAGCGTCCCGTGCAGCCAGTCCCATACGGTCAGGCCGCTCGACCAGTTGCTGTTCACTTCGTCCGCTACGGTCGAGTGATGAATGCCGTGCATCCGGGGCGTCACCACCAGCTTGCTCAGCCAACGCTCAAGCTGCCCCGGCAGCCGTACGTTCGAGTGATGAAACAGGATCTCCACCAGCGTCGCCTGCTGCCAGAACCGTAGCGCCGCGGGCGACACGCCAATCGCCACCACCTGCAGCGCCCTAAACGGCACAGACAGAATCATCTCGGCAAAGTGGAACCGCAGCGCCGTCGAAGCGTCCAGATCACGATCGACATGGTGCACCTTATGAAACCGCCACAAGAACGGCACTCGATGCGCGAGTACGTGCCAGAGATAAAGCGTGTAGTCCAAGAGGACGATTGCCAAGGCGCCTTCCAGCCATCTTGGCAATCGGAACCACTTGAGCAACCCCCATCGCCGCCGCTCGACCGCCTCGGCCAGCGGCATCACGAGCGGCGTCTCAGTCAATTGAATTGCCACGGCGCTTGTCGCGGCCACGGCCAGGTTCCGCACGTCCCGCACCAGCTTCGGCTCGACCTCCTGCCGCAGCGGGCGCCGCCGTTCCAGCCAGACCAGCGCGGCAAACGCGCCGCCGATCACCAGGGGACCAAGCGCGCTCGTGACTTGCCTTCGCATGGGATGTTCGCCGATGATGGTGGAGTCGAAACGTGCGCCAAACGCACCGCTTGCGTGCAAGCCCCGTACCGCCCACATGTCTGAACACTCGGCAACAATCGTCTGGCAGCGCAACGGCGCTGGGTTCGCTGATAACCGCTATAGCCGCGGTCACCTGTGGCGATTCGACGGCGGCATTGAAGTCCCGGCCTCATCCTCGCCGCAATCGGTCCGCGTCCCCCTTTCCATCGAAGCCGCCGTCGATCCCGAGGAGGCCTTCGTGGCCGCCCTTGCAAGCTGCCATATGCTCTGGTTTTTGTCACTGGCCGCAAAGCGCGGCTTCGTTGTCGACGCCTACCGCGACGAAGCCGTCGGCGTGCTGGGAAAGAACGATGCAGGAAAACAAGCCATCACGGTAGTCACCCTGCGACCAGCCATCACCTTTTCCGGCGACCGCAAACCGAGCGCCCAGGAACTCGACGCCTTGCATCACGAAGCCCACGAGTTGTGCATGATCGCCAACTCCGTTAAAAGGGAAATCCGCTGCGAGCCGCACTTCACTTAGCGGCAGAGTTGCTTTAGGTCCTCAAAGTAGCTGGGATAAGTTTTCTCGGTGCACCGCGGATCCAGAATCACAACTCCACCGACACGCAAACCAACCAACGAAAGACTCATCGCCATGCGATGATCGTGGTAGGTCGCGATTTCGGCGCCGTGCAGCGCCGCTGGCGTAATCCGCAAACCGTCGGTTAGCTCATCCACGCTCGCCCCCAGCTTGCGCAGCTCGATTGCCAAGTTGCCGATCCGGTCGGTCTCCTTGTGCCGGATATGGCCCACGCCGGTGATCGTCGTCGGCCCCTCGGCAAAGAGGGCCACGGTAGCCAGCGTCTGCACCGTATCGCTGATGGCGTTCATATTGACGTCGATGCCACGCAGCGGCCGCCCGGCCACCGTCGTGCGGTCTCGCTCGTACCGAACCTCGCAGCCCATTTCCCGAAGACAATCGCAAAAATGAATATCCCCCTGCAAACTGTCGTGCCCGAGCCCCTCAACCGTCACTTCGCCGGCGGTGATCGCCGCCGCCGCAAAAAAATAGCTCGCGGCCGATGCGTCGGGCTCGATCGCATACTCCGTCGCCGAGTAATGCCGCCGTGGGATAGCAAACCGATTACACTCACCCGCCTCAATGTTCACGCCGAACGACCGCATCACCGCAAGCGTCAGCTCGATGTACGGTCTGCTGACAAGTTCACCATCGACGTGCAGTTCAACCGGCTCGTCGGCATACGGCGCGGCCAGTAGCAGTCCGCTCAAGAACTGGCTCGAAACGTCGCCGCGGACCGTTGCCGAGCCACCCCGCAGTCCAGTGGCGTGGACGACCACCGGCGGGCAGCCGCTATCGGTCTCGCTGGTTGCATCGACGCCAAGCCGCCCCAGGCCGTCGAGCAAATCCTGGATCGGCCGCTCGCGCATCCGCGGCGTGCCATCGAGCCGGTAAGTGCCGCGGCCGAGCGACACGACCGCGGTCAAAAACCGCACACTGGTCCCGCTGTTAGCGATGTAGAGCTCCGCCTTGTCCACGGGGATTCGGCCGCCGCAGCCGTGAACGCGCAGCGTACGGCCGTCGTCATCGCTTTCCACGCGGATGCCCAGCCGCCCCAGCGAATCGATCATCACTCGCGTGTCTTCGCTGTCGAGCGCGCCCGTGAGCGTCGAAACTCCATCCGCCAGCGCTGCGCAAACCAGCGCGCGATTCGTGATGCTCTTCGATCCCGGCGGCCGAATGGCGCCGCGGATTGGACGACGCGCCGTTTGGATTTCAAGTCGATCGTTCACGTACGTAGGCCACAATTCCGTTTCCCACCAGAGATCGCACAATTGTAGACCGCCCATACCGCAGGCGGAAGCGTCGCGCACGAAGTGTGCCGCGACGCCATTCGCGTTATGATGGCGAAAACCAACCCACCAAGCATTGGGAACCGCTAAAACCTCGATGGCCTCACCACCTGTAACCTATGACTTCTTCACACCGCCGCGGATTGTTTTCGGCTGGGGGCGGCGAAAACAACTCGGTCCCATAGCGGCCGACTTGGGGCGGCGTGCCTTCATCATTTCCGGCTCGAAGACGCTCACTGCCAGCGGGGCGCTTGACGAACTGCGTCAATCGCTGGCCGCGGCAAATGTCGCAGCCGAGATGCTCGGTACCATCTCGCGCGAGCCGCAGGCGGTCGACGTTGATCAATTCACGGCCCGCGTCTGCCATGAGCGGCCCACGGACGGTGACTTCGTCCTCGCCGTCGGCGGTGGTTCGGCGATCGATCTAGGCAAAGCGGTTGCCGCCATGGCGACCAACCGCGCAAGCCCGACTGTGCGCGATTATCTCGAAGGCGTCGGCAGCGGATTGAAGATTACATCGGCGCCACTGCCGGTCCTCGCCATGCCGACAACGGCCGGCACCGGCAGCGAAGCCACGAAAAATGCCGTCATTTCGAATCAAGACCCGCCTTTCAAGAAGAGCCTGCGGTCCGACATGATGGTCCCTCGCGCGGTTCTCATCGATCCGGAGCTGACGGTATCGGTCCCACCACAGACGACCGCATATACCGGCATGGACGCGATCACTCAGTTGATCGAAAGCTACATTTCCCGCCGATCCAAGCTGATTCCCAACGCTCTGGCACTGCAAGGAATACGACTCGCCATTCCGACCGTCATGGTGGTGTATCGCGAGGGATCCCTCCACTTCGCGCGCGAAATGATGGCACATGCCGCGCTGCTGTCCGGCATGGCGCTGGCCAACTCCGGGTTGGGAATGGCGCATGCAGTGGCGGCGGCGCTGGGTGTACATTGCGGTGTGCCGCATGGGCTGGCTTGTGCCGTAATGCTACCGGCCGCGCTGCGCGCCAACCGCGATGTGGCGCGCGCCGGTCTGGCCGACCTCGGTCGAACGGTCAATGACGACCCGCCAATCCAGGACATCGACAAAGCGGCCGACGACTTTATTGATCAGATCGATGTAATCTGCTCCGAACTTGGCATCCCCAAACGGCTGAGCGAAATCGGCGTCGAACCGCGCCATCTGCCGGACCTGGTGCGCGGCTCCCACGGCAACAGCATGAGCGGCAATCCGCGAGAAATCAGCGACGACGAGCTGTACTCGATTCTGGAGCGGATGCTGTGAGCCCACCGGACGAAGCCAACCCGCGAGGAATCCTGGTCGCCGGCCTCAGCCCGGCGTGGCAGCAGATCCTCGTTTTCGACGCGTTCCGCCCGGGCGAAGTGAACCGCGCCAGCGAGGTCCACTGGTGCGCCTCGGGCAAAGTGCTCAACGTCGGAATTGCGCTCGCACACTTGGCAAGCAGCGATGGAATTGTTGGGCGCCCGCGCGTTTTATCGGTCTTGGGCCCCCGTGCTCGCACGGCGATCGCGGCCGAGTTTGCCACCCTCGGTATCGATTGCCACTGGATCGAAACTAACTCCGAAACACGCATTTGCACGACAATTCTCGACCGAGCCGCCAGCCGCACGACCGAGCTGGTCGAGAACGCCGCGCCGCTGACGCCCGACGAAGTCGCCAGTTTTCAGCGGGCATTTGTCGAACACGCCGCTGACGCGGATGTTGTGGTTTTGACCGGCTCGCTGCCCCACGTGGCCGCATCTCTCCGAGATGCGTCTGCGAGTCTCGGAGAGACTCGCCCACGTGAAGAGACGCGCCCACGTGAAACGACGTTCTATCGCGAGCTGTTAGCAACAACGCGGGCTCGCGCGGTGCTTGACATCCGCGGCCCCGAATTGCTCGCGACACTGGAGTGCCGGCCGTACTGCGTGAAACCGAACCGCGAAGAGCTCGGCAAGACAATGGGGCGCAATCTTGATGCGGACGCCGATCTGCACGCGGCCATGCGCGAGTTGAACGAGCGCGGCGCCCAGTGGGTTGTCATCACATACGGCGCGGAGACTGTGTGGGCATCGAATGGAGGCCGGCTCTATCGGTTCCACCCGCCGCGTCTCGACAGCGTCGTGAACCCAATTGCCAGCGGCGATTGCCTTGCAGCGGGGATTGCCTGGGCAACGGCCGGCGGTCGCGACATGCTGGATGCAATTCGCTTCGGCATCGCGGCGGCAGCCGACAATGTCGGACAGTTACTTCCCGCTCGGCTCGATCCCGAGCGGATTGCAAGATTAGAGCGCCAAGTCGTTGCGTTGTAGACTATGATGTGGCAGCCCTGAGTCCGCGAAGGGCGTGGTTTTCCAATCCAAAACTTTCTACATCTCCAACAGCGCCAACAAGGCTTCGACATCAACACCCGCAGCGGCCGCTTCCTCCCATAACCGCTTAGCCTCGGCCACATCAATCGGCGGTCCGACGAAGTGGAACGCGCCCAGGTAAAGCTTGTTGTCGGGCCGGCCATCAAACCAATGCCGGGCAATCGCCATGGCCACGCGCGCCGGGAGTTGATCCGCGGAATAGCGGCGATTCTCGCCTGCTTCACGAATCAGCAGATGACTGGGACCCACTTCGACCACTGAGACCACCGTGCCGCCGAACTTAAGTTCGCCCGCTGTTTCAAGCCCTTGGAGTCCCTCGCGCACCGCCTGCCAGAACCCCTCGACGTACATGGTCAGAGCCTGAAAGCTTTTGACGAGCCGGTTTTGCTCTTCGGATACCGCGAGCCGTTTGGCCGAGTCAATCCGGTCTTTTGCCTGCTGATACTGGCGCTCGCCGAGCGCCTGTCGTGCCCCACGCAATTCAGCCTGGAACTGCGCGACCTGTGCCGCGTCGAGCGGTTGCTCCCGGGGCTTGGCGGTTTTGTCCTTGGCCGGCAGAGATCTCACCGGCGTATCTTTACCCTGCTGCGAATTGGCAGGGCTCACGCCCGATTCTCCGGCGCTTGAACTGCGCGTTCCAGCGCGTCTTGCGGGTTCATCGCCGACCGCTGGATCGCCATTCGAAGTTGAGCCGTCGCTCTTCACCACGGTCCGCATGCCGAACCGAATCACGCCGGTGGCATATCCGATTCCAAGCCCGGCCACCACGATGGCCAGCAGCAGCATCGACGCGATCAAAAAGCGTGCCGCTTGCTGCCGGCGCTTAGCCAGCTTTCGAGCCGTAATTCGCGCGCTGGCCAACTGATCAGAAATCCGTGCCCCCGACTGGTCATCTCGTTGATCTGACTGAGACGCCGGCGTCGGCGCAAGCGGAATTGGCGCGCCGGCGGTTGGCTCGCCGACCGGCGCCATGGGATCGCCCGTAGTCGGCGACGACGGGACTTTCGGCGCAATGGGCGCCATCGGATCGGCGGGCACTGAAGGACGGGGTAAAAGGGGTCCAGCCATTGTCCAGGCGCACAGTGACGAGATATACGACCTTATTGAGACGCTTTTCCGCGCTTCGGTGGTTCCTTGCGAACGCGTAATTATCCATCTTGCCTTCAAAGCCGGTGCGGACGTAATCTTGTCACGGGCGGAACCTTCGGCCGGTCCGCCGCGTCCAAATACCGGCGACGCTTCAAGTTGCGGCGATAAAGCTCCCTTGTTCGACGTAGAATCCCGTAGGCCGACCCGCCACTCGCTGAAGGCACTCTCCCATGAAGGCTACATGTGTTCTGGTACCGCTGTTTGGACTTGCCGCTTGTCTGTCGCTCGTTACCAGCGCGCCCGTGGCGACGCCGGCCGAGAAGGTGGACGCGACAGACCCTTCTATCATCGAAAAGAAATACCAGGAAGGCAACTTCAAGGAGGCGTACGAGGGCTTTCGTAAACTGGCCCTCAACGCCAATGCTGCGCGCGACCGTGTGGGCCACTATTTGAACATGGCCGTGGCATCGCTCACCAGTCTAGGCCGGGTCGAGGAGATCGACGAATTCCGCGAAAGTGTGATCCAGGTCCACAACCAAAACTGGCGACTTTTGCAGGCGGCGGCCGAAAGCTACCTGAACGTCGATCATTCTGGGTTCATCGTCGCCGGCAAGTTTTACCGGGGGCCACACCGGGGCGGCGGCAAGGTGGTCAGTAGTTTCGAGCGCGATCGCGTGCGGTCGTTGCAATTGATGGCGAAAGCGATGCCGCTGGCCAACAACGACGCCAACAAGGCCCACGTCGCACAGTTTTATCTCGCCTTCGCACGGTATCTGCTCTCCAACCGCGGGTATACCGAAGCATGGCGGTTGCAGTATTTGACCGACTCAAAAGCGCTGCCTGACTATGAAGAAGGTGGCGGCTGGTATCACTATGGCGAGCCGAAGGGCGCACCGGTCGATGAAAACGGCGAGCCGGTCTACCATCGCGCGCCGAAATCGTGGGATGTCGCCGCGACCGACGGCCAGCGCTGGCGCTGGTGTCTCGTGCAGGCCATGGAGAACGACGCGTCGAACGCGGATCAAGTGCGGTTCGAGTTTGCACAGTTCCTGGAGAGCCAGTTTGGCGTGCAAACCATGGCGTACTACGGCTGGTTTTTCGGCCGGATGAACGACGACGACAGTGATAAAAATGAGAGCGGAACCTACGCCCTGCACACGCTCGGAGAAGACGAAACCATCGCTCGCCTCGCCACCGGGATCAAACGCTTCAAGTTGCCCGCAGAGTTCAACCATATTCGCATCTATCAGCAGATTCTCGCCGACGCGAAGTCGCCGCAGTCCATCTGGCGCGCTACGTATCAGCTCGCGGACATCTTCACGAACCGCCGTCAGTATCCGAAAGCCGCCGACTATCTGCGCCAAGCCATCAAGGCGCAGCCCGAAAACGAGAATAGCAAGCAAAAGCTCGATCAGATCGTTCGTAACTGGGGCCGCTTCGAGCCGGTGATGATGCAGCCGGCCGGAAAGGGCGCTACCGTTGAATTCCGCTTCCGCAACGGCAAGCAGGTTAGCTTCGAGGCGCACGCGATCAAGATCGATAAGCTGCTGGCTGATGTGAAGGCCTACCTCAAAAGCAATCCCGGACAGCTCGACTGGCAGAAGATCAACATCGGCGATCTGGGTCACCGGCTGGTTCAACAAAACGAAGGCCAGTACCTCGGCGACAAAGTGGCATCCTGGAACCTGCCGCTCGAGCCGCGCGAGAATCACTTCGACCAGCGGCTTACCGTCAGCACGCCGTTGCAAAAGGCGGGGGCCTACCTCGTGACTGCCAGGGTGCAGGACGGGAACACGAGCAAGATCATCCTCTGGCTCGAAGACACCGCGATCGTCAAGAAGACGCTCAGCGACGGGACGTTTTACTTTGTCGCCGACGCCGTCTCGGGCGTCCCGATCGCAGGCGCGAACCTCGAGTTCTTTGGCTTCAAGCAGCGGCAGATCGGCAACACGAACCGCTTCGAGGTGCAGACCACCAACTTCGCCGAAGCGACCGACAAGGACGGACAATACATCCGGCCGACGAAGGCCGGCGAAGAGCAGTTCCAGTGGATCATCACGGCTCGGACGAAGGAAGGGCGGTTGGCGTACCTCGGCTATACCGGCGTGTGGGGCGGGAATTACCACGACGCCCAGTACGAGCAGACCAAGGTCTTTTCCATTACGGATCGGCCCGTCTACCGGCCCGGGCAAAATGTCAAGTACAAGTTCTGGGTGCGGCATGCCAAGTATGACCAAGAGGATATCTCAAGCTTCGCCAATCAGAACTTCACCGTTGAGGTGCATAATCCGAAAGGGGAAAAGATCCTCTCGAAGGCGTTCACTGCCGACGCGTACGGCGGCTTCGACGGCGAACTGGAATTACCTGGCGACGCAACACTCGGCGCCTACCAGATCTTTGTCGTGAACCTTGGCGGCGGGAGCTTTCGCGTCGAGGAGTACAAGAAGCCGGAGTTCGAAGTCACCGTGGATGCGCCGAGGGAACCGGTCATGCTCGGCGAAAAGATCAAGGCGACGATCAACGCCAAATACTACTTCGGCGCGCCGGTCACGAATGCCAAGGTGAAGTACAAGATCACTCGAACCACGCACTCGGAAGGCTGGTATCCGCCCGCGCCGTGGGACTGGTTTTACGGCAAGGGATATTGGTGGTTCGCCTCGGACTACGACTGGTATCCCGGCTGGGCCGATTGGGGCTGCCGGCGACCGCTCCCCTCGTGGTGGTGGGGTGGCGTGCAACCCCCCGAGTTGGTCGCCGAGCAAACCGTCGATGTCGGTTCGGACGGCACGGTGGCTGTTGAAATCGACACCTCGATCGCCAAAGCGATCCACCCCGACCACGACCATAAATACACCGTCACAGCCGAGGTCGTTGATCAGTCGCGGCGCACGATTGTCGGCGCTGGCGAAGTTCTTGTGGCGCGCAAGCCGTTCAAGGTTTTCACGTGGGTCGATCGCGGATACTACCGCGTGGGCGGCACAATCCACGCGCATTTTCACGCCCACACCCTCGATCAAAAGCCCGTCAACGGCACGGGCACAGTCGACCTCTTGAAAATCAGTTACCAACAGGGCAAGCCGGTCGAGACGTCTGTCCGACAGTGGGTCCTGAATACCGACGCCCAAGGGCAAGCCAGCTTGCAGATCGTCGCCTCAGAAGCGGGTCAATATCGCCTGTCATATAAGCTCACCGACGAGCAGAAGCACACGATCGAGGGGGGCTACGTCTTTACCATCATTGGACAGGGCTTCGACGGATCGGACTTTCGCTTCAATCAACTGGAGCTTATCCAGGACAAACAGGACTACGCCCCCGGCCGGACGGTCAACTTGCAGGTCAACACCGACCGCCGCAACAGCACCGTGTTGCTGTTCGTGCGTCCGGCAAACGGGATCTATCTGCGGCCAAAGGTCGTGCGCCTCTCCGGCAAGAGCTTCGTCGATGAGATCGCGGTGATGAAGAAGGACATGCCCAACTGCTTCATCGAGGCCATGACGATCTCGTCGGGCAAGGTCTATACCGAGGTCAAGGAAATCATCGTTCCACCCGAAAGCCGCGTGCTCGAAGTGGCGGTGAAACCTTCGGCCGCGGACTATCGCCCCGGCCAGAAAGCCAAAGTGCAGCTCAAGCTGACCGATTTTCACGGCAAACCCTTTGTGGGTTCAACCGTTGTCGCGGTTTACGACAAGGCGCTCGAGTACATTTCGGGTGGATCCAACGTTCAAGAGATCAAGGAGTTCTTCTGGAAGTGGCGACGATCGCATTCCCCCAACACAGAGACCACGCTGCAGCGTTACTTTGCGAATTTGGCGCTGCCGGGGCAGACGTGGATGCAGAATCTTGGTGTTTTCGGTGAAAGTGTCGTCGAAGAAGTTCCGGAAAGTGATACGGGCGGACGATTCCATCGCAGCGATCGAATGCAACTCGGCGGCGCCCAGAGGCTACTCCGTTTCGGCGCTGCCGGCGAGAAGCGTGGCATGGCGGAAAGTGCGCCGCCCGATGCGGCCTTACCCGCGCCACCGGCCGGGGCGGCTACTGCGTTCGACCAAGAAAAAGCGACGAGAGCAGCACCGGGGACGGTCCCACCCGAGCAACTAGTCCAACCGACGGTGCGCACGAAGTTTGCCGATACCGCCTTCTGGTCCGCGGCGATCACGACCGACGAGAAGGGGCTGGCCGAGATCGCGCTTGATATGCCCGAAAACCTGACCACCTGGAAGGTCAAGGTTTGGGGAATGGGGCACGGCACTAAAGTCGGGCAGGGCGAAACCGAGGTGATTACGAAGAAAGACCTCATCGTTCGGCTGCAGGCGCCGCGATTTTTCGTCGAAAAGGACGAGGTCGTGTTGAGCGCCAACGTCCACAACTATCTCAAGAACAAAAAGTCGGTGCAGGTGGCGCTGGAGCTCGAGGGCGGCTGCCTCGAGCTTGCACCCAATGTCGTCAAGGCAGGGCGGTTTAACAATCGTGAGGAACAAGAAATCGAGCCGCTGCTGTTTGACCAAGCTTTGCAGCGGACCATCGAGATCGAGCCCAACGGGGAACAGCGCGTGGATTGGCGCGTCAAGGTGATGCGCGAGGGTCAGGCCACCGTCCGCATGAAGGCGCTCTCCGATGAGGAGTCCGACGCCACCGAGCAGTCGTTCCCGGTCTACGTCCATGGAATGCTCAAGATGGAGTCGTTTTCCGGTGCGCTGCGCCCGCAAGACCAGGTCGGCAAGATTGCCTTCAACGTTCCCGCCGAGCGGCGCATCAATGATTCGCGGCTTGAGGTCCGCTATTCCCCGACGCTTGCCGGCGCCATGGTCGATGCACTGCCCTACCTCGTCGAGTACCCCTACGGTTGCACCGAGCAGACGCTCAACCGCTTCGTGCCCACGGTCATCACGCAGAAAATCCTCCTCGACATGGGGCTTGATTTAAAAAAGATCCAGGAGAAGCGGACCAACCTGAACGCTCAAGAGATCGGCGACGAGGCCGACCGGGCCAAACAGTGGAAGCGCTTTGATCGCAATCCCGTCTTCGACCAGGAAGAGGTCAAAAAAATGGTCAAGGAGGGAGTGCAGCGGCTGACCGAGATGCAGCTCTCCGATGGCGGCTGGGGTTGGTTTAGCGGCTGGGGCGAGCAGAGTTATCCGCATACAACGGCGGTCGTGGTTCACGGTTTGCAGACGGCCCAGCAGAACGACGTCGCGCTGGTTCCGGGCGTGCTCGACCGAGGCGTTGCCTGGCTGAAGACGTACCAGGACCAGCAAGTCGAACTACTCAAGAACACACTGGTGAAGCCCGAGCCGAAGAAGCCCTACAAGACCCAAGCCGACAATCTCGACGCGCTGGTTTACATGGTGCTCGCAGACGCGGACGTGAAAAATCAGGAAATGCTCGATTTCCTGTACCGCGACCGCACCCATCTGGCCGTATATGCCAAGGCGCTCTACGGTCTGGCGTTGCACAAGCAAAATGAGCAAGCGAAGCTCGACATGATCCTGCGAAATATCGCGCAGTTCGTGGTCGAGGACAACGAGAACCAGACGGCGTATCTGAAATTGCCTAACGAGAGCTCCTGGTGGTTCTGGTACGGTAGCGACGTCGAGGCCAATGCGTTTTATCTCAAGCTGCTGGCCAAGACCGATCCGAACGGCGAACTTGCGCCGAAGCTCGTGAAGTACCTCCTCAACAACCGCAAGCACGCCACCTACTGGAACAGCACGCGCGATACCGCCTATGCGATCGAAGCCTTGGCCGATTACCTTAAGGCCAGCGGCGAGAGCAAACCTGACCTGACAGTCGAGGTGTGGCTCGATGGCCAGAAGATGAAGGACGTCAGGATCACTAAAGAAGACCTGTTTAGCTACGACAACAAGTTCGTGCTCGAAGGGGCCAAGATCGAAACCGGCCGTCACACCGTCGAGTTAAAGAAGAAGGGTAGTGGCCCACTTTATTACAACGCCTATCTTACCAACTTCACGCTCGAGGACTCGATCACGCGCGCCGGCTTGGAAGTGAAGGTCAATCGCAAGCTCTACAAGCTGAAGCCGGCCGCCAAGACGACGAAGGTTGCCGGCTCGCGCGGGCAGGCGGTCGACCAGAGCGCCGAGAAGTACGATCGGGAAGAACTCGACAATCTCGATACGCTGCGGAGCGGTGACCTGGTCGAAATCGAGCTGGAGATTGACAGCAAGAACGACTATGAGTACTTGATCTTCGAGGACATGAAGGCGGCCGGATTCGAGCCGGTCGAGGTCCGCTCCGGTTATGGTGGTTCCAGCGGAATCGGCGGTGCTGGCGCCGGCGGCGGCAATGCCCTGGGAGCGTACGTTGAGTTCCGCGACAACCGCGTGGCTTTCTTCGTACGCGCCCTCGCACGGGGCAAGCACTCGGTCGCCTACAGGATGCGTGCCGAAATCCCAGGTCAGTTCTCCGCGCTGCCCGCCAAGGCCTACGCGATGTACGCCCCCGAGCTCAAGGGGAACAGCGACGAGATCAAGCTACGTATCATTGATTGAGCAACGTGCTTAAAAAAGTCGCAAGTTATTGCTACAAAGACTGTTGTGACGATTCCTCTTGGCCAGAAGCTTCAGCGTTATCCACACATTCCGGTGGCTGTCGCCCAGAGCCGGATCGAGCATTCGGCAAAGGGTCGGGCGCCTGTGACGACGTTAATAAATTTTTTTCCGGTTTCATCAAACCAAACGCTTGTGTCGGTTGTAGTCCCCAACTATTCTAGGGATCGAATCACCTGACGCGAGGGAGAGACACCACCGATGCGGCCAACTCGATTTGCAACCTGTGTAGCGCTTACTGTCGTTCTGCTAGCAGCAGCAACTGCTGAGGCGGCGACCTTAGCCCCCGGTGCGCTTCTCACGCCCGTACCGGCCGAAGCAGAGCCGGTGGGAGGCGTCGTATTGGCGACACAAACGTCGCCGTTTGTGTCCACCACGTATACGGGCGAGCTGACCTCGACCGTCATTTCGGGCGACACCAGCAACACTCTCGGCGGACTGACGTTCACCTACGTACTGCGGAATCTTACCGGAACGCACAGCATCAATCGTTTGTCGATCAACGGTTTCGACGACTTCCGCACCGATGTGGGCCGCGCGGCGCCGGCTGGTACCATCGTACCGGCTTACGCCGACCGCGAAGCGTCGGGCACCTCAATCGGGTTCTCGTGGGTCTCGGCTCCAATCGGATCGGGCGCTATCGCCGCTGGTCAGACCAGCGCTACCCTGGTGGTCCAAACGAACTCGCCGGTATTTGTGCCCACGTCAGCATTCGTGCTCGATGGTTTCCCAGCCGGCATGCTCGCGTTTGCTCCGGTTCCGGAGCCTTCGACCTTCGTGCTCGCCGGCACGGGCCTGGCGCTAATGGTCTATGGCTTCTCACGGCGTCGCCGCAGCGGCCGGTAGTCGGGCTGGTTTCCGGCGTCATCGAAAATGTCAGCGTTGCGAGTACGACGGCCTTCTAGGGCCGTCAATTTTTTTTGCCCATGGAAAGATCGACGCGCATCGTCTCTGGCTACTCTTCGGCCTTCTTGCGGTTCTCTTCCGAGACCAGTTCCATGAATTGGCTCAGGCATTGAGCCATCTCGGCCTGCATCTGGATCACGCCAATCATGGCCTTAGCGAGTGCCTGTAGCTCAGGCGGGTGCTCCTTCTTGGCCGCAATTTCCGCGACACTGCGCAACAGCGAGGCGTCGAGTTTTGACAATCCCGGGGACGGCTGGTTGCCGCCATCCGCCGCGGCGGACGATGCATCTGCGACCATGGCGGATTCTCCAAAGAGGGTCTCGTAAGCCGATCGGATGTGACTGAAAAGACCGAGCCGCGATTCGGGCTCCGCGCGATCAAAGCGGAACGCGAACTAGCGACGGGCGGACTCGAACCGCCGACACGCGGCTTATGAAGCCGCTGCTCTAACCAACTGAGCTACGTCGCCAAACGACACAAGGCCCGGAGCGGGCCTCGGTGCAGTTGATTTTACGGAAAACCAATCATGGCGACAACAGCCGACGACGCACCCCGATGACGCTCTGATGCACTTTCATTCCCCTTTCCGCCATCCGCATCCCCCTTTGAACCGTCACGCGGTTTCCGGCATAAACGTCGGCATCACGACCGCGCTGGGCGGCCGATACTCCCCCCGGACCTGGCCAAAGTGAATTTCGCAGTTTCGCGCTCCCCATCCATACAGCGCCTGCACCAGCGCCGCACATTCGACCGGCGCCAACAGCACCGGCGTCGCGCCTGCACGCTGTCGCAGCTCCGTTAGGATCAATGCAGCGGCTTGCTCTTCCTGCCGCATCACGCCCGGTCCCAACATGTTGCTCCCCGGGTGCGCGACAGAAACCAGAAACGCTTCGATTTGCCCCTGCGAGTTCTCGTAGACCGACGTATGCCAGATGCCGCGGCGGTTTTCGACGAAATAGCGATAGTCCTTCTCGCGGCGAATATGAACCAGTTCCTCTTCCAACGCTGCCATCGCCGGTACGTCAGCGAGCGTGGCCTCGCGGACACGGTCGAGGCCGTGCACCGTCGTCGGCAGCTTGTCGGGCGATGGAACGTACATGTCCTGATAGAGTCTTCGCGGCACAAAGCCGTTGCGGTTGTAAAGCGAGAACGAGTCCAGGTTCATCGCACTCGATACCAGTCGCACGGGCTTCCCCTCTCGCTCCGCAAAGTCGATGATGTACCGCAGCAGCTTGCCCGCGACGCCGCGGCCGAAGGCCTCGGGATGGGCATTCATAATGCCCAGCGAAACATGTGTCTCGCGCGGGTGGTAGAAACAAGAACCGACCAGTTGCCCGCTGGCGGCGTCTTCGGCCACGACGCAGCAGCCCGGGTCGAGGTCCTCGTAGACCTCGCAAAACAACCGACACGATGACGGCCCGTGCGGAAAGATCGCCGGCTTATTGCCGGCCTGGTACCAGCGGTTGGTCGAATGGCAGATCAGGTCCGCCACCTGGTCCCATTCATCGGGACGCATCGCTCGCAATTGTAGATCTGCCATCTAATGTCCCTGTAGCGGTGAATGCAACCCAATTGCCTCGCTCGGCTATCCAGTTTAGGAACACTCGTTGACGAATGCAAAACAGCGCAAGCACCGAGGTGGTCACGATATGACGGCGCGAACCCAGTGGCCGCTGATCCTCATTGCGATCTCTTATCCGTCGCTGCTGACATGGTTTTACTTCATCGCGCTCGCCGGCGAGACAGCAGCCGTGCAGCAGACGGCGTACACGGCCGGAAAGCTCGTCCAGTTTGGATTCCCAATCGTATGGGCCTGGTTCTACCGCCGTTCGGCCTTCGGCCTTCCCAAACCACGGCTCGCCGGCGTGCTGGAAGGTCTCGGGTTTGGCGCGTTGGTTGCCGGCGGAATGCTCGCCGCGTACCACTTCTGGCTCAAGCCGGCGGCGTTTTTCAGCGCGGCGACAGAGCCCATCCTGGCGAAGGTCACCGGCCTCGGGTTGTTGACGCCCGTGGCGTTCATCGCGCTCGGCGTTTTCTATTCCCTGGGCCATTCGCTTTTGGAAGAGTACTACTGGCGTTGGTTCGTGTTCGCACGGCTGGCCGAAGCCATGCGCCTCCGAACGGCGATCATCGTGTCCAGCATCGGATTCGCGGCCCATCACGTGCTGGTCATCGGCGTCTACTTCGGCTGGACTTCGCTGACCACTTGGCTGTTTTCGTTTTGCGTGGCGATTGGCGGCGCAGCGTGGGCATGGCTCTACCACCGCAGCGGATCCCTGGTTGGCCCCTGGCTCAGCCATCTACTCGTCGACGCGTCGATCTTCGCAATCGGCTACGATGTGGTCTTTAATCGTGGCGGCGCGATCCACGCCTAGGCGCCGGCTGGGTGGGACGGACAAGCGCGGCGTTTGTCCGCGGATTGGGTTTGCAGTCCGCGTTTGGCCGCCACTGACGAAAGATCTCATCCGTGTCGCCCAAATTGTGCAGCTAAGAACGCCGCGGCTGCGGCATTTCTTTGCCAATCCCGGAAAATATCCCAAAAAAGCGTTCGGTTTGCCTCCGCCGCGCCTTCTTACTGTTAGAGAAGCGAAAGACCGCTCGCCAATGCCTAGCTCCAGCGACCAGACGAGCCAGCTCATCGCGGCGGCAAGGCGTGCCGATCGGCAGTCGCTTTCGACGCTCTTGGAGCTGTTTCGCAACTACTTGCGGCTGTTGGCCCGTACCGGAATCGATACCACACTACGCGGCAAGGCCGACCCCTCGGATTTGGTCCAGGAAACGATGATCAAGGCCACGCAGAATTTTGACGGCTTTCGGGGCCAGAGTGAGGCGGAGCTCGCTGCCTGGCTGCGGCAGATCCTCGCCCAATGCCTGATCCACCACGCCCGCCACTATCGAGCGTCGACCCGGCGTGTCACCCGCGAGCGCTCGCTCACCGATCTCTTGGAACAATCCTCGATGCACCTCTCTGCGCTGGCCGCGGGCCGAGCCAACCTCTCCGAGTCTTTGCCGCAGGGGCGAGATGCGGGCGTGGTGCTCGCCGAGGCGATGGCCCAGCTTTCCGACGATTACCGCGAGGTGATCACGCTGCGCAACCTGGAGCAGTTGGAATGGGCTCAAGTGGCGAAGAAAATGGGGCGGTCCGCGGATGCCGTGCGAATGCTGTGGCTCCGCGCGCTCAAGCAGCTCCGTCCACTCGTGGAGGCCCGGATATGACAGGCGCCAAGAAAGTAGCAGTCACACTTCCGTTGCCGTCTCCGCACCCGGAGCGCGCGGGTTACAGCAATATCCATCTCAATACCTCCCGCGGAATCGATACGTCGAAAGAACAGCGGCTCGTCGAACTGCTCGACCGCTGCCTCGCCGACATCCAGGCTGGCCGCAGCGTCGATCGTGACGCTCTTCTCGCCGACAATCCGGAACTGGCCGACGAGCTTGGCGATTATCTCGACAGCCTGCGCTTTATCAGCGCGTTTCGCGGCGCCGACGAGCCCGTGGCCATCGACCTCGTGCAGTCGCTACGCACGCTGGGCGACTACCGACTCATCCGCGAGCTTGGCCGCGGCGGCATGGGCGTGGTCTACGAGGCCGAGCAGATTTCGCTCTCGCGCCGCGTGGCGCTCAAGATCCTCCCCTTCGCCTCCGTGCTCGACCCGCGGCACCTGCAGCGGTTCAAGAACGAGGCCATTGCCGCGGCGCAGCTCGCCCATCCGCACATTGTCGATGTCCACGGCGTAGGTTGCGAGCGAGGGGTGCATTTCTACGCCATGCGGCTGATCGAAGGCCAAACCCTCGCAGCGGTGATCGAAGCGATGCGTTTAGCAGCCGCCGGCACGGCGGCTATGGAGTGCGGGGACTCGTCACCGCTTTCTTTTTCAAGTGACGATGCGTCAAGAGCAAATGCAACGGTGATTGAAATCCAAAGCGACGACAAGTCGTCGCACTCCAAGGACACCGTCGTCGCTGCACTGTCTACTCTCCGCGCCGAGCGCCCCCGCGACTTCTACCGCCGCGTGGCCGAGCTCGGCATCCAAGCCGCCGAAGCGCTCGACCACGCCCACCAGATGGGCATCGTCCACCGCGACATCAAGCCGTCAAACTTGATGCTGGAGTGTAGCCATCTCGCTCGTAGCCATCTCGCTCCGCGAGATGGAGCATTGATGTCTCATCACGCGGAGCGTGATGACTACACTTCCCTGGACCCTCCCAAACTCTGGATCACCGACTTCGGCCTGGCCCGCATCCAAGCCGACGCCGGCATGACGCTCACCGGCGACCTCCTCGGCACACTCCGCTACATGTCCCCCGAGCAAGCCGAAGGCAAATCCGCGTTCCTCGACCACCGCACCGACATTTATTCGCTGGGCATCACGCTTTACGAGCTGGCGACCCTCCGCCCCGCCTTCCCTGCCGACGACCGCCAGACGCTGCTTCGTCAAATCGCCAACGATGAGCCACCGCCGCCGCGAAAGCTCAACGCGGCGGTCCCCGCCGAATTGGAAACCATCCTCCTCAAAGCGATCGCCAAGGATCCGGCCGAGCGGTATGTGACCGCCAGAGAGTTCGCCGACGACTTGGGACGATTCAGGGATCAGAGAGCCATCAAGGCCAGGCCGCCCACTGTTTGGCAACGCGTCAACAGATTAGTGCGCCGTCATCGGGCCATTGCCGTCTGGGCTCTTCTCGCTCTGGTTCTTATCGCGCTCGCGATGATCGTGAGCATCATGCTAATCGCGCGTGAGCGAGACACGGCGATTGCGGCCCACGATGACGCTGAACAACAACGTCAGCTCGCCGATCGGAGTTCAAACGAAGCCCAAGCGCAAACCCGTAAGGCACAGAATGCCAGACAAGAAGCCGAGCGGCAACGCGATGCCGTGTCCCAAAACCTGTACTATGCCGACATGCGTCTCGGTCTGGTCGATTGGACGGCCGGCAACCTGTCGCGGCTGTCACGCAAACTCACCGACCATATCCCGCAGACCGGCCGAGACGATCTCCGCGCGTGGGAGTGGTATTACCTCCTCTCCGTCTGCCATCAGGACGAGCGGACGCTGACGGATCATTCGGGCCAGGTCGCGTCCGTCGCCTGGAGCCCGGACGGACGGTACGTGGCCTCAGCAAGCGATGACGGGACCGCGCGGGTATGGGACACCACGTCCTGGCGCCTCCTCCGGACCTTCCGATTTAGTATTCAATTAAAAAGGGCCGTGTCTTGGTCTCCCGACAGCCAGTGGCTGGCTTGGGGGTCCGTAGCCCCTGACAATGCGGTTTACCTCTGGAACGTCCATAGCGGCGAGGTCAAATCACTGCGGGGGCACACCTCGTCCGTGTGGACCATCGCCTGGCATCCGAAAGGCACGAAACTGGCCTCGGCAGGCATGGATCAGACCATTCGCATTTGGGAGCCGGCTACCGATTCGTGCCTCGGCGTGTTGACGGAGGCGGGCGGAAACATCGGTTCGGTGGCCTGGAGTCCGGACGGAAACTGGCTGGCGTCGGCCAGTGAACAGGTCGGGATCAAGGTTTGGGATGCCGTCTCCGGACAAGTATTGCGTGACGACCTTCATCGAAGTAGTACACGCGTGGCCTGGAGTCCCGACGGAAAGCAATTGGCTGTAGGCACGGAGGCGGGCAAGTGCATTCTGTACCGGACCGTTGATTGGGTTGAGACCAGGCAGTGGGACGCTCACATCGGCGGCGTGCAATGCGTAGCGTGGCACCACGAGGGAAGCCGGTTGGCTTCGGCTGGGGCGGACAACCTGATCCGGGTTTGGGATCCAGCCGAGGCTACGTGCCTGCTCACGCTGCGCGCTCACCTCACACAAGTGCTTTGCGTCGCGTGGGAGCCGGCTGGCAAGCGCCTGGCTTCGGCGAGCATGGACGGGACCATAAAAGTGTGGCGCGTGCCCCCGGCGCCCCAGCCCCGCCTCCTGGAGAGCAGCTCCGGCGCGGTTCAGGCGATCGCCTGGGGCGAAGAGCCGGGTACGCTCAAGGCGTTCGATGCCAAGGAGGGCTCGATCAGTCTTTGGGATGTAGCCACGGGGCAGCGCAGGGGACGGACGCCAGTTGTGAAGGGGACATTCGGGCAGTTCTCCTCGGGTGGCAAGCTGTTGGCGGTTGCGGCAACCGGTGAAGAAACCCCGCGGTTGCTCGTCTGCGACGCGCGCTCGGGAAAGACGCTCCACACCGTGGCAGCAGTCGTTCCTGCCATTGCCTCCTTTTCACCGGACATGACCCAGCTCGCCGTGGCGAAAGGGCCGACCCTGGAAATCGCGGACCTGGGCCGAAACGAAGTGGTTTTCCGCTGGGACGGTGTGGTGATCGGAGCGGTCTCCTGGTCGCCGGCCGGGCGGCACGTGGCAATCGCCGGACGAGGCGAGCCAGGCGACGGCGGTTACCTGCAACACGCAGGGTGGGTTCACGTCTTCGACACCGCCAAGCGCGAGAGGATCTTGAAACTGCGCCACGGAACCAGCCGGATTGCGGCGACAGCGGTATCGTGGAGTCCCGACGAGAAGCGGCTGGTTTCCGGAGATGCCAACGGCCTGGCCGAAGTCTGGGAGCGCTCGACCGGCCAGAAGGTCGTGAGTGCGCACTTGCACACGGCCAGCATCAATGCCCTGGCTTGGTCGCCGGACGGTCGTCGGATCGCCTCAGGAAGCGCCGACAAGACGGTTCGTATCTGGGATCCCGATCGGGGCGAAGAACTGCTGAGATTCGACACCGAGGAAGTCCAAGTGACGCTGCTTCAGTGGTCCCCGGACGGCCGCAGCCTGGCGGCGGCCTGTGCTGACGGCACGATTCAGATTTGGGATGCATCGGCCGGATACCGCTTCATTCAGAGTGAGGCGTATGCGCTAGAACAGGCCCGTCCCCAACTGAAGGAAGCGAGGGACAGGCTAATCGAGATGGATCGCCTGGCCGGTGAGTACCAGGCCACCGGCCGGCTTCCGGAGGCCATCACGCTCATCGAGTCAGTGCTGGCGGAATTGGCGAAAATGAGCGCCACGCCCGGATTCGACGAGCAAGACAGACTTTGCGTAATGAACCATCTGGCGGGGGCGTACAGTCAGGCGGGCCGGCCGCAAGACGGCATCCGCCTCCTTGAGCCGCAACTGGAGAAACTGAAGGCCACGGAAGGCCCCAATCACTCGTACACGGCCTACTGCGCGCAAAGCCTGGCCACGAGCTATTTTCACGCCGCCAGATACGACGAGGCCGAGCCGCTGTGGGTCGACGCGCTGGCCGTGCGCCGGAAGGTGGAGGGCTCACAGTCGCCCGCCACCGAGTACGTGCTCTTCGCCCTGGGTGAAAACCGGTTAAAGCAACACAAATACGCCGAGGCCGAGCCAGTGCTCCGCGAGGCTGTGGCGCTCCGCGAGAAATACAGTCCAGACAACTGGATGACATTCCAGCGGAAGTCGATGCTGGGCGGGAGCTTGCTGAGCCAGAAGAACTACGCCGAGGCGGAACCGCTGCTTCTGTCCGGCTACGAGGGGATGAAGCAGCGCGAGGAAAAGATTCCGCCACAAGACAAGGTTAGTCTGACTGAAGCCGCCGAGCGGCTGGTGCAGCTCTACGATGCCTGGGGCTCTCCAGAGAAGGCGGCGGAATGGCGCAAGACGTTGGCCACCGACAGCAAGAAATAGTGGTCTGTCCATTGTCCTTCGAGCAGCGAACAACGAAGGACTGTCCCGCAAGAAACAAAAGCGGCCGGTGAGGTTTAGCCGCGAAGCACGCCCTCACCGGCCAAGCATCTCCTCGGCGCTCGGTTTGCGCGCCGGAAGCGATGTCGTTTTCATTATATCGCAGACCGCAGCCACTACCGGAGACCATATCATGACGTTCCCCACCCCGCTCAGCGCTTCACCAGCGCGCTTGGCAACCTCTGTCGCCCGCGTGCTGCGAGCGACCTGTCTGCTCGGCGTCGTGCTGCTTGGGCTGTCGCTGACACAGCAAGTGACAAATGCTCAGAAGCGAGGCGGTAATCAGCCACCGCCGGCAGAACCCGTTCTGCCCGCTGCCCGGTACACGCTGACATGGATCAATGGTGGCGCCGGATGGGAGGCGCTCTTTCCCCTCGACATTAACCAGTCGGGAGATGTTGCGGGGTGGGCCTTCGACATGAACCACACGGGTCCCGATTCCGCCTTCGCTCACCGTTCCTCAACCGGAGTAAGCCTCAACCTGAATGAACTGACCGCCGACTGGTGGGACCTGAACGCGGCGGAACCCACATTGGCGGCAGGATGGCGGGCTACTCGGGCGTCTGGCATTAACGATAACGGGCTCATTGCCGGCAGTGCCTCGAATGCCGACGCAAACCTGCCGAGTCGCGCATTCATCCTGGTCAGCGCGTTTGGTCCCGAACCATACTTCCTGCTCTTGCCGACCGTGGGAGCAGGCAATCACTACGGTTCTGCCATTAATAACCAGGGTGAGGCTGTGGGCAGCGCAACCGATTTGGGCGTCGTTCGTTACAAGCCCAGCTTCGCAGGGAACTGGCCCTATTACGAAGCCACCTTGGCCATTCCAAGCGCCAATATCGATGGCGTGATGGATATCAACGACAACGGACATATCGTAGCACGAGCAAGCACTGGTGGTTCGTATCGGCAAAAGAGCACCGGCGAAACCGAGTTCGTTGCCGATCATCAGTTCTGGGCGGTCAGTAGCGGCCCGCGCGAGTTGATCAGTGGCCTACGTTCCTATCCCAAAAGGGGGACAAAGAACGGCCTCCCTGGTGGAGCATTACGAATGCCTCTGTTCGGATTAACAACCGAGGCGCTAGTCATTCCGGACACGCTTTATGCCCGTGCCCTGAACGATGAAGGCGATATGGTTTTCGAAGACTCCGGACGCGGTTTCCTGTACTACGATGCCATTAACCCAAGCACCGGAACTCTGTACGGCGTCAACGGCGACGGCATCTTGCCTTTGGATAAACTCGTCGCGAACCAAGATGCAGCTTGGTTAGACGGGGGCATGCGGGTGGATGGCATCAGAAATCGTGATGCCACCGCACTCGGCCAGATGTGTGGCTTTTTTCACGGCTCCTATCGTGGCTTTCTGCTCACGCCGTATGTGCCCTGAAGCCGGTGACTGTTGTGGCCCGACCGTGCTACTCACCCGACCATTGTTGTGGCACGGTCTCCCAACCGCGCCATAACTGCCAAGAAATAGGCCGGTGAGCGTCGCCTGCAACGGAAGCGGTCACCAGCCCTTAAAGCTGGCCCTGGACGATCGGTTTGGGCGCCCAGGGCGTTGGCGTATTCATTTTACCGCAAGCCGGCGCGGTCGCATAAAAAATGCCACTGCTCGCGCCGCGAGCAGTGGCATAACGAAAAATCCTAACTGGAACTTTTCGGCTTTGTTAGTTCAAGATCTTCGCCGTATCGGCAAGGATCTGCTTGGCCGTCTTCTCATCCAGGCCGCCGGCGGGCAGCGCGTGGTTGGCGGCGACTTCGCCCTTGACGCAGATCAGCACCGTCACGTCGGCTTTGGGGTCGAGCTTGTACGACTCGGGACCGTTCGGCTGATCCTTCGGGGCGACCACGGCGATGTTGCTCGCCTCGGTCTCTTTGACGAGCTTTTCCGCCGCTGCCTTGGCGTGCTCTTCGTCGCGGCCACCGATCAGCGCCACAAACGCGGCCAACTTCTTCTCCTCGTTCTTCGCCACGACCTTGTCCAGCTCCTTAACCAACTTGGCCAGATTCTTGTCGGCCTTACGCGTAAAGACCATGACCATCGGTCGATTGCCCAGCTTGCAGCGATAGCACAGTTCTTCGCCGATCTTCACGCCGTCGTGCGGGTTGCCGGCCACCTTCACCACCTCGTACGCGCCAATTTCTTCACCCTTTTGCGGCCCGCTCTTCAACTCGGCGGCACGGGCCGACGCGGCCAACGCGAATACCACGGCCAGCCCCACAGCAGTTGCAACTCTCATTACGTACTCCTCCTGGAAAACAGAGATGGAAACACGGACTTGTCGAACGCAGGTATGGATCGAGCTGGGCCGCAAGCGACCTAAACTCGCAGGTTCTTCGGGCCAACAAAACGGCGGGACAACGGGGATGTTTACGGTGGGAAGCGATCCAAGGTTCGCGGAATCTTTCGACCAACGGTTATAGCTGCCAGCCCTCCATCTAACCGGGGCCGCTCCGTTCGCCCATCTTAGCGCCCGTGATTTGAATTGCAACCCTTCCACGGCGATTCGATTGCTTGGATTTGCGGCCCACGACAGCATGGGTGTAGCTTGCAGGCCGCAAAACAAGCGCCGTAGAATGCCAGGTAGCGGGACGGCGCTTTGGCGCCTACGCAGAAGACGTTGGCTTTACTTTGTTTACGGCGACGTATCAGAACCGTCGCTGCACTGATTCTTATCTCAGGAGGCATTCCGATGGCCACCGTGCTCGAAACCACCCGGCAGCCGCAGGTCCGTCAAACGCAATGTTTCATCGGGGGCCAGTGGGTTCCCGCCGCCAGCGGCAAGACGTTCGAGACCGTTAACCCTGCCACCGAGGAAGTGATCGCCGACGTCGCTGCGGGCGACAAGGCGGATGTCGACCTGGCGGCCAAAGCCGCACGCAAGGCGTTCGAAACCGGCCCCTGGGCCAAAATGGACGCGCGCGACCGCGGGCGATTGATCTATAAGCTCGCGGACCTGATCGAGGAGGAGTTCGATGAGTTGGCGGCGCTCGAAACGCTCGACAATGGCAAGCCGATCCGAGATTCACGCGCCGCCGATTTGCCGCTGGTGATCGACTGTCTGCGCTACTACGCCGGCTATGCTGACAAGATCCATGGGCAGACGATTCCCGTTCGCGGCAACTACTTCACGTATACACGCCGTGAGCCTGTCGGGGTGGTCGGCCAGATCATTCCCTGGAACTTCCCGATGTTGATGGTCGCCTGGAAGTGGGGGCCGGCGCTGGCCGCCGGTTGCACGATCGTTATGAAACCCGCCGAGCAGACGCCGCTCACCTGCCTTCGCATGGCGCGGCTGGCGCAGAAAGCGGGCATTCCCGATGGCGTCATCAACATAGTGCCTGGCTACGGCGAGACGGCGGGCGCGGCGATCGTCAAGCACCCAGGCATCGACAAGGTCGCGTTCACCGGCTCCGGCGAGACCGCGCAATTGATCATGCGCGACGCGGCGACGACGCTCAAGCGGCTGACGTTCGAGCTCGGCGGCAAGAGTCCAAACATCGTCTTTGCCGACTCGGATCTCGAAGCGGCCGCGGCCGGCTCGCACTTCGGGCTGTACTTCAACCAGGGCCAATGCTGCTGCGCCGGCAGCCGATTATTCGTCGAAGATAAGGTCTACGACAAATTCGTCGATCGGTTGTCATCGATGAACAAGACGCGAAAGCTCGGCGATCCGTTTGATCCGGACACGGAGCAAGGCCCGCAGGTCGACCAGGCGCAATTTGATAAGGTCATGCACTACATCGGTGTCGGGCAGAAGGAAGGTGCGCAGATGCTGACCGGCGGCACGCGCTGGGGAAACCGGGGCTACTACATCGAGCCGACGCTGTTCACCGGCGTCACCGACGACATGGCGATCGCCAAGGACGAGATCTTCGGCCCCGTGATGTCGATCCTGCGGTTCAAGGACCTCGACGAGATTGTCGAGCGCGCCAACAAGACGACGTACGGCCTGGCGGCGGCGGTCTGGACGCGCGACGTCGCCAAGGCGCATTACCTGGCGAACAAGATTCGCGCGGGCACCGTGTGGGTGAACTGCTACGACGTCTTTGACGCCGCGGCCCCCTTCGGCGGCTTCAAGATGAGCGGCATGGGCCGCGAACTCGGCGAGCGCGGGCTGGATGCCTACACCGAATGGAAGACGGTCACGGTGAGCTTGGCGTAGAACGACAAAGCCAAGCCCCTTTTCGCTATCAACTCGTGTATTCGTTTCGCGTCGCGGGCGAGTTATGATGACTTACAGGTGGTACCATCCTGTTTTGCACCGTTCAAATTTCATCGTCCAGGCGCCGCCATGAGCACACAAGAAGTACTACCAACGGCTGCCGCACCAGTAGTCGTGCCGACCAAGGGACCTCCGGTCGAGGCCGCGCCCGGATTGTTGCTGGAACAGGTCCATCGATTCTCGGTTGAAGAGTATCACCGGATGGGTGAGGCGGGGGTCATTTCCCCACAACGGCGTACGGAGCTCATCGAGGGAATTGTCGTTGATATGACGCCCATCAGCATTGCTCACCGGTACGCCGTGGACGCGTTACTAGAGATTCTGCCCCGGATGCTGAAGCCGGATTGGTATCCGAGTGGGCAGAATCCGCTGCAGCTTTCGAGGAGTGAACCGGAACCGGATGTCGCAATACTGCGCGGATCATTTCGCGACTACCATGATCGTCATCCGCAGCCCAAGGATGCCGGACTTGTGATCGAAGTGGCCGAGACCTCGTTGGACTACGACCGACGCACAAAGGGCTTCCTCTATTCCAAGCACAATGTGCCTGAATATTGGATCGTGAATCTGGTAGAGGACTGTGTTGAAGTGTATCGCCCCGGACCGGGCCAAGCGGAGCGTTTCCTTCCAGCCGAAACCTTCGGAATAGGAAGCGAAGTGCCATTGGCGCTTGCCGGCCGGAATTATGGGTCCGTTCGCGTCGCCGACTTGATCGTCGTCGGCCGGAGCGAGTCGTTGGAGACTGAAAAATGCCGGATAGTCCTCTCGAGTTCGATGCTCTTGTCTCCAGCGATCACCGTATCGATCTGAAGGTGCCACTACCGGCTGGTCAGCGCGTCCGCGTGCTTATCGTTGCGGAAGACGAGGAGCTCCGCGATCTAATGCGGGCGGCTGAAAGCAGTATCGATTTCTGGGACAATCCGCTCGATGACGAGGATTGGAACAATGCCTAACCAGGGGGACATCGTTCTGATACCGATTCCATTTACGGATCTTTCGACCCAGAAGAGAAGGCCAGTCATCGTTATATCCAACGATAGATACAACCAAGCGGCGGCCGACGTTGTTGTGGTCGCGATGACGTCTACGCCCCCGAGGGGCAGTTTCAGTTTCGTGATAGATTCTGTGGACTTGACCGAAGGTCGGCTGAATCGGTCAGGAACCGTACGCGTTGACCGGCTCTTTACACTCGCCAGTCAATCATCGCCAAACGGTTCGGACGAGTGGGAGCTCCAGTGCTCGAAACAATTCGGCAGAAGCTGACTGAATTAACCAGCGGTTCTTGAGTGCAAGATAGATGCTCGTCAAATGGGCCAAGACGATCAAGCTAAAACTGTCGTGGGACGACTTTCTCCGCTTGCCGCAGAATCCGGCATACAAGTACGAGTACTTGGATGGCGAGGCGTGGCTCGCGCCACATGCGAAGCTGTACCACGCCGTGCTTGAGCTCGCCGACTTTCGGTCGCCCGAGCCGGATTTGTTAAACGACCAGGTGCAGATTCGACGGCTTGAGGATCACGATTGGGAGAACCTCCCAGGCGTATTTGTCTCGGCGTTCGCGCGGGTTTCGCCGTTCGCTTACCTCGATGATGAAGAACAGCTTGCCGCGGCACGCGACTGCTTGGGCTTCACCCGCAGCGGCGGCAACGGCCAGATCATTCCCGACGCGACCGTTGTGGCGCTCGACCCCAAGGACGGTTCCGTCGTCGGTGGCTTCCTGGTGACGCTCGTGCCCGACATACCACTAAGCGACGCAGACTTCGGCCACGTGCCGAAGAAGAACGTGTCGCGGCGTCAGAAACTCGTACCCCATTTGACCTGGGTGTTTGTGAAGTTCTGGAGTGCCCGTCACGGCATCGCAACGGCAATGCTCGCAGAGGCCGCCGAGTCGCTGCGAGGGCTCGGCCATACCCGCATGACGACGACCTTTTTGCTGGGCAACGAGTCGAGTACGCTATGGCATTGGCGAGTGGGATTCCGGCTTGCGGCGTATTCAATGTCGCAGCGTCAGTTTGAGCGACGCACCGCGAAGGTTTCAAGCGAGCCTGACGTGGCGTCGGAGCCAACACCGCAGAGAAAATACGCTAAAAAATGAGCTATCCACAGTTTTTTCGCGTTCGCCAATCCTTTGAGCGCCCGCGCGTTGAGGACATTCCCGGCACGGTCGAGGCCGAGCTGAGCCGGCTGCAACTGGCCGATAGAATCCGACCGGGGCAAACGGTCGCGATTACCGCCGGTAGCCGGGGCATCATCAATATTCGCGTGATCTTGCGCGCCGCGATCAATCATTTCAAACGACTCGGCGCACGCCCGTTCATCGTGCCGTCAATGGGTAGCCACGGCGGCGGCACGCCCGCGGGACAGGTCGAAGTACTGGCCTCCTATGGCGTGACCGAAGAGTATTGTGGCTGCCCGATCAAGGCCAGCATGGAGACCGTCGTCATCTGCCAGACGACCGAAGGGTTCCCCGTCCACTTTGACCGCCACGCCTACGAGGCCGACCACGTGCTCGTCTGCGGCCGTGTCAAGCCACATACCGATTTTACCGGCGACATCCAAAGCGGCCTGATGAAGATGATGCTCATCGGTCTGGGGAAGCACGAGGGCGCGAAGGTCTATCATCGCGCGATCCACGACTACAGCTTTCCGCAGATCGTCCGCAGCGTGGCTGGGCGCGTGCTCAAAGAGTGCAAGATCGTCGCCGGCCTGGCGGTCATCGAGAACGGCTACGACGAAACGGCGCAGATCACCGCCGTCCGGCCCGAGGAGATCGAAGAGCGCGAAAAGGAGCTGTTGCTAGTGGCGACGCGCCTCATGCCGCGGCTGCCGTTTCGCGAAGTCGATATCCTGGTGATCGACGAGATCGGCAAGAACATCAGCGGCACGGGGATGGATACGAACGTCGTCGGCCGCAAGTTCAACGATCATGCGGCGATTGAAAACGAATGGCCCAAAGTGCGGCGGATCGTCGTCCGCTCGCTCACGGAACAAACGCACGGCAACGCGGCCGGAATCGGCATGGTAGAGTTTTGTCGCACACAGGCGCTCGCGCAAATGGACCGGCAGAAGACCTGGGTCAACGCCCTGACCGCCGGACACATCTCCAGCGTCATGATTCCGCTGCACTACGATAGCGACCGGGAGATCCTGGATAACGCGCTGCCGACGATCGGCCTGCGCGAGCCGACCGACGCGAGGGTGCTGTGGATCAAGAACACGCTGGAGTTGGCCGAAGTCGAGTGCTCGGCGGCGTATCTGCAAGAAGCCCGGTCGCGGAGTGATCTGGAGATCATTGCTCCTGTGCGACCGCTTGGATTTGACGCGGCCGGGAATTGGCCGCGCTTTTCGCAGGAGGTGGGGGGATGACGAGGGAGATAGGGGGATGAAAAGAGAGATGGGGGGATGACCAATATCGACTGCTATGCTTATCTCCCTATCTCCGCTGCCATCCCCTTATCTCCTCTTACATCCCCCTATCCCCTTACAGTTTGAAGTTAAACGTCCGCGTCACGAACCGCCAGAAGCGCTGCCCGAGCGTTTGATAACCGGCATGGATTTTGGCGCGGCCGACCATGCCGGGCCGGACAACGCCCGCGTCGTCCACGATCCAGGCCTCGGCCTGGTAAAGCGTGTTGATGGGCCGTTCTGCGCCCGTTTCATCGGTCACCGTCTCGATCTCGCCCTCGGCCTTGTTCGAAAGCCGCTTGGGCGCGTACAGCAGCTTCTCATACGAGAGCTCGTTGATCTTAGATTCGAACGTGGCGCCAGGCAGAACGTCGAGTTTGATTTCGACCACTTGTTCTGGCTGGATGAAGTCCATCTCCCCCTGTTCGACCACCATCGCCGCGTCCATCCGCGTGGGATCGCCGATCTGGCAGAACATCCGGCCCGAGGGCAGCGTCGCGCCTAGGTTCTTCGGATCCATTGTCGAGCCGGTCCACGAATCCAACTGCAGATCCTGGTGCGGCTTTGGCATTTCGCTGGGCGCAGCGATCACCGTGCCACCGACGTTGGCCACCAGCGTCAGCCGCGCGCGGTCCGCTTTCATCAGTTCAAGCTGTTTGTTGATCGCCTCAAGGGAATCTTTCACGGAGTCGATCTGCAGTCCGGCGCCGCTGCCACCTGGCACGCGATCTTGTTCCCGCAAAGTCGAAAGCTCGACGACGAGCAGATCGCGCTTGGCGATCAACTCGGCGATTCTCAGGTCCAGGTCCTGGTTGACCAACTGCGCGAGCGTTTGGCCGGCGGCGACGTAGTCGCCGGGTTTGACGTTGACTTTCGCCAAGTCGCCTTCGACGACGACGTAAACCGACTCGGCGTTGGAGGCCTTGATTTCCAGCGGACAAATGATGCGATAGGGCAGCGGAACCAGCAATATGGCCGCCGCGACCACCGCCAGCACCACCAGCGTGGCAAACAGTCGTGGCCTCTTCACTTGATCAACCCTCCCAGGCACATGAAAGAACCGAAACAACTTGTACAGCGGCATGCCGACCAGGCTCACCAGCGACAACGACACCAGCATCTGCCCGATGATCTGCAGCCGGTACGGCTCAAATACTTTGTATAAGAAGTACAGAATCGAAAACGTGATCACCCACAGGTACACCGCCGAAGCCACCGAGTAAACCGCGAAGAACGCTTGGTTCCGCTCCGGCAAGAACGGGTCGTCCGGCTCCTTCAAACCCAGGCACCACTTGCCCAGCTTGCGGTGCAGGATGGCGCCTGCCTTCTGCCGCAAGTTCGGGATTTCGGTCAGGTCCGACAGGATGTAATAGCCGTCGTAACGCATCAGCGGGTTGGCATTGAACAACACCGTGCTCACCGAACAGACGAACATTGTCGAGAGAGCCAACTGGTTCAGCATGCCCGGCTCGCTGAACCACCAGAGGTACGTGGCGACGCTGGCGATCACCAACTCGACGTACATCCCCGCCGCGCCGATGAACGCGCGCTGCCATTTGCTCGGCAGCATCCACGAGTCGCTGACGTTGCAGTACAAACAGGGGGTAAAGACGAGAAACATCAACCCCATCTCGTGGCATTCGCCGCCGAAATACTTGCACGACAGGCCATGGCCGAATTCGTGAATGATCTTGGTGATGCCCATCGCGAGCATCAGCCAGATCCAGTTCTCGGCCGCGAAAAACTGGTGGAATGTTGGCAGCTTCGACCGGAACACATCGAACTGCACCGCGACCAGCATCAAGGCGGACAGGCCGAAAAGAATGCAGACCGTCGCCGCCCACGGCGTGAAAAACCACCGCGTGTAGGGCAACATCCAGTTCAAAATCCGCTCCGGGTCGATGCCCTTGAAGCGGATCGCCAGAATGTTGGTGAATTTGCCGATCGTCTGACGGCGCGTGTTCTGTTTGCGCCGTTTGAGAAGTTGCGGCCCTTGTCCAGGTACGTCGGCAATCACCAGACCACTGCGGTGCAGCGTGCCGATCAACCGACCCAGTTCATCAAGGCCAATCTTCTGCGGCGCAAACTGCTTTTCGAACCGCCGTTTGATCTCGTCGAGGCTGGTGTGGCCGTCGAGCCATTCCAGGATGGCGAATTCCTCTTCCTGAAAACGGAAATAGTTCAGGCCGACTGGGTCTTTAATGACCCAATACGGCGTGCCGTGATAGCGCACCTGGCGCACGTCCAGATCGGGCCGCATCCGCATGGTGAGCGGGCGAGCTGTGCTGGAAACCAGGCTGTCAACGAGCGTTGCCATGCGTACCTAGGAAGACGAAGACTTTCTTGTTCCCAGGCTCTGCCTGGGAACACACTGTCTGCAAGGCTCTGCCTTGCCGGTAAAAAATGTGGCCCTATCGAAGCGAAGCAGGCGGACCCCGCCGAGTCCGCCGCGGCGGACATTCCCACGCCGGAGCCTGGGAACGAGCAGGGGTTCATTCGGCCTTTGTCAGGCGAGGCTGGGCCCCGTTGATCGTCATGTCAACGTACGATCCGGGGAACAACAACCAATGCCCGTCTTCCTTGCGATTGTCTACTTCAGCCTTAACCACATAGGTTTTGCCTCGACCGTCGAGTAGCGGGCGAACAAAGGTGATCCGCCCCTCGAACTGCACTTTGCGACCTTGGAGCGTGGCTTCGACGGTGACGGGGCGATTGATGAGCTGACCCGGGCTGTAGCGCTCAGTTTCGACTTCGCCTTCGACCTTCAAGCGATCCAACTGCACGACATGTAACACCGCGTCGCCAGGCTTCACCCATTCTCCCTTGTGCAGGTGAACCTGCGCGACAACGCCATCCACCGGCGAGGTGATCTGACGCCGATTTACAGCTTCTGTTGCGGCCTGAATCTCGAACTGTTTGGCCGCCGCGGTAAAGGCGGCGATTTTCTTTTCCGAGATCGCGCGTTTGGTCTCCAACTGTCCCCGTTCCCACGTCAGGTACTGGCGCCGCATTTCGATGTCGGCGACTGCGCCCCTCGTTTTTTCATTGGCCTTCACGGACTTATCGTATTCGACCTTGGCGAGTTCGGTCGCCTTCCTGGCGTAGAGCACGTCGACTTCGTTTTCCGCCTTTTCCTTGGCCGCCTGATGCTCCTCCCAGGCGATTTGCCTAGCCATTCCCGGCTGCGAATCATCAATCTTGCCCAATACCTCGCGGGCCTTGACTTGCTGACCCTCGACGACGTTGAGCTCGACCAGCACGCCCGGCTCTTGCCCCGGTACCTGGGCCTCGTGGATCAGGGCAACACGGTAACGCGGGACGTCGACGTCCAACGCTGTGGTGGGGAGAAGGTAGCCGTCGTCGCGCGAGGCAACCCCCTTTGGCTGCTGCGCAATCGCCACCGCGGCAAGCGTCACGGCGCCAATTGCCACCGCAGCCAAAATCGAGGCGGTTTTCGTCTTCATGGGAATCGTCCTAGGTTAGTAGCAGTTTTCAAAGGCGGAACAGAATGCGGGATTGGAACCACGAGATCAAATCGTGGAACAACGAATAGCCCAGATTTGTTTCGCCACAATGGATTTTAGCGGTCACCGTGGCGCCTTGCCGCGGCGCCGTCACCAGGTCGTTCTTGTCAATTTTCACGCGGATCAGCACGACGTTGCCCTCTTCGCCTTGGACCTCGGCGATATTTTGAATCTCCTTGATCTTGCCCCATCGCGTCACGCCTGGGTCCGTCATCACGATGTATTCAACGTCAAGCGCATGCGTACCTTGTTCGTTAATCACGTCCATGATGTGACCCATGCGGTCCTCGGGCATCTTGATCTCCAAGTCCCAGTCCTGGCTGGGGTCGGCGACGGTCAGCAAGACCTGGCCTTTTTCCACGGGCCGGTTTTCCAGCTTCTCGCGCACCTGCCACGTCAGCACCTGCCCTTTCATCGGGCTGCGGACGATCAACCGCTTTTGTTTCTCGTCGAGGATCCGGAGCTGCTCTCTCAGGCTGGTCCGCGAAGTCTGTTCTTTGGCGATATCGCCGTCGATTTTCGCCATCTGAACATAGTATTGAGCTCTGTCCTGAGGGGGACTGTTTCTGAGTTGATCCTTTTGGGCTCCCAAGCTAACGATGTTTTCACCCGCGGCATTGAATTGACCGAGGAAGTTCTGAATTTGCACGTTTAGTTCGGGGTTTTCCAGCCGCAGAAGCTCCTCGCCTGCTTCGACCATCTGTTCCTGCTCGGCGTTCGGCGCGATGTACACCACCTTCCCTTCCACGCCCGCGAAGATGTTGCGCTTGACCACCGGCTCCAACGTACCGCGCCCGTGCAGCTTGAAATCGGCCGGCACCAAAAACATCGCCGCCACAATCGCGACCAGGACGCCGACGATGGTGACGGTCTTGGGTAAGTTCCGCGTGGCGACAACCGCCCGCGTCTTGCCGATCGTCCGCCAGACCGGCATCAAGAACAAGCTCTGGTGCTCGATGGCGTTGCTCATTGCCGCCGAACAATGGTCGCGCACGACTTCGATACGGCGCGTCATTCCCTGCGTAAACGCCTCATCGGTGATCTGTTCGATGATCAGGGCGCCGATGTGCTCCGCTGGTTGCGGATGGTCGATCGAATCGCTGGCGGTGTCGCGCGGCTTGGCCAACGGCAAGATCGCCATCGCCTTGGTGTGCGACTCATCGACGTAAGCCTCGAGGGCTTCTTCGATTTGCGGCGCCATGTTCGAGGTGTCGCCGCTGTACCACACGGGCTCGCCACCGGCCACCACCACGCTGGCCAGCTTATCGAGCAGCGCCACGGTATTGGAGCGCCGGTCAAACGTCTCCTGACCGCTGATCGCCTCAACACGCGATTTGCGGCCGTGCTTGATCGCCACCGTCACGCGGTCGCATTCGATCAGCCGTCGTCCTTCGTTGGCAATCGTGTACGCGGTGGCGCGCGGGTCCAAGCCCTGATGGACCATTCGCGTGAACTGCTCCAACTGCGTCCACATCACCTGCCGATCGGTAAACAATCGCAGGCTGTGCGTCTTCAGATAGTCGCCGGCCAGCTCGCACATCTGCTGCACGAACCGCAAGTAACCCCGCTCGACCGCCGGCCGAGGATTGGGCCGCTGAAAAACCTCCACAATGCCTTGCACTTCCTGGTCGCTGCGGAGCGGGCCGAGCACGAGCAAGTAGTCGGTCGGGTTGCCCGTCTGGTCATCCCCCTCGCCGGAGTGCGGCGCGGCCAGCGTCCCTTCGCCCGAAGTAATGATTTTGCGGAGCAGCCGGCCGTGTTTTTCCTGGTCCTCGCGGCGATCGGCCAGCCGTGTCAGTCGCAGGTTGACCTGATAGGCCAGCTCCAGGCGGCCACCTTCGCCGAGCACCCACACCGCGCCGCCTTCAGCCGCCAGGGCCTGCACCAGGCGGTTCAGAAAGCCCTCATAGAACTCCGGCGGCGGCACGTCGGAGCGGGACAGCGACTCGATCTCGCTGACGAGCCCACGAATTTGCTGCCGCGTTTGATCGAGCAGATCGGGATCGGGGGCCGCTGGGCTGGTCTGGCTGGTTTGCGAGCTCATACGTACCTGTTGGCTTGCGCGCTTGAGGGTGTCTTCGTGTTACGCGGCCGAACCGGGAAGGTTTGGCCGATTCGGGCGAATTCCGACTTTTCTAATTAGAACCGCTAACACAACCGGCACACAGTAACCCGAAGCGTGAGCGAGGAACCGGCAGATTCGGCCTCGCTTACGCGTCGGGTTACTATTGTTAGCGGTTCTTAAACCAAGTCTACAGTTCTGTCGGCTCAACGCCACACACGCGGTAAGCACGACGGGCCTCGCACAATTGCTTTTTTATGTACGACGGCCTTCCAAGGCGGTCGAGCTTTCCAGGCGGCGTTTCTAGGTTGTCCACGTTCAACGCGATGGACCGCGAGACGGTTTGAGGCAGGCGCCATTCTGCATGATTGCGGAAAGCCGCAACCCGAGCGCAAATGCGGCGAACGCCTTCCACAACATTCGGTTGAACACCGTCGCTACATTCCCGACAATCCGGAAAGTGCTGCGAATCACTTACTTGTTTCGACCACTCTGGCGATCGTTCGTGAGCCAATTCCCGAGCCAATTCCCGAGCCAATGTCTCGATCGAGACAGCCGAACGGAGCCAGAAGCACGGCTTACTGCGAAGAGCCGGCCGAACCAGCTGGGATTAGATGCCCCCGAGGAATAGTTACTGAGAAGCCTTTATTCTAGGCGGACGGCCGCCATTCGACCATAACCGGCCGGTAAAACTTAGGCAGTTTTTCAGCGTGAACGCCCGAAGGTTTGCTTTATGGTGATCGCTCAGATGACCACGCCAGTATCAATCCGTGCGATTTTGCGCCTGCACGGGACGATCTCTGTGGCGTTCGGGAAACGCTAGCTCTGTAGGGAACGCCCTCTGTGGCGTTCCGGAAACGCCAACCGGCGTGGCTACTCGATGCCTTACGCACACAACAGCCCCAGCCGTGCCAGGTCCTTTAACCCATTCTCGAGCGAGCGCTCCAATGCGGGTTCGACGGGTGCATCCGGCCGCGGCTGACCGGCTTGATCCACCATCACCAACTCACCATTCCGTACGGCCGCCAATAGACTCGCGAATAGATCGGCCCGGTTGCGAGTCCCATCGGCGAGCAAAACCAGCTTGCGGCCCAAGGGGTTGATTTTGGCCACCTCGTGCAAGAGCGTCGTAACGTGCGGCTGCGTGGCGGCTTGTAGACGAGCCAGCGGCGTGGACTTGGGAAACTCGTCCACAATGGCTCGAATTTGCGGCGGAGAGCAATACAACTCCACCGCGCGGCGCGTAAACGAGTGGGCGATGTTTGTCGCCAGGTTATCGGCAAACTCCTCGGCGCGTGCGGCGGAGATGGTAGATCCGGCCGACAGCCGCGTCAGCGTTTCACCGATCAAGTCTTCGACGGCCATCGCCTCGGGCCACCGTGGTCCCAGGATGGACAACGCTCCCTTGACGAGCGGCGAAGACGTCGTCAGCACTCCATCTTCGATGCGGAACTTCGCTTCCTCGTTGGTAGCCGCACTCACGGCCCCCTGGGCAATCGCCGCCGATGCCACGTACAACCTTCGCACGCGCTTTGGATCCAGGTTGCGGTGGAGCGGCACGTCGGCATGGCACAAAAGCGACCGCCGAAACATGCGGTTCCGCAAGAAATCCAGGTACTGCTCGTACTCGACGACGTCGCGGGCGACCTGGCGGACCGCCTGTTCGGCCTCCGGCCCCAGCCCTTCCAGCCAGCGCGCGCCGGACTGCGCCTCGGCGATGAACTGCAGTCCCTTGGCGGCCGCGGCGTCGGCGAACTGGTAAAAGTAAACCGGCTCGTTGATCGCCTCCAGGTGCTCGTGCAGCACGTAGCTATCGGCGTTGTTGCGGATCCGCTCCGATTCGCCCCGCAATAACGAGCTGTAAGCGTTGTCGTCGGGCGGGACTGTTTTCACCAGCCAGTCGAGCAGCCCGCGCGCCTGCCCGACGCGGTCATCCGGTTTGCTCCATCGCCGCACGTGAAAGACCATCATGTCCCGGACGGTGCCGCGCATGTGCCAGCCGGGATACGTGTTGTAGCTGATGTAGGCGATGCCCTGCGGATTGAGCCGCTCGGCGCAGATCTCGAAGATCTTTTGGCGGACCGGCTCGGGGACCCACGAGTAAACGCCGTGGCAGATCACGTAATCGAACTGGCCCATGGATGCGTCCACATCCAGGATCGACAGGCAGCGCAGTTCAATATTGCGTAACCCCAGCGTCTCGATCGTCTGTACGCCTTCGGCGACTTGCCGGCTGGAGAGATCGATGCCGACGAACGACCCCTCAGGAAAGGCGGCGGCCATGGGGATCAGATTGCCGCCACTTGCGCAACCCAACTCCAGCACGCGACAGCGATCCACGGGGGCCGGCGTCATCCCGAACAGCGTGCCGACCACGGCGAGCCGGTTGGGGTGCGATTGCGAGTACGGGAAGCTGGAATAGGGAACCTCATCGTACGAGGTGCGCGGCGCGGCGCCTTCGATCGCTTCCGGAGCGGGGGCCGGGGACTGCATCGGTGATCGGCCCTCCGGAGTCGGAGTGAAATAGCCGAACTCGCCAGAGTTCGGGCCTTTGAATTCCGGCGAATTCAGCTACGAACGAACAGCCATCATACCTAACCTCAGCCGCAGCGCCTCAATGGATTTGACCGCCATCCGTCGGCCATCCAAGATGGAAGAAGAACGTCCTCATTCATTTTTCATCTTGGTGTGTCTCGAACGATGGAGCGATTCTATGTCACGTACGGCAGTTTGGTTGTATTGGTTGTTGGCTGTTGCCCTTTTTATCTCCCACTCGGCCCAGCCCGCTCACGCTCAGTTTATCGCACTCGGCGACCTGCCCGGCGGCAACTTTAACAGCACAGCCGACGCTGTCTCAGCGGATGGGTCGACGGTCGTTGGGTCGAGCAGTTCCAGATATACCTTGGAAGCATTTCGGTGGACCGCCCGGACAGGGATCGTTGGACTTGACAGTTTGGGCGCGCCGTATGGCCACAGCCGTGCTTTCGGCGTTTCGGGGGATGGCGCCGTCATCGTCGGTGACACAAAGTGGCCGGCCCCGGACGTTTCGTGGGCGTCGCAGGCCTTTCGCTGGACCGCCGAGACCGGAATGGTTGGACTGGGATTCCTCCCGGGTACCAAATGGACGACGGCCGTAGCTGCCTCTATGGATGGCTCTGTAATCGTTGGTTACAGCAGCACAACATTCGGCTCTCGTCATACAGCATTTCGCTGGACCGCTGCCGACGGCATGATTGAACTGGGAGAAAAAGCTCCAGGCGGTACCAGCACCGCCTACGACGTTTCCGCGGACGGGACGGTCATTGTTGGCTCGATCGATGATGAAGCTTTTCGCTGGACGCCGGACAGCGGATTCACTCTCCTCGGAGCGGATACAGCGGCATACGCCATTTCCGCGGACGGCTCAACGATCGTGGGACAATTTGCGGACCGGGGCGCGGCTCGCTGGACAATGGAAGAGGGATGGGTCGACCTAGGCGTGCCTAATGGCCTGCCCTGGAGCGTTTCTGGCGATGGTTCGCTGATCCTTACGAGTGCCAGGTCGGCTACCGGCGGCTCGATTCTCTGGTCGCTCGACTCAGGACTTGTAGACGTTCGTGAGGTTTTACTTTCTCAAGGAATAGGAGAATTTGAGAATTGGTCTTCCCTGACCGCGTTTGATGTATCCGCAGATGGTAAAACCATCGCTGGGAGGGGTATTAATCCACTCGGCCAGACCGAAGCTTGGGTCGCCACCATCCCAGAGCCTTCCACCTTCGGACTTGCGATTTTGGCCACGTGTGGAGTGGTTATGTTTGTCATGTGCCGGCGTCGCGCTGCGAAGACTGCGGCGTCCGGGTGATTCGGGGATTTTGCCGCCCGTCAACTGCCCTTGAGCCGTCCGCGGGCGTCTGTTACAAGGCTCGGTCTCATCTTTCGATTCTCGTCTGATCTTCTCTACTTGTTCGGCAAGGAGCCCCAGCGATGCGCGCAACATGCGTGATCGCGTTGCTTGGATGCCTGGCGTCGCTGGCCGCGGCGGCGGAGCAGGAGTTTCCCTATACCGCCTACGTTGCCAGGCGCGAGGTCGCCGTCCGCAGCGGTCCCGGCCGGAACTACTACGCCACAGACAAACTGCCGGCTGGCGACGAGGTCGAGGTCTACCGTCACGAGGACGACTGGTGCGCCATCCGGCCGCCGCTCGGCAGCTTCAGTTGGGTGAAGTCCGATGACGTGCGGATCGGCCGCGACGGCATCGGCATCGTGCTCGCCGAGGGGGCCGCCTCGCGCATCGGCAGCAACGCCAGCGAGTTCCGCGACGTGATCCAAGTACGGCTCGAACGCGGCGAAGAGGTGGAAGTTCTCGATGCGGTCCAGGTGAGCAACGACAACGGGGTGGAGTTCTACTGCAAAATCGCGCCCCCGAGCGGGGAATTTCGTTGGGTGCACAAAGACGACATCAGTCGCGAGCAGCCGGGGCCGAACCTGCGCGACGACGCCGACCTGGCGGCGCCGGAGGAGCGGGCGTCGCGCATCCCGAACACGGAGCCGGCAGCGGAAGAACGCGCGGGCGCCTCAGACCGCTGGGGAAGTTGGGTCCGGGCGCGGCGAAGCAGTGGGGACCGTTCGGATGCCCTCGCGGCCGACGCGATTGAGCATCGGCCCGCATCGAACCGGAGTCGATCGATCGCGCTGACTTCATCCGACGAGGTCGCGCCGGCGGACAGCGACGTCAAAACTGTTCATCAAAACGAAGCGGCTCTTAGCGAAGTTGAGCAGATCGACCGCGAACTGTCACGGATTGTTGTCAAGGACTCCTCGCAATGGGACCTGGACGCCGTTCGCCGACGAGCGGACGACGCATTGGCCCAAGCGACGAATGTAGCTGACCGCCGTAAGCTTGGCGACCTGCAAGACCGGATCGCCCGGTTCGACGATATCCGCAAACGGAGCGTGACACTTCACGGGGGCGAGTCTCTCCGAAATTCGCAATCGCACCCCGCAGAAACGCAACCACGTGCGTCTACCGAAAGCGATCTTGCACGGTACGACGGCATCGGCAAGCTAACGCCGGTCGTCTCGCAACGGCCGGGGGCGCCCCGCTATGCGCTCGTGAATCGTGCCAATGAAGTTGTGACGTTCGTGTCTCCCGCCCCCGGCGTCAACTTGCGGTCGTTCGAGGGCGAGTATGTTGGCATCTCGGGACAGCGCGGCTACATGCCCGAGCTCAAAAAACCGCACGTGACCGCCCTTCGCGTGAACCCCTTGGAAAACGCGCCGTCACGCGTCGCCCGGCGGTGATGCTATGGAGTGCGACGACTCGTCGTCGCTTTCTTTTTCAATGTGCCCTTTTAAGCCAGACGGCTTTGCGCGCCGCGGCGGCCGTTTGAAATCCAAAGCGATGACGAGTCATCGCACTCCAAAGGCCGCCGCACGGGCCTGCTCACGCACGCGCGGATCGGAGTCGCTGATCGCCGCTTGACGCACGCGTTTCTTCAGCTCAGGATCGCTGCTGGTGGCCAACAGCGAAATCGCCGCACGCCGCACCTCGGCATCGCGATCGTGGCTCAACCACAACAGCCAGCCGCGCGTATCGACCGATCCAACGAGCGGCAGCGCCTCGACTACCTCTTTGCGTACCCGCGGATCGGAATCAACAGCGCCGAGGGCGAGACTGAGTTGCCTTTCGTCAACACCGAGCCGCTTTAACTCGTCCCTGGCTGCTTTAACGGCAGTTGCCTCGTTTCCGCGCACACGCTTCGCCAAATCGAGCAACTGCGTGTGTTGGGCCGGGGGCGTCACCGCGGGCTCGCTACGCACCGGCTCTGAGGATGGCCATACTCCGCTGACTGTTTGCACAGTGTCCGCTGTCAGAACCACCGTGCCAACGTCATCCGCTATGAATTGACTCGGCGGGACAGCCGTAAGGGGATTGGCGCTTGCAACCATGTTGTCGTGTTCCGTAGTCTTCGCCGCCGCAGTCGTCGCCGGCGCGAGTGCTTCTCGCTCGGCATGCCGCAATGGCCTGGCTTCAGCGACGAGTTGCGCCGGCAGCCGTAACGGTTTACTTTGCGCAGGAATCATCGGCAAACCGCCGCCTGCAAGTGGTGCAAGGTCGATCGCAGGCTCGTCACTTGTTTTGCCGTACCTTCCTACCGCGTGGTCCGCCTTATTCAAGTCCGTTGCAAGCGTACGGAGATCGATACGATCGCGTTGCCGCATCCGCTCTTCAGCTCGGGCCGCGAATACGACGTGGCAGTCGCGGAGCCGGTTGTCGTCGCCACGCGCCGCATTCCGCGGCAGCGCGACGATGCGTTCGGCGAGTTCGGCCGCCAGCGAAAGCGCGTCACCCCCGAAATGCGGCGAGCAGGTCGCCAGCAACTGAGTCAACCTATCGAGTGTCGCCGCGGCATCTTCGGCAGATGCCGTACCGGCACGGTCGATCTCTTCATGCAATACGCGAAATGCAGCCGTCCGCAAGGCGCTGCGCTCGGCGCCAAGCGACTCGACAACCACGGCGAGCCCCGCAGGTGCCTGCGCGACAAGCGCCCGCAAGCGTGGCTCCAGTTCTGAGTCGGCAAGCTGCGAAAGTACAACCGTTTCGCTGACGGTCGCCCGCTCGAGCTCGAAAATCGCAAACGAGACCAAGCTCGCCATGACCGCGGCCACTGCTAGCATCGTGCCGCGCCGACCGCTCCGGCGAGAACTCGACGGTTTCCCTGTTGCGCCTCGCTTCGCCATGTTCACGCCCTTCCGCGCTAGAGCCCTCCCGCGCGGCGGGATTGTGAACGTCGGCGGCAAATCCAACAAGGTCACTTCGGCTAAGCGTTTACGTCGTGGCGGCTGCCGCTGTCCGCAACAGCCAGAAATTCCCTCAGACCGCTTGTGGATCGCAGCCGAATTATCCTTAGGGCCGCCGCAATCGGCAAAGTTCCACAGGCGGTAAGGGGGAATATGCGCGCCGTGTTATGCAACACTCCAAGGGTCGGCCGGCCAAGATCGCAAACGGCGCGGCGGATACTTTTAATGGCGATCGCGATTTTCGCCGCGGCTTCTGGGGCGCGTGCAGCCGACGATCCGCGCACTAAGGCCAACACCAGCCGTGCGGCCCGCGAAGAAGCTCTGCGCGCGATCCCCTTCAATCGGCTTACGGCCGAGGCGCGCGCCAAAGCCACGGACGTCATCCAAGATCTCAGCCTCTATCGCAGGTTGCCGACCAGGTCGATCGACTGCGACCCCGAGCTGTATGCGTTTCTCGTGCGCCATCCCGAGGTCGTGGTCAACATTTGGCGCGTCATGGGCATTACGCAGATGCAGCTCGACCGCGTCGACGCGACGAATTACAAGGTGGCCGATGGTCAGGGGACTAAAGGGCGCATGGAGTACCTCTATTCCTCAGCCGGCGTGAACGTGATTTACTCCCAAGGGACTTACGACGGGCCGTTATATCCCCGCACGGTGCGCGGCAAGTGCCTGATCCTGCTGCGCACCAGCCACCGTCGCGAACCAAACGGACGATATACCGTCGTGGGCCAACTCGACACGTTCCTGGCCGTCGACAACCTGGGCGTCGAAGTGCTCGCCAAGACTTTCCAGCCCTTAATCGGTAAGGCCGCCGATCACAACTTCACCGAGACGGCCAATTTCGTGGCCAATCTCTCGCACACGTCGGAGACGAACGAATCGGGCATGCTGCGGTTGGGACGAAAGCTGACTGACATCGATATCAAAACGCGCGAGCGTTTCCTCGAGCTGGTTTCGGCAGTTCCCCAGAAATACGCTGCGACCAAATTGGAAGCCGTTTCCCCTCCGGAGCTCGTCCGTGCGGCGACGCAAGCCGGCGCACAGTAGTGACAGTCCACGTGGTCGCGTCTCTCCGAGACGCGAATGCGAGTCTCGAAGAGACTCGCCCGCCTGCCGCTCAACCCATTGTCTTCGTATACCACCGATACGTTCCCGCTGCTAAGCCCGCCTTGCGCGGATTGTCTGCGATATATCGGCGGTAATGCTCAAATTGCTCCGGACTGCGAACCAGATGATCGAACTGTTCAACCTGCCAGAATTCGCCTCCTATGCCGAGCGCCGCGTTAATTCGACGGCCCGTATATCGCTTCCATAACGTGCACTGTGAAATGAGCATCCCTTCGTCTCGGAATGCGGCTAACAAGTGAACATGATTGGGCATGACCACTGCGTCGGTGAGCACATATCGATCACCGTCGAAATGCAGTAGGCTCTCTTCGACAATTTGCGACAGTTCAGGCCTTGCCAAAACGCAAGCGCCGGCACCGTGGTCCAACTGTTGATCCCACGCGGTAAAGAGCGACCACTGCATTCTGCCTCGATCGCGTGCCGGAAGTCTTGTTATCTCGCGCTTCCAGTCACCGTGCGGATCTAAATCGAATCGTTGCAACAGCGAGGCTCGTTCTTCGGTGATCCGTTGCTGCGCGGCGGTCGGCAACGAATCGACCGTGCGCCAGGTAATGAAACAGACCGTTCCCGCCTGCGCCCAATGCGGCAGCGACTTCCATGCAATTGTTAGGTCTTGTTCGGGATCGAAGAATTGGATTACGCGCATGCCAATTATCGTAGCGGAATGAGGCTTCCAGTAAAGCACCACGTGGTCGCGTCTCTCCGAGACGCGAATGCGAGTCTCGGAGAGACTCGCCCACGTGGGCCTACCAATCCACCACCGAGCCGTCGTCCAGGTCATACGTCTCGCGATTGCGCCATTCGTGGCCGATCTTGTCCGCCATCGCATCATCATCCAACTCGATGCCCAACCCCGGTCCGCGCGGCAGATCGACGTACCCATCCACCACGCGAAACGGTTGTTTAATGTACCCGGCGCCAAGACTGACTTGTTCCTGACAAAGGAAATTGGGAATTGACGCCGCAAGCTGTAACCCGGCTGCCAGTGAAATTGGTCCCAGCGGGTTGTGTGGCGCAATTGCGGCGTAATACGCCTCAGCCATGCCGGCAATCAGCCGGACTTCGGTGATGCCCCCCGCATGGCAAAGATCCGGCTGCAGGATCGTCGCCGCCCCCTTCTCTAGGATCTCGCGGAAACCCCACTTGGTGAAAACTCGTTCGCCGGTGGCAATCGGCAAGTGCGTTCCCCGCGCAATCTCGGCCATCACTTCCACATTCTGGCACTGCACCGGCTCCTCGACGAACATCGGCTGATACGGCTCGATGGCCTTGATCAGCAGCTTCGCGGTCTGCGGGCTGATGGCGCCGTGAAAGTCGATGCCGATGTCGCACTCGTCACCGGCCGCCTCGCGCAGTGCCGCAAAGCGGTCGGCTACTTTTTTAACAAAACCCGGCGTTTCGACGATTCGCGCCGGGCGCTCCTTGAACGGGCCCGTCTTGAAAGCAGTAAACCCCTCTTGCTTGCGCCGCCGCAGGTCTTCCGGCGTGCGCGCATGTGCGTACACGCGCATCCGCGTTCGCGTCGGTCCGCCGAGCAGCTCATACACGGGAACGCCGAGCGCTTTCCCCTTGATGTCCCACAGGGCCATATCGACGCCGCTGATGGCGCTCGTCAGCACCGGCCCGCCGCGATAGAACGCGTGACGGTACATCGCCTGCCAATGGTGGACAACCGCGCGCGGGTCTTTGCCCACCAGGTATTCCGCGAGCTCTTTGATAGCGGTCGCGCAGGTTTCCGCGCGGCCTTCGACGATCGGCTCGCCCAGCCCGACGATCCCGGCGTCGGTGTGGACCTTGAGGAACAACCAGCGCGGCTTGACCATGATCGTCTCCAGCCGCGTGATCGTCAGTTTTTCACCGGCGCCGACAAGTTGCCTCGCGCGCTCGCGCCCTTTCCGGCCCTCGCCAGGATCGGGGGGCGACCGTTTGGGCTGTTGAGCGATGCCCGCAGGCAAGCAGTAGACGGCAGCCGCGCCCCCGGCGCCCAACAGCGAGAGTAGAAACGAGCGACGGTGTTTGCCAACGAAGGAAGTGGTTCCCATGGTTTTACCCTTTTCGGAGGAGAGGACTGCTATGGAGTGCGATGACTCGTCATCGCTTTGGATTTCACGACGGTCAGATATGGCACAACGTCAATATCGTGCGCGAACCGGTTTGAAAAAGAAAGCGACGAGTCGCCGCGGCGACCCGCACTCCAAAAGGTTACATCGCTTGCTTGATCTCTTTCACACGCACCGCCTCGGGTAGCGCCTTGTAATACGGGTCTAGCGGGTAACACCCCGAAGGCAATTCGTTCCGCGGCGCAGTCGTACAGTCGCTGAACGTTCGGCAGACGCGCTTTCTCTTGAGCTCGCCCCGCTCCAAGCATTCGGCCGGCAGCTCAGGATACGCGAGCACCATCCGACCCAACCCAACGATATCAATCCATCCTTCGCGCACCACAGCCTGGGCCACGTGCGGCAGGTAATCTTGCAAATACGAATAGCCGCTGCCGACCATCGGCAAGCTGGGTGCCGCCAGTTTGCATTGCCGCGCGACGTCGATCTGCCGCACCACGCCGACCAGCGGATCCTCGGGGGGCAAGTACCCGTCGCTGGGCGGAAAGATCGCGGGCCGCTGAATGTGCGGGTTGTAGTAAGGGCTGCCACAGGAAAGATTGACCATCGCCACGCCGGCCGCTTCCAGTCGCCGCAACAGCTCGATCGGCTCGCTCAAGTCGAACCGCCGTGGGTCATCCTCCGCAACTCCGAAACCCAGGTCGTAAGGCAACAAGTCCTGGTACGGCAGCGGCTCGCCCACATCGCGGCTAGTTTTGTAGGGGAGCGTGTCAAAGACGCTCAGTCGGACGGCAACCATCAAACCGGAACATTCGCCTCGAATGCGGTCGATGATCGTGAGCAATAGCCGCATCCGCCCCTCGAAATCACCGCCAAACTTTCCCGGCCTGCGCCGAGCACTGAGGAATTCGTGCAACAAGTAGCCGTGGCAGGCTTTGACATCGACAAACTGATAACCCAGCTCGAACGCCAGTCGGGCGGCGGCGACGTAGCGATCGATTAGCTGCTCCAGGTCGGCGTCGGTCCAGACCACACGATCGTTGCCGGGGTCGATGCCGAACTTGCCGTCCAAGAGCGGATGGTGATACGCGATCCTCGGCTCGAGCTGCTTGGTGTGCGGACGGCAGAACCGGCCGGAGTGTGTAAGCTGCAGGCCCACGAGCAGGTCGTCGTCGCTCCCGAAGCGTTCTCGATGCGCATCACGCAAGGTGTCGAGCAGTTGGCGCAGACCGTCGCGATTCTCCGGCGTGGCCAGCGTCTGATTGGGGTTGGCCCTGCCATCGGGCTGGACCGCCGAGGCTTCGCCGCCCCAGATGAGCTTCGCGCCGCTGAGGCCAAAGTTTCGCCAGCGACGCAACGTATGCGGCGAAGGGGTGCCATCCAAGTTGGCGTCCCAGCCTTCCATCGGCTGGATGCACCAGCGATTGCCCACATGAAATCCGGCGATGGAGATTGGCGCGGCCAACGGTGACTGTTCACCGCCGGTGAGAACGCGATCATCGATTGGCAAGGCGATCCCAAGCTCATTCAGCCGCCGGCGCAGCGCCGCGGTGTCCTTGAACTGGGCAACTTTGGGGTAATCACTCAACGCAGGCGTCAGGCGTCAGAGGCATCAAGTACAGAGATCGGCGAGCGGGGCGACGTAAGTCCCCCGATGACCCCACTGACGGACCACACTACTTGCTCGCTCGCTCCGAAGCAACGGCCGCCTCAAGCCGGAGATTCGCGCATGCCGGCGGTTCCGCAATCACATAGTCGCTCACGACCTGCCCGCCAACGAGGTGTTCCTGGAGGATCCGCTCCAACACGTGGGAGTGGCAAAGCCCATACCAGACGCCGTCGGGATAGACGACGGCAATCGGCCCGGCGATGCAAATATCGAAGCAAGCCGCCTTCATCCGTATCACACCGCCGCGGCCGGATAGTCCCAGTTCCTTGAGACGTCGCTTGAGATATTTCCAGGCCTCGCGAGTTTCGCGGCGGCTGGCGCATTTGCCACGGGGATTGCAACAGAGCAGGATCGTCTTCTCCGCCGGCAAGCCGATTTTTCGCGCGCGGCGAGCGGCACGGGCGAGCAGCCGGCGTTCTTTGGCGGCGTGATCCACGGCAGGTCAACTTGGAGGCACAATGAGGTTAGGCCCTCATTGTAGCGAACTGCCCGAAGACTCAACCGCCCTCCGGAAAAAATGAGGCCGTTTGATCTGTAGGGTACGCCCGAAGCTTGCCCGCCGTGGCGGGTGGCGTTCCGGAAGCGCCAACGCACGTGGCTACGTCGACTCGCCCAACGGAACGGCACGGAGGCCGTTCCCAACAGAAACCACATTCCGAGTCATAAAAAAGAACCGGCCGAAGCGTTTGCTCCGGCCGGTTCAAACAGAAGAAAATCGTGGCTGCCCGACGGTGACCCGCTACCAGCGGATCAAGCAGCCCGTCGGCCGCGGTCAAGCCAGCCACCTCTGGTTATCGGTACACATATAGGGACCACCTCCTTTCGCAAAAGACCCCTTTGGACTGCCCACCAGTTGGGCCATCCGCCGGCACTAGTCCGATCGGGCCACGTTAGCCCAATCCCAAGCGATCCAATCGTATTATTCTTCAACTATCGCCGCGGTCAATACGGACCCGACAAATTTTGCAAATCTAGTCGTCCGAGACTCGTAGTTCGCGCCCGCCGCGTCCACGCGCGACGGCTCATCCAAAAGGAAGAGCCGCAGCAACGCCCAAGGTTCGCGCGCCCGCCGACTCTCCGCCACGCCTCAGAACTTAGTGGCAATAATCGCCAGCGCCACCACACAGACGCCGACCAGAATGCTCACCCGGTCGCGCACCGCGTAGACCAGCGGATCCTCGTTCAACTCGCCCCGCTTGACGGCAAACCACAGCCGCGTGATCCAGTAAAGCAATAGCGGGCAGACCAGCCACAGGGCGCCGGGCTGGGTATAGTGCCTTAGCGCGTCCTGGCTGTTGATATACAGTGCCAACACGAGCACGGCCAGATAGCCGCTCGTCGGTCCCACGCTCTCGATCATGCTCAGGTCGCCGACCACATAACCGCGTCCCGGCGCCGCATCGGCCTCCCCTTCCGCCAGCCTCGCCAATTCGGAATGACGCTTGGCGAAGGCCAGCGACGTGAACAAAAAGATCGAAAATGCCAGCAGCCACTCCGATGGCCAGATCTCGGCCGCCACACCGCCCACGACGACGCGCAGCGCATACATCCCGGCCAGCAGAAACACGTCCAACACCAGCTTCTGTTTGAGCCAGAACGAATACAGGCAGTTGACGAGCGCATATAACCCCAGATAGCCCACGAACACCGCCGGCAGCCAGGCGAGCGACAACGCCACGCTGAAGGCCAGCAGGCCCAAACTCAAGGGCAGACCATAATGAATCGGAAAGGCCCCCGCGGCAAAGGGCCGGTTGCGTTTGGTCGGATGATGACGATCCGACTCGATATCCATCAGGTCGTTGAGCACATACACGGCCGAGGCGCAGGCCGAGAAGGCGACAAAGGCAATGCAACAGGCGATGACTTTTTCCAGGTTGTCCCACTGGTGCGACAGCAACAGCGGCACGAACAAGAGCACGTTCTTGATCCACTGCTGCGGACGCATGGCCCGGAAGGCCGCAGCCGCAATTCGTTGTCGGCTCGCATGGACGTGAACCGGCTTGTCGAGCGATCGTGTGGCAGCCCGGACCAAGGGCCCGGGCGCCACCACGTGGACCTCGGCGGCCTCCTTCCAGATCGGCATGTCGGCCAAGGCATCGCCGGCATAGGCGAAATGCGCGTATCCGTGCTCGCGGCAGTAGGCTTGGATCGCGGCGAGTTTGTTGGGGCCTTTCAGGTTAATCTGCCCATCGCTGGCCAAGACGTCGTCAAACAGGCCGACTTGTTTGGCGACCGCGTCAGCAAAACGCCGGTCGCTGGCTGTGGCCAGGATCACGCGTCGACCCGCCCAGCGTTGCTCGCGAAGAAAGTGCAGCACTTCGTGCCGATAGGGCAAAAGTCTGACGTCGGCGCCTACCTCATGTGCCAATTCCCGTTTCAGCGCCGCTCGGCCTCGAACGAGCAACCACGGCAGCCGCGGCAGCAGGCCCGGCTTGCGTTTGATGCCGCCGAGCACCGATTCGTACGTCACATCGCTGGCGATCAGCGTGCCATCGAGATCAACGAACAACGGCGTATCCGACACAGCGGTCTCGGTACTATCGGCGCTCGGTTCGGCCGGCTGAATGCTGGACATAAATTCCAGCATCGACGGGAAGGCCAGGATTGTCAATTTGAACTGGTCCGTGCGTCTGGGCGAAAAGAATCCAAATCCTGGGATTTGCGCGGTAATACGGATTTGAGGGGCTGCGCCAAGGTGTGGCAATGCCTGAATATTGTGTTTGTATCGCGTGATGGCGCGCGTTACTTAGAACCGCTAACAATAGTAACCCGACGCGTAAGCGAGGCCGAATCTGCCGG
>JBBDYH010000088.1:0-23414 GCA_040901795.1 Pirellulales bacterium
GGAATGGAAACGGGCCGCCCATGGACTCGTTGGAGGATGCCTTTGCGCGCTGGCAGGACGAGCTCTTGGGCACGTTGTACTACCTGGTGGGAAACCGCGAGGACGCCCGCGACGCCTTGCAGGAGACGTTCGTGAAGTGTTGGCGGAAGCGGGAGGACCTCGGCGAAATCGAGAACCTGAAGGCCTGGATCTTTCGCGTGGCGTTGAACACCGGGCGCGATGTGCGGTCGAGCGCCTGGCGACGGCGGCGGCAACCGCTCGCCGAAGGAGGGAGCATGCTGACCGTCGCTCATTGCAATCCCCAGGCAGATGTCGAGCACGCCGAGGAGGTCGGGCGCGTGCGGAGGGCGCTCTTGGATCTGCGGCCGGAGGAGCAGGAGGTTTTCTTACTCCGTCAGAACGGCGAGTTGACGTATGAGGCGATTGGTGAGGCGATTGGGATTCCGCTGGGGACTGTGAAGACGCGGATGCGGCTGGCGATTGAAAAGCTGCGAGTGGCCCTGGCAGGGGGGTGAGACTGGGAGACTGGGAGACTGGGAGACAGGGAGACTTCGCGTTCGAAGGTGATTGTTTGGGAGAGTGAGCATGTATGTAACTAGTGATTCTGATCAACCTGACCAGCAAATGCTGGAATTGGTCTATGGACTGGTTTCGGAGGACGAAGCGGCTCGTCTGCGAGAGCAGATTGCAAATGAACCGGCCGCAGGAGAAGCGTACGAGCGCGCGCAGCGGACGGCGAACGTGTTTTGCTCCGCCGCGAAATGGCGGGAACCGCCAATGGAAGCTTTGGCGTTGCGGGCTGCGATACGAATGGGAAATGGGGAATGGCGAGTGCGGAATGGCTCAGTACGAAGTAAAGAGTACGGAGTACGGAGTACTGAAGACGGCGTGCCGGGTCCGCTGTCTCAAGCCGCGTTGGGCGAGGATTCCATGGCGCCATTGCGGCAAGCCCTGCGATGGGCCATCGGTCTGGCGGCAACGGTGTTGTTCGCCTTCTTACTCGGCGGTTACTTGCATCACCGAGGGCGATTGAGCGCGGTCGCCCAGCGGCATTTGCGCATGACCGTCACAGGTCCATCGCAATTGGCGCCCGGAGCGAGGAATGAGTTTCGGATCAAGACAACAGATATGCTCGGCGAGGCGCAGTCCGTGGCGCTGCAGTGCACCTTGCTTGATTCGGCGGGTCGAAAGCTGTTCGCCGAACAGGTGAACACGGATGCCAATGGACGATTTGAGCTGCGGGTGCCGAAAGACGCCGCCTTGCCGCCGGCGGCACGGTTGGAGGTGCTCGCTTTTCACGGCGATGAATCGTATCGGCTGGAAACAGCGCTGCCGGTGTCGCCGTATCGCTTTCTGACGCGGGTTTCGACCGACAAGCCGCTGTACCGCCCAGGTGAAGTCGTCCGCTACCGTTCGCTGACGCTGGGCCGGTTCGGCCTCGATACGCCGGGTGACTTGCCGGTGCATTTTGAGATTCAGGATCCCACTGGAGCGGTGGTCGCCGGCTCTGAGCGACAAGGGATTACCCAGCGCGGCGTTGGCAACGGCGAGTTTCCACTTCCAACGGACCGTCCCGGCGGCGAATATCGGCTCATTGCGCGCAGCCTCAACGGCGCGTTTCCTGAGGAGAAACGAACGTTGTATGTGCGTGAGTACCGCACGCCCCAGTTGAAGAAAGAATTGGAATTCATTCGCGACAGCTACACACCGGGGGACCGGGTAGCGGCGGATTTGTCGGTGAACAAGGCGCAAGGGGGACCCGCTGCGGCAGCGCAATTGACCGTGAGCGCGACCGTCGACGGCCAGATGGTTTATCAGGCCTCCGACAAGGCAGGGCCGAATGGCGCCTTCCGCGTTGAGTTCGACTTGCCCAAGGAGATCGAACGCGGCGACGGCCAGCTTGCGATCCAGTGTGACGATGGGGGCGTGCGCGAAACGATCGCCAAAACGATCCCGATCAACTTGGGGAAGGTTGAACTGTATTTTTGTCCCGAAGGGGGCGACCTGGTCGCAGGTCTAGAGAACCGCGTTTATTTCAAGGCGACCAACCCGCTCGGCAAGCCGGTGCATGTCGAGGGAGCGCTCGTCGACGCATCAGGAACGCAAATCGCGCAAATCGAAACCACGCATAAGGGGATGGGTTCGTTCGCGTTTACGCCGTCCGCCGAGGCGACGTACGACGTGCGGTTGAACAGGCCCGCGGACGTGACTACGGTGTCGAAGTTGCCAGAGCCGAACGCCGATCGTGCCATAGTGCTTTCGACGGGGGCAGGTGTTTTCGACGCGGATGAGCCGATTAAAGCTAGTTTGCGATCTGCAAAGAGGGACGTGCCGACGGTGATCGCGGCCTATTGCCGTGGAGTGCAGGTAGCTCACGAGATGGTGACTCTTGAAGAAGGAGCGAATACGGTCTCGCTGGCGGTTTCGCCGGAAGCCTCGGGAGTGATTCGGTTGACGGTGTACGATTACAGCCACGATGAACAGGGCGCCGTGCCGCGGGCGATTGCCGAACGATTGGTGTATCGGAAGCCGGATCGGCGGCTGCAGATTCGCGTCGCGGACCACGCCGAGAAATACGCGCCGGGTGACACGGTGGAGCTGTCGTTGTTGGCGTTGAACGAGGCAGGCAAACCGGCGAAATCGGCGGTGTTCGGCTGCGCGGTCGTCGATGACTCGCTGTTGAAACTGGCCGACGACGATTCGCCGGCGATGCCGACACATTTCTACCTCACCAGCGAAGTCGAAAAGCCGGAAGATCTGGAGAAAGCGGATTTCTATTTGACCGATAACCCGCAGGCCGACGAGGCGCTTGATCTGTTGCTGGGTACGCAGGGCTGGCGGCGGTTCGTCGAGCAGAGTTTGGAAGAGCTGCAACAGAAGGCCAAGGAGGCCGGCCAGCCTGTCAAACCAGCGCCACCGGTCGAGCGATTGTTGGCACTGGGCGGCGCGGCGTTGCCGCCGACGGTGCTCGACAATCTGGATGAAGTGCGCGTTCAGTACGAACGAGCACGGGAAGAGGCGGAGTGGGACCATCGCGCCAGTGTGGCGCAGTTGAGCCGTGCGGCAAGCTATGGTGGCATCGTGCTCGGCACCCTCTTAATCGCAGTGAACGTCGCGCCGTATCTGCGCCGATCGCGCGATTGGAGTTGGCTTGCGGCGTCGCAACGCTTTGGGCCGGCGCTGGCCGCGGCGGGGCTGTGCATTGTCGTGAGTTTGCTCTGGAACCCTGCCAGTTGGGACTTGCCGGAGTCGAACCTGGTGGCGCTCGAGGAATTCAAGCTGCGGCCCATTGCGATGTCCAACCCCACGGGCGAAGTGTCGTTAGGGCTTGCGCTCAATGGGAATTTGGCCGGCAGGAGTCTGAATCGGGTTGAGAACTATTGGTATTTTGGCCGCGGCGAGCCGTGGGGCGACGTGACTTGGGGAAAGCGGCTTGGCGAACAGCACCAGCTCGCGTACTTCGACATGTATCGCTTCGACGATCGCGACAAGGCGCTGAAACTTCGCACTGGTGCGTTGGGCGACGTCCAAATTGAATTCCTTGAGGGACTGGATCAAATTGTCATTCGCGGCCACCCCCGGGATGTGGAGCGCGTTACGGAGATCATCCGGCAGATTGAGGCGGCCGCGGTTCCTGGTCAGCAGCCTGAGGCACTCGCCAAGTTAAGCACGCTAGACCGACGGTGGCACTTTGCCAATGGAAACCAGTACGGCTATTCGTTAAGTGGCGACGCGAAGTCCGGAGACTACGACGCGCTGTACGACGAGGCTGCCGTCGAGCTATTCGAGCGGCGGATCAAGCAACTCCGCTTCCCGGTTCGGGAGTATGCGCATCAGCATGTCGCAAGCGAAAACGGCGTGCGGACCGACTTTGCTGAGACGGTTTATTGGCATCCGCTGTTGATCAGCGACGAGAACGGCCAGGCGACGGTTAAGTTCGAACTGTCGGATTCGGTTACTTCATACCGCGTGCAGACCGAAGCCCACGATGGCGCGGGTCGAATCGGAACGGGGGATGGTGAGATCCTGTCGCGGCTGCCGTTTGCCGTCGAGCCGAAGCTGCCGTTGGAAGTGAACGCGGGCGATCGGATTGAGCTGCCGGTGGCGGTCAGCAACGACTCTTCGCAGCCGCTGGAAACGGCGCTGTCGTGCACGGTCGGCGGCAGTGCAGACCGCACACTCCGTGTGCGGGACGGCGCACGGAGTGTGCCTACTCCATTGGGCCTGCTGAAGCTCGAGGATAGCAGCGAACAGCGGCTGGCCGTGGCTCCCGGTAGCCGCGCGCGAACGTACTTCACACTGGACGTGGTCGGCCAGAAGGGAACGGCGGAAGTTGAAGTCCGCGGCGAGGCCGGATCGCACGCCGATGCCAAGCGGCAATCGATCCGCGTCGTTCCGCCGGGCTTTCCGATGGCCGAATCGTACGCCGGCCGGATCGATGGCGAGCAGGAAGTCACGATTGATCTGCCGGAGAGCGTGATTCCCGGCACGCTTGAGGTCACGCTCGCCGCCTATCCCTCGACGCTCGCTACGCTGCAAAGTGGCCTGGAAGGGATTTTACGGGAGCCGAGCGGCTGCTTCGAGCAGGCATCGAGCTCGAACTATCCGAATTTGCTGCTGTTGCAGTATCTCGAAGAGCACAAGGTCAGCCAGCCGGAGCTCATGCGCCGCGGGAAAGAGTTTCTGCAGGCGGGATATTCCAAGCTGACTGGCTACGAGTGCAAGAACCGCGGGTTTGAGTGGTTTGGCGCCGATCCAGGGCACGAGGCACTGACGGCGTATGGCTTGATGGAGTTTCGCGACATGGCGAAAGTTTACGACGTCGATCCGGCGCTCTTGGATCGTACGGCGGAGTGGCTCTTGGGGCGCCGCGATGGTAATGGGGGCTTTCGGCGGAACGAGAAGAAGCTCGACGGCTTTGGGTCGGCGCCGGACCAGATCACCAATGCGTACATTGTGTGGGCGCTTTGCGAGTCGGGGCAGGAAGGTATTGAGAAGGAATTAGAGAATGTTATCGAGCACGCCCGCGGCTCGAACGACGCGTATGAGGTCGCGCTCGCAGCAGCGTCGGCCGTCGACGGCAAGCGACTCGATGAAGGGCGCGACCTGCTGGGCAAGCTGGTTACTCTGCAAGACAGGGAGGGCAGGCTGATTGGCAAGGAAGGCTCGATCACGCGCAGCGGTGGGGAAGCATTGGCGATCGAGACGACGGCGCTGGCCGCTCTGGCCTGGCTCAAGCTGCCCGAGTTCCGCGAGCAGGCCAATCGGGCGATCGACTGGATTGTGCGTAATCGTTCGGGAGATGGCAGTTTCGGCTCGACGCAGGCAACGATTCTGGCTCTCAAGGCGCTCGTCGAGCATGCCAAGGTGAACCGAGCGACCGTCGCGGCGGGCGAGGTGATCGTCAAGCACGGCGATCGGGTGATCGGTACGCAGACGTTTGGCGCGAATGCGGTGAACACGATTCGGCTGGCCGGCCTGGAGGGGGAGCTTACGCCAGGCAAGAACGAACTGACGATCAGCCTCACCGGCGAAAACCAGATGCCGTACACGATCGACGTGAGCTATCGGGCGAAGCAGCCGGAAAGTCATCCGGAGTGTGCAGTCGAGCTGTCGACGAAACTGGCTGCCACAGAAGTCAAGGCGGGCGAAACCGTCGCTTTGGAGGCCGAGCTAGTCAACAAGACTAATCACGGACAGCCGATGACGGTGGCGATCCTTGGACTGCCGGCGGGTTTGCAGCCGCGGGCGGACCAGCTCGAAGAGTTAAAGAAGGCGGGCACGGTCGATTACTTTGAGACGCGGGCCCGCGAAGTGATCTGCTACTGGCGCTCGTTGGCGCCGAACAAACGCGTGCCGCTGCGGCTGGATCTGGTCGCCGAGTGGCCGGGTAGGTACACAGGGCCGGCAAGCCGGGCGTATCTCTATTACACAGCAGAACAAAAGCACTGGGTGGCGCCGCTGGCGGTGAAGATCGCGCGCTGATGTTCCGTGAAGCGATCGATTCGCTGACTTGAAGTGGCGACGGTAAAATGAGGCATTTGCATCGTGCCTCTTACGCTGGACGCCAAAGTGACTCAGGAGTTTGACTCCTCGCGCAGTTCTGACTCGCAGCCGCCCAACACGCTTGCCGCTGCGCTTGCGCGGCATGGGATTGAGCTTGAGGAGGAGCAGGTCGCGTTGCTCGACCGCTTCGCAACGGCGCTATGGTCGTGGAACGAAAAGCTCAATCTCACCCGGCACACGGATTACGAGAAGTTCGTTACGCGCGACGTGGTGGACAGCCAGTGGCTGGAGCGGTTCTTGGATTCGGCCGAGCGCGTGCTCGACGTCGGTACCGGGGGCGGAGTGCCGGGTGTGATCCTGGCCATCCTGCGGCCGGATCTTGAAGTGTCGCTTTGTGAATCGATCGCCAAGAAGGCGCGCGCTGTGGAAGATATCGTGCAGCAAGTTGGTCTGCCGATCGAGGTTCAGCACGCTCGCGCGGAAGAACTGCTTGTGAATCACGAGTACGACACGTTGGTCGTGCGGGCGGTGGCCCCGCTGGAGAAGCTGCTCGCTTGGTTTAAGCCACATTGGGGTTCGTTTCATCGGCTGTTGGTCATCAAGGGTCCTGCCTGGGTTCAAGAGCGCGCCGCGGCCCAGGAAAAGAAGCTGCTGCGCGGCGTGCGGATCAACGTTTTGGCGACCTACCCGCTGCCGGGGACGGAGTCGGAGAGCGTAGTATTGGAGGTGCGGTCGTCCGCCGACCGACTATAGCACTTCGATCGGATACGTTGCCAACCAAATGTCGATTTGTTGAAATCTGGCCTTGAGCCGCTCCTTGTATCCAATAAAGAATTGGCGGCTTTCAGGCGTATCATCCACGTCCACGAAGACACGAATCAGGTCGTCGCGATACGGTTGCCCTTCGTAGTGCCAAGTGCCGCGGATTGTCTGCGTCTCGCAGGAAACAGCGCCGAATTGTGTCTCCAATTCCACCAGCGTTGTGGATATCAGATCATCCGGAACCGCTTGGCCATCATTGAATCGCAGGGGAAGCAGCAACTCGAAACGCCGAACCGATTTGCTCATAAGTGGCCGGACCCTCGACGGTAAAGGCCATGCCTTCCTGGGCTAGAAACGGTAACGCGGACTCCGGAACGAGCAGTTCTCCCGTTGCCCAGCTCTTGAATGAGAAGCGACCGGCGAGCCGGCCTAAAGCCGTTCGTTTGTTCGCATCGTCTGAAAAGCGTATCAGGATCATGCGTCGAATTATCCAATGTTTCTCGAGCCAATGGCAGCCGTCGAAATTATACCATTTCCGGCTGGCTAGCTCATACCAGGATTTCCCGCACCACCTCCCCATGCACGTCCGTCAACCGCATGTCACGGCCGCTGAAGCGGAACGTGAGCCGCTTGTGGTCGACGCCGAGGAGATGCAGCATCGTGGCGTGCAAGTCGTGGACTGTGAGCTTGTTTTCGACCACCTTGTAACCGTACTCGTCGGTGCGGCCGTAGATGGTTCCGCCGCGAATGCCGCCGCCAGCCAGCCAGATCGAGAAGGCGAAGGGATCATGGTCGCGGCCGTTGCTCCCTTGCGCGAACGGCGTGCGGCCGAACTCTCCGGCCCAGACAACGAGTGTTGTGTCCAACAGCCCGCGCGACTTGAGATCGCGCAACAGGCCGGCGATCGGCTGATCGACCGCGCGGGCGTTGCTCTCATGATTGCTCTTGAGAGCGCTATGCGCGTCCCAGCGATCTTCGCCGCTGATCTGGGGGCACGTGAGCTCGACAAATCGCACTCCGCGCTCGACGAGCCGGCGGGCCAGCAGGCATTCGGCGGCAAAAATGCGCGTCTGCTCGTAGGCGGCGTCGATGCCGTAGAGCTTTTTCGTGGCCACGGTTTCGTGGGACAAATCAACCAGCTCAGGCACTGCCGCCTGCATCCGAAATGCTAATTCCGCGTTGGTGATGGCTGATTCAACGGCGTCGGCGTTGCCCGCGCGAGTGAGAAACGCCTCGTCAAGTTGCCTGAGCAACGCTCGCTTATTTCGCGCTACGGCGCCGGTTTTCTCCCGCGAGCGTACGTTGGCGATTGACTCGCCCTCCGGCTTAAAGATCGACCCCTGGAACGTCGCCGGCAAAAACCCGCTGCCAAAACAGTCGATGCCCCCCGGCGGCATCAGCCCCCCATGCAGCACGACAAATCCTGGAAGATCTCGGCACTCGCTCCCCAGACCGTAGCCGAACCAGGCCCCCATGCTGGGTCGGCCTTGCAGCCCACTGCCGGTGTGGAGGAAGTAGTTGGCTGTGGTGTGCTCCGAGAAGTTTGAGGTCATCGAGCGGACGACGGCCAGATCGTCGACGCACTGTGCGACGTGCGGGAACAGCTCGCTCACCGGGATGCCGCTTTGGCCGTATTGTGTGAACTTCCACGGACAGCCAAACGTCGAGCCGTTGTTGTTGAATTGCGTCGGCTCGATCGTCATCTTGAACGGCCGGCCGTGCTCCTTATTGAGGAGCGGCTTGGGATCGAACGTGTCCATCTGCGAGGGGCCGCCGTCCATGTAGAGAAAGATGACGTTCTTCGCCCGTGGAGGATGGTGGAGCGATGCGAGCGCCCCCGTAGCCGCCGGCCTGGTGCCGGCTTGACTGCCTGCGGTTGTTTCGGCCGACAATGCCGAGTCGCCGGTCCATTCCGACATCAGCGCAGCAAGCGCAACGGCGCCAAATCCGTTGGCGCATCGAGCCAACATCTGGCGGCGGTTGATCGGGTCAGAAGTGTAACGACCGCAGTGCATTGGTCGGCGAGTACGAAGTACAAAGTGCGAAGTACGAAGGACGACTGTCGCTTGAAAAAAGGGCGGTGCGTCGTCCTGTCTGGCGGGAGCAGACTCAATCCATAAACACGAACTCCTTGGCATTAAACAGCGTGTGGCAAAGATCCGTCCAGGCGGCAAGCGATCGGCGCCACGGCGACTCTCCATATTCGGCGGCCTGCTGCTTGACAAACTCGGCCGCGATGTCCACCTCCTTGTCGCTTGGCGGTCGGGCGAAGGCCTCGCGGTAGAGCCATTCAATTCGATGGCGCACTTCGTCCCCTGATTCGTCTTTCGTCCTTTGCACTTCCTCCTTCGACGTTACCCGCAGGCCCGCGCTATCCGGGGACTCACGTTCCCCGCTCGCCGAGAAGAGCGACCGCTCGGCCCAGCGGCGGGCCTGCTCGGCGACGAAGGGATCGTTCATCAGAATCAGCGACTGAGCCGGGACGTTCGATACGTTTCGCCGGCCGACGGTGCTCGCGGGGAGTGGCGTGTCGAAGGCCAGCATCATTGGCGACAAGAAGTTGCGACGCACTTCCAAGTAAATGCTTCGCCGGCCGGCGCCGTCGAGCGGTCCGGACTGATTGGGACGACCGCGACCAAACATGAACGGCGTCAAATAGGTCCTCACCGGTGGGCCGTACATCGTCAGGTCGAGTCGGCCGGAGAGAGAAAGCATGGCGTCGCGGAGGGCCTCGCCTTCAAGCCGCTTTAGATTTTGGCGGTGGATGAGCAAGTTGTTCGGATCCGCCTCGTCGAGCTTTGCGCTTGCCCGACTGGCGATTTGGTAGGTACGCGAAAGCATCATCGCGCGAATCAACCGCTTGATCGAATAACCCTCGTCGATGAAGCGAGTGGCGAGATGGTCGAGCAACTCCGAATGAGACGGTCGGTCGCCAAGCACACCGAAGTTGTCGACTGTGGCCACGATCCCTCGACCGAACAGATGTTGCCAGATGCGGTTGGCCAGCACACGTGCGAACAGCGGGTTGTCGCGAGAGACGACATACTGGGCAAGCTGTAAGCGACCGCTACCAGCATCAGGCGGGATCGCAAGCTGTTGGTCATCGGCAATGGCCGTTAAGAACCGCCGCGGTGTTACGTCGCCGAGCGTCTTGGTATTGCCACGAATGTGAATGCGGTCATCAAACCCATCGCCGTCGGTCGCAGCAAGTACGCGCATCGGCGTCGGTATGGTTTTTTCAACCGCGGCAATCTTGGCGGCAGCAGCGGTGAGTTTCTCCGATGCACGTGCCAACTCATGGGCCGGCGCCGCTTCCTGAGAGCTGGACGCATCCTCCGGCGGTTCCGAGCCGGCTTCAACAAAGCGGATTTCATCGACTGCCACCCAGCCGTCGCCGTCATCGAGGATTTCGATGTAGGCCCGCTTGCCGAGGTGATTTCGCAGATCGCCGGCCTGAACGTGCCATTTGAGGTCCTCGTGATCGACTTTAAACGAGCCGCCGCTGAACAGCAGGGGGTTGAACGTGTCCATTCGGTAGCCCTGAATGATCAACCGCACCTGAGCGTCCTTGCCGGCGATGCGATAGGCGATTTGGGGCTCTTTAATCGTGAAGTTCTTTGATCGCAGTGCGCCGGTGAATTTGTGCGACAGCCGGCCGCTGTGCGCAGAGCCAGCCGGAAGCCAATGCATCTTTCCGTCGCGCGAAGTCCAGTCTCCTCCACGCGTGGGTCGATCTCCGAAAGCTTCGCCGGTGACGAACCACCCAGTGAAATCGTCGCCGTCAAAGTCGGCGAATGCTTTGTCGTGCAGGGGTCTTGGATGGTTCGTCAACTCCGCCGACGGAACACCACCCGCCACGGCGGGCAAGCTGCGGGCGTTCCCTACAGAGGTCAGGTCGCGTTGGATCGCGTCAATCTCCCGTGCGGCGGCGGCGATTCTGCCGTGCGGATCGAGAGATGCCATTTGCAAGCGCGTGCTCTTGGCAAAGCCCCACAACGAATACACGTCGGCCGTGGAGATCGCGTCAAACTTGTGGTCGTGGCAGCGGGCGCAGCCGAGCGTCAGGCCGAGAAACGTCTTTCCCAGCACGTCGATTTGGTTATCGACGCGGTCGGCCTCGTGGTCGTAGACATCAACCGGCGCATGCACCTGCTCGCCGAACCACCAGAAGCCGGTGCCGATAACCGACTCGTTGAACTTCTCGGTCGGGTGCAGCCGCGGCTCGCTGAGCAAGTCGCCGGCGATGTGCTCGATGGTGAATTGGTCGTACGGCACGTCGGCATTCAGCGCCCGGACAACATAATCGCGATACTGCCAGGCGTGCTCGATCGGATAATCAAACTCGTGTCCATACGTCTCGGCATAGCGTATCAGGTCGAGCCAGTGCCGCGCCCAGCGTTCGCCGAACCGCGGCGACGCGAGCAGCTCATCGACCACGCGCTCAAATGCCCGCGGCGATTCATCACCCAGGAAGCGATCTACTGCCTCGGGCGTCGGCGGCAGGCCAACCAGATCGAAGAACGCGCGGCGGATCAGCGTCCGTTTGTCCGCAGCTTCAGCGGGCGCTAGTCCTTTTAGCTCGAGCTTGGCGAGAATAAAGCGATCAATGTCATCCGCGGGCCAGGAGAGGTTTTTTACGGCGGACGGAGTTGGTCTCTCGATCGGTTGCCAGGCCCAATGCGCGGCTCTGCGTTCCGCGAGATCGAAGCCGCTCGAATCGCCGCTCGATTTTGCGACAGCCGCGTTTTCCTTGGGCCACGGCGCTCCCAGCTCGATCCATTTGGTCAGCGCGGCGATCTCTTTTTTCGGCAACTTCGACCTCGGCGGCATCTGGTACAGCTCGCCGTAGTTGATGGCATCGACAAGGAGGCTTCGCTTGGGCTTACCGGGAACGACCGCCGGCCCCGTGTCGCCCCCTTCGAGCACGGCTGCGCGCGAGTCGAGCCGCAATCCGCCTTGCAGTTTCTTCGCCCTGGCGCTGTGGCATTCGTAGCACCGTTTGTCCAACAGCGGCCGTACTTCTTTCTCAAAGAACTCGAGCAATTCGTCGCTGAAGACCGGTGACGGGCTCGTTGGCGATTCCGCATCCGCTATCACCGGCAAAGAGCAAGCGACGAAAAGCGCGATCATTCGCAGCCATTGACCGTGACATTGGTTGCCGACCTGACTCATTCCCCATTCCCCATTCGATCATTCCCCATTGTGCTTCGCCGTGTACTCCAAGTCGTCCAGATACACCTCAACGTAGTGCCCACCGGACTGGCAGTTGAGAATCCCAAAGCGGTCGAACATGGCGCCTTGTTCCTTGTGGCCCGGCTTGAGATCTAGCGTTTGTACTTTGCCGTCGAACGTGAGCGCGATCCGGCCACTGCCATCGGCGGCGTTCGGATTGTAGTCGATCGACCATTCGTGCGACTCGCCATCCGGGCGAATGATCGGCCCTGACTCGGCTGCGCCACCCGCGCCGGTGCTTATCCAATAGCCAGGGCGAAAATAATGACCGATCCGGCTGGGTCCTTCTATGATAATCCCCAGCACATTGTGCTGCGGCTCGACGTGTTCCGCCGTTATCTTGTTTTTCTTTGACGCCGATTCGAACCAGCCGATGTAGACCGCGCTATCCGAGCCGGCGGCTAGGAACGCCAGCTTACCGGAGGCGCGCAAGCGGTGTTTGAGGCTTACTGGTCCCACCTTGTCCGCGTAGTAAGCGGGGCGCTCGTCGCGCCAGACGATGCCGCCGATCTCCCCCTTTTGCTTGCCGCCGGCATAAGCGGTCGAAGAGTAACCGAAGTCGTGCAGCGGACGCAGAGCGCGGTCTGCGTACTGCCGCTCATGATTCAGCCCGCTCCAATCCTTGGCCTTCGCCAGGTCAATCGCTTCGCCGTTTACCGATAAGTTGGCGAAGTACACCTCGAGCCCGTCGCCCGTAATCTGCTGGTTGAACATGCCGAAGCGATTGAACGTCGCTCCGTCGGCTTTGTGCCCTGGCTCAAGTGGCCGGCGATATTGCTTGCCGTCCAAGACGAACACCATCTCGCCGTTGCCATCATTGGCCTCGGGATCGTAACTGAGCGACCAATGATGAACGGCGCCATCGTCGGAAAACGGCTTCGTCTTGGTCGTTTGATAGCGATCACCTTCGAAGCAACCGCCTCCGCCGGTCAGCCAGTTGCGCGTGCCGTATTCGTAGAACACCCAATACTTGCCGCCATTGCCGTCAATGCGGAAGGCCAGCGAGTTGGGCGCGCGCCAGCCGCGCGACTTGTCGTTGAACCAGCCGAACAGCATGCCGCTACCCCCTTCGGCGTGGGTAACGGCGAAAGTGCCGGACGCCGTGAGTTTCTCGTCGAACGTCTTTTCCGGGACCGCTTTCGCAAAGTAAGCCGGCGTGATCGAGCGCTGAATCCAGCCGCCGGCCTCGCCCTGCGAAGTACCGCCAGCGTGATGGGAAATGCGAAGTCCAAAGTCTTGGCGCACGTGCGGGCGCGGATCAGGAAGGAGGCGGTTGCGGTGAGCGTCCCATTGTGGATCAGTATCGAAGTCTGCAACTCGACGGCGGTCAGCGTGCTTTGCCTTCGGCGCGTGGTTCAAAGCAGCGTCCTGAGCTGATATTTCGGCTTCCGCGCACAATAAGGCAGACGTACAAATGGCAACCAGTACACCACGGTGGCGCGACATTGCAGCGGGTCTTGTAGAATTCGGCGAAGGGCCGCAGGAGTTTGCATTCTATCTATTTCGATGGCACGATACATCCGATTCCCAGTCATCGGAGCTCGGCATCGCGATGGCTTCCCGCTCCGGAATGAGGCTGCGCAATGGCATGGATCGAGCCAAGTCCATTCGTCAAACCGTTGGCTCGTAGCGTAGAATGGGATAATCCATGTTGCCGACTAAGGTACCCGGGGACCCGTATCCTTACGATAAGTTGGCGGAGAGCCGGCCATTCGATGTTTCGTTGCCGACAGGCGTCTATGTGTACGTGCAGGATGGACAAGGAACTGTTTGGATTGCCGAGGACGGTGTTCATCGGCATCCAAAGGTACTCGGAAAAGCGCAGCCTGCGGCGGCGGCGGGCGAGCTGGTGGTAGACGATGGCGTCGTTGTCGAAGTCGACAATGTTTCCGGCACTTTTCAGTTTGGTCCGGAGACCATTCCACAAGTAATCGAAGCTTTGCGGCGTCAAGGTGGAACGGTAGCTGCTGATGCGGCGAGGCCGTTTCGCTGGGAGAACTAACATGTCGACACACATTTCTTCGTCCGCATCCTCAGAGACGGTTCGCGTACGACTGGAAAATGGACCAAGGTGGCTGGAACTGCAGCTCTCGCTGGATGGAGATTGGAATGGCGGTCGCCTTATTGTTTATCCGCACGCCGGCATTCCGGACGTTCGCGCGGCAGACGATCTTTCTCGAACATACGATCTGCAAACGTGGGAAACCGGAATGATGAGTGGCGCGTTTCAAGCATATAGGGCGCTCAATTGTCCTCGCCGACGCGTCGTCGTCGCTGATCTTCGAGGATTATTGAGCAGTGCAGACATGACTGCCTTGGCAGCCGCCACTGCCATCGGCGTAGCCAAGCTATTGGGAAACGATTTGCCAAACTTAGACATCCCGCAATGGAGAGTTGTCGACCTTTCCCTTAGCAACGGTCAGACCACTTTCAGAGCAGGGCATAATCCTAACGAGGGCGTATCGCAATGACGGTTCCTTGCAGCCCAGCGTATTCAACCTACTGCAACCTGCCCCCACTTTCCGGACTGTGCTCAATGGAGGAGGCCCAGCGGATTGGCCTTTCCGTCGAGGAATGCGTGCGCCGGCTGAAGCGGTTTCATTACGCCTTCAAGCGGTTGCACGAGATCTTTACCGCGCGGATCACGGCCGAGCCGATCTACGAGCTGAAGACGGCGTTCAGCCATCATGCGTACCTCTGTGCCGAGCACACTGCCACACTGCGGAAGCGCGTCGGCGAGATGCGCGAGCCGCCATTGGGAATGGAGGCCGTGCCGCATCCGACGTTGGAACTATTCTTCAATGAAATCCTCTGCGCGCCGACGACCGAGGCTTTGATATTTGGCCTGTACGTTAAGGCCCTACCCGCACTGCGCGAGACGATCGAGCAGTACACGCGCGAGACGCACAGGCTCGCCGATGCACCGAGCATCCGCCTGGCGCGGTTTGCGCTTCTCGAGCTGGCCGACATCGAGCAGTTCGGACGGCAGGCGGTCGAGTCGCTAGTCGGAGAGCAGCATCGTGCGGAGCTGTCCGACTGGTCAGCGCTGCTCGATGCCTGCCTGGCGGCGGGGGGTGGGCTCGACGGCGGGGGCGACGTTTCTGGCGCGTCGGGCCCAAAGCCTCCCGCGCCGCATTTTTCCAAGCAACCGTACCAATACGACCGCGTTCCCCGCCGCGACGAGCGTTTTCAGGACTCGTACAACGCCGGCGTCAATCCGGAGGCATTTCTCTACGATGAGCGGTTCAGCCCGCGCGATAAGACGCTGATGATGTACTACAAGCGGCTGCGCGAGATCGACGTGCCGGAGATGATGGCTAGCATCATCGCCGAGACGCCAGGCAAGCCGTGGGGTTATTACCTCGAGATGTCGCGGCAGCTTTGGGACGAGGCGCGGCACGCCATGATGGGCGAAGTCGGTTTCGCGCACCTGGGGATCGATTGGCGAAAGATCCCAATCAATTTTACGTGGTCGTTCAATCTCAACACGCAACTCACGCCGATCGAGCGGCACGCGGTGTTGTATTTCATCGAGCAGGGGCTGATGCCGCGCACCGGTAAGCGATACGAGTGGGAAGTCGGCACACACTCGGGCGACCCGCTCTCCGGTATGTTTCAGGATTTTGACTGGGCCGACGAAGTGCTGCACGCCCGCATCGGCCGCGATTGGTACGTGAAGGACTTCGCCAACCTCAAGGAATCCCTCGATTACGGCGACCGCTGCTGGACGAAGGTCGTCTCGCACTGGCGGAAGTATCTGGAGGACGGCCTCACTCAGCACCGCAACTGGTGGCCGGATATTTACCAGGCGGCCTGCCGGCACTGGGGGATCTCGCCCGACCCGGTGGCGCTGGCGTTCGACACCACGTACGAAAACCAGCGCGCGGATTTGAAGCTTTTGTCGGCATCGGGATAGGATCGAAGAAAGCCCGAATGACGAAGCTTGAATGACGAACGAAGCCCCAATGTGGAATGACGAACGATCCAACGAAAACGCGAGGTGTGATTGCTGCCTGGCGGGCGATACCGCTGTATCTGCGCATTGTCGCTGGCGCGGGTTTGGGCGTGCTGCTGGGCCTGGCGCTGGGGCCGGACGCGGCGCCGTTGCAGGCGGCCGGGGGGTTATTATTGCGTGTGCTGGGCGCTTTGGCCGCGCCTTTGATTCTGCTGGCTGTGGTACAGGCGATCCTCACCACTGACGTGAAGGGTCGGACGGGTCTCAAGCTTTTTTACCTGCTGATCACGAATACGCTCGCCGCGATTGCGATCGGGTTGTTCGTCGCCAACACGTTGCAGCCGGGCGCCGGTACGGAGCTTGCGCCACCGGAGAAGGCGCCAGAGAGAGACGACCGCAACATCGTCGAGCAGCTTCTCGACAACGTACCGCGGAGCATCGCTGGGCCGTTCAGCGACGGCGGCAGCATCATCGGCGTCGTGATTTTGGCTTTGTTGTTCGGCTTTGCGTTGCGGCGGCTGCGTGACGATCCACGCATTCAGGTCGTGAAAGACTTCCTTGACGTTGGCCTGCGCACGCTGATCGTGGTGTTGCACTGGGTAGTCGATCTGTTGCCGTTGGCGGTGCTAGCGATTGTGGCCGCGATCGTGGGCAGGGAAGGCTTCGCGAGTTTTAGGGCGCTGGGCTGGTTCGTGGTTGCTGTGCTGGTGGCGCTCACACTACACGTGCTGTTCTACCTGGTGCGAATCCGTTTTGGCTCATGGGCGCGTCCCGGGCACGTGCTCCGCGGCGTGCGCGATGCGCTCTTTATGGCGTTCTCGACGGCCAGCTCCACCGTAACGATGCCCGTGACTTACGATCGGCTGCAGACGCGCGTTGGCCTGCGGCAAGAGTCGGCGAGCATGGGGGCCATGGTGGGGGCGAACTTCAACAACGATGGCACCGCCCTCTATGAGGCGATGGCCGCGCTCTTCGTCAGCCAACTGCTGGGCATGGATCTGTCGCTGGTTCAGCAAGGGCAGGTGGTGCTGTTGTCGGTGGTGGCCAGCGTCGGCGCCGCGGGCATTCCCGAGGCAGGCCTGGTCACGATGGTGCTCGTGTTCAGAACTGTCGGTCTGCCGCCGGAGTACATCGGCATGCTGTTGCCGATCGACTGGTTTCTCGACCGCTGCCGCACCGCGGTCAACGTGATGGGAGACGTCACGGTGAGTTGTTTATTAGACGGTCGAACGCGCGATCCGAGCATCGACGTGAGCAGGGTTTCAACCGACAAGCCGGCCCTCGATGCGCCCCTCGAACGCTGAATCGGCCAGCGCCTCGACGAACTGTTTGCGCTGCGAGACATCGCCGGTAAAGACGACGGGCGCATACCGGCACGACGTGCCGATCATGTGTCCCGGCCGGTCAATAATCGGTGATTCGACGAGCACGCGCAATCGTCGGCCTATCAAAGTCGCGTAGTAACGATTACGCAGATCGCATTCCAGCTCCGCCAAACGCCGCGCGCGATCGGCCTTCACTTCGGGCGAGACTTGCCCGTTCATTTCCGCCGCCGGTGTGCCGCGCCGCGGACTGAACGGAAAGATGTGGATCTTCGAAAAGCCTACTTCGCGCGCCACATCGCAGGTCGCCTGAAAGTCGTCCTCGGTCTCGCCCGGAAAGCCGACGATGAGATCGGTTGTGATGGCCGGCTGATCGAGCGCTTGCTGCACCAGCCGGCAGCGATCGAGGAACCGCTGCGCTCCCCAGCGGCGGCGCATTCGCCGCAAGACCGCCTCGGAGCCGCTTTGCAGCGAGATGTGCAGGTGCGGGCAGATTCTGCCGGGATGCGCGGCCATTACGTCGACGAGCTCCTGCGTCACTTCCGTAGCCTCGATGCTCGAAAGCCGGATACGGAAATCTCCCTCGATTTGCACAAGCCGCGCCAGCAGATGCGAGAGCCGCGTCCAGTCGTGCTTCGACCGGCCGCGGTTCCACTCGACGCCGTAGTGGCCCAGATGAATGCCGGTGAGCACGAACTCGTGGTAGCCGTTGGCGTACAGCCGCTTCACTTCGGCTTCAATGTGCTCCGGCGGCCGGCTCGCCAGGTGCGGCCGCACGTGTGGGATGATGCAGAAGCTGCACCGCAGCAGGCAGCCGTCCTGCACCTTGATGTAGGCTCGCTGGTGACCGGCGAACGTGGAAATACCGGTCGGCAGATCGACCACACCAAAGCGCCCCAGCACGTCCGGCAATTCCCGCTTGTCGGTGATCACTTCCGCAACTGCCGGAAGCGCGGCGACTTCGCCGGGCGCTCGAGTGGCGTAGCAACCCATCACGACGATCCGCGTGCCGGGGTTTCGCTTGGCAAGCTGGCGGATGGTTTGACGACTCTTGGCGTCCCCTTCGTGTGTGACGGTACAGGTGTTGACGAGGCACAGGTCGGCGGGCTCGCCTTGCAGTGCGTCGCGATAGCCGATGCTAGCAAGCGATTGACGTACGAATTCGGTTTCGTACTGGTTCACCTTGCAGCCGAGCGTGACCGTTCGTAACGTGGGCATTGTGGTTTTCAACAATTGAATGCCCCGGCTGAGACATCAATAATCCATTAGGGAGACGCGGGGCAGACATTCTTGTCTGCCAAAAACACGCCGGGCAGAAAGGCATGTCTGCCCGACAATCGCATTATAAGGCACGGAGGCGGCCGGAAAATATATATGCGGCAAGAGCCGCCACGGTCGTCACGGAGTCGCTATCGAGTTAATCGCAGCGGAGGCGCGGCATGTTGAATCGCGAGCTCGTCGGCCGTCCGATGGAGATCATGCTCGTCGAAGATAACTTCACCGACGCGGCGCTGACGATCCGTGCGCTGGAGCGCGGCAAAGTTCGGCATCGGCTGACGCTGGTCCGCGACGGCGCCGAAGCGCTCGAATTCCTCAAACGGCAGGGTCGTTTCGCCCGCGCTCCCCGGCCCGATCTGATTCTGCTGGATCTCAATCTGCCGAAGATCGACGGGCGGGAATTGCTGGCGACCGTCAAATCGGATGACGACCTGAGCTCAATCCCGGTGGTCATCATGACGGGCTCGGACGACTACGAGGACGAGCTCCGCGGACAGCGGCTGAACGTCGAGGGCTTCGTCACTAAGCCGGTGGACATGCCCAAGTTCCTGGCGCTGGTCAAGGACCTGAAGGATTACTGGATGAGCGATGTGATTTTGCCGCAGGTTTAGACAGCACACTCCGTGTGCGGAGACGGAGACGGCACACGGAATGTGCCTACTACATACTGCGGCATCTACAGCGGCGCGGGTAAGTCACGCCTGCAGAAGATCACCGCGCCGGCGATGTAGCTGACCAAACCGACCAAAATGAGCGGCGTGTTGTACTCGATCAGCAATGGCCACGCTGCCGCGTTGTTGGCGACCATCCGTTGCGGCTCAAATGGCCAAAAGATCGACGCGTAACCGACCGGTTCCCACCCGAGGGCCATTCTTGCGATCACTTTGAGGATGACGGCAACGGCATAGAACGCGCCCATCACCCCGATCGTTCGCCAGCGATAGCGGTCCCAGGACGAGACCAAGGCGGCAATTCCGGCCATAGCAAAGCCGAGCCCAAAGACGTTGATCGTCGGCGGCACGTACATCGCCGGCCAGACGCGGTCGGTGTCTTTCACGATTAGCGTAATGCCGACGGCCAACCCGCCCCATAGCGCGATGCTGATTAGGACCAGGCCGATCACCGCAACGACTGCTTTGCTTAAATAAATCGAGAGCCGACTCACCGGCTGAGCTAACAGCATCTCCAGCGTGCCGCGTTCCAGTTCTCCGGACACCGCGTCGGACCCGCGGCTGATCGCCCAGACGATCACGCCAAGGTGCACGAGCGGATCGACAAACGCCAGCGCGATCCGTCCCTCCGGCGTCGCGACGTCCTTAAACGGCACGCCCGACAGCCGCTCCAGGTCCTTCAGCCCGGCCGTAAGGAATTGAAACAGCACCGGCAGCTCGATCTTGCTGATCAGCCAAACATAGACCCAGGCGAAGGCAAACAACAGCACGGCGAGTGAAGCGAGCAGCCCCCACGATTCGCGCGCGGCCTTCGTCCATAGCGCTCGGTTAAATGGACGTTGAGCTGGAGCTGCCGGCTGAGTTTTGCGGGCGTCGTACAGACTGGCGGTGCTGCCGCTCATGAATGCGTCCCTCCATGAAACCGCTCGTACACCGTCTGCAATCGCCCCGGCTCAATCCGCACTTCAGCCAAGGGCGCCGTGGCCAGCCAACCCAACAGTGGACCCAGTTCGCCGGGCGTATCGATTAAAACGTCGCTGGCGGTGGGCTGCGTGACTTGCAGCGCACCGTTGAAATGCTCGGGAGTGGGCGGCAGCGGCCCGGTTAGACGTGCGCGAATGCGATGCTGCCGCCGCAGCTCGTGCATGAGCTGCTCGTGCACGACTTCGCCGCGGCGAAGAATCACCACTCGATCGCAGGTTTCTTCGACTTCGCCGAGCACGTGCGACGAGAAGAGGATCGTTTTGCCGGCCGCCTTTGCTTCACTCACGATGGCGAGCACCTCACTGCGTGCGGTCGGGTCGAGGTTGGTCGTCGGCTCGTCGAGGATCAACAAGGGCGCACTGCTGGAAAGAACCGCGGCCAGCGCCGTCTTTTGCCGCATGCCCGTGGACATCTGCGACACCGGCCGCGAGAGATCGAGAGCCAGTCGCTCGGCAAGAGCCCTGGCGCGTTGCAAATCGCCGTCCGGCCGAATTCCGGCAAAGAAAGCCAGCACGTCGCGACCGCGCATTTGGGGAAACAGCTTCGCTTCGCCGGGCAGATATGCGACGCGTTCGTGCACCGCCACGCTGTGGCGATAACAGTCGAATCCGTCGATCGTCGCCGAGCCGGCCGTTGGCCGCAGGTAGCCCATTAAGAGCCGCAAGAGCGTCGTCTTTCCGGAGCCGTTGGGGCCAAGCAGGCCGAAGATCTCTCCCTCGGCGACGGCAAGCGTACAGCGATCGAGCGCCGTGACGCGGCCGTAGCGCTTGGTGAGATCGTGGGTTTCGACGAGCATGCGCGGCTGCTGTGCGGGAAAGAAGCGAACGACTCCGTCATTCTTGCGATGGGGCGGCCGTTGTCCAGCGAATCATTGATCGCCCGGCATTCCCGATGACAGCAGTTGGTCGAGAGTATAAGGGCACTCTGCCGGGAAAGTTTGCACCGAAAGTCCGGTGGCGATCGCTGCGCGCTTGACTGCCTTTGCATACGACTTTACTAAACTCGCCTCCGCATGCTTTCGCAAGACACCGCTTTCACAGTCATCCAAAAGCTCCTCGCTTTGGATGAGGATCGTGCGTTGCCAGCTACGCGTTCGCTTGTCCGGTTGATATACCCACTTCAATAGGTGTTCCATTAAGACTGTCAAACGACTTTCAACGCGCCGACGGTCGCGATTCGCCATGTCTGCGAGATACTCACCTAAATGATGGTAATCAAGCTCGTCAAATCGCCCCTGCTCTATGAGTTGGTACATTGAATCCAACCAGGCGGTCTCGTCAGCCTCATAAAGCTGAGGATCAATGGTGGTGCGCTTCTGGATCACGCGAAAAACCCTTACCGATTGAACAAAAACGCCGGGCTGTTGATCAGAGCCCAGACCAGGTCCTGGGCGCCGGTGAGCCGCTGGTCGACTTGCAGCTTGGCACTTTCGGCCACCGCCGCTTCCAGCCGCGCGAGTTCGGCGTCGGTCGCGCGGTAGTGCCTGGCCAACTCCGCCTGTTGTTCCGGCGTTCGCTGATCCGCAGGTAGAGTCACAATCGCCGCGATGTTCGCGGGCGGGCCGTTGAGCATCAATGGCGGCCTGGCATTAGTAACCGAGAGCCGGAACTTGCCCAGCAGATGCTTGCCGTCCGGATACTGCTGGTCCAATTTAAAGAACAGGACCGCCCCGCCGTCGAATTTGACCGGCGTCTTCAAGGCAAATGCGGCGACGTGCGATTTACCGACTTTCGAGCCGCCATAGGGCATCACCGCCCAACCCGTGCCGGGATTGCCGTCGATTGCACTGGCGACGGGCCAACCCTCCTGGCTGAAGTCAGCCACGGCACTCTGCAATTCCACGGGTATCATCGTGCCTGGATCACTTTGAGACGCCGCGGTGACGTGCAGCTCGCTGAGCACGAAATTGCCATTATCCGCGCGGCCCGGCCCGCCGCTGGGGAGCCGAGAGTCGGCGAGCGCTTCGAGGCGTATTCCCGTGATGCCGTCGAGCGCGGTCTTCGCGACGAGCGTGTACGTGTCCTTCTCGAGCTTGCCGCTGACGAGGATGGCGCCGTCTGACTCCTTGGCAAACTCGGCGCCGATGACCGACTTCAGCTCGCCACTCTCCAGCGGCGTCCACGAGAATGCGGCGATCTGCCGCTCCCACGCGCGCTGCTTCTCGGCAAGCTGATTTTCGTGCTCGGTCAATTCCGCCTTGAGCTTTTCGTGCGCGTCGTCTTTGGCGCGGAGCGCGGCAATACCGTGTTCGATCTCGCGCTCGCCTGGCCGGCGGCTAAGGACCCGCAAGAAGATCTCCTCGACGACCTGAGCGTCGTCTTTTTCCTGCGTTACGAGCTTGCTGATTGCGTTGTTGCCGTCGGCGATCGCCTGGGCAATGGTGGGGCCGTTGATGAGGTTCAACGCTTGGCCGAGCATCATCCCGCCGCTCCGCTCGCACTCACAAGCGCTCTCGCGCGGCGGCCGGCCGAACAAATCCAAGAACCCGTCCGGCAGGTTCACCGTCGAATCGCGCTGCTGGGCCGCACGCGCGCCGGCCGGCATACCGGGCAACTTTCGCACGCTGCCGGTCGCCTGATAGACCGCGTCGTACAGCACTTCGGCCGGCAGCCGCCGCGCGATGGCGTGCGAGTAGTTCGTCTGGTCGTCCTCGTTCCAGCGATTGGCGTTGATCGAATGCTGGTAGACGCGCGATTTGCAGATCAGCCTGATCAGGTGCTGCACGTCAAAGTCGTGGTCCAGGAATTCGCGCGTCAAGCGATCGAGCAATTCCGGATTGGTCGCCGGGTTGCCAGCGCGAATGTCATCCACCGGCTCGATAATGCCCACTCCCAAGAGATAACTCCAGACGCGGTTCACGTAGCTTTTGGCGAAATACTCGTTTGCGGGCGAAGTTGCCCAGCGGGCAAACTGTTCGCGCGGCGAGTGCGCGTCGGCGGACGCCATCTCTTCCTGATAAGGGAACGACGGCTGTTGTACGGCATTCGTATTGGGATGCCGGACTTCGCCGCTCGTACCGTCGTAAATAATCTCGACTAGCGAGACCGGCGCCTCGACGGCGCTGCCGCCGATCTTCTTGTCGGCGAACTGCGGATCGGGTTTGCGGCCGATCTTGGCAAAGTACGCGGCCAGTTCCCAATGTTGCGACTGGGTCCAGCGCTCGAACGGGTGGTCGTGGCACTTGTTGCAGTTGAACCGCACGCC
>JBBDYH010000089.1:0-23351 GCA_040901795.1 Pirellulales bacterium
CACGTACGGATCTGCGCGGGGGGTGGCCCGCAAGGGCCATCCCTACCGCGATTGTTCCCTCGCTCCGCCGGCGCCCCCTCGTTAATGCAACCGCACCTGGAACAGAACCACGCGTAGGCATGCGGCAAGCTTAGAACTCGATTAACCCGAAGCGTAAGCGAGGAACCGGCTGATTCGGCCTCGCTTACGCGTCGGGTTGCTATTGTTAGCGGTTCTTGGTCGAGCGGTAACCAAGGATCGGCGTCAGCCGGTCCTCTCCCCTTCGTTGGCTTCGTTGCCTTCTGTTCAAATAAGGCGCAAACAAAAGCGCAGCAATTCGCCGCAGCGCTCCCAGTGACATTGCCCTAAGCCGCTACAAGAACACGACTTCGAGCTACAGGCTTAAGCTGGCCAGCGCGAATTCTGCGCATTTTCCGTGATTTGAATTATTTTCGCGAAATGCCGGTCCGATGCGCAACAAGGCGGCTAATGCAACCTCTCGCGGAGCGAGAGGCCTACACTGAACCCTGAACCCCGAACCCTCGCCATCACGCGATCTTCGTCACCCCCGGCACGGCGACAATCGGATCCGGCGCCGGCCCCCACTCATAGGTCTCGGGGCCGAGCTTGTCTTGCGAGTTGATCGCCTGCTCCCAGGTCACGCGCTGGCCGGTGTACGCCGCCATCCGCCCCATGATCGCCAGCATGGTGCTGCGGGCCATGTAGAGACCGTTGTTGATCGGAGTCCCGGAGCGGATCGAGGCAAACAGCTCGTCGTGCTCCTGCTGATACATGTTGGGCGCGCGGCCGCGATAGCGCCAGCGGTCGTCGCCGACACGGGTCGTATGCCGCATCACTTGGGCTCGCCCCTTCGTGCCTACCAGCTCGTCATTGACGTCGTTTTCGCAGCCGGCCATCTGCCGGCAGTACGAGAACAGCTTGGCGCCGTTCGTGTACTCGTAGGTGATGGCAAAATGGTCGTAGATATTGCCCCATTGCGGCTCGACGCGTACCTCGCGGCCGCCGACGCCGATGCACGAGACCGGCGGCTCGTCCTGCATCGCCCAGGCCGCCTTGTCCAGGCTGTGTACGTGTTGCTCGACGTTGTGATCGCCCGAAAGCCAGGTGAAATACAGCCAGTTGCGGACCTGCCACTCCATGTCGCTCCAGTGGTCCTTCCGACCGTGGTGCCACAGTGTGCCGGTCAGATACGTCGAGTGCATGGTTTGTATATCGCCGATCGCGCCGTCGTGAACGCGCTTCATCAGCTCGCGCTTCGCCAGGTCGTAGCGGTAGCACAGGCCCGAGACGATGCTCAGGTTCTTCTGCTTGGCCTGCTCGCAGGTTTCAATCACGCTGCGCACGCCGGGCCCATCGACCGCCACCGGCTTCTCGCAGAACACGTGCTTGCCAGCCTCGACCGCCGCCTTGAGGTGCTGCGGGCGGAAATGTGGCGGCGTGCATAGCAGCACGACATCGACGTCGCTGTCGATCACTTTTTGATAGGCGTCGAAGCCGGTGAAGCAGCGGTCGGGTGTGACCTGAAATTTATCGCCGGCAGCCTTGCTGACATCCTTGACGGCTTGCTGCAAACGGTCGCCGAACGCGTCACCCAGCGCGACGAGTGCGACGTTTTTATCGGCTGCAAGCGCCTGGGCCGCAGCGCCGCTGCCTCGCCCGCCGCAGCCGATGAGGCCGACGCGGATCGTATCGCCTCCGGCAGCGTGCGCGGCACGGGCCACGCCGAGCGACCCGGCGATGCTCGCGCCGACCGCGGCGGCCGAGACCGTAGACAGAAACGTGCGGCGCGAAGGCTGAGCCGCGGTGGAAGCAGACGAAGACGGGGAAAAAGACATGGCGGGCCTCAAGGGGGCGGTGGGTGAGCAAAACGAGCGCGGAACGCGACCGCGGCGAACATTATTCCAAGTGATCATAATAAGTCGCGTAGCGCAGGGCTGTCAAATCGCATGGCGTGCTTAGCTATCGCCTGTGGCCACACCGCCCGCACTGCCGATCAAACCGAAACGTCAGTCACTTCCGGCACGGCATAAACGCGGCCGCAACCGAACACGAATTAACCACGGAGCCACGGAGGGCACGGAGTTAAAGCTCTAAGGAAGCCAGGAATCCATGAAGGAGAGCGACTGCGAGGTATACCTCTTGGTTTCCTGGATTCCTTAGAGACAATCTGGTTTGCTGAGATGATCGACGGTTCCGGAGCGAAGACGATTGGAGACGCGATTGCGGGTATGACGACTAGAACTCCAAAGCCCGGCCGTACGTCGTACGATGACTTGTTGGTGCAATTTCGGCCAAGGCCAATCGACTCAGAGCAGCAGTATCGACGCGTTATGCGTCAGATTGATGAACTAATGCGCCAGCGAAATCTCAGCCGCGCGCACGAGGATCTGCTGGAATTACTCGCGACGCTGGCGGCACGGTACGAAGAGCAGCATTTCCCGGCGCCCGAAGTCAAACCCGGCGAGGTCCTGGCGCACTTGATCGAAGTTCGCGACGTATCCAAAGCTGAAGTTGCGCGCGCGACCGGCATCGCACGCCAAACGATCACCAACATCGTCAACGGCGCCCGCGGCATCAGTGTGGCCAACCGCGCGAAGTTGGCCAGCTACTTTCACGTTTTACCGCACCTCTTTGTCGCCGGAGCATAGCGTGGCGCTTAACCGTTGCGCCACCGCCGTGTCCTCTTGTTGGCTCAGTAGTTGTCCCACAAGCCAGGCGTCGCCAGCTCAATCAGATTGCTTTCCGGATCGCGGAAGTAAAGGCTGACACTGCCCCGCGGCCAATGGACGGTGCTCTCGATCGCGACGCCTTCCTCGGTGAGCTTCCCTTGCCACGACGCGAGGTCGCCCGCCGAGATGGCAAACGCCATGTGTAAAGGCCCCGTGCCGTCGTGCGGTGGGATCGCGCCGTAGCCGGTCTCGACCGCCGCCAAAGTCCCGCCACGGCGAAACAGCAGCAGCACGCTTCCCGGCGCGACGTTGAAAGCACAGAACCGCTCATCGCGGTTCATCACCGCAAAGCCAAACAGCCGGCTGTAGAAATCGGCGGCCCGCTCGACGTCATCGACGTACAAAGCGCTCTCCAGAATACCGGTGACATGCGGCATGATTTTGGAGTGCGATGACTTGTCATCGCTTTGGGTTTCAGACCCCTTTGGCCAAGGGTCCAACGGTTTGGACACTACAGCGGGCTCTTAATTGCAGCTTCTTTGAAAAAGAAAGCGGTGACAAGTCGCCGCACTCCAAAAAAGGGCGAAAAAAATTTTCGTCCAATCGCTTGACTCCCGTTCGGGAAGTCACTACGATAAAACCAAATCTAAGAAACCAAATATCGCGATCGCAAACCACGCCCAAGTCCAAAGCCAATCGGAGGACCACATGGCCCGACCCCCCGCCAAAGAGCTCACCGAGCGGGAGCTGCAAATCATGCAGCTCTTCTGGAAGCACGGTGAGCTGACCGCGGCCGAGGCGCGCGAGGCCTTGGCCCAAACGGAGCTGGACCTAGCGTACACGACCGTCGCCACGCTGGTGAAAATCCTCGTCGATAAGGACTTCTTGCAGCAGACCAACACCGAGCGGCCTTACCGCTTCGTTCCGGTCCGCTCGTACGAAGACGTCTCGGGCCGCCTGCTCGGCGACCTGGTCGAGCGCGTGTTCGCAGGCTCGCGCGAGCTGTTGCTCACGCGCCTTTTGGAGCAAAAACGACTCACCGCCAAGGAACGGGCATTCCTCGAACAGTTCCTCAGGGAGCAGAAGGAGGCGCGGCGATGAACCTGTACCAGTTTGGCGTGCAATTGATTTGGGCGATGGGGCAGGTGACCGTTGTGCTGTCGCTCGGTCTCGCGTTGTATCTCGTTGCGGCCAGGCGGGGACCGGCCATGCGGTCGCTGTTCGCCGCGGCCGCATTGGCAACGGCGCTTGGTACCACGTTCCTGGTGATCAGCCCCTGGCCGCGGTGGCACAACATCTCGCTCGCGCCTGCAAAGGCCGAGTCGAACGCCGACCTCGGTGATCCAGAATCGGAGCACGACGTGGATCCATTGGCGACCGTCGAGATCAATGAAGACAAAGCGGCGGCTAACCTGGCGCTGCCTGCCAACAAGTCACAACGTCGCGGCGCCAGTTTTGAAGACCCAACCCGTGCGGCGATGACGGCCTTTTGGCAATCGCTCAACGACAATCTAGCCACGCCGGCCGAGGAGTCCCTCCCCCCGCCGCGCGAATGGCAATGGCCTGCCGTTCTGGCCGTCGTCTTTCTGGCGGGAGTCGGCATCGCGCTCGTTCGCCTGCTCGTCGGTTTGATCGCTGTCACACGTTACCGCCGTAGCGCCAGGCCGATCGACGACGAGCCGCTGCTGACCGAAATCGAAGAACTCAAACGGGCCCTCAATTGTCGTCGCGCGGTCACCGTTTGCGAGTCCAACACGATCGGCACGCCGGCCACAATCGGCTGGCGGCGGCCGCTGGTGCTGTTGCCCGCCGATTGGCGCCAGTGGAACGCCACCGATCGCCGCGCGGTGCTGGCGCATGAGCTGGCGCACGTCGCGCGCGGCGACTTTCTCTCGGGCGTGGTCGCGCGGCTGGCGACGGCGCTGCACTTTTATCACCCGCTCGCGCACTGGCTGGCGCGACGGATGCGGTTTGAACAGGAGTTGGCCGCCGACGCTTGCGGCGTGGCTTGCGCAGGGGGCAAAGAGTCGTACGTCGTGGCGCTGGCGCGGATGGCGCTTGCCCAAGACAACCGCGCGCTCGGTTGGGCGGCGCGTCCTTTTCTTCCCAGTCGAACCACTTTCTTAAGGAGAATCGAAATGTTGCGGAACACCTCGCGATTGGAGCATGCCCCTTACCGGCCCGTCACACGGCGGGTGGCGGTCGTGGCGTTGGCCGCCGTAGCCGTGTTCGTGGCGGGCCTCCGCGGGCCGATTCTGTCATCGGCCACCCAGGCCGAGGCGCAACAGCCCGGTGCTACCGCCAAGTCCGCTGAAAAGCTCGACTTGAAAGGAGTTCCTGAAGACACCGTTCTCTACGCGGTCATTCGTCCGGCGGCAATTCTGGCAGGCGATGCCGAACTGCGTGAATCGTTCAAGCAATTGGAACAGGCGATCGATTTGCGTGAAAACGCCGGCATTTCGCCGAGCGACGTCGAGGAATTCCGCCTGATGGCGGTCGATCTTACCGTACCCGGTGAGCGAATCATGATCGAGCCCGTCATGGTTGTGCGGACCACGCAGGCCGGGGGCTGGAAGCCGCTCGCCGATCAATGGAAGGACGCGACCCAGGCCGTACACCGGGGTCAAAAGTATTCCCGGACCGACCAGCCAGGCGGTGGCCCGAGTTCGGGGTGGTCATCATTCGCTGCCGACGAGCACACGCTGGTCTTTTCCCCGCGCGAGCAAGCGCTGAAGGCGTACATCGACGCTGTAAAAGGCGGTGGCGACGCACCCCGCTGGGCCGGGGAGTTTGCCCGCGTGGCAGGCTTGGACGCGGCGGTCGCCGTCGACATGAAGTTCTTCGGAAAACTGTTAGACAAGGAGTTTCCCCCGGACCGGGGGGGCGCGAACGCCGCAATCGTCGTTGCGATGGCTCCTTTATGGCGACAGCCCAACACGATCGTGGCCGGCGCCAGAGTCGACGGCAAGCTGAAGGCCGAAGCCTATGCGATCTGCAAGTCCGAGCAAGCGGCCGAAGAAATGGCAGCCACTTTGACGGCGGCTCGCGTGCTCGCACAGAACATGCTGCCGCACGCGCGGGCGCAGATGGGAAAGGCGCAGTCGGCAGAGATCGGCAAGTTCGAAACCGAGCTGCTCGATCAGGCCGAGAAGTTCCTCGCGCAGGTGAAGCCCACGATTGAAGGCAGCGTTGTGTCGGTGAAAATTGAAGGCGCCGAGGCTTTCGGACCCATGATGGCGGGTCTGTTACTACCAGCCGTAGCCAAGGCCCGCGACGCGGCCCAGCGCGCGGCAAGTATGAACAATCTTAAGCAGATCGCGCTGGCGTTGCACAATTATCACGATGTGAATAAGGCTCTTCCGCCGGCGGTGCTCCTCGGCCCGGACGGTAAGACCAAATACAGTTGGCGCGTGGCTATCTTGCCGTGGATTGAGCAACAGGAGCTGTACAATCAGTACAAGTTCGACGAGCCCTGGGATAGTGAGAACAACAGGAAGGTGCTGGCGAAAATCCCGCATGTGTTCCAACATCCCAGCGAGCAAGGCAAAAGCACGAACAGCAGCTATTTCGTGCTGACGGGGAAGGGCGGCATGTTCAGCGACGTGCCAACTCTTGCCCCCACTTTCGCAACGCGGAATGCAGGTACCGTATCAATGGCGGACATCAGGGATGGAACGAGCAACACGATTTGCGTCGTCGAAGCCAAGCGCGATATCCCCTGGACCAAGCCGGAAGACATTCCGTTTGACGTGGAAAAGGGACTTCCCAAATTGGGCGGGTATACTCGTGATGGATTCGCAGCCGCATTTGGTGATGGCTCGGTGCGCTTCTTACCGCAGGTGATCGATCCGCAGGTATTCAAAGCCCTGTTCACCGCCGGAGGCGGCGAGGCAATCAATCGCGAACAGTTGGACGCCCCAGCGCGGCAATTGCCGCCACGGCGGGCGCCCACTCCGCGAGAGGCTTTACGCAAGTAGCCCTCTCGCTCCGCGAGAGGAAGCATGTCTCATCACGCGGAGCGTGATGACTACGCTACCCCCTGAGCATTAGCTCGGGGGTTTTTGCTGCGCGGGATTAGTGCGAGCAACAGCAAAGCGACCGCCATCACCACTAGAGACACAGCGCGTGTCTGATCCAGAAACGGAGCGACTGCCCCCGCGACGACGAGACCTGGAACCATGAGCCGCCAAGGCACGCCCTGGCCATCCCAGCGGATTAATCCGGCAGCCAAGACCGAACACACCAGCCAGGCGTGCGCCGCAAATGCGATCAGCGAAAAACCGAGGCGCGGGTTGAGAGGCGCACTGTTGATCGCAGTTGTCGGGGAGTCGGCTTGGATCGCCGTCAGATAGACATCGACATACGCCAGCGCCACAAAGATCGCCGCGACAGCAAACTCCACCAACGGATATCGCGGCGAGATGGCGGCTTTGCAGTCGTGGCACTTCCCGCGCAACAGCAACCAACCCGCGATCGGCAGATTGTGGTACCAGCGGATCGCGTGGCCGCACTTCGGACACCGCGAGCCGGGGTGCGACAAGCTCATTCCCCGCGGCAAGCGGTAAATCACCACGTTCAGGAAACTGCCGATCGCGCCGCCGATGACAAAGACCCAAAAGGCCAGGACCCACGGGCGGGCGACAATCAAGTCGTGAAGGTATTGCACGGTTTAGCAGCCGCCGGCACGGCGGCTTGGGGGCCATGTAGTGTAGCCCTCTCGCTCCGCGAGAGGATGCATCATCACGCGGAGCGTGATGTCTACACTGCAGCATAATCACTCATTCAAGCCCATGCAGCGGGCCGCCGCGGACAAAGAGTGCATCGACACGGCGGCTGACGGCTGGGTCCTCGACCAACGGCGGCGCATGGTGCGGCTTAATTCGCGCGTCGATCACCAGCGGCCCGCGGCAACCCCAGTGCTTTTGGTCGATAAACTCGCCAAAGCCATGCACATCCGCCGCCGGGTTGCTCCGCGTGAAAGTCACCCACAGAAAGTTGCTCGTCGTCCGTGCGGTGAATTCGCTATCGTCAACAACAACGACGAGTGGGAAATGGTCGAGCGATCGTCCCAGGTCCAACGTCCAAGGTCCAAGGTCCTCTGCATCCAACCCTGAACCCTGAACCCCGAACCCTGAACCCTCCACGACCAGTACCCCCGGCATCGCGACGCGCGGATTTGTCCACGCCAGCTCACCGGGCAGGACGAATCCCGCGGGCAGCTCGCGCGCGAGCTCGCAGCGCGGCGGCCCAACGGCCGCAATCACAAGTTTCGAGCCGGTGTTCAGCCCAGTGCCGGAATAGTCGAGCGTATCGATCGTCGTCTCAGTCTGAAAGTGCAAGTCGCGCCGCCAATCAACCCGCGCCAGCACATGGGTGAAGAACCGTTCGATGTCGTGAACTTCGAGTGCCGGGTCGTCCTCCGCCGCGACGATGAACAGATACTTGGCCAGCGAAAGCTGTCCCTGACCGAGGATCGCGTTGGTCTGCGTGAGCAGCTCCTGCGGCCGCGTTCGCTCACCGTAGGGGACATATCGTTCGCTGCCAATTGCCAAGAGCAGTGGATGAACGCCAGCCGCATCGATGGCGTGTACCGCCTTCACACCAGGAATGACCGTAGGAATGATCGGCCCGGTCAGCTCATGGATCAACTGCCCGAACATCGTGTCTTCCTGTGGCGGGCGGCCGACAACCGTAAACGGCCAGATGGCGTCCTGGCGATGAAACACCTGCTCAACGCGGAGCACTGGGAAATCGTGGACTTTGCAGTAGTACCCGAGATGATCGCCGAAGGGGCCTTCAGGCAGCGTGCGGTTCGGATCGATCGTGCCTGTGATGCAGAAATCGGCCTCGGCATAAACCGGTAGCGGACCATGACCGTAAATAAGCGGTATCCGATGCCGCGCAAGAGCCCCGGCGAATGACAGCTCGCTCATGCCTTCGGGGAGCGGCATTACCGCCGCCACGCTCATCGCCGGAGCACCGCCTATGAAAACATTGACGCGCAACGGCTCTCCTCGGTGAATCGCCGCCGCATGATGCACGCCGATGCCACGATGGATCTGGTAATGCAGGCCGACCTCATCATTTGCTCCGTAGTCCCCGCCCGACATCTGCACACGGTACATGCCCAGGTTCGAACGCTTCCAGCCCGGCTGATCGGGATGCTCGGTATACACCAACGGCAGCGTGATGAACGCGCCGCCGTCTCCCGGCCACGAGACCAATTGCGGCAGGTCGTGGATGCTCGTGCGATTGGCGAGCACCGGCCCGTCGCTCACATGCCGCGGCAGGGTGGTCAGCGCCGCCCGCCCGGCGCCGAATAAACCGACGGGGCGCTTGAGGACGCTGGCCGGGTCGATCTTCATCTGCACCAGCGTGCGGACCGCCGCCAGGGCATCGCGAAAGATATACCGCACCCGCTCCATGGTGCCGAACAGATTGCTCACCATCGGAAATCGCGTCCCTTTGACATGGGCGAAATAGGTCGCCGGACCACCCGCGGCGAACACGCGCCTGTGGACCTCGGCAGCCTCCAGATAGGGATCGATCTCCTGTTCAATGCGCACGAGCTGACCACTGCGGTCGAGGTCGTTCACACATTGGCGGAGAGTGCGGTAGCCCATCGAAAGTGGTTGGAGTTGGAGTTCAGCCTTTAGGCTGTGCCGGCCCGCCGCGGAGGGAACTCCCACGATCAGTTGTCAGCACGGCAACTGGGAGAACCGCACACGCGCCGCTAGAATAACCGCAACGTGAAGAACCTGCGAGCCGTTGACTCGCGGCAACCGCCTACCGCCTTCTGCTTACTGCCTACCTCATGAACGTTCACACGACCAATACTCCACTGACCGAACTCGACGCCGACGCCATTGTTGTCCCACTCTTTGCTGACAATCCATCGATTGGTCCCATTGCGGATCTGGATCGCGCCGCGGGCGGGCTCATCACGCGGCTATTGGAGCTCAAAGAGCTCACCGGCAAGAAGTACGAGCTTGTGCCGCTGCTCGGTCTGCCTGGCGTGCGGGTGGGGCACGTCCTGATTTTGGGCCTCGGCGAGCGCGAGTCGCTGAACGCGATGACCCTCCATCGCGCTTGCGCCGCAGCCTCGCGGCAACTCGCCGGAAAGGAACGAGCTAACGCGGCGTTCTATCTCGGCGAGCCGATCGCTGCGGACCAGCTTGAGCACGCCGTCGCCGGCGCGATCGTCGGCTGTCAAGGTCAGGACCTGTATCGGACGGAACGAAAACGGCATCCATTTGCCGAGCTTCTCTTTGCCGGCGTGAACGATGGTTCAATTTTGCGCGGCCGTATCTTGGGAGAAAGCATGAACCTGGCCCGTCGGCTGGTCAACGAGCCGCCGCAAGAGATCTATCCTGAATCGTTTGCCGCGCGTGCTCGCGAAGTGGCCCAATCATGCGGCCTGGAGATCGACGTCTGGGACGAAAAACGGCTGGAGCAAGAGCGCTGCGGCTCGCTGTTGGCGGTCGCGCGAGGCTCGAACCGCGCGCCGCGGCTCGTCATCCTTCGCTATCGCGGCGCGGCGGCCGACGCGCCCACTCTAGCTATCGTGGGCAAGGGCGTGACGTTCGATTCCGGCGGCCTGTCGCTCAAGACGCCGGAGGGGATGCTGACGATGAAGTGCGATATGGCGGGCGCGGCCACGATGCTTGCCGCCATGCAGGCGATCGCTCAGCTCAAGCTGCCTTGCAATGTCGTCGGCCTGGCGGGTCTGGTCGAGAACATGACCGGCCCCGGCGCCTACAAGCTCGGCGACGTGCTCCACGCGCGCAGTGGCAAAACCATCGAGGTCCACAACACCGACGCCGAGGGCCGGCTCGTATTGGCCGACGTGCTCAACGTGGCGGTCGAGACCGGCGCGGCCAAGATCATCGACCTGGCCACGCTGACCGGCGCCTGCGTCGTCGCGCTTGGGCAGGATGTCGTTGGCGTCATGACCAACGATCAGTCCTGGTGCGATACCGTTATGGCGGCGGCTGGCCGCTGCGGCGAGCCGTGCTGGCAGTTGCCGATGTTCCCCGAGTACGACGAGCAGATCAAGAGCGAAGTGGCCGACATCAAGAACGTCGGCGAGGGCCGCTGGGGAGGCGCGATCAGCGCGGCCAAGTTCCTCGAGCAGTTCGTCGAGAAAAAACCCTGGGTGCATCTCGACATCGCCGGCCCGGCGTTTGTCGAAAAACCGAAACCTTGGACCGACGGCGGCGCCAGCGGCGTTTTCGTGCGTACGCTGGTGGAGATCGCGCGCGGATGGAAATAGATAACTGACTGTGGATTGAGGTAAAATAGAGTCATGGCGACGATAGCGAACATCACGACCGCCGACGAACTTTTAAAGCACGCCTCCGAGCTGGGCCGCAGTGAACTGGTGCGCGGAGAACTACTTATGATGTCGCCGGTGAAATCGCCCCACGGAATCGTGACACTAACGGTGGGCGCGATTCTGCATGGCTACGTGCGCAAAAAGCGGTTAGGAGTCGTCTTCGGAGCTGAAACAGGTTTTTATATCGAGCGCAATCCTGACACGGTTCGAGCGCCAGATGTGGGCTTTGTTCATAAACACCGACTCAAACGTCCGTTGCCCGACGGGTTCTATCCCGGCGCGCCTGACTTGGCCGTAGAAGTGCTCTCGCCCAGCGATCGGAGCAAGGAAGTCAAATCAAAGGTGGCCATGTGGTTGTCCACCGGCTGCCGGCTTGTCTGGGTGGTCGATCCGAAGAAACGCACAGTAGTCGTTCACGAGCCGGCCGGCCGGACCGATTTGCTCGCGCCAAAAGACGAAATCACCGGTGGCGAAGTGCTTCCAGGGTTTCGCACACGCATTGCCGAGTTCTTTGTCGATCTCGATGTGTCTTAGTCGGTAATCGCTCCGATCGTTTGGTTAACTTGCCATTCGTGATCCACAAAAATGCCTTGGTTTTCCGAAAAATCGCCGCAAGTCACGCCCGAACGGATGCAAGAGCTCGTCGCGCGCACGGTCGAGGAATGCCGCTCACGCCTTTGCAAACAACCCAAACGCGTGCTGCTCCTTCCGCCCGATATCACGCGCATGCACTCCGGGTCCGGCCGGATTACGGAGCTGCTTTACAACACCTTCCAAGCCGAGGCCGACGTCCACGTCATCCCCACGCTCGGCCAGCATGTGCCGCATACGGCCGAAGAGAATCGCCAGATGTTCGGCGGCATCCCCAACGAGCGGATTCACGCCCACGACTGGCGCGGCGGCGTGGTGCAGGTCGGCGAGATCCCCCTGGAAGTCGTCCAGGAATCGTGCGGCTCGATCGTTGATTGGCCGATCCCGATCACGCTCAACCGCATGCTGATGGAGGAACCTTGGGATCTGATCATCAATATTGGCCACATTGTGCCGCACGAGGTCCTTGGCTTTGCCAACCACAACAAAAACTACTTCATCGGCCTGGGTGGCAAGGACTTGATTTGCGCCGCGCATATGATGGCCGCGGTGTGTGGAATTGAGAACAACTTGGGCAACATGGTCACTCCAGTGCGCCACTGCTTCAATTGGGCCGAAGAGCATTTATTGTCACGGCTCCCGGATGTCTACTTTCAAGTCGTGATGGCCCGCAGCGACAAGGACCAGCTCGTCCACACCGGCGTGTACGTCGGCGATGACCTGGACACGTACCTGCAAGCGGCGCTGCAATCGCGCGAGCAAAACATCACCACGTTCGAGGAGCCGCTTCGCAAGGTGGTCTGCGTGATGCAAGGAGACGAGTTCTTCAGCACCTGGGTGGCCAACAAGGCGGTGTATCGCACGCGGATGGCGCTGGCCAATGGCGGCGAGCTGGTAATCATTGCACCCGGGCTCAAGCGGTTCGGCGAGCAGCCCGAGGTGGATGCCTTCATCCGCAAATACGGCTACTGCGGCACGGCGAATGTGATGGAGCAATTTCGCAAAAACGACGACATGCAGGACCTGGCCCACGCGACGGCGCACTTGCTCCATGGATCGAGCGAAGGGCGGTTCCAGATCACCTATGCGCCCGGCGGTCTCTCGCAGGAGGAGATCGAGCGCGTTGGCTACAAGTACATGGACCTCGGCGAAGCGATTCAGACGTACAAGCCTCAGCGCCGCCGCCAAGGCTGGAACATCACCGAAGACGGCGAGCGATTTTACTTCATACCCACGCCTTCGGCCGGCCTCTGGAGCACGCGCGAGAAACTCAACAATCGGCTGTACGAGTTCGCGCGGCGGACGTTTAATAAGTACAAGACACTGTAAGGAGATGGGGGGATAAAGAGGGAGATCGGGGGATGGAAGAGGAGATGAAGGGATGGAGGCAGGAAGATCTCGATGAGCTTGTACGCCTCATCCACAATGCGCCGGTCCAGCTCGTAGTCGCAATTGCCGGCGGCGGCAGCCGGGGCATCGCCGAATTGCTCGAACGGCCTGGTGGATCGCGCGTGTTGTTAGAAGCCATTGTGCCCTATTCCGCGGCGGCGCTCGTCGAGTTTCTAAAAGCCACGCCTGAACAGTTCTGTTCGGCCCGCACCGCACGGCTGATGGCGATGGCAGCCTATCAACGCGGTTTGAGGTTGGCGAGCGGGGGACGTAAGTCCCCCGATCACGTGGCCCTACCGCAGGAGACTCGTTTCATTGGCCTAGGCTGCGCCGCCAGCCTCGCCAGCGACCGCCCCAAGCGCGGCGAACACCGCATCCATGTCGCTTATCAAACGCGCGACACGACGGCCGAGTTCTCGCTCATCCTCGTCAAGCAGCGGCGAACTCGCCGCGAGGAAGAGACCGTGGCCGCACACATCATCCTCAACGCGCTGAGTGATGCTTGCGGGAGCTTGGCCCGAGTTAGTCTGGACACGCGTGGCGACGAACGCCTCGACGAGCGCCGCGCGACCGCCGCTGAAGGACAATCAGAGTTATTGCATGGCGAGCGTCGGCAAGTCGTCGTTGGCCGCATTCCGATCCTGCCGACTCTGACGCGGCGCGCCATCTTTCCCGGCGCCTTCAACCCCCTGCACGACGGACATCGCGCGATGGCCCAGCTTGCCGGAGAGCGGCTCCGCCTGCCTGTCGAGTTCGAGCTTTCGATCCACAATGTCGATAAACCGCCGCTCGACTATTTAGAGCTGCGCGACCGCGCCCAACAATTCGGGGAAAACGAAACGCTCTGGCTCACCCGAGCGCCGACTTTCGAGGAAAAATCGCGCATCTTTTCCGACGCCACCTTCATCGTCGGCGCGGATACGATCGCGCGCATCGCCGACGCCGCTTACTACGGCGACAGCCAGCGCGCGATGCTCGCCGCCATTGACCGCATCGCCGAGCGCGGCGGACGGTTTTTGGTTTTTGGCCGCGCGGCCCAGGTTGCTAAGGATAGCGCAGAGCATCTCAGCGGCAAAGTGTTTCAGGGGCTACAGTCGCTCGATCTGCCGTCGTCGCTTTTGGCGATCTGCGACCAGGTGCCGGAGAGCGAATTCCGCGCGGACGTATCTTCGAACGAATTGCGCAAGCTTGGCATGCCAATGGCCGAGGCGGGAATCGAACCCGCACGGGGGTTGCCCCCCAAAGGATTTTAAGTCCTTTGCGTCTGCCTATTCCGCCACTCGGCCCAGAACGATAGCACAACGAGATTATAGAGTGTACGCACTGTCGGGGCTTGATCAAGGATTGTATTCAGCAATTTAGAACCGCTAACAATAGTAACCCGACGCGTAAGCGAGGCCGAATCTGCCGGTTCCTCGCTCACGCTTCGGGTTACTGTGCGCCGGTTGTGTTAGCGGTTCTTAATGGGAACAACGATCCGTCGGCTTTATCAATGTTAGATATTGACGCTAAACATAATCCTCGGCTTGTCTAATTCACGTTACAGCTTGAAACCTGTCGGCGTCGCGAGACGTTAACGAGGATACCCTAACAGTTGCAGCACAATACTATGGAATTCTGAGAATCTCTCCACTCATGGTTTACGGGGTTAATGGAATAGATTATCTTTACGCACGGGCTCAACGATACTTCTCCCTAGAAAGCAGAACCACCATGGCAAAACGTGCGGGCCGGAAGGGCCAAAAAAGCGAAGCGATTCGCGAAATGATCAAAGGCGGTGTCAAGAAGCCGGCCGACATTAAAGCCAAGTTGGCGGAGCGCGGCATTCAGGTGAGCACCCAGATGGTTTATACCGTCAAGGCGCGCATGTCGGCTCGACGTTCAGCGCGCAAGATCAGCCGTCAGCGAGAAGTGGCCGACAGCAGCGGGCCACCGACCAACATCAGAACCTTGGCTCGGTTCATTCGCTCCGTCCACGAGGTGGGAGGACTTCCCGAGGCCCGCAAGATTCTCAAGGAGATGGAGGAGTAAGGCTGAGCGGCTGTCGCGGCGCCGGCATCGAGCGCAGCAAGTTCTCCAGCGCCTCGAGGTTGGCCGGCTTGATCAAATGGTAGTCAAAGCCGGCTTCCATGGCCTGTCGTTTGTCGCTGTCTTGCCCATAACCCGTCAGTGCCACCAGGAAAACTCCTTCCAGCCCCGGTTCCCGGCGCAGCCGTTGTGCCAGTTCGTAGCCGTCGATGTTGGGCATCGCGATGTCTGAAATGACCACGTCTGGCCGCTGCGCCCGCACTTGCTCGATCGCGGAAGCTGCATCGACCGCGGTTCGAACCCGTTGACCCATGGTCGCGAGTAACTCCGCGAGCGTGTCCAGAGCCTCTTCCGCGTCGTCCACCAGAAGAATCTTCCTAACAGGCAGCGATCTTGGACTCGTAATCGGCAAAATGGCCGGGGTGGCGAGCGGCGCCGGGCTTGAGATCAATGGCAGGTGAACGACAAACTCGCTTCCCCGACCGAGGCCGTCACTGTGCGCCTCAATGCGGCCGCCGTGCAATTGCACCAGACTCCTGGCCAGCGTGAGGCCGATTCCCAGGCCGCCTTGCGCCCGCCTCCGCGTGGAATCAACCTGCACAAACATTTCAAACACGCGCGGCAGCATTTCGGCGGAGATGCCCAGGCCCGTGTCGCGGACCGAGATTACCGCCTCGTCCCCTACGTGGCGCGTCGTCAGCCAGATCTGTCCTCCGCGCTCAGTGTACTTGGCTGCGTTGTTAAGTAGATTGGCGATCACCTGCGCCAGGCGGACGGCGTCCGCCTCGAGCATCATCGGCGCGGAGGCGAGCGTGATCGCCAATTGATGGCCGGCCGCCTCGATGACAGGCCGGCTTGTCTCCACGGCATTGGCCACGACCGCAATCACGTCGACCAACTCTTTGCGCAGCTCGATTTTCCCGCGCGTAATGCGTGAGACTTCCAACAGGTCGTCAACCAAGCGCACCAGATGGTTGACTTGTCGCTCCATGATACCGCTCATGTGCTTTACGGCCGGCGTAAGATCATCGGTCAATCGCAGGAGCTGCAGCGCGTTGCTGATCGGGGCGAGTGGGTTGCGAAGCTCATGCGCCAACGTTGCCAGGAACTCGTCCTTGTGTTCCAGGGTCACGTGGAGACATTCTCGTTGGTATCGAAGTTCTTCCAGGGCCAGCCTGCGTTCCGTAATCGCGGCTCCCAAGAGCAACGCGGTCATGGCGTTCACTCCCATAAATAATTGCAACACCAGCAGTCGCTCATGCGCTGTCGCTTCCTGCAGAAGCCGAACGCCGCCGATCGCGCCTAAGACCGCCCAACCGGCCGCGATCAATATCACGGCCGCAGTGCCCCGCTGTCCGAATCGAAGCGCCGCCCAAATGGCGAACGGAAACACTGCAAATGCCAGCGGATATCCGGGAAGATGTACCGTCCACCGCTCCGTAAACACAATCAGGCAAGCGGCGCTGAGACTAACGGTCAGGATCAACGCCTCGCGCCAGCGGCGGGGTGGAGCACTCTTGTCCCCCGCCCACGTCAAGAGCAGGGGGGCCACCACGAGATTGCCCATCGCGTCGCCGATCCACCACGTCCACCATAACGATCCAAATGCCTCCCAAGGCTGAACGCCGCCCAGCGACAAGCTGATGACGCCGATGGTCGAGCTGATGGTCGTACTGATACCGGCGGCGAAGACGAACAGTTTGACCACATCGCTGAGCCGGCCTAGAGCGCAATCAAAGCCCGTCCGCCGCAGCAGCCAGGCGCCGCCGACCGCTTCCAACGTGTTTCCCAGCGCGATGCCGCAGGCGGTCGCGAAAGGTTCATTCGCGGTCGCATTGGCGATGAGCGCCCCCAAGGCAATGCCGGGCCAAACTCTGTAGCCCAGCAACAAAACAGCCGCCAGCGCGAAGCCCGTGGCCGGCCAGACCAGCGACACTTGCTCCGCCAGCATGGCCATCGAAAGGCCAAGCTTCGCAGCGGCAAAGTAAATGGCGGCAATTGCCGGGATTCCCAAGATCCAAAACAGCACTCTTCGCCGCGCCTGAGAAGAATCCATGCGACTGACACGTCCTGTCGTGCTCTCGTTCGAGTGGCTGACTGATGCCCTGCGCCGTTCGCTAGCGCTTGTAGTCACTTTAGCAGAACAGACCGAAAAAGGGGCAGAGCATAGCTGAGCTCGCCAGAGTTCAGGCACGCGACCCTCAGGCGCCCGACGTACACGCGCCGGAATTCTGTCGAATTCCGCTCCCGAAGATCTATCACATAATTTGGCCGATCGGCTCGCCGCGTGTGATCGAGTGAGGACGCCCCTGTGTGTCGGTGATCGTCGCATCGGCCGAGAGTCCGAGGCAGTGAAAGATCGTCGCCAGCACGTCCTCGGGGCCCACTCGGCCCTCGTGCGGCTGTGCGCCGTGCGCATCGGAGGCGCCGTGAACCGCGCCTCCTTGAATCCCGCCCCCCGCGAGCGCAATCGAGAACACGTCGCCCCAATGGTCGCGGCCACCGGCGGCGTTGATCTTCGGCGTGCGGCCGAACTCGCCCATCCAGACGACGAGCGTTTCGTCCAGCAGTCCGCGCTCGGAAAGGTCCTCGATCAGCGTCGAGCAGGCGGCGTCCATCGGCGGCATTAGCCGCGTCTTGAGCAGCTCGGCGTTTCGCTGGTGCGTATCCCACATCGGGCTGTCGTTGGTGCCGTCCTTATCGCGTGTCCAATTCACTTGGACAAGCGAGACGCCGGCTTCGACGAGCCGCCGCGCCAACAGCACGCTTTGTCCAAAGCGGTGCCGACCATAACGCTCGCGCACCGCGGCCGGCTCCTGCTCGAGTTCAAAGGCTTGGCGCGCTTGCGGACTGCTGAGCAGGCTGACCGCTTTCTCCGTCCAAATGTCGTGCCGCTGAAATTCGGCGGTGCGCGTGATGCGCTCCCCATGCGTTTCGAGGAGTTGCGCAAGCGACAGACGGCGGCTCAGCCGCGGTTGAGCGACTTCGGGCAGCCCCGCCAGGCCCGAGATCTGGAACGCCGGCTCATTGGGATCGCAATGGATCAGCCAGGGATCCCACGCGCGACCGAGGAATCCGGCATCTTGGCCCGGCCAGGTGATCATCCCCGTATTCCAGATGTGCTCCGGCAGCGTGATGGCCGAGGGAAACGCGCCGCGTTGGGGGCGTAAGCGATTGACCACGCTCCCTAGGCTGGGGCAAAGGTTCGGCCGCTGTGCCGTGGCGTTCTCCTGGTTCTTCGGTTGGTGCGGCTCGCCGGTGAGCATGTAATAGCCGCTGCTCGAATGAGCGTTATCTTTCGTCTGTACAGCCCGCAGCACCGCCCAACGATTCGCCTGCTTAGCCAGCAGCGGCATCAACTCGCCGACGTGCAATCCCGGCACGCTCGTCGGGATGGGACGGTACGGGCCGCGAATGTCGACGCTGGCGTCGGGCTTGGGGTCCCACGTCTCGTGCTGAGGCGGACCACCGGATAGAAACAGCACGATGCAGTTCTTCGCGCGCCCAAAAGCGCCGCCCGTCGTTGGAATCAACTCGGCGCCCGCTCTGGAGCGCAACAGGCCAGGTAAGCCGAGACCGCCGAGCGACAGCCCGCCCAATCTCAGCCACTCGCGGCGCGATAGAGGCATAGCTTGCTTGCCTGGTCGCATAGCTGGTTGCCAAATGAGAAACAGGCGAACATTGACCGGTTAGTTTAGCGTTCGCCGCGGCTAGTGTCCAAAGCCGAGCGTTGGCGACTGGTGGTCTGGTGTCTGGTGAGGCAATTGCCGCGCATCCGAAGGGCTTTTGGCGAAAATAATTCGAATCACGGGTTTTGCGCGGTAATTCGAAGGCGGATGCCTGTGCTGATCGGCTGCAAGGCTTAGTGGCGTGGTGAGATGGGATGTTGTCTCAGTCATCGGCGTCAGGGAATTGGTGCGCTTTTGTTTGCGCGTAGGGCAGCTGTCTCAAGGGCACAGGCTCGATTTATTTCGCACCGCAGAGTTATTGCAAAAAAACGCGGTTAAGGGGAAATAATTCCCCGCGGCGGAAGGGAGCGTTCCCAGCTAAGTCTTGGATGTGGCTAGCTTTCGGTCGATTAAGGCATTGAAGGGCTGCGGAATTATTGCACTTTGAAGCGCATTTTGAAGTCGAAATTCACCTGAGAGCAAAACCGGAGATATCCGACGCTTATCAATGCGGCAGCGAACGCGGACCTGTCGCGCGAGCGTCGGGCAGTCGTCGCATTGTCAAAGAGCGAAGCGGCACGATGAAGTGCCTTTAGTGATCATCCATATACACTATAACTGGCATAGTTGTCAAGCGTAGCGGGGGCTTCTGGAGTCGGAACCCAACACTTTTGCGGTCACGAGCCATTGCAGTTCGCCTGCGCCGCGGGCGACCTCGCCGTCGAACGCCACGCAAGCGACAGCGCCCTTCGCAAAGCGCACCGCCGCGTCGCCACGATCGCTAACGAGCGCCGCCGCCAGATCGCTAACATCCGGGGCATGGCCTACCCAGGCGACTTCCTCTTTCCCGAGGTCGTTGGTCCACTGGATGAGCGAGTCAAGATTCGCGCCGGGCTGAAGCGCGGATAGCTCGACCAGCTTTGGCTTACCGCGTACGGATTCGACGACGATCTCGGCCGTTTGACGGCAGCGCACCAAGGGGCTGGTAGCCACGACCTGCGGCGCGAAACCCATGTCGGCCAGGCGCCTCATCGTGTCGGCGAACCGCTTGCGTCCCTCGTCGGTGAGCGGACGCAGGCGATCGTCGGGATAGCGCGGATCGCCATGCTCGCCGGCCAGGCCGTGTCGGACGATGTAGAGCTTCATGATGGTTGACAATGCTTCGAGCTACGATCAGCGGCAGCGCCATAAGACGCGATCCTCGATTCCCAGCGCAACCTGGACATCTCGGATCTGCGCTCGGAAGCGGTGAGAGTCCCCTGGATAACCCGCCGTCGGCCGCAAGCCGGGGATCCGCGCGCACCAGAAGTCGTTGAAGGGTCGCATGAAGACTTCACGCAGGTACTTGGCGATCATCGAGGCCAGCGCCGCCGGCAGATACCGTTCGCTCTGCACCCGAAAACCAACCTCGATGCGGCGCTCCGGCGGGCCAAAACGATAGATGCTCTCCTCGCACCCTTCGCAATAGATTTCGACCAGCCAATCGGGGAATTGGCGCTGCAAAAGCTGACTATAAAAGTTTCGCCCGCCGTGCTTGTCGCAATAGGCCACTACCGGCGCGGGAGGCAATGGAGCCAGCACGTGCGCGAGCAGCTCGAGGGTCAGCCGCGAGAGCGTCTCACTCTTGTTGTCGAACGACTCGGTGAGGTGGTTGAACTCTGCGGGAAAGATTGTGCGGCTTTGAAGCCCCACGAGCCGCACGCCGGCCTGATCCAACCCGTCGCGAAGCGCTTCCGTCGTTTTGGCGAGTTTCTTGAGATCCACCTCGAACGGCAGCGCGAGTTGGTAGCCGTCGTGCCACGCGAGCGAATCGCCATCGCATTTCGCCTGTGAATCGAGAAACCGCCATAGATCTTGCCACGGCCCGCACTCGTAGCCAAGACAGCCCAATGCCGCCAACGCGCCGCGCTCCAGATCGTGGATTGCACCCGGCTTGTAGAGGACTTTGGAATCCGCCATCGCCACACGGCGACCGTTCGCCTTGTCCGGATTGGCACAGACGACTTTTTTGAGCACGCGGTAAAGGTCATGAGCCTTCGTCGGATCATCAACCTGCCAGACCGATGCGGAGATCACGAGCGGCCCCAGATGGGGACCGTAGCCTGCTTCATCCGTGCCAATGACGTAAAGCATGGTGCGCCTCGTCACGGCGGAGCCGGGCGCCGGGTAACGGGCTGAGCCCGGTGCCAGGTCGGCTCCGCATCATCCCTGAGTGAATTGTATCTGTGGCGGTCGATCGCCTTACTAAGATCGACAATCCGTCCCTCGCGTGCAAGGGGGCAACCACATGGGCGAGTCTCTCTTCGAGCCTGTCTTCGACCCTGAGGCTCAGACCCGAAGGGAGCTCCAGAGCCGAAGGCTGAGACTCGCAGACCGCGTCCGCCGCCTCGGACGCGGCCACGTGGAGAGGGCTTCGTTGTTCGACATTTAGACGGTATGCTGCGGCCACAAGATTCTTTGCATCCCCCGACGAGCTTCTCGCCTGTGCTCCTTGACCATCTACTCCTTTGTGCGTCCGCCTTCCTGGCCGGCGCGATCAACTCCATCGCGGGGGGTGGCACACTGGTCACATTCCCCGCACTGGTGTCCGTTCTCGGTACCGAGCCTGTGTTCCAAGTGGTCGCCAATGCTACCAATACCGTGGCGCTTTGTCCCGGCTCGGCCACGGGCGCTTGGGCCTATCGGCTGGAGTTGGGCCAGGCCCGTGGTTGGCTGGTTTGGCTGCTTGCACCAAGCCTGATCGGCGGCATTGCGGGCGCGGTAATTCTCGTTTTTGCTCCTGCAATGATGTTCGCGCTGCTTGTCCCCTGGCTAATTCTATTGGCGACGCTGCTGTTTTTGTTTCAACCGGCGATTGCGCGCTGGACGGGGATTGGCCGACCCCATCCAACGCCCTCGCGGATGCGTATCTTCGGCACCCTGGTGTTCCAGTTTTTCGTCGCCCTATACGGTGGTTATTTTGGCGCGGGAATCGGCATTTTAATGCTTAGCGCACTGGCCATGATGGGACTCTCGGACATTCATCAGATGAACGCGCTGAAGACCGTGTTGGCGACCGTAATCAACGGCGTGGCGGTTGTGGTGTTCATCGGCCGCGATTTATTCGCCGCGACCGCCGACGAGCCGACCGTCAACTGGGAGTATGCCGTTCCAATGATCATCGCAGGGATGATCGGCGGCTACGCTTCCGCGCGCGTCGCGCGGTCGCTGAATCGGAACTTGGTGCGGCAAATCGTGGTGACGATCGGGTTCTGCCTGGCGGGGTATTACTTCTGGCAAAACTGGACGTGAGGCCTATGGAGTGCGGCGACTCGTCGCCGCTTTGGATTTTCGTGACGGTCGAGTGCGCTGCCCACGTCGTTTTGGTCGCAAGCGTGGTCTGAAAAAGAAAGCGACGACAAGTCGTCGCACTCCAAAAGACTCACCGCACCGCTTCGTTGAGCATCTTGGCGTTGGGGATGCTGCGGCGGTTGATGTAGCCGTCTTCGTCGGTCTCGATGACCGTGGCTACGGGACCCACCTCGCGGACTGTGCCTTCGAGTGGTCCGACCGTCACGTGGTCGCCGGCTTGTAGCCGCTGGCGAACGTAGTAGCCGGCCAGAATGCCGCCGATCACATCGCGGCCGCCGAAGCCAAAGGCCAGCGCAAAACCCACCGCCAGTGCGCCAAACGCGATCAGAACCATGTTCTCCAACAACTCGAGGTTCATCCCCAAGTGCGTCAGCGCCGCATGGAACGTAACGAGAACCAGCACATAGTAAAACCCATTTGCCAGGTGCTCCGCATAGGTCAGGCCCACTCGATCGGCACTCGTCGCCACCACTCCGCGCAGAAAGCTCGCCACCAACAATCCGATAACCACTACCAGCGTGGCCACGAGCAGCTTGGGAATGTAGCTCACCACGCTGTACATCGCGGCCGATACGTCTTGCAGCCCCAGAATGCTCACGGCCGCCATGATGAAGACGCACATCAACAGCCAGAACACGATCGTGCCCACAATCCCCGGCACGTTCCGCTTGATGCCCATGTGCTGCATCGAGTCGGCCAGCCCGCTCCGTTCGGCGGCGATTTCCAGTCCGATCTTTTCGCTCAGCACCGTGATCGCGCGGGCGACGACACGGGCGATCAGATAGCCCAGCACCAAGACGACGATCATGGCCAGCACCCGGGGCGCAAGCGACACGATCTGTTCAAACGCCTCAGTGAAGCTCTCCATCACGGCGGTCTTGGAACGTTCCACCGCATCGACGGTATTCTCGGCCACCCCGTTTCCCTGAGCGAAAAACATACGAACGTCTCCTTGTTTTTGCAGTAGGTACACTCCGTGTGCAGTGCCGCACACGGAGCGTGTGGCCTATATAGTGCTAAGTCTTGTCCTTGGACTCCGCTTCGAACTTCCCTGAAACCGTCAACATGAAAAAGCCGCCGACGGCCCGCGCAAAATGCGCCAGCGTATAACCCATGCCGCGCAGTCCCAAGTCCAGCATCTGACCCGCCAGCAGCCGGCGATTGAGCCGCTCGTGCAGCGCGCGGTTGAAAGCGACCGGCACGGGAGGCACCGGGACCTCGGCCAGCTCTTCCAGGAAGTCGCGCGGCATACTAATCCCCTTGGCCTTGAAACTGCTTCTGAATCTTCTCTCGCGCCCGGCTGATCCGCATCTTGCAGGC
>JBBDYH010000090.1:0-78166 GCA_040901795.1 Pirellulales bacterium
GGAGCCGCGCCATCGACTGACGGTAGACATCGAGATCGACGCCGGCATCCTTGTAAGTCGCTTTGGCCATCCAATTGCTCAGGACCGTGAAAAGATGCAGAATTCTAGGGGCGGGTTCTGTTTATTGTCAACCGACATGACTATTTGGACCATCGGCCACTCGAATCGCTCGCTCGACGAGTTTCTTGCCCTCCTGGCGGCGTTCGAGATCGACGTACTGGCAGATGTGCGACGGTTCCCCGGCTCGCGGAAGCATCCCCATTTTAGTCAGAACGAACTTGCGAAGTCGTTGGCTGGAGTTGGCGTCGAATATCAGTTCTTTCCGGAGCTGGGTGGCCGGCGAAAGCCTCGCGCCGATTCGCCGAATACCGCGTGGCGGAATGAGTCGTTTCGAGCGTATGCCGATTATATGGAAACCGAGGAGTTTCGTGCGGGGATCGAGCGGTTGTTAGCGCTCGCAAACGAGCGCCGTGTTGCCGTGACGTGCTCCGAAGCGGTCTGGTGGCGGTGTCATCGCAGCTTGATCGCGGATTATCTTAAGGCGGCTGGAATCGACGTGCAGCACGTCCTATCGCCAAAGAAGAGCGAGCTGCACCCGTACACTGGGGCTGCACGGCTTGTCGAGGGCCGGTTGTCGTACGCCGAGTCGGATCCACAGGCGCGACTTTTTTGACGAAGGGACGTAACGCTATGCCGCGCGTCGTCGGCCTGGGCGAAATCCTGTGGGACATCCTTCCAGACGGGAGCAGGCACCTCGGCGGCGCACCAATGAACGTGGCGGTACACGCGCAGGCGCTCGGCTGCACCGCGGCGGTGATCAGCGCAGTCGGTGACGACGAGCTGGGGCGCGAGGCGATCGAGCTGCTGACAAAGGAACATCGACTCGATGTCGCCGCCGTACAGATCCTTGCCGATAGGCCGACAGGAGCGGTCGATGTGCGTCTCAAGGACGGCCAGCCGACGTACGAGTTTCGCGCGGATGTCGCTTGGGATTTTTTACTTGCAACTGTCAGGGCGCGTGAGACAGCGCAAGCGGCCGACGCGGTTGTGTTCGGCACGCTCGCCCAACGAAACGCCGTCTCGCGCAGCACGGTTTGCGAATTGCTGGAGATTACGCCGGCCGATTGCTTGCGCGTTTTCGACGTAAACCTTCGCCCGCCGTTCTTTAGCGAACTGATTATTCGTGAGTCGATCGCAAAAGCGAACGTGTTGAAGCTCAACGATGCCGAGCTGCCGGCTGTGCTTTCGGCGATTGGAATCGAGAGCTGCCCTGGTTGGACAGGCCGGTTGTTCGCCATGATCCCCCAACTGCGCGTCGTGGCCCTCACTCGTGGTGGGGAAGGCAGCGCGGTATTCACGCCTGAGCGGCTCGACGGTCATACGCTGCCGGCTCGGCAAGTCGTGGTCAAGGACACGGTGGGCGCCGGCGACGCGTTCACGGCCGCGCTCATCGCAGGGATGTTGCGCGGCCGAGGACTGGAGGCCATTCACCATCATGCAGTGGCCGCGGCGGCGTTTGTCTGTTCGCGGTCGGGGGCTACGCCGGCACTTCCTGCGAGCTTAGTAGAGTCCGTCACCCGCGACTAAGCGGTGGACCGTCATTTTCGCCGCTCGAAGGCGAACCAATCTTTTGCGGCTAGGCACGACGTTTGCTACGGCGCTCTGGCGAATGGGCTCGCTATTGAGGCTCGATACATTACTTGATCGTCGATCGACGAGAGGTGTCCCATGCAAGTTGCCGCTGTTCTCTTCGTCCTCGCCGCGCTTGGCGGGTTAGCAATGGTCGCCCTGCGGGTGAGCAAGAACCAAAACCCGCCGACGGCACTGGCCGTGGGCCATGGAGTGATCGCCGCCGGGGGCCTGATCACGCTGATTTACCAGGTCTTTATAGCGACCGGAACGGCGCCGGATATGGCCAAGTGGGCAGCCGGCGTGTTTGTCGTTGCCGCGCTTGGCGGCGTGGGAATGTTCACGCTCTTCCACCTCCGCGGGCGGCTGCTGCCGGTGTGGATGATGCTTGGCCACGGCGCTGTTGCCGTCGCCGGCCTAGTACTTTTGCTGTTGGCGATTTACCGGCCGTAACCACAGAGTCTTATACAGATAGGGACTTATTGGGCGAGGATTGCGCTCTGTAGGGAACGCCCGAAGCTTGCCCGCCGTGGCGGGTGGCGTTCCGGAAGCGCAGAACGACGTAGTTACGTCAACTCGCCCAACGGAACGGCACAGAGGCCTTTCCCTACAGAATCAATGGTTTATTCGGACGGGCCGTTCGGCGGCCAGCGGTTTCTGCAAGTAGCCGATAAGGTCGGCCAACTGCTGCCTACTTAGCTCTTTCTCGAACCCATCAGGCATGAGCGACTTTGCGCTGCTCGATAACTCCTCAAGCTCGCTACGCGGGATGACGTGCCGCCGGTTCTCCTGCTCCACCAGCTCAATTTGGCCGCTGGTTTCGGCGGCGAGAATGCCCGTGTAGGAGCGGCCGTCGCGGGTGATGGCTTGATACAGCGCGTACTTCGGCTCGATGGCGCGGCTGGGGTCGAGAATCGCGGCGAGCAAACCGGGCGTCGAGCGATCCGATAACGCCGCCAGATCCGGGCCGACCGCATAACCGCGGCCTTCCGTGGCGTGGCAGGACGCGCACTTTTGCAGAAAGACTTCGCGGCCGCGAACCGCATCGGCCGCGAGATTGCCGATGTCTTGAGACTCGCGGAGCACCTGCTGTCGGTCGCTTGCGGATTCTCCAAAGATCAGCCTGGCACGGCGGCGAAGCGAGTCGCTTCGATTGGTCAAAAATCGCTGCCGCGAAGCGGCGTCGATCTCGGCGGGCCGAATGTCTCCCTGCTCCAGCCGCGTCAAAAGCTCTTCGCTGAGCTTGGGCTGACTGAGCACCGCCGAGATTACTTCCTGGCGAATGCTGGGGCCGAAACTTTGCCAGCGGTCGAGCAGGACTGCGGCGATGTTGGCCGTGTTGAATGCGGCCAACTCTTGGACGGCGATCCGCTGGATGTCGTGCGGGGTCTGCGCGTTCAGTGCAGTGCGTGCCAACTCGGTTGCAGCGTCCGCCGAGGAGGCATTTCGCAGAGAAATCTTCAGGCACGCGACCCGCAAATCAGTGTCGGCGGCTGGGTCGGCTGAGCGCTCGCGCGACCAGTTGAGAAGGTCTGCGAGGCGCTCCTGTGCCGGCTGGTTGAAGCGTTTGGCCGCACCAGTCCGTGATTGCACGGCATCGAGCGCCTCAGCGGACTTTCGCCGTTTGACGCCACGCAGCCATTCGTCGGCGGCTCGAACTTGCCAAGGAAGATAGCCGGTTTGGGAGGGCTCGATGTCGGCAAACATCTGGGCGATGAGATCGTCGCGTCCCAACGCGGCTGCGAGCGCCACCAGCTCCACGATTCTGTTGGTCGCCGGACGAGTGTCCTTCGCTTGTTTCAGCGCCGCGCTAAAGCTCGGCTCAAGGTTGTCTGGCCGCAACGAGCTGAAGACGGCGGCAGTCAGGTAATGATCGTCGCCTGCCGTCAATAGAATCCGGGCCAACGCACCGGCTGCGTCAGGTTGAGTGGATTCGCCCAAGGTGCAGGCGAGTTGCAGGCGAGCGGAAGGGTGATCGTCGGCGGCACGATCGAGCAACCTGGTGAGGATTGCTTCGTTATTAATTCTTTCTTCAGCAAGTCGGACCGCCGCCCGACGCACCATCGGATGAGAGTCGCGAAGACCCTGGAGGAGCGCCCGCTCGTCAAGTGCTGTAAGTGTTGATAGAGCATACAACGCTTGTAGCCGGGCCTTTGCCGAAGTCGCAGAATCAAAGACGTCAGCCACAGCCGCCGGCGACTCATTCTTGCCGCGCCACAACAATTGTTGCTGGGCGATATCGCGACGCCAGCCGTTGGGACTTTCGAGCGCCGCACAAAGCTGTTCGGTATTTGCGGTGGCCAGCGGCTGCCAGCGGCGGGGCGGGCTGTCCTGGTGATAGACGCGATAGATCCGCCCGCGGTTCTCGCCCGCCCGGTAATGCGGCTCCAGCTCGCGCTGGCCTTCGTCGGGGAGCCAATCGGGGTGTTCGATCATGTAGCGATACATATCGACCACCCACAGAGCGCCATCCGGACCGGTGCGCAGATTGACGGGACGAAACCAGGGATCGGTTGAGGTCAGGAAATCGCGCTGCTCGCGATGTTCGGGAACCACGGCCGTAAAGCTGGTCCCCTGCTCGGACAAAGCGAGATGTTGCACCAGATTGTGGACAGGCTCGCAAACGAATAAGTGTTGCGCGCCGTCGTTAAAGAGGAGATCATCTCGATAGGGAGTCGCCGCGCAGGCCGACGTGTATCGATCGGCATGCTCAAAGGTGTGATACCGCTTTTGGAGCCGGCTGCGCGCGAAGACTCGCGGCGCAGGGGGCAAAAATTGCTTGCGCGGGTCCGGCGCGGTGAAGTGAGGATTTCGCCGCAGGTAGCGGTCTTCCAAAACGAAATGCCACGCCACATGAGTGTTGTCGCAGCCGAACCAATTGCCCCAATCGTCGCGGTTGCGGCCAAACTCCGTGATCCCTGAGAGCAACTCCAACTCGCCCGTGTCGGGTTGAATGCGGAAGTCGAGTCGCTTGAGATCGACGACTTTGCCGGTTTTCGCGCTGCGCGCCTCGCCGCCGCTCCAGCCGTTGGCGCAGTACACCCAGCCGTCGAGCCCCCATTGGAGGCCGTTGACGCGGAGTTGGGGGTTGCCTTCTTTGAAGCCAGTGAACAGCGTCTCTCGACGATCCGCCTTGCCGTCGCCGTTGGTGTCTTCGGCGTAGAAGATCTCGGGCGCGGCGGTGATCAACACACCGTTTCGCCAGGGAAGCACGCCGGTGGGGAAATTGATCTTATCCAGGAATACCGTGGAGCGGTCCGGCTTGCCGTCGCCGTCGGTGTCCTCCAGATAACGCACGCGGCCGCCCGGGCTCATTTTGCCGTCGAGGCCGTACGGATAGTCGGCCATCTCGGCAACCCAGAGTTTGCCGTCGGCGCCCCATTCGATGGCGACGGGGTCTTGGACGAGCGGCTCGGCTGCCATGAGCTCGATCCGATAACCGGACGGCAATTCGAAGGACTTTTGTGCCTCGTCGGGCGATTGAGACTGCGATGAGAGCGGCCTGGGCGATGATCGAGTGGAATCCGGTTGCTCTTGTCCGGCGGCAGGGAACACAGATGAACCAGGGAACACAGATGAACACAGATAGAGACAGATGGCCACAGATACGCAATGCTTGATCGGTACCTTTAATCTAGGCGTCTGCATCTGTGTTCTTTCAAAGCTGAGCCACGATTCTGTCGGTCATTTGTCGCGTCGTCAATCGGCCGCCCATATCAGGGGTGCGATTGGCAGGATCAGCAAAAACAGTTTCCACGGCACGGCGAATTCGCTGCGCGCCGGACGTTAGCTCAGGATGCTCCAGCCACTCCAGCAAGATCGCCGCCGAAAGAATTGTCGCCACCGGGTTGGCGATCCCCTTGCCTGCGATATCGGGCGCGGTGCCATGCGAGGGCTGAAACACGCCGCAATCGTCGCCGAGGTCGGCCGACGGGGCCATGCCCATTCCGCCTATGAGCCCTGCGGCCAGATCGCTGAGAATGTCGCCAAACATGTTTTCAGTGACGATCACGTCAAACCGTCGCGGATCCTTGACGAGGTACAGCGCCGCTGCATCGACGTAGATCGCGTCCGGCTCGACGTCGGGGAACTCTTGCGCCACCGCAAAAAACACTTCGCGGAAGAAGACCATCGACGGGAGGACGTTGGCTTTGTCGACGAGCGTGACCCGCTTGCGCCGCTGTCGCGCTTCGCGGAATGCGGCGCGCACGATGCGCTCAGCGCCGCGACGTGAGATGAGCAGCACGTCGCGGACTTCGTCGGCTTGAGCGTCGCGTTGCGAATGGCGTCCGGAGAAGAGGCCCTCGCAATTCTCGCGGATAATGACGAAGTCGATCTCACCCGCGCGGTAGTTCTTCAGCGGCGAATCGTCAGTGTGATAGAGCCGGATCGGCCGCAAGCCGCAATAGAGGTCGAGTTGTTCGCGCAAGTCGATCTGCGGCGTCATCTCGCGGCCGTCGGGCCAGCGCACGTCCGGTAGTCCCATGGCGCCGAGCAAAACTGCGTCCGCTTGTCGGCAAGCTTCGAAAACCGCGCCCGGCAAGGGATCGCCGCTCCGCAAAAACTCGCCGGCGCCCGCCGAATGCTCATCGAACTGAAGGCGGACTTCGCTGAGTGAGGCTTGCAGCGCCGTGAGCACCTCCACCGCCGCGGCAGTGACTTCGATACCGATGCCGTCGCCAGGAAGTACGGCGATGTCAAATGGTGCAGGTTCAGCGGAAAGTGGGGGCATGCGTTCATTCGATGTTGTCGAATAGCGATTCTGTACTTCGAGCACCGTGGATGACTCGCGCGATTTCTACATAGCTTGCACGGATTCGGTAGTAGATGACATAGCTCCAAGCAGAGAAGATGCGGATATCGCCGCCGGCAAACTCCGGCCGCCGTTCACCGGCTTCGGGAAATCTTGCCAAGAATTCGAATCGGTCGTAGAGGCGACCGATGAAACGTCGAGCGGCCTCCGGGCGATCTTGCGCGATGTAGGTGTGAATCTCAACCAAGTCACCAAACGCCAAATCGGTGAGGCGATATTCCATTACGCGGAACCCTCGCGTGCTTTAGCGCGCATCGCTTGGCTCGCGGCTTCAACATCGTCGAGAAAACGCTCGCGTTCTTGCGGATGATAGGTCCTATATTGGCCTTGGTCCAACTGTTGGACACCTGCGTTGACGCGAGCACGCAGTTCCTGCTGGCTCTTTAACAGAACAAGCGCCTCGTCGATGACTTGCATTTCATCGCGGTAGGCGCCGGTTTGCACGAGTGTCTGGACGGACTTGGACTGTTCGGGCGTGAGTTGAATTGTCATGTCAGATTCAGTTAGCGGCGGTGAAAGGAATATACGGTTCGAAGACGAGTGAGTGCTTTCGTGCCCCAATCATGCCTCTCTAATCGTAATGCGGAAGTGCGCAAGCGTCAAAAAGTTCTTTGGCGCCATACGCTTGCGTCCGCAGCGGCGCTTGCGGATACTGCGATTGACCGGCCCAAATGCGAGCGCTATAATCGCCCACCTGTCACGGACGGCAAGAGCAATTTTTACAAAAATGACGGAGGCGTGTGGCGTTGAGCGAGTGACAAACGGGCTCTCCCATTGGTCATTCGAGCTTGGCTTCGACGTGACTCAGCCGAGCGGTCATTCGTCATTTTCCTCCAGGGGGCTCTGGTGTCATTCACTTCGTCGTTCGACGCCAAGGAGCAGATTCGCCAGGCGATCGACATTGTCGATCTCGCCGGGCAGTATCTGCAACTCCGCCGCGAAGGGCGGATCTACAAGGCGCTCTGTCCCTGGCACGACGACTCGCGCCCCAGCCTGCAAATCAACCCTGAGCGGCAATCGTTCAAGTGCTGGGTGTGTAACATCGGCGGCGATATCTTCAGCTTCTTGATGAAGATCGAGAACGTCGAATTTCCCGAAGCACTGGCGATGCTCGCTGAACGTGCGGGAGTCAGCCTGCAGCGTTCACGCGCAACAGCCCCGGCCGGCAGGCCGGGGTTGGCGAGCGGAGGACGTGATTCCCCCGATGACGCTGCTCCACCGGCGAATGATTCCAACGACAAACGCACGCTGTACCGCGTCGTGGCTTGGGCGGAGGAGCAATATCACCGCTGCCTATTAGAATCGGCCGACGCTGAAATCGCGCGTCGCTACCTCGACGAGCGCGGCCTCAGCACCGAAACGATCGCCAAATACAAGCTCGGTTTCGGGCCGCCGGCATGGGACTGGCTGCTGAGCCGAGCGCGTGTCGCTGGATTCAACGAAAAGGTGTTGGAGCGAGCCGGGCTCTGCAAGCCGAGACCGAATGGTCCTGGGCATTACGACTACTTTCGCGGGCGGGCGCTGTTCCCGATTCGCGATCCCCAAGGCCGCCCCGTCGCGTTTGGCGGCCGGATCCTGCCGCAGTTCGCGGAGCAAAACCCCGCCAAGTACATCAACTCGCCCGAAACGCCGCTATTCTCGAAGAGCAAGCTGCTGTACGGGCTCGACACCGCCCGCGATGTGATTTCCAAATCACGGTGCGCAATCGTCATGGAAGGGTACACGGATGTCCTGATCGCACGGCAGTTTGGCATAGCCAATGCCGTCGCCGTGCTTGGCACCGCACTCAATCGCGAGCACATCCGTCCGACCGGACCGCTGCGTCGATATGCCGACTCGGTAACGCTGGTTCTGGACGGCGACGAGGCTGGTCAACGCCGCTCAAGTGAGATTCTTGAGCTATTCATTGCGGAATTGTTCGACCTGCGCGTTGCGACACTGCCCGACAATCTCGATCCGTGCGATTTCTTGCTTCAGCGCGGCGCAGAAGCATTCCAATCGGTCGTGGCTGAAGCTGTGGATGCGCTGGAACACGCGTTTCGCGTAACTACGCGCGGCCTCGATATTCGCCGCGAGCCGCACGAAGCCAATCGGGCGCTTGACCGAATGCTGCAAACGATCGCCAAGGCGCCGCGGCTGAGCGCCAACACGTCGAGCGACCACTTGATACGCGAAGCAACGATGCTGGCTCGGCTGGCGCGCATGTTCGAGGTGCACGAGGAGTTGCTTCGCCGACGGATCGGCGACCTTCGCCGCAGCACGAGCGCCTCGGCACGGCCAAAGTTGCGAGGAGATAATTTCGTCGAAGTGGAGCCGCTGGCCCTTTCCGCTTGGGAACGAGAGCTTTTAGAGCTAGTGCTATTGGAGCCGGAATCGGTGCCGGCGATGGCTCAGGAGATTCGCGCTGATTCGCTGGTGGCCGATCACCTTCGGCTGGTGTACGCGCGGTGTTGCGATCTTGCCGCCGCCGGCATTACGCCGGACTTTGATCGGCTAATGATTGAGTTCGACGACGAACGCATCAAGAGCCTGTTGGTCGATGTCGAAGAGCAGGCGCGGCTGAAATCCGGCGGCCTGACGGCGCCGGGACGCCTGCGCGACCTGCTGGCGTGGCACCGGGGACAGCACAAGGAACTGGCTGTACAATCGCAGGCCCGTGCGTTGCGCGATGAGAAACTCAGCGACGACGAGGCCATGCAAGTGTTGCAGGAGTTGATTCAGCAAGAACGAAACCGCCGAGGTATTTCCGCGCCTACGGAGAGGCAGGGCCTCGGAGGGGGAATGACGAATGACGAAACCAGAATGACAAACGAAGCTCAAATGACCAATGACCAATGACCAAAGCGCGCTGATGCACGCAACAGTCGTCATTGGGATTTAGTCATTGGTCATTCGTTTGTCATTCGAATTTCGGCCTTCGTCATTCACAACAACGTGTCCAGTCCCGGCGCGCCGGGACGCCAAGGAGGGAACCTATGGACCACATGGACGACGATCTCAAGGCGTTGATCTCGCACGGCAAAACTCAGGGGTTTCTCACCTACGACGAAGTCAACGAGTATCTTCCCGATGAAGCGGTCACGCCCGAGAAGCTCGACAATTTGCTGGCGGCTCTGGACGAGCTGGGCATCGAGTTGGTGACGGATGCGCCGGGCGCCGAAAAGAAGGGCGCTTCGATTGGAACAGACGATGAGACCGAGTTGGCCATTCCCGCCGACCAGCTTCCCAAGCTCAGCGATGACCCGATCCGCATGTACCTCTCGCAGATGGCGGAGATCCCGCTCTTGACCCGCGAGCAGGAGATCTCGTTGGCGAAGAAGATCGAGGTCACGCGGAAGCGATTTCGTCGCTCGGTGTTGGGCTGCAACTACACCATGCAGGCAACGATCGAGACCTTGGAAAAGGTTTACGAGGGCCTGCTGCCCTTCGACCGCACGATCAAGGTCTCGCTTACCGAGCGGCTGACGAAAGAGCAGATCATGGCCCGCATGCCGCACAACCTGCGTACGCTGCGGGAGCTGTTGCGGCAGAATCGCGCCGATTTCCGCAAGCTGATCAGCAAGAAAACGCCGCGCGTGGAGTGGACGGAAGCCCACAAGCGCTTTTGCCGCCGCCGGCTGAAGTGCCTGACGCTGGTCGAGGAGCTCAGCCTGCGGACACGGCGCGTACAGCCGATGGTCAAGCACCTGGACGAGTTCGATCGACGCATGGAATATCTGCGGCAGCGGATCGCTCAGCTTCGTCCCGCCGGCCGCAGTCAGGAGCTGACCCATGCGCGCCGCGAGCTGCGCGACCTGCTATTGCAAACGCTCGAGAGCCCGCGCAGCCTGCGCAATCGCCGGGCGATCATCAAGCGGCAATTCGACGACTACGAGAACGTCAAGCGGCAGCTCTCCAGCGGCAACTTGCGGCTGGTTGTTTCGATTGCCAAGAAGTACCGCAATCGCGGCCTGAGCTTTCTCGACCTGATCCAGGAAGGCAACACCGGCCTGATGCGCGCGGTGGACAAATACGAGTACCGCCGCGGCTACAAGTTCAGCACGTACGCCACCTGGTGGATCCGACAGGCCATTACCCGGGCGATTGCCGATCAGGCCCGCACCATTCGCATCCCGGTGCATATGATCGACGTGTTGTCGCGCTTGCGAAATGTGGCCAAGCGGCTGCAACAGGAGCTGAAGCGCGAGGCGACGGTCGAAGAGATCGCCGCGCAGGCCGACGTGAGCATCGAGGAAGCGCGGCGCGTGCTCAATATCGGCCGGCATCCGGTTAGCCTCGATCGCCCGGTGGGCGAGAGCGAAGACAGCAGCTTCGGCGAGTTCATTGAAGACGGCGGCACGGAGACGCCCGTCCATTCTGCGAATAACGGCATTCTTCGCGACCGGATCGAAGGCTTGCTCAAGACGCTCACCTACCGCGAACGGCAGATCATCCGCCTACGCTACGGGCTCGTGGACGGATACACGTACACGCTCGAAGAAGTTGGGCGGATCTTCAAGGTGACGCGGGAACGCGTGCGCCAGATCGAAGCCAAGGCGGTCGCTAAGCTGCAACATCCGGTGCGCTGCCACCACCTGGAAGGGTTTTTGCCGCCGCTGGCAGCCGCCGCGGGGTAAGTTGCGGCCGGCGATGAATTGACCAATGACCAAGTCCCAGTGACCAATTGATCCGGCGTCTTGCGCCCCCTTTGGTCATTGGACATTGGTCATTTGGATTTCGTTTGTCATTCGGACTTCGTCATTCGGGCCTTCTGGTTTTCCCAACTACTGTCCGATTCCGGAACTAGCAGGTACATTAGAGTCATCTGCGTAAAAACACCCGGAAGAGGATTCCATATGTCGTTAACGGCTGCGGCGCTGCGGGAGCTGCATCGCCTTCACCAACAACTGGGCGACTTGCGTGACCGGCTGGAGCGCGGGCCCAAGCAAGTCCGCGTGCGGCAGGCGAACGTAGCCCAGGCGGAGGAGAAACTGGCCCACGCGCACGCGGAGGTCAAAGCCGGCCGCATTCTGACCGATCAAAAGCAACTGCAATTAAAAACCGGCGAAGCCAAGATCGCCGATCTGAAGGGCAAACTGAACGCCGCCCAGACCAACCGCGAATACCAAGCGCTCAAGGAGCAAATCGCGGCCGCCGAAATGGCCAATAGCGTCTTGGCGGACGAGATCCTGGAGGCGCTCGAAAAGGTTGATCAGCTCAAGCTGGGCATTCATGAGGCCGACGAGACGTTGGCCAAAACCAAGGAGGAGCTGGCCAAGGCTCAACAAACGGTGGCCACTCAGGAGGAGACGCTGCTGGGCGAACGGCGGCGCGTCGAGGCGAATCTCAAGGAAGCCGAGGAGGCCCTGCCGGCTGATTTTCGCGACGCCTACAACCGCATCGTCAAAGCCAAAGGGCAAGACGCCATGGCCCCCGTCGAGGGGGAGAGTTGCGGAGGATGCTACCAGAATCTGACTACGAACATGATCACCGATCTGATGATGTCGCGGGTGGTGTTCTGCAAGATCTGCGGTCGGCTGTTGTACCTGCCGGAGGACCGCGCGCCGGGACAGCGGTAGGCTATTTCTTCGACATGTCATCGAACTGGTTTCACAGATGGGACTGCCTCAGTCCTTAGGCGGAAGACGTTTTTATCGCTGTGCCATGCAGCGCCTGGATGAGGCGCAACTACTTTTGAAACATGGATCAGTTACAATTGGCGCAATGTACCTCGCCGGCTACGCAGTGGAGTGCATGCTCAAGGCGTTGATCTTTAGTTCGATACCGGAGTCGCGGCATGGTGAATTGTTGGACGTATGGCGACGAGAGAGACGCGGCCATGACCTGGAAGGGCTGCGCGAAGAATACCTGAGGTCAGGGGGTGCTCGTTTTCCGAGAGAGTTCGTCCGTCAATTCAGCTTGGTAGCAGGTCTGTGGGACGTCAATCTGCGGTACGAGCCAAGACGTGTGCCGGTGAAGGAGCTATTCACTTTCATTGACGCAGCGCGCGATATCGTTGAATTGGTTGAAAGGAGGTTGTGAATGAGTTCGCAAGTTCGGATACGCGGTTCCATAGATTCGACGACTCAAGCGATCCAAGCAGCGCTAATTAACTATTTGGTGGCTCATCCCTCGGCAGATATTGAATTGTACCGCCGAAACTCAGTTTCAGTACGCATTCGAATCGTGGATCCAGGCTTTCATGGCTTGGATCAAGTGGATCGCCACGAGCAAGTGTGGCAGTATCTGGATAACCTACCAGAAGACGTCGTAAGCGATATCTCGATGGTCGTGCTGCTGACGCGGCAAGAGACTGCCGAATCGTTAGCGAATCTCGAATTTGAAGACGCCTCGCGTACGCTGATTTAATCGTTGCCAATTAGCAATGCGGCTCCGTATCCTGCGTGAGAGCTTTACAGGCAGTCAATCCTAAGCCAGAATAGCATCCTCGGTCCCCGCGAAAGCCAGGGACCGCATTTTTTTGCGCCCCGTCAACGCAATTACCCACTCAACGCAATTCAACGTGGTGCTGCGATGTCCGAACTCATCCCGATGACGCGCGCGGGTTTCGATAAGCTGAAGGGCGACCTAGCCCAACTGGAACAGGTCGAAATGCCAAAAATCCAGCAGCGCATCGCTACGGCGCGGGGCGAGGGGGACCTCAGCGAGAACGCCGAGTACCACGGCGCCCGCGAGTCGCAGGGACTGCTGCAAGCGAAGATCAACCTGCTGCGCGACAAGTTGGCGCGGGCGTCGATCGTCGATATCTCGAAGGTGAATCGCGAGCAGGTCTCCTTTAGCGCGACGGTCGTGGTCCGCGACCTCGACTTCGGCGACGAAGAGACGTTTGTGTTAGTGGGCGCCGGCGAGGAGGACTACGACTCCGGCAAGATCAATGTGACCAGTCCACTTGCTCAGGGTCTGCTGGGCCGCAAAGTCGGCGACAAGGTGGAGATCCCGGTGCCGGCAGGGACCATGAAGTTTGAGATCAAAGAGATCAAGTATGAGGAGTAGGGTTCGGGGTTCAGCGCCGAATGGGGAATGCCGGAATGGGGAATGGGGAATCATCCCTTCACTTCGCGGTTGGCGCCGCGGATAGTCTTTCGCGCAACTGCTCAACGGTGATTCCGCGTATGAGGAACTTCTTCTGCGGCGACGTTTGACCGCTCACAAGCTCGATCTGAGAGCGGCGTACGGCAAGCGTCTTGGCGAGCAGCTCAACAATCGCCTGGTTGGCTTTGCCCTTCTCAGCCACTTGAGTGACGGAGACTTTGAGCGCTCCCCGGTGCTCGCCGCGGAGACCGTTGGCGCGGCTTCCGGGTTGCGCTCGAACCGGCAGGACGACGCCCTCCGCGTGCGGCTCGATGGCGATCATGGCTCGAGCCCTTCAAAAAGCGCTGAACCAACACGGACGATGGTTGCGCCCTCTTCGATGGCGATCTCGTAGTCGCCGCTCATACCCATCGAAAGCTCATCAAGCGACACGTCTTCAGGTCGTTCACGACGCAATTGATCGCGTATTTCGCGGAGGGCCGCGAAATTCCCCCGCGCGACAACATCGTCGCCTTCGCGGGCCGCCATGCACATCAACCCGCGCACCGACACGTGGTCAAGTGCGGCAATGCTCGACAGCGCCCGGGCGACGTCTTCGGCCGTAAACCCGTGCTTGGTGGCATCGCCCGATACGTTGACCTCGATAAGCACCGGCACACGACGGTCTTGCCTGGCGGCGGCCTCGTCGATCGCCTGCAATAGTCGAACGCTGTCGGCGGAGTGAATTAGCGAGACGAGCGGCAGAGTTGTTTCCACTTTGTTGCGCTGAAGGTGGCCGACAAGATGCCAACGAACGGTTGTTAATTCCGCATTGTGGTGCGCAGACGACGCGGCAAGGGCGGCGGCTTTGGCTCGCAGCGCTTGGGGCCGCGCTTCGCCAAGGTCGCGGCAGCCGGCTTCGACAAGCTCATAAACCAGGTCGTCGGCCGCGTACTTGGTCACCGCGACCAGCGTGATATCCTCCGGCAAGCGACCGCTGCAGCGCGCCGCTGCGGCGATTCGCTCGCGAACCCGCGCGAGATTCTCTAGCAGTCGGGACATGCAATAGTGCGCGCCGTGATCGGGGGACTCCCGTCGCCCCGCTCGCCGATTTTGTCCGTCGTCCTTGTATTTCTATCCCTACTCGACTTCGATCAAAGTCTTCACACTGCCGTCGCGGCGGAAGCGGGCGATGAGAAACTCGGACGCCAGATTGTGCCCCATCACCGTGCGATTTCGGGCAGGTGTCAACGACCGGTAGACGAGCCATTGCTGCTTGCCAAATTGTACTCGGTAGCCGCAAGCCACCTCCCGCGTCACGTTCTGCCGTTCCTCGGCGACGGCCAGTTGTCGCCAGGTGAATGACCTGGCATGGCGTTTGGAGGCAAGGTCGATCCACAAAGGCGCGTAGAGGCTAGTGGCGTGTGCCGCCTCATGGAGCTGAATCATGCCATCGCCGGATGTGAGTTCACCGCCGCGACGATCGACCCGCCATTCGGGCGACGCCAGCGGAAACAGCAAGGCTCGCGGCCGACGTGCGTGGAGAGCCACTTCGCGAGTCTCCGTCGCCGCCGCAATGCTGGTCCCGGCGCCCAGCGGCAAGTGCAGTGTGTAACGCAGTGACCGCGGTTCATTGCCAAGAACCGCATCAGCGATAAACAGAAAACGATCCCTCCGGCCCAGGCAAAGCTGCCGCTGGACGAGAATCCCTCCGGTCAATTCGATCTGCAGCTCCAAATAATCAACGTCTTCGTCGCTGACCCAACAGATTTCTTCCCAATCGCCGATCGGTGTTGCTTCCTGCTCGTTCACCCGGCAGGTGAACTCCCAATCGCCGGCAAACAGCCGGTCGCGGCCGCTCAGGAGTGCGGCACGCATTGAGCGATCTCCATAAGCGATTCCCAATTGAGGGGCGGATCGCTTCCAGTTTGGCCGAAGCACGGCGACCTGGCCCCATTCCGAGTGGTTCGCCGCTGCGGGTGCTCGGGAATCTTTGTTGGCTTTGCGCTTCGGCACACCGGCGCCACCAAAACGCCGCAGGGCGGACGCGTTCTTTTTGTCCCCGGAGAGTTTGACCGCGGCGGCGAAGAAGTTCGCAGTTGACGCGGAAACGCCTGCTGCAACCGGCAGCTCGGCGAACAGTGAATGGCCGTCGCGGCGCGATAACCGCAGCATTTCGCGCACGACGAAGCGGTATTGGGCCTCGGCGTCCTCGTCCCAACAACCGCCGTCGAGAGATGCGCCCAGCATCCGAGCCCTTGTCCAGCAGGCGACCAAGGGGTGCTGGATCGTCAGGTAGCGACAGTGCGGCGTGCCCTCGCCATCGAGAAGCTCGTCCAGACCCGCGGATAACGCGCGCCGAGCCGCCGGCAGTAATAGGGCACATGCCTCGATTTCGGGAAGCAAGGCTGCGAGCACAAGCGGCAGCTCGCCGGCCAACCGCTGGTGCAAAAGCGGCGTGGTGCTTAACTCCAATGCCGCCGCGTCCAGTGCGGTTTGGCGTAAGCGCCCGAGCAGTTTCCACCAGACTTGCTTAGACAACCGGGTGGCCAGCGTGGGCAGTTCGTAGGCACAAGCGAGAAGCCCAAGCGTTGCGCGCTCATCGAGTGCGGCGGGTCCATTCGCGATGAAGTCGTCCAGTGTCGCCTGACGCTCGTGATTCGACGTGCGGTCTTCACCATAGTTTGTTATCACTGCCAGTAGCTCGCAATCGGCATGCTGTTCCGACAGGCCCCATAGCAACATCTGGGCCGAACCCAACTTGTCAAACGGCGTGCCCGCGAGCGGCGACGTTCGCCGGGCGAGATACTTTCTCCAGGGCAACCACGTCTGGTCTTCGTCGCCCGATCGAGAACGCTCGAGGACTTTGTCGGGGGCGGCGGCCGTCCAAACTAGCGATTCGTTTGCCGGCTGCCGATCCGGCCTAGGGGCTGCCAAGGGGTCGTGTGCCCCGACCAGTTCGTTGATACGCGGCAATTCCGAGGTGCTCACCGAATGCATCCATCCTGGTTTGATTGCAAAGCGGGACTTGCGCGCCGGCTCCGTCCGGCCGTTCGGCGTTGTCCCGTTGTCAGAAGACGGTATCTTAGCAAGAGGAAGCGGCAGTGGTCAGGGGGCCGGAGTCGGAGTGGTCAGTGGTCAGTTGGAGTTAAGCCTTCAGGCTGTGCTGACCCGCCGCGGCGGGAACTCCAACGGTTGGATGTTTTTATGGTTCTTCGTGGACTTTAGTGGCTGCAGCCTTACATCGCCAGCACCCGCCAGCACGCGCCGGCCGGAGAGGAGGAAGGAATTGGCAGCCTTGAAGGAAGAGACGCTCAAGACCAGCCGCGCAATACTTTCGCAAATTCTGGGATTACAACTACTTTTACTGCGGCAAGCTTCAGCTCGCTCCTGATCGGATTTAGCCACTAAAAGTCACGAAGAACCAAAATAGAGGGTATTGCTTCTTCAGTCGCGTGGCCAACTTCTTCCGCCGGCAGCCAAGAAGATGCGAACGATCGATGACGATGTCGCACCAAATAGAAAGACGGAGAAGACCGCCACACGGTGGCCGCTCCTAAACCTATCCCCGCGGCCTCTTTACGGTATCGCGCAGAAAAAACACACGGACGTGCGAAAAGCCGCAAGCCATTGGACGATGGAACGCGGCGCGGAGTGAGCTTGCGGGGCGAGCGATTCAACGCCGACCGTGGGGAGAAGTGCCGTGGCTGGCAGCGGGCTCATGCGGCATCATCGGAGGCATCGCCGATAAATGCTTCTACGGCGGGCAAGACTTCCTCTTGCAATTGACGCAGTTCTGCCTCCGACCATTGGCCGGTTGCCCAAAGTTGGTCCAATTCTGCGAGCAGACACGCCACCGGATCAGCGGCGGGGAAGCATTTGGCGAGCAGTGATTGTGCAGTGCCTTCGAGGCGGTTTATGTCCATAGCCGTGGCGCAGCAAAAACCAATTTGTCAGATTGGCAGTTCGCTAAACCTGGACGCCAAGCTCATCAAATTGCATGCCAAAAATGGCGGGCGAAGTGATATGGGGGAACAGCCAGCATGGGACCGCCGGTCTAATGGCCGTGCGCTGGTCGCTGGAAGAAACGAGCGCGGTAAAGGCAAAAGCGATTCGTTGCTCAAGGAAGAAAGAATAGTTACCACGACATGGCCAAGAGATAGGTCCGAATAAACAGATGCGAAGCACGCTGAACGGCTCAAAGTCAGCGAACGCTACCTGCTGAAAGTCGCGGCGCCGACAACGTTAAGTCGCTTCGTTCTATCCGCGACGAGCTGTAACCCGGCGCGCCGGTAGGAGCTTCTCCTTCATGGTATACCCTTCGCGATCTTCGTCCGTTGACAGCAGCCGACCCGGCGGGCACATTACTGTGGTTCCTAAGCTGCTAGAGATGGAGTTCAGGCCGCGATGCCGATCCTACAGCCTGAGCCGAGCATTTTTCCGGACGACTTGCTTGCGCGCGGCGCCGAGGACAACATGGAGCGGCGATGGTGGGCGGTCTATGCAAAGGCTCGTCAAGAGAAAGCTCTTGCCCGAGATCTTTTTGCCCAACAAATCCCTTTTTATCTACCGCTGGTCCCGCGGACCTCGTCGAGCCGGGGACGCAGGATTGAGTCGTTGCTTCCGTTGTTTAAGGGCTACTTGTTTATCTTAGCGCGCGAGGAGGAGCGCATCGAGACTTTGCGGACGAATAGGGTTTCCCGATTAATTGCTGTTGACGCTGCCGAGACGTTGCGGCGCGAGTTATGGCAGGTTCAACAGTTAATCGCGCGCAAGGCGCCATTAGTGGTCGAAGCTCGACTTGCGCCAGGGCGTCGCATTCGCGTGAAGTCAGGCGCTTTTATGGGCATTGAGGGCGTAGTCGAGGAACAGCGCTCCGGATATCGGCTGATCGTCGAAGTATCGTTTCTGCAGCAAAGCGTTTCGGTCGAATTGGACGACGCACAGCTTGAGCCGATCGAATGAGAGCCGTTGTCCCGAGCCGAAGTCGCGCTGCTGGCCTTTGCTTGTGACTGCGGCAGTGGGCATCGCATGCGATGCAGTGCGGCGAATGTACCCGCCAGCCAACTTCTGTCGAGAACGCGAATTTCCGGACCAGAGTTGCGAGCCTCCGTCCCATCTGTTGCCGACCCCTGGATCTTCAAGGGTATCGTCTGAACCGGTCGTGCCGGATAGAGAGTCCTTTCCCGTCGCCGAAGGACTGCTTGCCCAAACGGATTGCATCATTTTGACGCCTTTAGTGCGCCGATAGCACCGGCTGTAGGATTTATCTGGGCCGCTCGTGCAAAGCGGGCCGGCGGCGAGCGAACCATCGAACTGCCAGCAGACAACCGGTGCGGAAAATGACGGTTCGCCATGGCGCAGCCATCCGTAACTCCCATGCGATCCACAACAATTGGGGTATTTGTGCCGCAATGTAAAACTTTGCGGCCTGCGGTGTGCTCGACCATCGCCCGAGACGAGAGTATGCGACTGACCCCACCCGCCGTCATCATTTTCTGGATCTGCTGCACAGCTTCGGGCTGCGGGCTCTTGGGAAACGCCGCTCGGACGCTCGTCATCGAGCCGCTCCATTACTGCGCTTGCTCCGACGGATACTTTTCGAACCATCGGCATCGACGTATGGCAGAGGACGCTTGGGTCCAGATCGAAGGGGCAAATCCATCTCTCGCGTATTCGCCCGATTACGAACTTGGCTTTCGCGATGGATTCACGGATTACCTGGATGCCGGCCCAGGCAACCTGCCGGTCCTGCCGCCCCGCCATTACTGGAAAGGGCGATTCCAGACTCCCACGGGTCATCAGGCGATCTTGGACTGGTACGCCGGGTTTCGCCACGGTGCACAAGTCGCCGCCGCAACAGGTTACCGGCAATACGTCACCTTGCCGTCTTATTTCGCTGGGAGTTTAGCGGAGGAGCATCACCATTTACCCATGGTTGGCCACTCCACCGCAGAGGTCATCCCCACACCCGCGCTCGAGACGGAGGCTGAGATCGTACCCAGTCCAGTACTGCCCCCGCACTATGGCCCAGAGGGTTACGTGCTGCCGGTTCCCAATGCATCGGAGTTCTAACGCGATGAGTACGTCCAACCTGACTCGTCACTCGTTCGGCCTTACTCAACTGCTTTGGGCAGGAATCGTGGTTGGGCTCGTAACGCTTGCTAACGGCTGCGCCGCACTCACCAACCCAGTCGCCAATGGCGTCCCTGTCCGTCGAGCTCCGCCGGAATTGCTTGCCAGTCCGCCGCGCGAGGCTATGCAAACGATTCCGCTCACACTACTCGGGCAGGAGCCGCCCAAGAATTACCTGCTGGCGCCCGGAGATGTACTGGGCGTCTATGTGGAAGCCATTTTGCCGGCCACGCCGCGCGATGCTCCTGCCTCCAATCCTCCGGTCTATTTTCCGTCGCAAATCGATCCGCTGGGCGGCGGCCTACCACCGGCGCTGGGGTTTCCAGTGGCGATCCGCAACGATGGTACGATTTTGTTGCCGCGTATCGATCCCGTTCGAGTAGCGGGTATGGACGTCACTGAAGCCGCGAACGCGGTCAGCAAGGCGTACACGGGCCGCGGTATTTTGCAGGCGGAAGGAAACGTACCGGTGCTCGTCACTCTGATGCAGCCGCGCCAAACCCGCGTGGTAGTCCTCCGCCAGGAATTCGGCGGGTTCGCGACAGGCGGACGCGGCGACATCGCCGTGAGCGAAAGCAAGCGCGGGAACGGAACTGTGCTGGCGTTACGCGCTTACGAAAATGATGTCCTGCACGCGATCACCGAAACCGGCGGCCTTCCCGGTTTAGACGTGTTCGATGAAATCATCGTCTTCAAAGGGGGCCAGCGAAATCGATCCTTGGTGGCGACGCTCGAACAACTTCCGCCTGACCAAGATCCGCTCGTCGTCTCAGCCCTTTGCGCGGGGGTGGTGCGCATACCGACGCGGATCGTGCCCGGGCAGCCGCTGCCCTTTCAGGCAGAAGACGTGATTCTCGAGGACGGCGATGTCGTGTTTCTCGAGGCACGAGCCACAGAGCTGTTTTATACCGGAGGTCTGCTGCCGGCTGGCGAGCATATCATCCCCCGCGACTATGATCTTGATGTTGTCGAGGCCGTGACCCGGGTCCAGGGCTCGTTGCTCAACGGCGCCTTTGCCGGCAATAATTTGAGCGGGGTCTTGGTCCAACCGGGCCTCGGCAACCCTTCGCCGAGTTTGCTGACGGTCCTGCGGCGCACGCCCGGCGGCGGGCAGGTTCCGATTCGCGTGGATCTCAACGCGGCGATGCGCGACACGCGGGAGCGCATTCCAGTGCGACCCGGCGACGTGCTGATCCTGCAAGAAACACCAGGCGAGTCGGTCGCGCGGTACCTGACCCAGGTTTTCAGCTTCAGCTACGCAACGCGTTTGATTTCGAGCGAAAACACAACCGCGACGGCGGCATTAGTGGTGCCGTAGCCGCATGATACTGCAGGCGGTGGGTTCGTTGCTGCCGTCAGAGATCCTCTTGGGGCGCGTTCATTGAACGGGCGCCAGGGGTTGGGTCGCGTCGGCGGTCGGTCTCGATTCGGACGCCAGGCCGACGACCCGTTTCACGGCATCACAGGTGGCCCGCATCGCCTCCTCGGAGAGCGTGGAATGCACCAAGAACATCAAACTGGTTTCGCCCAATTCCCGGGCGACCGGCAGACGATGCGCAGGCCCGAACCCCGCACGTTGAAAAGCCTCCTCCAAGTAGATCTCGGAACAGCAGCCGCTTCCACAAGGAATGCCTTCCTGTTGCAGCTCGCGCACAATGCGGTCCCGATTCCAACCGGCGATCAGCCGCTCCGGGCGTAGAAATGCATAGTACTTGTAATAGCTGTGACTAATGGAGGCGGTAGGCAGCGTCAGCCTCAGCGCCGGAACTTGAGCCAATGCGTCGTTGAGCAACGTCGCGTTGCGTTGGCGCTGTCGCACGGAAGCCGGCAATTTCCGCAGGGCGACGCGACCCATGGCAGACTGCATCTCAGTCAAGCGATAGTTGCTGCCGAATGACTCGTGCAGCCACTTAAAAACGCCACTGTGCTGCCGATGATGCACGGCATCCCAACTCTTGCCATGATCCTTGAAACTCCAGGCTCGTTCCCAAACCGATTCGTCATTGGTGGTCAGCATTCCTCCTTCACCACCCGTGGTGATGATCTTGTCCTGGCAGAACGAGAAGGCCGCGACATCGCCCAGAGATCCGACCGGGCGACCGTGGTAGGTGGCGCCAACGGCTTGTGCACAGTCCTCAATGACTTTGAGCTGATGCTGCCGGGCAAGCTCCATCAGGTCGTCCATCTCACAGGGCCAGCCTGCGAGATGAACCGCAATGATCGCCTTCGTCCGCGGGGAAATAACCGCTCGGACGGTTTCGCTCGTCAGGTTCTGGCTGATACGATCAACGTCCGCAATCACGGGAATGGCGCCCCGCGCCACCACGCAACTGGCTGACGCGATGAACGTGCGGCTGGGAACGATGACTTCGTCACCCGGACCAATCCCCAAAGCATACAACGCCAACTCGAGTGCTAAGGTTCCGTTGGCCACCGCGACAGCATAGCGACAGCCGGTGGCCGCAGCGAACTCGCCTTCGAATTGACGTCCTTCGTCTCCCGTCCAGTAATTCACATTGCCCGACCGTAACACCGCCAGGGCGGCTTCGATCTCGTCTTCTGCAAACGACGGCCAGGGCGCGAAGAGCGGTGCCTTGCTGGGAATAGCGCCGTTTGTTGGCGGACTGAGCAAAAGAGCAGGCGCTGCTGCCGCTGCCGTCGGCTCTGTCCGAATTGCCGCTCGGATTGGCTTCGCGGGGACGCCCGCTGCCACGATGCGATCCGGCAAGTCGCCGGTGACAACAGCTCCGGCGCCAACCGTGCTCCAATCGCCGACCTGTACCCCCGGCACGACAGCGCATCCAATACCCAAGAAAGCTCCACGTCCGACTCGCACGCCCCCGGCTAAGTGAGTCCCAGGGCCAATGTGTGCAAAATCCTCGACCGTGCAGTCATGGTCGATCGTGGCGCCGGTATTGATAATCGCGTGAGCGCCAACAACAGCATCGGCTTGGACGATAGCGCCTGCGAAGATAACGGTGCCCGGCCCAACCCGAGCGGAGGGGTCAACTTCGGCGCGCGGATGAATCACCGTCAACCAGGGGCGCCCCCTCTGCTGGGACGCGAGCCGCTCCCGCGCTGCGTTGTCGCCGATCGCGATCACGCCAGGAACATCCGGCGCCGCGGATGACGTCGAGCCCTCGACCTGAACACCCGCCACGGCGCCACCGACTTTGGCGGCATCGTCATCATAGAGCGCCTGCACCTTTCGCCCTGACAACTGTAGCGTCGCGATCACCACCTTGGCATGACCGCCGCCGCCGAAGAGGATGACCGGGTCGTTGTTGCTTGCACTCATGGGATCGTTTCGGGACTGCCCTTAAACTCAGGCATCGTGGCGTGGTCGCTCGCCTGGATTCCCTCTCGCTTCAGCACTTTAATAAGGGTCATCCAGAGAATTTTCAAGTCGAGCCACAGATTCCAGTTATCGACATACCAGACATCGAGAGCGAATTTATCTTCCCACGCTAGTGCGTTACGCCCGTTGACTTGCGCCCAGCCGGTAATCCCCGGTCGCACTTCATGCCGCCGCGCCTGAACAGCAGTGTATCGACCAAGATATTCCGGGAGCAGCGGTCGCGGCCCGACCAGACTGAGGTCCCCTCGGAGCACGTTCCACAATTGCGGCAGCTCATCAAGGCTGGTCCGGCGGAGGAATGAGCCCAAAGGCGTCAATCGCTCGGTATCCGGCAGGGGCGTGCCTTCGAGAGCCGCCGCCTCGCGCATCGTCCGAAATTTGAAAAGCGTAAACAACCGGCAATGCCGGCCGGGACGCACTTGCCGAAATAACACGGGCGAACCCATGGTCAGCCAGATCGTGAATGCCACTGCCAAGAGTACCGGCGCAGCAAGCACCAAACTCACCAGGGCGCAAACCACATCCAGCAGTCGCTTCAGCATCCGCTTCATTAGCAAACCGCCTGCACGCGCGGCGCGAGTTCTACTGAGGAAATCTCCTGCCGCTGCGGAAGTGGCCGGCCTTTCGCCGCCAGCAGCCGAGCATACTCCTGGTAAAGTTGTTCCCAAATCTCCTGCGGCCGAAAGTCTCGCTGCACGCGTTCTCGCCCTGCCGTGCCGTGTTGCTTGCGCAACTGCGGATCGACGACGTATCGCTTGAGAGCACCGCTCAAGGCGGACACATCGCCGAGCGGGACCAAGGTGCCGGTAACACCATCGAGGACGGCATCGACTGTACCTGTGGCGCGGAAACCGACGATCGGTCGGGCTGCAGCGGCCGCCTCCAGAGGGGCATTGGGGAATCCCTCGCGATACGAGGGAAACGCCAACACGTCCATCACGTCGTAATACGGCGCTGCGTCGGCGACGAAACCAGTCTGAACGATTCCGGGGTGGTTGCGGATGCGGTGGGCCGTCGTTTCTGGCACCGGATCGCCGGACTCGAAATCCCCAATGAGCAGTAGCCGCAGGTCGGACACCGAAGACCGGATACGATCAAAGGCGTCCACCAAATCCACGATCCCCTTATCCTTAGTGAATCGCCCCACAAACCCGATCACCAGCGCCTTGGCTGGGATGCCGAGACGAGCACGTAGTGTCATGGCTGCTCCCGGTAGGCTGTTGGCGAAACGTCCCACGTTCACGCCATTTGACGACCCAGCACCGAGCGTAGTGACCTTCTCCGGCGCAGCAAGACCCAAGTCAATGTATCGCCGCGCGAGGCTTGAGCTGACCGCGAAAACGCGATGGGCGCATGCGGCGGCCGCTCGCTCCGTGGCCGTGAGCAGCGCGCCTGTGCGATCGGTTGCCGTCTCGAGGCGCAGACCACGCAATACGTAGACGCAGACGGGCACGGCCGCTGCGCGGGCCGCTAACATGCCCAACAGACCCGCCTTGGGAGTGCTGGCATTGACAATATCGGGACGCCAGCGCCGCATCAGCCGCCAGAGCGCGACCAGCGCGCGGAGATCGGCCGCCATGTCGATCTCGCGCTTCATCGGAATGGGAAAAACCGTCACCCCTTCCTGCGCGGCCGCGGCATCGAGATCGGCCCCGGGGGCGGCGGCCACTGCAACTTCAAGGCCCCGCTCGCGCATCCAGCGGAGTTGTCCCTGTAGCAACAGTCGGGCGCTCATCCCGTGCGTCACGACATACAAGAGTCGGCGACGAATCGGCTCTGCTGGGGCTGTTAAGTTGGGTTCACCATTCAAGTCTGGTCTTGTGATCCGCTGCAGAGCACGTGGTCTGGGTCGAACACGCCGCACCAGGTCCCCCGCACGCTCTTCGAGCCAGAGCCGGTGATTCAGTAGCGGTCTCAGGTCGGCGCCAAACTCCACGCGGATCGATGTCCGTTGCAGTCGTAGCGAGTGATACGGGGATTGGATGTTGCCTCCGCCCCCGATGACGGCTGTGACATATTCGCGCCCGACCAGCGGTTCCAGCTGCCGGCTCCAGAGCCCGCGCGGGTAACAGAAATGTCGTACCGGCTGACCGATCATCTGCTCAATCCGCGCTCGCGACGCGGAGAGTTCCCAGGCGGCGTGCTGGGGATCGACTTGCGTCAGGTTCGGATGCGTAACGGTGTGCGAGCCCAAGGTGATCAGTCCGCTGGCCATCATTTCTTGAAGCTGCTCCCAGTCGCAAGCCGGCAGTGCTTCGGTTCCGCCGATGGGCCCTGCCTGTTGGCGATCCACAAACGCCGTCGGGACATACAAGATCGCCGGTAGCCGTCGCGCCAGCAGCCGTGGGTACACCTGCTCGTAAAAGTTGGCGTAAGCATCGTCGAAGGTTAGTACCGCCGCGACAGATTCTGTTTCGCCCTTGTAATTTTCGAGTCTCCGGAGGGCATCGTCCAGGCTGCGGACGCGACCTTTCAAGCTGTCGAGCTGCGCTTCAAAGACGTCGCTCGGCACATCGACCGGCGATCGCGTGCCCGCGCCCACGAGATGATAGGCGAGCAGCGTGACCCCGGAGCGCGCCGGAGGCACAAACCTCTGGAGGCGACGCAACAGGTTTCGCATTGCACTTGCAATCACAGTGAAGATTCGCGGTACGGTTTCTGAGGCCGACACATGCACACGCCTAGGGAAACGCTCGACTGCTTTTTCAACACAACGGCACGGCGAGCTCTGCCCGCTGTTGCTCGAGCCACGCCTGAAACATCAGTACCGTCCAGAGCTGATATTCCCGGTTGTGCGTACCGGCGAGATGCTCGCCCCACGCAGCGCGAATTGGCGCGGGATGGAGGTAGCCTTGCTCGCGGAGTCGACGCTCATCGAGCAGAGCTTCCGCCCAGTCCCGCAGCGGTCCGCGGAGCCAATCACCAAGCGCAATGCCGAAACCGGCCTTGGGTCGTTCGATCAACGCGCGGGGGACGTAGCGGTAAAGCACCTGCCGCAGGACCCACTTGCTTTGCCCGTCGCGAAGCTTGAGGGAAAGCGGCAGCCGCCAGGCGAATTCCACGACCCGGTGATCGAGAATTGGCACGCGTACCTCCAGACTCACGGCCATGCTGGCTCGGTCGACCTTGGTCAGTATGTCGTCCGGCAGATAGCGTTGCATGTCGAGCAGCATCATCTGCGAAGGAAAGTCTGCCACTGCGGCCGTCCCGTCAAACGGAAAGTTCGGCTCCTGGCCGCCGCAGACCAACCGCGACGGGTCGGTCCATTGGGAAGCGAGGCGCCGGTAGAGGTCCAGCGGGCTCGCCGCGGCAAGGCTGTCGGCAAGCTTATGCAATTTGTACCCGGGCATCCGCTGCTGTGCTGACTTAGGCAATACCGACGTTGCCAGGCCGAACCAGCGGTCCCAGGTGTCGGGTGCGACGGCGGTAATTCCAGATGCCAAGGCACCTCGAAGCCGGTGAGGGACCGGACGTATCGCCCGCCAAACGCGCTCGGCCCAGACGTGACGATTATAGCCGGCGAATAACTCATCCCCGCCATCGCCTGAAAGGGCCACGGTGACTGAGCGGCGGGCGAGTTGCGAGATCAGAAACGTCGGAATCTGAGAAGAGTCCGCGAAGGGCTCGTCGCAAATCGCTGCCAAACGCGGCACCACTTCCATGGCCTCGCCGGGCGTTACATAGAGTTCGGTATGGTCGGTACCCAGATGCGCCGCAACGGCACGGGCGTAGGGCGCCTCATCGAAGCCTGTCTCGGGCGCACCAATCGAGAAGGTTCGCACGGGTCGGTTGCTCTGGGCCTGCATCAGCGCTACGACTGTCGAAGAATCGACGCCGCCTGACAGGAAAGCACCTAGAGGAACGTCCGCCAACATCCGCAATCCCACCGCCTCGCGCAGCAATGCCTCGAGCTGCTGCACCGCCTCGGCCGGGCTACCACCAAAGCGCCGCTCCTGCCCCTGGGCGGCCACCTCGCTAGCCGACCAAAAGATTGTCTCCTCAATGGCCTCACGACGCGGCGCACGCACACAAAGCATCGTGCCTGGAGAGACCTTGAAGACGTTTCGATAGATCGTGTGGGGCGCCAGGATTGCGTTATATCGCATTAGGAGATGAAGCGCGTCCCGATTAATTTCGCCCTGAAATTCCGGATGAGCTCGAAAAGCGCTCAATTCTGACGCGAACAGCAGGCCGATTGACGTAAAGCCATAATAGAGAGGCTTGATGCCGAGCCGGTCGCGGACCAGCCACAATGCCTGCTCGTCGCGATCCCACAGCGCAAAAGCAAACATGCCGACGAATCGATCTAGGGCCGACTTCAACCCCCAACGTTCCATCGCGGCCAGCATCGTTTCGGTATCCGAATGGCCGCGCCACTGGACTCCCGTAAGTTCGGTGCGCAGGGCCGCATGATTATAGACTTCGCCGTTGTAGGTAATGACGTAGCGGCCGCTCGGAGAGACCATCGGCTGACGGCCTTCCGGCGAGAGGTCGAGGATAGCCAGCCGCCGATGAGCAAGCGCCAGGCGGCGGGAGCCGTCCAGCCAAACGCCGCTATCGTCCGGCCCCCGATGGTGGAGTGCGGCGCACATTGCCTCGACTTGACGACGAGCCTCCTCTGCAACCAAGGACTGCTCGAAAAACGCGCCAGCTAAACCACACATGCGACGAATTCATCCTCAGGATTACACGAAACGCTCGGCGAGCGCCGGCGGTTTCAGAGGGATCGAGGCACCCGAGCGCCCGCGCCGCAACTGGCGAACTGCAAGGGGACCTGCCAAGAACATAAACAGTAGCGGGAAGAGATGGATCCGCTGTCGGGCGATTACACCGAGGTTTCCGGCGGCCATGCCGAGTGTGATCGCATACACGACGATGAAGATCATTGCCATCCAGACCACCGGGTGTCCGCGGTAGGCTCGAACAAAGTTCTTGATTCTCCGTCGTTGGAGCCAAGCCAAGGCCCAGACCGTAATGATTTCGAAGGCCGCAAACAGAGCAGGGGCGCTCCGCGCTTCCCATACAAACGGTCTGGCCAGCACGCTCACAGCGCCTTCAACTGGATTTAAGGCGTCTCCCTCGTCGATGGCGATCGAAGACCCTCCGGCGCTCGACGCCCCTGACTTGGTTCCGACCAGGTAATCGCCAAGTTCACTGGTATTAGTAATTGATAAGTCCAACGTGTAAGCAGCCATTAGTAATACGCCCGCACCCAACGTCGCAATCAAAATGCCTTGCTCCAAACGAGCCGCGGTTGCCCGGCGCATTAGCACCAGCCAGTGTCCCGCGCCGAACGCGAACAGCAGCACCACGGCAACCGGGGGACGCACGGCAAACACCAACGCAGTCCCACCGGCCAGAAGCAGCCAGTTTGGCCGACTTTTTCGACCCACGAACCCCAGCACCGCCACGCCGATTCCGGCGAGCATCAGCGCATCCTTGCCCAGCGCGGCCGGCCAGTACCAGAGCGACGGAAAAAACATCAGCCATAAGAGGTAGCGGTAATGAGGAGCTGCCGGGAACGCCCGGTAAAAAGCCAGCGCAAAGGCGACCACTCCCAAGTATCCAATCAGGCTGAAGGCGAGAAAGGCGCCGTATATCGAAGGACTCAGCGCAGCGATTAAGATGCCTGAGGTTCTGATCGTGAAGGCCGTACCCCACCAGACGCCCAACTCAAGCCAATACGAGCCGGAAGCCTCCGGAGTCCCCGCGAGCAGCGCCTTCGCATACAGCGCGCCGTGGTGGAAGTAATACCAGTAGTCTGCGGTGCCGCCGTAAATGACTTCGCCAATCAGGAGGTACAACTGGCCTCCCACCAGCCTCAGCACCAATCCGGCGACGAGCACCTTGCGTGCACGGCGGGTAAGACCCTTGTGCGTCCCGATCCCGAGCAGGACCAGAGCAGCCAGCGCGACGATTACCAAATCACCAAATGTCATGATCTAAGCACGAACCGATCAGTAGCGAAACAATTTCACCATACGTTTTGGCGACAACCGACCTTCAGATAACTCCAGAGCGTGGGATGATGCCACAGCCGCGAAATCCTCGTCTGCGGAGCGCAGAGAGCCGGCCGTTGGTGGCTCAAGATCGCCTGCACTGCATCTAATAAGGCCGGCAGGCCCATCGCGATGTGGAGATAGGGATAGGTCGCGAAGTTATCCGCTGCGGTCGGCGTAAAGATAACCTGCTTAACAATATCTCCCGTATCGATGCCCTCATCCACGAGGTGGATAGTCGTGCCCACGAGTTCCGGCCGCCCGTCGGCCAGCGCCCAATAGCCGCCGTGCACCCCTCGATACGCAGGCGTAACCCCGGCATGCATATTGATGAAAGGAGCCCCGGTTGCACTTAGGATCTCCGGTTTCAGGATACGCGTCCCGTTGACCACCACGACCGACGGTGACAAAGCGCGCAATCGTTCGACGACGACTGCGGAGTTTGCCGACGCAACACGAAGCACCGGTTCGGGAATCACTGAGTCGTCCAGACCGTACAGGGCCTGGATTGCCTCAATCCGCTGACGACCCTGAAACCGCAGGAGCGGGACGGCCAGCATCATGAACAGCACATGACCGAGAACGGGTACCAGTCCCAGCCGCTTCGCGCGTCGCTTGAGCAAGTGTAGCCGCGACACTGGGCGTTCCAGGATCACTTCCAGGCGCGCCGCCGAACCAAAGCGCCGTCGCAGCGCATGGTACACCATGCACGTCGGCGTCCCTTCACCTGCCAAGAGCACGATACACGGCTGGGTCATTCTCAGCGTTTCGGTACCAGAGGCAGCCGGTTGAAATCGAGCATCACTCGTCGTCAGCTGTTGAGAGCTGGAAGACCGATCGTTGATCTTCGCCAGGGCCTTGCTTCGTCTTTCGTCCGACGGCGCACCAAAAAGCGCCGCCCGCGTGGAAGCGAACGTCCGCCAAGCCGGCCCGCGCCATCATCCGGGCGATCTCATCGCGCGTGAATCGCTTCTCCAGGCGAGTTCCGAATCGGTCGAGCGCATCGGTCCGCATCGAATACAAGCTCCGATCGCGGTAGGCGCTCAAGGGAAGTGTGGATACGGCTACACCCAAACGTTCCAGCAACCGTGCCGTCCTGGCCAGCGGCCAATACACAGCAACTGCAATGATTTGACTGAGGAGATACCGGGGGCCATAGGGCAGTCGAGAGATGCCACGGCGCAAAACGTCGCTGGCACGCCAGACTGCGCGAAACCACCGGGGGCGATTGTCGAACGCATAGTACAAGTAGACGAGAAACGGAGCTCCGACCTTCAGCGTGCGAACGCAAGCATCCAACCCCGCCTGCGGGTCCGGCAGATGGTGCAGGACACCCAGCGAGTAACCGAAGTCGAGACTTTCGTCCTCCAACGGCAGGGCCCCGATGCTCGCCTGATGAAACTGGACGTTATGCACACTCGCCAGTGCGCGGCGCGCGACATCGAGCGCCGCGGCGCTGGCATCCACGCAGTGAAGCTTGCCGACGCGCGGAGCGACGAGCCTGGCCCACCGTCCTGAGCCGCAACCAAAATCCGCTCCCACGGCGCCTGCAGGAAGGCTGGCCCAGGGGAAGATCGCAAAGTAAGTGTCAAACAGAGTCTGGTGCTCGTGGGAGGCGAGCGCAAGTTGATCGAAGCGACTCCACTCGTCGCCGAAGCCGTCGACTACTGCGCGATCAAGGTTTGAGGCAAGACTCATATCAAGAAGTATAGATTACGCCGGTGCTTGGTAGATCGGTCGACTGCGATCACGTCCTCGCCACCCGAGTCAAGCGAGCGCTGGGGTCTTTTGCCGCATGAGGGACTCCAGCAGCGACTCATACTGAACGCCGATTAACGCAATGTCGAAATCAGCCGCTCGAGAGCGTGCCTTATGAGCGAGCCCAGCGCGCAGCTCGTTGTCCGAGAGCACGTTCGTCATGCCGTCCGCGAGCGCCTCCACATCGCCGACCGGCACCAGGATTCCATCCGCACCGTCACGCAGGATCTCTCGCGGACCGCTGTGGCAATCGGTGCTGATCACGGGAAGTCCGCAGGCCATGGCCTCGACAATTACATTACCAAACCCTTCAAATCGCGAGCTCAGCACGAACAAGTCGGAGCGCCCCAACCAGCTAAAGGGATTCTCCTGCCAGCCCGCGAACATCACCGTATCGGCAAGGCCAAGCTCCCTAACTAGTGCTTCGAGGTTCTTCCGCCAGGGCCCTCGGCCGACTAAGATCAGCCGCGCGGGTAAGCACTTTCGTGTGCGGCCAAAGGCCCGAATGAGTGTTTCCTGGTCCTTCTCCCGGGCATGGCGACCGACGGTAATGACGGTCGGCAAGTCTCCGGACGGGAATCCAAGCGGGGCCTGTCGAGCCAGAGATTCGATACTTTCTAAATGAATCGCGTTGTGAATAACATGGACCTGCTGCTGACTCACTTGAAACTCAAGTAAACCTTCCCCCACACCTCGCGACACCGCGACAACACCATCGGCCTTATGGTAAAAGCGACCGATCAGCCAACGCATGACACGATCGCTGACACGCGACGACGGATAGGCTTCCCGCGTAATCGCATGCTCGGTCACAATCACCGGCCGCTGGTTGCCAAACCAACGAGTCATTAACAAGGCGAGATTCGCGCGCGGGAGGTTTCCGATACAGATGTCAGGTTCGAGTTCGCTTATCAGTCTGTTGAGCTTGCGGGCCTGTGCCGGCAGCGCGGCGATCTTGCCGATTCCTCGGGCAAATCGGCTTGTTCCGAGTGTGACCTTCCTGATGGATCGGTCTAACTCGTAGGCATCGCTACCCGTCTGTAATGTGACCACTGACACCTGATGCCCGCGACTGGCGAGAAACGACGAGAGGAGTTGGAGTAACTTTTCTGCGCCACCGCCGCTGAGGTCGTTGATTACGAACACGATCTTCATCGGTCCCGTTCGAATTGGCGAGGAATTCGCGCTTGCCCTGACTGCGATATCGCTGACCATGCTGCTGTCAGTACGGTACATGAGTTAACCCGGAAGACTGACCTTCCCAGGATCAAGAACGCCGCAGGCAAACGCACTTTCTGCTGACAGGCCCTACGAACTGATGCTGAGCTAGATCCTTTTTCTGGCAACCAACAGGCGTTGATCGACACAACGATCCTGATAGCGGTCATAGATTTCTGACCGATAGATCCGCCGGTAGAGCAGATAATCCTCCACCCGGACGATCTCGCAGCCCGCATTGTTTAGCAGGGCCTCGATATAACGCCATTCGATGTGGTCGTCGGGCCAGACGTGAATATCTCCCTCGTTCGCGTAACGAGGATTAAAGAACCGCCGTAGTTTGCCAACATAATTCTGCCAGACGCAGAATTTTCGCCAATCGACGCGCGTCGCCTCCTGGACAAATTGGGAATACACCGCGTCGCGAGCCCAATAGGCCGGACTGTGCTCATGATCGAGAGAGATGACACCGCCCGGCCGGCACACACGGGTCATCTCTTCCAGGGCGCCCAGATAATCAGGGATGTGATGTAAAACGGAATAGGCGCCAACAAAATCCACGCTATCGGAGGGTATCTCCGCGAGATTCTCCCCGTTCAAGCGGTGAGTCCGCACGGGCAGGCCATCGAAGCGTCTGGTGACCAACTCCAGAAAGCGAGGGGAAACGTCGCAGGCGATGACTGCTGCCCCAAGTTGCAGCAAGTGCCCGCTCAGATTGCCCGAGCCGCAGCCAAAGTCGAGCGCCGTCGTTGTCAAAGAGCCACTTCGCACCAGCGCGAGCGCCTGAGCAAGCGCCGCTCGCAGGCGGCCTTGCTCAATGTCGTTAAAAATCTCCCCATGCCGCGCCTCGTAGACTCTCGCGACGCGGTCATGGATGGTAATGTTCGATAGTAGTTGGCTTTGTGCTGTATCCATGAGTGCGGTCGCGGTTCCAAGCTCAACACGAGATTGCGTCAATCGCCGATGCATCGCAACGCGGTCTGGGATCAATTCAGACCTGCTCCAGCAGGTTCAACGCGGCATTCTGCCGCTACTCCACCCAAGAGCATTCGGTAAAACTCCTCCGCCACATTTGTTCGCCGCGCCAGTTCCTCCATAAGCAGGCGGGATATCCGTCCGAATTCTTCACGCAACGAGCGGTCGTTCACAAGACGCTTGACAGTTCCCACGAGCTCCTCGACATCACCGGCTCGAAAAAGAAAACCATGGACCCCATGCTGAATCGCGTTGTTGATGCCGTTCACATCTGAGGCCACGATCGGAAGTCCTGCGGCCTGAGCTTCCATGATGGCGTAACAAATCGTCTCGCCGGAACTGGCATGCACGTAAACGTCGAGCCCCTGCAAAAAATCGCTTAATGCCGCTCGAGTAAGCGTTCCGGTAAATTTCACTCGGTTTTCGATCCCTAACTCCCGGGCCAGCGATTCGTGTCCGGGCCGTGTGGGGCCGTCCCCGGCAATCCTCAGTTGCAGCCGGCTACCACACTCCTCCCTCAATAGGGAAGCGAACGCGCGGAGAAGAGTGGCATGGTCTCGCGAGGCGTTCAGCCTGCTTTGCATGCCGATCACGACGTCATCGGGTGAGGGTTGAACGTCCGCACGTGCCTGCCGCGGCCGAAAGTGCCGCACGTCAACAGACTTAGCAATCGTCGTAATCTTGTGCGGTCGCATTGCCCCACCTAGTCTTGCCCGCAGTTCCTCTAATTGTTGTGGGTAGAACACGACCACGTGGTCTGCAAACCGCTGCGCCAAGCGGCTGGCGTACCAGTCAGCGCGGGTCTTAACGGTACTCGCGGTATGCTCGATAAACACGGTGCGGCACCGCCCCAACATGCCATAGAGAAAGACGGGCGGACAGACGGTGGCGCTGTGAACCACTACCACGTCCGGACGATGGCGCACGAGGAACCCAAACACCCGGCTATAACCTATCAAGTCCAGACCGCGTCGCTTCATCACGCAAGCATGCGAGATGCCGTGGTCGTCGCAAAACTTGACGTATTCGTCATGCGGTGACTCAATGCCGAAATACAGCACAGAGTTTTCAAACCGACGATCTTGATCGCTGCGGACAAATTCCATCAGATAGCTGCTCAGTCCGCCCATGCCGCCGTAGAGCAGGTGCAACACGCGGATCGATGTGTGCTTGCCGGACGCGATCACTGTCGCAATACCTCCGCTAAGCGGTCTGCCGATCCGCCGTCCAGGCTAAAAAAATAGTCCTCGACGAACCGCGGGAAATTCGGGCCGGTGTGCTCAATCTGGTGAAAATGGATGTCGGACGGCGCGAACTTAAAGAAGTCGAGTACAGCCGCCATACCCCGCTGGGACAGATCCGTGACCATCGAGGACGGCTTGACGTCGAACAGGCAAAGCGGCTTCAGCACTGAGGCTGGCAGTACCAGTGTCGAAAACATCCCGAAGCAGGCTTTGGCGCCTCGAATTAGGGAGACGACGTCCGCCTCTCGGATCCACTCGACCTTGTCATCTTCCGGCAGCCAACCACAACTGTACGACTCCGGGTGTAGCTTGACTTTGAGGCGTGCGTTTTGGCTCTTGCAGTAAGCAATCAGTTTTTCGTAGAAACGGATCATGTCCTCCCGGCTGACCGTCGGGGTCCCCCAACTGTTTTCGGCCAGCGGCTGGTCAATCAGGAGGTAATAGGGCGCTTCGTCGGCAGGCTCATGCGGTGAGGAGGGGGATCGAAAGAACCGGTCGTATTCCGGAATGCCAATGACGTGAATCTGGTCCGGCTGCGCATGATCGAGTTCGCGGTAAATCGTCCCGTTTCTTTCCGTGAAGCAGATGTAGCCTGTCGGCAGCCGCTGGCGAAAGCGGACGTGCTTGCAGGCCGCGAAGTATCCACATCGGCGCAGGATCAGAAAAAACAATGACATCCAAGGCAATGCAGTCAGGTCACGCAAACCCATCGATCGGATCAGGAATCCCAGGCTCGAAGACTTCGTGCCGGTGATCGAAGGATTCGTTGCTCGACCGGTTTTGCGCAGGGCGGTCGAGCGAGACTCGGAGGCGCGCTCGTCTTCGTAAAAGCCGAACATGCCGTGCTGCAGGATATAGGTAGGAATGCCTCGGGACTGCGCGGCCAGGTTCAATGCGATCGGATAACCGGACGTCAGGCTCATGAACAGAATCTTTTTCGGACGGACTGCGTCCAGAATCTGATGCGCGTTGTCGTAATCCTGCCAGTACAGGACCGGATCAGCCGTCAACCGCTGCTCCTCTTCCTCTCGATTCCGGTAGAAGATGTAGCTGAACCGGAAATCGTCCTTGAGCCTTTCAAACGGCTCAATCCAGCTCGATCGGTGATAGCCCCAACAGAGGAGAATTGTCGGCAAGTCACGCGGTGCGTCCGTGGCGGGCGCGTCCAGGTCGCACGCTGGCGAGCGTACAGTCGAACAATCCTGCTCAAGGTTGAGTGTCGGCGCCATGCTAACGGTTAAACAAGGGCACGCAGCGCCATACCATTTCTCGGTGACGCTTTTCGACCGAGAGAAACCAATTGGCGCCGTAGAACAGTACCGTCAGGGCGAGTGCCACTGCGGCCAGTCCGGACCAGGTGGTAATGCTTTGCATCGCCGCAGCCGCGGGGAGGAGCACGAGGCCCAACAGCCAACTGGTCCACTGTCCGCCAAGAAACGATTGCAGGAAATAGCGTTTACGATCCATTTCCAGTTCCGGCATCGCGATCAGGTACTCGAGTGGTATCGCTAATACACCCACGAACACCGTTGAAAACACGACGCCGGCCACGCCGATCAACTGCACCCACCAAACTCCCAAAGGTACGTTGAGGATGGCCAACGTCAAGGCAATCAAGGTGATGCGCTTGATTTTGCCGGTGCCCATAAACACCGTCCCCAGGATCGTGGTCGACTGCCAGAGCAGTTGAAAGATACAGGCAACCTGTGCAATCCAGACATAGGGCAAGTATTCCTCGCCCATCCAGAGCACGATAAAGGGACCGCTCAGAAAAGCGCCGATTATCGCCAGCGGTGCGATAAACGCATTCGAGTAGCGGCTGAGAGTATAGATGAACATGTCCAGGCCTGCCCGCCCTCGTTTCGCGCCGGCCGCACTCACCGCCGGCGTTAGCGCGGATCGATAAAGCGCTGACAAGTCTGCAATCGCCAGAAACGGCATCGTGACGACGTGGTAGATCGTCAACGCAGCGATCGGCAAGAACAGCGCCAGAATAATCCGGTCGGTTTGGAAAATCAGCAGATAAGCCACCTGCCCCAACATGGCCCAGAGGCTGTAGCCGAAAATCATCCGCAAGGTGCTCCACCTGAAGTCCGTCAGGCGAAGCCGCCAGCCGAAAAGTCCGCGACGCAACATTCGTAACTGGAGCGGCACCGTGACCAGCAGCCCGATGTTCATCATGAGGAAGATGATTTCGATCGGGGCGCCTGCCAATGCGAACACGATTGCCGCCCCCTTGTTGATGACGTCGCCGACAGCGATTGCCAGTTTATTCTCGGGATAGCGCTGAAGTCCCTCGAGGACCTGCCCGAACGTCCCGAGGGGCCAGGTGATCAACGCCAACACCGACGCGACGTACAACAGCCGCGTTCCCGCCTCTTGCTTTTCAGGATCGATCTGGAACAGCGCTAGCCCGCCGAGCGCCGCAAACCCGGCGACCATGGCCATCACCAGCACACCCGCAAACAGGAAGAACGTAAACGACGACGCAATCACCTGGTCGACCATGGTGCGGTCGCCTTTGGCCTCGAACTCGGCAATGTACTTCACGGTGCCGGCCGGCACGCCCGCGTTGAGCAGATTGAAGTAGCCCATCACGGAGAGTGCCAACAGGATCAAGCCGAAGCCATCGGCGCCAACGGTGCCAACCAGCACCGGCACGGAGATGAAGCTCAGCACCAGCGAGAATGCTCGAAAGCCAAAGCTCGAGGCGGTGTTGATCGCGATCCGTCTAAACATTGTCTTGCACCGCCTTGCGATTGCTATCCGCAGGTATTCGGTCGCTCAGTAGAAACTCGCACCATCGCAAATCCAGCTCTGTATCCACGTCAGCCGATCGATCAGGCGGCATCCGGTAGGCCACGGTGGCCTCAGTCACGAACTGAGCCGTCTCCCGGAGTACATCGATTCGTGCGATGTATACAGCGCCGTTCAATACATACACCGGCTCAGCGTCCTGGCGGCGGCTGGCCATCCTTTCGCCGGCCAATACAGGTCTCAACCGCTGCTGCCCGTTGAGGTAGTACATCCAATGAGGTGACTTTTCCACGCAAACGACGGACACACAGGAGGGGGCTTGGGCCGAAATACATTTCTCGACCGCGCCATCGATGTCGAGGGCAGTGCGGAGTGGCGATGTCGGCTGGAGCAATACGACGTAGTCGAAGCCCGGTAGTTGGTCCAAGGCATGAAGCACGACCGCGATGGTGGGCGTATCCGCTGCTGCCAGATCAACTGGTCGTCGAAAAGGAACCTCGCAACCCCAGGCTTTGGCTACCTCCATGACCTCCTGGTCATCCGTCGAGAGCGCAATGCGATCGAGGTATTTCGAAGCTAAGGCGGCGTTGACCGTCCAGGCGATGAGCGGCTTATCGCCCAGTGGGAGCACGTTCTTCCGCGGCAGCGCACTTGATCCGCCGCGCGCCGGGATCAACCCCAGAATCCGTTGGCCTGCCAGCATGCGAATTAAGTTTCCGTGAAGGCCTGCCAGTGTCATCAGCCTTTTTTGTAAGCGACGAAGTCCACATGACGGACTCCGCAGGCTCCCTTGAACAGATGCTTGCAAGCCGTCACATAATCCCGCAGCTCGTCCAACGTCGCGGTCGGAACCAACTGGACGAACGTTTTCGCTTCGGCGATGAATCCCGCAAACCGTTGCTGGAACGGCTTGAGAATGGACACGTCCCCAAATGCCGAGGCAGCGGCGTCTGAGAGCTGATTGAACTGGGTCACCTCCAGGGAAGACCGTGCATTGAAGTTTGCGACATAACCCGTCAAGGCAGCCAGACAATCCGCATACTCAACGCAGTTTGCATCGAGTGCTTTGAGATTCTCCTGATCGCCGTCTTTTTGCAACAACCAGATTGTTTCCGCAAGCAGGGCCATGCCCTTTACCTTCGTGGCATCGCATTTGGGCCGGTGATGCACGGAATCGCCCAGCAAGGGAAGCAAAAAGGGTGGATAGCTGGAATACAGGACCAGCTCATTCACCGCCAGCCACTCTAAGACTTCGTCAACGGAGGGATCGTCCTGGCTCTGAATCACCCAGCGGTCAAAGATGATCGATCGTCGCGTTCGCTGGACGAACGACTGACTTCGGTCGATGTCTTCCTTGAAGAGTTTTTCGCAAACGACCACCATCTCGTCCCAAGTGGACGCGTGGCGATAGACCGCGAACCGCTGCAGCATATTCTGGAACCCGCCCGCCTTATTGGGATCCCCAAAAATCAGAAAGCCGCCGGGCTTAACAAAGCCCGAGATTTTGTTGAACGCTCCGCGCTTGTCCGCGGTATGACTGAGAACTCCGCGACAGTGAACGATATCGTGCTTAGCGGCCGACTCGTAATCGAAAATCGATGACTGAATGAACTGGTGGGAACCCGTGGGGGCGTAGCGCTCGAAGACCTTCTTTGCCACCGCCAGCGCCTTGTGATTCATTTCCACAAGCGTACAGTTCGCTCCCCAGCGGGCCAGCGATACAGTGTTTTCACCTGTGCCGGCCCCAAAATCGATCAGGCTGGCGCCCGCGAACATCTTCGGCGGAAATTTCAGCAGGTCCCGATACGTGTACGCCGCGTTTTCCGAATACGCCTTGAACTCAGCCTCCGTCTTATCCGAGAAATAGATCGACGGAATCTCCTCCTGAAACGTCTTGAGTGTGGCCCGTTCAACTTCTTTTACCTTTTCGCTAACCATGGCATTCTTTCCTCGTGTTCCTGTTCGGGTGACTAATGACTGCATCATCTGCTCGCAATAGGGTGACACGTGTCTGCATCGGCCGCGCACGTTACGCGGTTCCTCTAGGTACTCAGTCGCAATAGCTTTCCAGCTTGCTGTCCCTCACCGTATCCAAGGTGCTGCAATGGATTCCACCCATGTAGTAGGAGTGCCGGAATGTGATGGGAACGGGAGTAATGCCATGCCGCTCGAGAGTCCGCATGATCCCGACTTGTCGCTTGTCGACGACAACGTGCTCCGGATCGATGGAAAGAAAGTTCATTCCGATCCACTTCGAAGCCACGGAGTCGAGCTGGCTCTCCACGCCAAGCTCCTTCAGTTTGTGATAGACCGGCTTACGAACTTGCTCATGGAACTCAAGCGTCTTTTCTGGGATGCCCACGATGTCGTCAAAATAGATCTTTTCCCATTTGTCGAAGACTCGCGGGCAGGTCTCCTCGCTGACTCGTTCGGCATTGAGCATCACCAACCTGGGCTTTAGGCACAAAGCCGTCGAATCGATATGGCTCGACCGATAGATCTCCGACGTGGTATGAACGCGATAATCGGAACCCAACACACTTTGCAGCCATTTGGCGCCCAAGTGGTTTCCGGATCGGGAGACGAGATATAACAGGTCGCGGCCCATCCGCACCGTGTTGGCGGCCTCGAACAGGATTTCGTCTTCCGACAAGCGAATGAAGCGCTGACCGTCGTCGTACTGGCCGGTTCCACCGACGAAATAGGCGATCATGTGATTGCCGGCGAGGCGCGGCTTAGGCCCAGATACCCATTGAAAACCTTCCTTGAAATACTCGTACCAGATGTCGTATAAGCCGAGCGCCTCGAAATACCGGTGGACTTCCTGGGAGGGCGACTCGACCACGGTGTTTCCTACCACCAGATGCAAGTCGCGCATGTTGTAAACATGATCACCGGACGCCGTAAAATATGGGGTCTGGAAAAATCGGGTCGCCGCCTCCGTATTCGGCCGGTGCACTTTCACGCCAAACGAACGCAGGACCGTGCACAGCTCCTCCAGATCTTCGGCAATCTCATTCACTAACACTTTGGGAAACGCCTCAGCCGCGAGTTGCTCGGCCTGTTCTCGAAGCGACTCTGAAACCGGGCCGGGCGCACGATAGCGCAGGGCTGCTCGCCCCTCGGCTCGGCCAACGATGATTTCCCGGAGCGTGTCCCATTCGTTATGACTGTTGATTTTCATTGATGTCCCCCTAGCAACGTGAAACTCTAATGGCAAACGTAACCTGGCTTGACTCCAGCCAGTGGATTCCAGCGGCAATAAACTGCTATCTAGGAGTACTGCATCGTTCGCACGAGATTCGCGTGATCCTCGCGAGCTAGCTCCAGCGGATTCGGGTTAAGTCGCCCCGCCTGGTACGGCGGGGCCATGCTCGATCGAAATCCACATTGAATGCCCATGCTGCGCAGCAGGCTCAACGTTTCCGCGTTGTAGGATCCGGCCGGGTATGCGATCGCGCGTGGAGCACCAGTGATCGACGAAAGCTGTGCATAGTTCCTGGCGTATTCGGCGTGTTGCTGCTCGCGGGTCTGTTCGCCGAGACGCATCGGATGCGAATAGGAATGCAGACCGACGATGTGACCTGAGTCACTCAGAATGCGCAAATGCTCGCCAGTCATCCACAAGTGTTCCGCCAAATCCTCGAGGCTCCGGCCGCGTTCCTCGATGAGATCTTGCATGATCGAATCGTAGTCGCTTGGGTTGAGCACCAAATCTCGCAGGATGCGAAACCGCACATCGGCTGCGGAGTAGAACGGAAACATCTCCCGCCGTCGGGCGATTTCGCTTGGGTCGCAGGCCCGCTGGGCGCGGTCCGAGAACTTGCTCTCCCGGATTCTCGCGAAAAACAGCTCGTAGAACTCGTCGACCTCCTGAAAACAGGTGGTGCGAAACACCCGGTACACCTCAAATCGCGATATCTCACCCTCGAAGACGTTTGAATAGACGAACCAGAAGGCGCGCAAGTCAAATTGTTGCAGAACCGGTAGCGCGATCTCGAACTGGCAGAGTAAGGCATCGTCAAAGGTCAGGCACAAGTCTTGAGGCTCAAGCCGCTCTCGTGACGCGCGTTCCAGCCACTCTTCAGGCTCCAGGATGCGTTCAGGTCCGATAAGTCTGAGCAGCGAGGCCAGTTCTTCACTAGAAATCGAGCCGGGGCTGTGATGATGACGATCGCCATGGAAGTGATGGAACATGATGCCGTGAGGGACATCGCAACGGTAGGTCATATCGCGAATCCGCCCTGGTGACACGCAGTGCATCGAAAACAGCTCACTTAAATTACGACTCGATGCCCGTTTCGGGAACAAGGCGGACGATGGACCGGTCCAGCGCTTTACTCACGATGACATTCATTAAGTGCAGCCCGACGAGCCGCCCGCGATCATCGACGACGGGGATTTGCGTGACGCCATTTCGCTCCATAAGTTGCAGAACTCGGCGTGCGTCATCCTCCGGCGTGGCAACGACCGGAACGCGCGTAATGTAAGCGTCGATCGGTCCCTCGAGCCCAGCTCCGCCCAGCAAGGCGCGGCGCAAATCTCCATCGCTGAGACTTCCGACCAGTCGGCCGTCACTCTCGATGACGAAGGCGATTTGACTACCGCCGCGGTCGATGGCAGCCATCGCGTCTCGCAAGGTCGCCGAGGGGGGAATGCCCATCGCCTCAAGGCTGACATCTCTCGCGGGCGTTTCAACGAGGGGTTTCCGTTTGAGACGCCGCAGCGGTGCCTCGAGAAGCGCCGCAACAATTCTCGCACTGGCGGCGCCATCGCCATAAGGGTTAACCAGTCCAGCCAGCCGACTTCGAAAAGTATCATCGAGCGCGGCCCGGATTCCCTCAGCGACGGCCGCTTCACTCTCCTCCACATGCATTACGTTTCGGGGTTGCTCTCGTCCCTGCTGACGATCACCGACGTCGATCACCGGCAGAGCGAGAGATGCAGCTTCGATAATCCCACTCGACGAGTTGCCAACCAGCACATCGGCTGTCTTCAACAGAGCAAGGTAATCCTCACCGAGGTTGCGATGAGCCGAGAGGTGCGGATGGCGTCGAATTGCCAAATGGATCTCTTCGATAACTTCTTCGGCGCCGGGATCGGCGCCCGGGTAAAGGATCAGAGCGGTGCCGAGCGTCCGAGCACAGGCCTCAAAAACCGCATGCGCGCGGCTGTGTATTGCGGAACGATCCACCGTCGGGGGGTGATACACGACCACGCCCAAGGGCCGGACAAGCGGTTTGCCCAAGAGCGCTTGAATTCTCGATTCCGTCAGCGGCTGCACGGCGTTCAAGCGATCGAGCCCTGGTGCTCCGGTGACGACGATACGCCACGGCTCTTCACCCAGGTGGCGAATGCGTCGGGCGCTGTTTTCTGTCGCGCAAAGGTGTAGATCGGCGAGCTTGGTAATTCCGTGGCGAACTCGCTCATCGATGGCGCCTTCCGTGGATTCACCGCCATGAAGATGGGCAATCGGGACGCCGTGTATTAACGCTGCGCCCGCTGCTGCCAATAACTCCCAGCGATCGCCTAGCAGGACCAGAATATCGACCGCATGCGCGCCCAGTATGCCTGACACCCCGGCGGCGATTTTGCCGTAAGTCTGCCCCAAATCAACTGGCTGTGTACCGTTCAACTCCGCATCCAATACTTCCAGACGACTGCCGTTGGGCAGTCGAATATCCCCGACGCGCCCGCCAAATGCCGCGGTGAGGTGCGTTCCTGTGGCAATCACCATCAATTCAACACGAGCGTCTGCATCCAGCGCGATCAGCACAGGACCCAGCGGCCCAAGATCTCCCCGAGAACTTGTGAAGACGGCGATATGTCGCTTCATCGCAAGTGCTCCGCCAGAATGGGGTTCCCAGCGATGATCTCGCGCCGGACTGTTCGTCCGATTACGTCTGCCGAAGGAGCCAGCCCCGTCGCTGGGCGCAACAAGCGGACGTCTTCCTCGCGGATAACTTCTCCTGGGTGCAGGTTCCGAGCCGCGTGAAAACTACGGCGGGCAAACTGACGATTCTCCAACTCGGCCGGCGCTGGTTCTTTAACTCCATCCCCGAGTGCCGCCTCTGCAGCTCGCACGGCCTGGACGTAGGCCTTGAACTCTGCGGGATCGGCGGAAGCCGCGTGATCAGGACCAGGAAGCGCCTGATCTGTCGTGATGTGTTTCTCAAGAATTGAAGCGTCCAAGGCAAGGGCCGCGATGGCAGTCATATACCCCTGCGTGTGGTCGGACCACCCGACGGGGACGCCAAAATGCCGCGCGAGCGCAGAAATGGCCCGCAGGTTCGAAGCCTCGACGGGCGCGGGGTAGGCTGTGACGCAATGGAGCAATGCGATGCTGGGCGCTGCACGGGCCGCGGCAATAGCCGTGTCCACTTCATGTATTGTGCTGATTCCGGTGGAAATGATGAGCGGTAGGCCTTTCGAGGCGACCAGTTCGATGTATCGCGAATTGTCCAACTCGCCCGAAGGAATCTTCAGCACCGGAACGCCGAGGTCCAGCAGCACGTCGAGACTACAGGCGTCAAAGGCAGTCGCCGTAAAAATCAATCCGCGGTCCACAGCGTGCGAGGCAAGCTCCTTCCAAGCGGCTTTCGGCAGCACCAGTGACTCCAGCATGGCGCGTTGCGTGACGGCTCCCTGGTCGCGCTGATAGGGCGCGGCCGCTGCGGTCATTGAAACAAGCGCGTCTGGAACAAACATTTGGAACTTCACAGCATCAGCGCCGCAAGTGGCGGCGACGTCGACAAGCTGGTGAGCAAGACGAATATCCCCATTGTGGTTCACCCCTGCCTCAGCGATCACGAAGCACGGATGTCCGCTGCCAATCAGTCGACCCTTAACGCTGAACGGTTGCACGGCCGTAAACCACACTTAGTTCTCTGGGTGGGAGCTGCGAGTGATACACCGTTTAGCCGGTGCGAGCTGATTGCAGGCATAGAGAACCCGATGGGCGCCTGCACATTTTCCGGCAAGCTTAGCCGAGCCGTTGCATGGCGGCATCTTTGCGCGGCTCGACTTCAGTAGCGGCATCCCAGTCTTCTGCAGAAGGAAGCTGGAGGCCATCCAACAGCCGCAATGGATGCTTCGCATGCTCGTTTACGGAATGCTCCGAACCGTTGCCAACATGTTTGACGTTGTCAGAAGATACCCAACTATACTCTGGCACCACCTCGCAGAGCTTTTCACGGATGGGTCCATCGGGCCCGTCCGCTAGATTTGCAAGCTCATCAATCGACTGAGAGGCTTCCTCGCGCGAATACGATCCGTGATAAGCAGCGCGAATTTTCGGATGCTCAGTCGGCAGCGTTTGCTCATCAACAAAGTACAGCTCCTCGTGCAGCTTTTCTCCCGGTCGAATCCCCGTGTAGCGGATTTCGATCGAGTCTTCGGGCAATCCCGACAGACGCAACAGGTCACGCGCCAGGTCAATGATCTTCACCGGCTCACCCATATCCAGGACGAAGATTTCGCCACCTTTGCCCATCGCCGCCGCTTGCATGACGAGTTGCGAGGCCTCGGAAATTGACATGAAAAACCGAGTCATCCGGGAGTCGGTCACCGTGATCGGCCCACCGTGCCGGATCTGGTCCTGGAACACGGGCACGACACTGCCGGTTGAACCAAGCACGTTGCCGAATCGCGTTACCACGAAGCGGGTTGTCGAAATCTCGGAAAGTGCCAGTACATACCGCTCGGCCACATTCTTCGAGGCCCCCATCACGCTCGACGGGTTGACCGCCTTATCGGTTGAGATCAGTACAAAGCAGTCGGCATGAAAGCGATCCGCAAGGTCGGCAACGCAACGCGTGCCGAGGATGTTGTTCTTGACCGCTTCGCCGGCATTGATCTCCATCAGCGGAACGTGTTTGTGCGCGGCGGCGTGGAAAATGACGTCAGGACTAAATTCGGCAAAGACTTGCTCCATGCGCCGCTCATCGGTGATGTCCGCGATGCATGGCACCAGCTTGACCGTCGATTTTTGACGCCGCAACTCACGATCAATCGTGAAAACGCTGTGCTCGCCTTTCCCCACCAGCACAATCCGTTGCGGTTGAAACTTGAGCAACTGGCGACAGATCTCCGAGCCGATGCTGCCGCCGGCGCCCGTGACAAGAATCGTGCGATCTGCGACCAATGCGGCGATCGCAGTCGAGTCCCATTGCACCGGCTCGCGCCGCAAAAGATCGTTGATGTCCACGTCGCGGATCGGAATTTGGCGATTGCCATTAAAGCGATCCTCCACTCGCGGCACAATTTTGACATTCAGGCCGGCCTGGTCACACTGTTCCATCAGCTTGCGCAAACGCGTGCCCGGCAAACTCCCCGAAGTAATCAACACCTCGACGGCATCATAGGCAGCGGCAATCTTCGCAACATCCTCCAGACCTCCTAGTACCGGAATACCGCCCAGCCGTGACCCGCGCATCGCTCCGCTGATATCCAGGAATCCGGCGATTCGATAACGCAACTGCGAGTGGGATTGAATCTGATGGGCCAATACGCCGCTGGAATGATCAGCACCGACTAAGAGCGCCCGCCGGTAATTCGCCTGATTGAATGCCGGAATGAACTGTTCGCGAAGCATTCGAAAACTTGCCCGCAGTCCACCCAAGACAACAATCCCAATCAGTGCATCCATCAGCAGAATCGACCGTGGAATCTGAATCGGCAGTAACAAGTGATCGAGCGCCGCCAAACCCAGTACCGACAAAACACTCGCACGCAGCAATGCGCCCAGATCGGCAAGCGTCACGTAGCGCCACCAGCCATGGAAGTGTCCCGCAAAGTAAAAAATCGTCAACTTAAGGATCAGAACGACTGGCAGGCTCGTCCAAAAGATGACGACTTGCGAGGGCGGCGGCGCAAAGTCGAACCGCAAACAAAATGCCAACCAATAAACGCAGAGAAAGATTGCCAGATGCCCCAATGCTAACACTCCGACTCTGGCGGCAATGACCTGCTTAACAATCAATCGGCCGGCGTCCGTAAAGTTCATTGTCGGAATCTCTTAGTGGACCAAAGGCAAGTTACCATCGCTTAGGACGCAGTCTGCGACATTCTCACTACTGGGGCAGTCCTTGCGGGATCACTGTTAGCAGCCAAATCGGAATCACGGCGGTCATCGTTAGGGTCGGCGGCGGCTTATGTTTCGTGTCAATGCTCCTGCGTGCAAAGCTGCCAATGGCCAGGACCTGGCTAAACTAACGAATGATTGCAGCCAGTTGCAAAAATCAAACCCTCACGGGGCATGGTGCTATCGCCGTAATACCCCTTCGCGTGGACTTAAAGCTTGACTGCGACCTGTTCGCTCCTCCTGGTCCTGACTATTCCCATAGCCGCCACCGTAGCCATAACTGTATCCATATTCGGTGTCGTCTTGCGGTACGCCGTTGACCACGACGCCTAACACATTGGCGCCCGTCGCGCTCAGGATAGCCTCGGCACGCTCCGCATGCTCACGGCTATCCTTAGAAATGTGGAGCGTTAGCAAAACTCCGTCCACACGGGCTCCCACGACACAGGGATCGGTCACGGCCAGAACCGGCGGTGAATCAAGCAACACATAGTCGTACGTCTCGCGGACCACGGCGATTAACTCTGAAAAACGGGGCGACGTGAGGAGCTCGGCAGGGTCGGGCGGAATCAGGCCGCAGGGCAGCAACCAGAGATTGGCAATTCCGACGTCCTGCACGGCATCGTGGATTTCCACATCCTGAGCAATGACCGATGCCAGACCGACTTTGCCTGAGATCCCGAACAATCGATGCTGCTCCGGCTTACGTAGTTCCGCATCGATCAGCAAGACCTTCTTTCCAGACTGCGCCATCGAAATTGCCACGTTGGCCACGAGGACTGTTTTTCCCGCGCCAGAATTGGGACTAGTGATTTGGATCACGCGGTTGCCCTCGGCAGCCCCACTGAACAACAGCACCGTTCGAAGCGCTCGATAGGCTTCACTCTCTGGAGACCGCGGCCGGTGATATGCAGAGAGCACGGGAGCCAGCGACCGGCCGTTAGCAACCACGCCGGCGCCGCTCGATTGATTCACCTCGAACCACGGAATATGGCCAAAGACGGGTAATCCAAGCTCTTGGCCGACCTGCTGCGGCGTGCGGAAACGCCGGTCCATCAGCTCAACGGCGCGGACCAGCACCAAACCGAATAACACGCCAAGCAACCCCGACACCGGAAAAACCGTCATCGCATTGGGCAGCACCTTCTTGCCAATTCCTGGCGGCGCGATGATCCGGGCCTCAAAACCCCCATATTGTTTCACCATCGAAGCATCGTGGAGCTGCTTGACGATGCCGTCATACAACGCCTGCGTGCGTTCAATGCCGCGCCGATATTCGTCATCGCGGATTTGGTAGTTGGCGATCTCCCGGGCGGCTTGATGTTCACGTTGGTACAGGGCGGCCAAGGACTCATCCGACTGCCGCACGTGCTCAAGCTCCTGCTGAAGATCTTGAACGTAGAGTTGGACACGCTCTTCGGCTGAACCGGCTTCGTTGCCGTTCCGCGACGGCCGCTCAGTCAGTCTGTTATACGTTCCGGACGGCAGCGCAAAAAAATCCCTCGTAGCCGCGATCTGTTTACGAACCGATTGGACGTGCGGATGGTTGGGGCCAAGATCCTGCAGGAGGCGTTGTTCCTCGACTAGCAACGGCAGAAGTTGGCTCTCCAACGTTACCCTTTCGTCGGGCTGCGTGCTATGCTCCGCCTGGTTCGCCAGATCCGATGCCAGCACAATCAATTCTCGGGCACTCAGTCCGGATTTAGTGGCGCTCTCGAGCGTCGCCAGATTGGCTTCCAGTTCTGCCTTCCGGAATAATAGCTGGGAGCGCTCCGCTTCGATCCTCGTTAACCGCTCCTGTCGCGGATTGACGTCCTCGGCGCCTTTCCGTATCAAGGGCGACGTTTGCCGAAACTCTCGATATCCCGCCTCTTGAGCAGCCAGATCTTTTTGCAGGATGTCCCGGGCTTCCGAGATGAGCTTCGCGGTATCATCGCTCATATCCCGATACGTCTCGTCCAGGAACTGCCGGTAGCTGGCGAGGATCGCTTCCGTGATCACCGGGCATTCTTCGGCCACCTTTCCACGGTAGGACAGGGCCAGAATGCTCTCGGCCGCGGTCTTACTACTCTGCGAAACTGGATCGACCGACAAGCTGTCGATCACCGCTTCGGTTAACGGTCGCTCTTCGCCGGCAAAAGTTACCAACGCGGCGAGATTTCCTTGTTTGACGGCCCGGTCGATGATCAGGGGGCTTTGAATCAGCGTGCGATGCGTATCCACGTAATCTTCGAAGTGCGACAAATGAGCATTCTGGCCGACGATGACTTCAGGCCTCTTTTTCACAACGAGCACTTGCGCGGCCGATTCATAGATGGGGACACACTGTGTGTAGTAGAACCCGCCGGTCAATAGGCCGACCACCAGGCCGAGCGCTACCAACCACTTCCGCCGCCAGACAACTTTCCCGACGGTGAGCAAAAATAATGGCCCCGCGGAACCCGAAGCATCGGAGTCGGGATCGCTCCAGCGCTGGCCAACTGTTTCCGGCTGTTTTGAAATCATCATCGTTTACTCTGACTCGCCGAAGTCGGCGCTTCAAGGCGAGGGCCGCCTGTAGTAAGAGACACTCGCGGACGCGTCGCACTAAAGAGCAGCGCTAGGATTGATTGGCGTTTACGCTCTGCCCATACGTCGCCAATCCGTTGGCCAACCGAAGGACTCAGGCGGTCGTGGCTTCCTGGCTGACTCGTCATCGGATGTGTTCGGACTCCGTCCCCGTGGGTTGCGCGTCGGCGCTACACACTGGGGCGAAGTTCGTAATTCTCAGTCATGGGTCCCTCCCCACCGCCCGGCTTCCTACCCGAGTTTGCAACCGATGGATTGTGCGACGTCCAGTGTCCGACAGAGGGCCGTGACGCAGGCCGGTCAAAACCGTTCACCTCGCCCGAGGCGGCGCCTTTTCGTCGAAAAGCGGTTGTTTCTCGATGAAATCACCTGCCGACAAAGCTCCGCCGTGAAGCAGGGCAGACGGTTACTCCACGCCAGCCAAGGCCTTGGGTGAACTTGCGGGGACGATCGCCGACAGGACGGAAGTCTGTGCGGCTGAAAAGTTTGGGAACTCTGTGCCTTGCGGAAATTCAGCTTAACTGCACCGACACAGGTGTCAATAAGCGGCGATCACCCTCGCAGAGGATTTGCCCTTGTTTTCAACTTGCCCTTTGCTTCACACAGTAAAATCAGCGCCACCGGACGCGGACGTCGGCGGGGCAGTAAACGCGGGCCACATTCTTTGGCCGGTTCCAGTTATACGGGCGCGCCGTAGGAGTCGGCAAATCCGCACGTCCGAACCTTCTTGGTCGGCGTTACAGCGATGACCTGATGCCTGGAATCAACAATCGTGGTTTGGCCGCGCGGAGGGGGCAGCATCCCAGCCCCTCGGCTTAGCTGAACAACTCAAAGTTTCGGCTCTCCAGCGTGCCGCGGATGTCGTTCCCCTGCTGCAGCAGCCGGTCGGCGCTTCCCGGCCCGCCGTCGAGATCGGCCGACACGCGCACCAGGTTGAAGAACACGGTCAGCTCGTCGTCGCCGTCGCCCAGATCGGCAAAGAACTGGTCCACTGCCGAAGCCTGTATGTCGACGACATCGTTGCCGCCGGCCGTGTTGACGTTGAGTCGTCCCTGGGTTTCGTTGCGGATCGTGACCTCATCGGCGCCGGCGCCCGTGTTGATGGTGCCGATGTCAATCCCCAGGCCATTGGCCACGAAGATCGTGTCGTCGTCTCCGCCGGTGTCGAGCAGGAGGGCCGCGTCGAAGAAGTTGGTGTCGACCCTCAGGTTGTCGTTGCCCACTCCGCCCAGGAACGACACGTTGCCCGAAGCAGCCGAGCCGAAGATATCGATCGCATCGATTCCCGCTCCCAGATCGATGGTAAACGCGCCGACGATAAAGGCGTAAATCACGTGGACGGTGTCGTTGCCATTGCCGCCGCTCCAATTTGCATTCCCTGCGGCGGAGGTTCCCAGCGTGAAGGGCGACGCGAAGCCGTCGAACGTAAGTTCGTCGTTACCATCACCGCCGACGAGGATCTGATCACGGCCAATGAAGATCCGTCTGCCATTGAGCTCGTCGTTGTCGGTTCCCAGGTCGACATCCAGGTCACGCTGGGTCGAAACAACGTCGGCATTGCCCAGAATCACCGCATCGTCGCCGCTTTCCATATCGATGACGATGGAACCTCTTATATACACGTTATTCATGGTGAGGCGGTCGTCGCCAGCGTGCAGGTTGACACGAATGTCGTTGACCACTCCGGTGACATTCCTGGTCACCACGAGGCCTGAGCCTTGCTGCGTCGTCACGATGTAATTGCCGGTGCCCGTGCCAACCCCGGTGATCGTCACGGTGTCATTGCTGGAGGTCCCCTCAATGATCAGGTTGCCGTCGCTGTCAACTGCCACTGAGGCGGGCGCAATTGGGATGACGGTGATGTTGAAGGTTGCCGGGCCTGCGGTGCTCGTTCCATCAGTGACGGTGAAGGTAAAGCTGTCAGTGAGCGTGTTGCTGCCGTTATGGACGTACGTAACAAGGCCGGCATTGATATTGGCTTGCGTAAACGTCGTCGTCGTCGTTCCGTTAAGCCTCACTGTGCCGTTCGCTGGCGCTGTGGTAACGGTGTAGACCAGCGCCGTATCGGGCGTGTCCGCATCGGTGGTGTCCAACTCGGCGGAGGTAATGACGTCGGTGCCTCCTTGGGCGACGGTCGAGCCATTGTTCGTCGTGATCACGGGCGGCGCATTCACAGGTACATTTCCCGCCCAATTGACGGCCTGTTCGAGCAAGCGATCAGCGTCGCCTGTCCGCCATTGCGTCGTCTCGTAGTGTATCGTAGACCCAGCGTAAGTCGGACCCAGATAGACCGAGCGACCGGGATTCAAGCCCGCGGGGATGTCACCCACCACAATGCCCAGATTCGCGCTGCCAAAAGTCCCCAGTACGGTACCCCAGGCGTCCGCGGGAGGTAAAACCGACTCGGAAAAGCCGGGGTGCGGTGCTCCACTAGGGAGGATTCCATTAGCGACCGTAATGTCATTCACCCCGGCAGTCACCGGATGACCCGGATTCACGTCTAATACAGCGCCCGCACTTTCAAACGTCTCCCGGCCGCCAACGATCGCTACTGGGAGAATCGCATCGAGGTCAGATACGGCTCCATTGCGGATGCCGAAGGCGGCAAAGCCCACCCCGACCACCCCGCCGTCATTGTCTTGCGCCCAATCGTTGAGAGCCGCAGCGAACGTCGGGAAGCTGTCTGGGTTAATGCCGTCGTTGCCGAACACCACGACGTCGAACGCGTTCAGCTCCAACACGGTATTGACAGCGGAGGGCGGGACAGCGGTCGCCGTGATGCCGAAACCTTGCGTGTTGTCGTTCAATTGCGCAACGATTGCAGCGACGGCTGCATCATCGCCGTTGTCGATCACGGCCACGTTGACCGCCAATAGCCGGCGCTCCTCCAACGATTCCACTTCGAGCCTCCGCCGAAGAAATCGGTTGACCTTGCAACGCTCGCCACGTCGCCGTGCGCGGGTCCGCGAAATCGTGTTGTGAAGCGAATTGGTTTTCATGGTGGTCCTCCGATGTGAGTCTCACGGGTGGCAGGACGAACAAAAGTCTGGAATAACTGGGCAGAGTCGAACACTGTGAGCTGGCAACAGCCGGCTCGCCACCGCCAGTCGCGAGCGTTCCTGGGCGGCAAGCGGCATTGATGATTATGGCGACGAGAATAGCCCTGCCGCAATAGGCTGGGTGATCTGGAGATACTTTAAACTTGGGGTAGTCTGGGCTGACATGTCTCCCGGGGATGGGACTGATGAACTGCCGTAGCTGTCCCCGTCACCGGCGAAATCAGCTAAGAACCTGCGCCGCGGAACGAGTGTTGCCGAGGTCGAGCAATTCGTGCGCCATTCGAACTTCGTAATTGGTCCTTGACATCTAATACGGCGTCCGTCCCCCGGTCACCCCATACACTTCCCCGGTGATATAGCCTGCTTCCGGCGAGGCGAGCAGGACAAACACCGACGCCAGTTCGGCGGGCTGTGCGGGTCGCTCGAAAAGCGTGTTGTCGCCAAAGTTCTCGACCTTTTTATCGGGCATCGTCGCCGGGATCAGCGGCGTCCAGACTGGCCCGGGAGCGACGGCGTTCACGCGGATGCCTTGCTTGATCACCAGCTTCGAAAGGGCCTTGGTAAAGCTAATAATCGCCGCTTTTGTGGGCGCGTAGTCGAGCAGTTGCGGCGATGGGTCATACGCCTGGATCGAGCTGACATTGATGATCGACGCGCCCGGCTTCATCCGCGGTACTGCCGCCTGGCAGAGGTAATACATCGCCATGATGTTCGTGCGGTAGGCGCGCTCGATTTGCTCCGGCGTAAACTCCTCAAGCTTCTCGTGCGCCATCTGAAACGCGGCATTGTTCACGAGCACGTCTAACCGACCGAATTCCCGATACGCCCGCTCGATTACCTCGCGACAGTGCTTGGGATCCTGGATATCGCCGCGGACATTGATCGCCTGGCGACCGGCCTGGGTCACCCAACGCGCGGTCTCCGCCGCGTCGCGGTCTTCGCTGAGATACGCATTGAGCACGTCGGCCCCTTCGCGCGCGAACGCGATCGCCACGGCCCGTCCGATTCCGCTATCGGCCCCGGTGATCACCGCCGCGCGCCCCGCCAGCCGGCCGGTCCCTCGGTAACTCTGTTCCCCATGGTCGGCCTGCGGCGCCATCTTGGCTTCGGTGCCGGGGTGCTTCTGCTGCTCTTGTTCCTCGAACGGCGGCTTGGGGCCTTTTTCTCTAGGATCCGCCATGTTTCGGTTCCAGGTTCCAGGTTCAAGGTTCAAGGTCGTTTAGCCTCCGCCGGCACGGCGGCCGAATCGTTTAGCCGCCGCCGGCACGGCGGCGAGCGGGGCGGCGTAAGCCCCCCGATGGCACAACAGGTTTCATTCCTGGGCGAACCAACGGCGACATGCAACAGGCGTGCCTGATGTACGCCGTACCCCGTACTCCGAATTGGGTCCGTCTCCAGTCTCCTCGTCTCCCCGTCTCCTTGTCTCCCCCTCTCCCCGTCTCCTATAATCCTCGTTTCCGCCCGCCTGTCGGGCCTTTTTTATTGGCTCCTGCCATGCCCAAGACCGCGACCGCAAAACCCATCGACTCCCGCCGTCCTACCGCCGACGAGCGCGTGCTCGTCTTCGACTTCGGCTCCCAATTCGCCCAGCTCATCGCTCGCCGCGTCCGCGAGCAGAATGTCTACTGCGAGATCGTCCGCCACGATCTGCCCCTCGAGCGCGTCCGCGAGCTCGCGCCCAAGGGCATCATCCTCTCTGGCGGCCCCGCGAGCGTTTATGAAAAAGACGCTCCGCACTGCGATCCGCGGATCTTCCAGCTCGATGTCCCGATCCTGGGCATCTGCTACGGCATGAACCTCGTCTGCGAAGCCTTCGGCGGCCTCATCGAAAGCGCCCCGGCCCGCGAATACGGCCGCGCCCATTGCAGCATCATCTCGCACGCCGGCCTGTTCGAAGGCATCCAGGACGAGACCGAGGTCTGGATGAGCCACGGCGACCAGGTGACCAGCGTCTCGCAGGAGTTCATCCCCCTGGCGATGACCGCCACCTGCCCGATCGCCGCCGTCCGCCACAACTCGCGCCCGATCTTCGGCCTGCAGTTCCACCCCGAGGTCACGCACACCCCCCGTGGCAACAAGATCCTGGCCAACTTCCTCACCACCGTCTGCGGCTGCACCGGCTCGTGGCGGCTGGGTGAATTCGCCGAAGAAACCATCGCCGCCGTCCGCAGCCGCGTCGGCGACAAGCGCGTCATCTGCGGCCTCTCCGGCGGCGTCGATTCCGCCGTGGTGGCGGCGCTGCTCTACCGCGCCATTGGCCCGCAGCTCTCCTGCATCCTGGTCGACAACGGCCTGTTGCGCAAGGACGAAGCCGAATCGGTCATCCGCGAGTTCACCACCCATTTCAAAACCGACCTGCACGTGGTCCAGGCCGAGGAAAAGTTTCTCAGCGCCCTGGCCGGCGTGACCAGCCCCCAGGAAAAACGCCGGATTATCGGCCGCGCGTTCGTTGAGTGCTTCACCGCCGAGGCGGAAAAAGTGAAAGACGCCCACTTCCTGGCCCAAGGCACGCTCTACCCCGACGTGATCGAGAGCGGCGCCGCGGCCGACGGCCCGGCGGCCACCATTAAGCTGCACCACAACGTCGGCGGCCTCCCCGAAAAGCTCGGCTTCGAGCTCATTGAACCGCTGCGAGACCTGTTTAAAGACGAAGTCCGCAAGCTGGGACTCCAGCTCGGCCTGCCCGAGGATCTGGTCTGGCGGCACCCGTTCCCCGGCCCCGGCCTGGCGGTCCGCTGCCTGGGCGAGGTCACGCGGCCGCGGCTCGACCGGCTCCGCGAAGCCGACGCCATCGTGGTCGACGAGATCAAGGCCGCCCGCCTCTATCGTCAGACGGCGCAGGTCTTCGCAGTCCTGTTGCCGGTGCAGAGCGTCGGCGTGATGGGCGATGCCGGCACGTACGAAGACGTGCTGGCGGTACGTGCAGTCGAAACGGAGGACTTCATGACCGCCGACTGGGCGCATCTGCCGTACGAGCTATTGGCTCGCATTTCGACGCGGATCATCAACGAGGTCAAAGGCATCAACCGCGTCGTTTACGACATCAGCAGTAAGCCTCCGGCGACGATCGAGTGGGAATGAATTCGAACAGTGATTAGGACATAGTTTGGGGAGGTTCCGCCACGAGTGGGGGGGTTGCTACGTGGATAGCCAAAACGTCGGCACCGGCTCGGTCGATTTCGAGGTCGGGCGGAATCGATCATCGATCGCCGACGGTTGCTATCTTTGCGCACTAAGCCGAGCAAATTCTGACCCCGGCATGGATCACTGCCGCAGCCCACTGTGGATGTGCCGGCCCGACTACACGTCGCTGACTGACGTCCTTACGACGGCAAAGCCCGATCGCATCCCGCCGGCCCTGCGGCTTTGTTAAGGCGTTTTTTTAACTCAGCTGAGCAACTCAAATCCGCGCCGGCGGCTAGCGCCGCGAAAAGTGTTGCCGAGGTCGATCAATCGATCGGCCTCGCCTGCGCCGCCGTCCAGGTCCGTCTCGAGCTGCACCAGGTTGCCGCGGATCGTGAGCTCGTCGTTTTCGGTGCCCAATGTTGCAAAAAAACGATCCAACGCCGACGACTGAACGTCCGCTTCGTCGGCGCCCGCTCCGCCCTCGATCTGGAGATGTTTGGTCGTCTGGTTTCGGACCGTAAGCTGGTCGTTGCCGTCGCCGCCCGCCATGGAGGCGAACTCGGTGCCCAACCCGTTGGCCAAAAAGACAGTGTCCGCTCCAGCCAGCGCGTTCATCACGAACGTGGCGTCAAAGAAGTTGGTATCGACCGTCAAGGTGTCGTTGCCGGCGTCGCCGGAAAAGAGCACGTCCCCCGAAACAGCCGAGCCAAATACATTCAACTGGTCGGCGCCGTCGCCGAGGAAGACGCCCCAGGACCTCACAATAAAGCCATAGGTCACTCGGACGATATCGTTGCCCGCGCCCCCCGACCAGAAGGCCAAACCCGCCGCCGAGGTGCCCAAGGTAAACACCGGTGAGGCAAACCCCTCAAAAATCAGGCGGTCGTCGCCGTCGCCCCCATGCACTAATTGATCGGTCCCGATAAATAGCCGCTTGCCATCGAGCGTGTCGTCTCCAGCGCCTAGGTCAACGCGCAACTGATCTCTCGTCGAAACGACATCCTGGTCACCCAGCGTCACGAGATCGTTCCCGTCTTCCATCTGGATGTCGAGAGAGCCGCCGACCAGCGCATTGTTGATCGTCAGCCGATCGTTGCCGCCGTGGAGGTTGACGAATATATCACGGTTTACGCCCGCCACGCTGAACGTCTGCGCCGAGGCGTTACCCTGCCGCACGACAATCGTATAGGCGCCGGTGCCGGCGCCCACGCCGGTGATCGTCACGATGTCGTCGCGGTCGTCCGTCTCGATGTTCAATCTGCCATTGTCCAAAGTCACCACGGCGTCGTCCACCGGGGTCACCGTCATGAGGAACGTCGCCGGACCCACCACAGTGCCCCCGTCGCTGACGCGGAACGTGAAGCTGTCGCTGGTCGTTTCGCTGCCGTTGTGCAGGTAAGTGACCCGGCTCGCGTTAATATCGGCCTGTGTAAACGTGGTGGTTGGCGAACCGCTTAATCGCAATGTCCCGTTCGCAGGTGCGAACGTGACCGTGTAAACCAACTGCGCCGCCGTGTCGTCCGGATCCGTGGTGTTCAACTCGCTGGACGTGATGACGTCGGTCCTGCCTTCGGCCACGGTCGAGCCGGTGTTGGTGACGATGGTCGGCGGGTTGCCGCCGCCACCAACCGTGAACGTAAACGTATGTCCGACGAGGATGTTGCTGCCGTCGCTGACATTAAACTGGAAGCTGTCGCTCGTGCTTGGGCCGCCGTTATGGAAGTACGTCACCCGCCTCGCATTGATGTCCGCCTGCGTAAAAGTCGTGGTCGTAACCCCGTTTAGCCGCAACGTTCCATTCACGGGCGCCGTGGTGATTGTATACATCAATTGTCCCGGCACGGTATTCGAATCCGTGGTATTCAGTTCGGTCTGTTCGATGACGTCGATGCCGCCGCGGGTAACCCTGGAGCCCGTGTTGGTGACGATCATCGGCTGACCAGCCCCGGGCTCTGCGATCGTGATCCGAAACGTGTTGCCCGGCAAAGTCGTCGTCCCATCGCTAACGCTAAACCCGAAGCTGTCGCTCGTAGCCTGGCTGTTGTTGGGGACGTATGTGACAAGCCCGTTATTGATGTCCGCCTGCGTAAAGGTCGTGACCTGCGACGTGCCGCGGCGCAACGTCCCATTCGCCGGAGCTGTGGTGACGGTATAAACCAATTGCCCCGGCCCGGTATTCGAGTCCGTGGTGTTTAACTCGCTCGGTGTAATGACGTCGGTCTCTCCTCGGGTGGCCGTGGAGCCGGTGTTGGCGCTTATCGCCGGCGCGCCGCTGACGCCGGCGACCGTAATCGTGAACGTATTGCCCGATAGAATCGTGGTGCCGTCGCTGACGTTAAAACCAAAGCTGTCGGCGCCTGACAGGCCGCCGTTGTGGATGTAGGACAGGAGTCCCGAATCGATGTCCGCCTGCGTGAACGTCGTTGTCGCTGATCCGCTCCGCCGCAGGGTTCCATTCGCCGGCCCCGCCGTCACGGTATAGGTCAATTGCGCAGGCGGCGTGTTCGTATCCGTAGTATTCAGCTCAGTGAACGCGATCAAGTCGGAGTCCCCACGAGTGACCACCGAACCGGCGTTCGTCGTGATCACGGGCGCGCCACTGACGCCGCTCACCGTGATCGTGAACGTGCCCGATACGGGCGTAGTGCCGTCGCTGACGCTGAACTGGAAGCTGTCGCTCGTGGTCTGGCTGCTGTTGTGGACGTAGGTTATGCGCCCGGCGTTGATGTCCCCCTGCGTAAAGGTGGTGGTCGCTGACCCACTGCGCAGCAACGTCCCATTCAGAGGCGCCGCGGTCACGGTGTAGAACAGTTGCTCCGGTCCGGTGTTCGAATCTGTGGTCGCAAGCTCGCCGGACGTAATCGGGTCGCTGCCGCCCCGCGCGACCGTGGAGCCGGTGTTGGTCGTGACTACCGGCGCGCCGCTCACTCCCGTGACCGTGAAATGGAACGTGTTGCCGTGCAGCGTCGTCGTCCCATCGGTCACGCGGAACACAAAGCTGTCGCTGGCGATTTGGCTGCCGTCGTGCTGGTAAGTCAACCGATTGGCGTTGATGTCGGCCTGCGTAAACGAATTCGTGAACACGCCGTTGACGCGCAGTATTCCCCGCGCCGGCGGTGTGGTGACCGTATAGAACAACTGCTCGGCCGGAGTGTTCGAGTCCGTGGTGGCAAGTTCCGTCGACGTGATGAAGTCGGTGCCGCTGCGCGTAACGGTGGAACCGGTGTTCCTGCTGATCACCGGCACACCGCTTCCGGTCCCCGTGATCGTGATCGTGAACGTGCCCGATACGGGCGTAGTGCCGTCGCTGACGCTGAACTGGAAGCTGTCGCTCGTGGTCTGGCTGCTGTTGTGGACGTAGGTTATGCGCCCGGCATCGATGTCGGCCTGCGTAAACGTCGTGGTCGGTGACCCGCTGAGTCGCAACGTCCCATTCGCCGGTCCCGCGGTCACGTTATAGACCAGTTGTCCCGCCCCGGTGTTCGAGTCCGTGGTCCTCAGCTCGGTGGACGAGATGACGTCGATGCCGCCTTGGGCGACCGTGGAACCGGTGTTGGTCGTGACCACCGGCGCGCCGCTCACTCCGGTGACCGTGATATTGAACGTGTTGTTGGGCAGCGTCGTCGTCCCATCGCTCACGCTGAACCGGAAGCTGTCGCTGGCGGTTTGGCTGCCGCCGTGCGAGTAGGTCACCCGAAAGTTGTTAATGTCCGCTTGTGTAAACGAGCTCGTCAAATTGCCGTTGAGCCGCAACGTTCCCTGCGCAGGCGCTGTGGTGACCGTATAGATCAACTGGTCGGCCGGAGTGTTCGAGTCCGTGGTCACAAGCTCGGTGGGCGCGATGAAATCGGTGCCGCTTCGACCGACGCTCGAGCCGGTATTGGTCGTAATCACCGGCGCGCCGCTCACTCCGGTGACTGTGAAATTGAACGTGTTGTTCGATAGCGTCGTCGTGCCGTCGCTGACACTAAAGATAAAGTTGTCGCTGGCTGTCTGGCTGCTGTTGTGAACGTAGGTCACCAGGTTCGAGTTGATCTCCGACTGCCTGAAGCTCGTGACCTGCGACCCGCCCTTGAGCAACGTCCCGTTCAGCGGCGCCCTGGTCACGACATAGATCAGTTCAGCCGGCCCGTTGTTCGAATCGGTGGTGTTCAACTCGGCTGAAGTGATGGTATCGGTGCCCCCTCGAGCGACCGTCGAGCCGGTGTTGGTCGTAATCACCGGATTGCCATTCGGGGCGTTCACCGTGATCCTTACGGTGGCGATATTCGAGTCCCCATCGCCATCGCTCGCCTGGAACGTAAAGCTGTCCGGCCCCACATAGCCGTTCGCCGGTGTGTACCGGACGTTGGGGGCCGTGCCGCTGAGCGCGCCATGACTGGGGAAAGAAACGATCGTAAACGTCAGCGGGTCGTTGTCCGGGTCGGTCGCCGTCAGCGAAATGTTGATGGCCGTGTTGACCGTGGTGGTCACGGTCTGGTCGTTTGCAACCGGGCGCTGATCGATCGCATCGGTCAGGACCCAGTCATCCAGAGGAACGGCGTTCAAGCCAGCGGCGGTGCTCGACGTGCGTTCGAATATCACCGCCACGATCGATTCACCCTCGAGCGCAAACTGCCGTTCCTGCTTGGCAATGCCGGAATGCTCCCCTTCGCCAAGCGTGTCGACCGTCACGCCGCTGCTGTCGAGCGCCCGTGCCCTCCACTCAGCAACGGTCATGTTGGCCCCGCCATTTTCTTGAATCCGCGTAAAGGCAAACCGCATCAAAGGGGACGCAAAGTTGATGCGGTACGAGTAGGGCTCGTTATTGGCGTTGTTGGTGATGAAAAAGTTCGGCGGAGACGATGGTTCCGCAACGTGAAACCCCTGCGGAGGGTTGTTCTCGTTAGCAATCACCGGGGTGATGTTATTGGTCGTGTTGCTAATCGTAATCCCGAAGTCATCCAGGTAATTGGCAAGCGCCGCTCCACTGACCGGCGCAAAGTTGGCATTGACGGCGTCAAAATCGACCACCGTAACGGCCAAGAGAACGCGGTCTTCAAGCGTTTGGATGCCCGAACCCAAGAGGCGCCGGCCTCCTCGCCGCAGGCCCCCCAAATTGCCATAGCGTGATCGTGAACGGCGTTTAGGCTTGATCCCTAGCACTTGCAGAAGTCCCCTCTTCTCGTAGATGTACACGCGCGAATAAGATAGAGCCGTGGGACCGCAAGCGTTGCCACGTCAATTTCGGCGAAGTTTTGCTGTTCGGTTTCACTATGTCTATCCCGGATCGGGATGTCAAACACCGCGAGGGCTTTTTCGGGTCAAAACGCACCCACCGCAGGCCTTCCGGTGGGACCGTTCCGGTGCATCGACCACATCTCGAGAGGCGATTCGACGCGCGGCAATAGCAACCCGACGCGTAAGCGAGGCCGAACCAGCCGGGTTCCTCTAACAATAGCAACCCGACGCGTAAGCGAGGCCGGTCCCTCGCTTACGCGTCGGGTTACTAGGATGCCGGCGTATTCGCTGCCAGGCAATATTGCGGCAAATCACAACGTCGGGCCAGATCTTTACCGGTCTTCCCAGGCGTGTCGGCTGTTTTTTCCCGTTGCCGTTCCGCCCTCGCCCCGCCGTGCAGCATCAGGCTTTTCCTGCGGAAAATACCCGCTTTTTCGTCCCGGCAACATCGTGGCCAAAAAATTGCTCGTAACGAAATTCGGCGATTTTCTTGACGGGCCGGTGTGGGCAATTATACTCGGATTCAAGGATCATCCCGCGGGGGAGGTCTGATTGCGCTGGCGTTAGGCCGGCGGGCGTGGCAAAGCGACGGAATTTTCGGCCCATTAGGAAAGCCGGGAATAGTCGCCAGCCTTATCGCGAATAATTGAAGATACAACTTTGACGTTCGTCGTGCAGTTTCCAACAGGGGGCCGTGTGGTTTCGAGGGATCAGACGCGCAGGAAGCCGAAGGGTTGGTCAGAATCAAGCCAGTCGGACCGCCGCACCAACGCGGTCCGTCAACGCTCGACGGTCTCGGAGAGGCCATCGGACCGACACCGATCGATGCGGGCACGAAAAGTGCCGCGGGCCAGCGCGATCTTCGGAATGGATCATCCGGACGACGAAGGACACAACACCAAGGATGAAGTACGAAGGGCAAAGTACGAAGGAAGAACGAGTCAGGACCAACCACGAAGAACGGCAACTAGCGGATTTCCTACTTCGTATTTCGTGTTTCGTAATTTGTTCCGCCTGATCCATTTCCATCTTCCAACTATTGAGCACTAATCTCCCTCTTATCCGTGTGCCACGGCTCGCCGAGAGCCGTGCCGCGTAAGCTGTTTTTATGTTCCACTGCTCACGGCGAGCGGTGGCACGACCACACGTCCGTAAAACAACACAAAAGAATCTCTCGGGACAACACCACAGGGGAAAACCAACCATGGCACAACCTTCCTTCTTTCGCCGGACTGTTCGGAAAGTCCTTCGCGGCGCCACATGGCTGAAGAGCGTGGGCCGCTACAACGAGCGGTTCCCGCAAATCTTCCGGGCCGACAAGTGGCGTCCGGCCGGCGAAGGCTCGGTCTGGATGAACCTGTTCGGTATGCGGACCAGCCCCTTGTCCCTGGTCGGCACACGCCGCCGCGGCCGCAACAATCTCCAGCGCCTGCTCCGCATCGAAGGCCTCGAGCAGAAGCAATTGCTGGCGGTCAACGTCGCGGTTGTTGACAGCGGCGACAATGCTCCCTACCAGGCGATCGTCGATCAGTTGAACGACGACACGCAAGGATTCGACCTCAACGCCGTGCTCGTCCAGCCAAGCCAAATCGCGTCGGATCCCGATTTGCTTCTCGAGTTCGACGTCGTGGTCTTCGGATCGGATGGCGTTAACGCCGACAGTTTCTCAACGTTCTCGACGGCTCTCAATGATTGGGCGGAGGGCAGTGGTGGCGGTGTGGTCGGGGTCGGATTCGCCGCTTTCGGCATTCGTAACGGAGCCGTGGCCGATTTGGATGCGATTCTTCCCGTTGCCGTCATTGGCAGCACGGAAACCTTCGAAAACCCGGGCAGTGTGCTTGTTATCAATCCCGGTCACCCCGTAACAACGGGCGTAAACAGCATCACCGTCGCAGCGTCGAACTTCTTTGAATCGGTCCAACCTCCGGCTGACGCGTGGGGAACGGTCCTCGGTACCTACGCCAGCACCAATCTGGGCGTCGTGGCAGGCACGATACCAACCGGACTGAATCCGGGTCGCTCGGTTTACCTCGGTCCGAACTATGCTGGCGCGTCGACCAACTATGACACTACTCAATTGCGAACCGGTGATGGCGATCGTTTGCTCGAACAGGCCGTGAATTGGGCTGCCAACGTGCCACCGGTCGATCCACCGCCAACTATCGTCAACAGCGGCTCGACCGCCGCTGAAGGCGGTACCGACACGATCACCAACACGGAGTTGCTCGCTGTGGATCCCGGCGAGGCGGCTACCGATTTGAAATATACCGTGACCACAGCGCCGACGAACGCGCTTGGCGACACGCTGCGACTTAGCGGCGTGCCGACCACTACGTTCACGCAAGCCGACATCAACGCCGGCTTGGTAACATACGTCCACGACGGCAGCGAAACGACCAACGACAGCTTCAAGTTCAGCTTGACCGACGGCACGACGACGATTTCGAACCAGAACTTCGCGATCACCGTCACGCCGGTAAATGATCCGCCCGTGGCGGCCGACCAATCGATCACCACGAATCAAGGCCAGGCGAAAAGTGGCACGCTCACAGCGAGCGACGCGGAAGGCGACACGCTGACGTTTGCGCCGGGGACTGCGCCGACGAATGGGGCGGTGTCGATCAATCCGACGACTGGCTCCTTCACCTACACTCCCAATGCGGGCTTCTCCGGTAGCGATAGCTTCACGTTCACCGTCGACGACCCCGGTCCAGGCGGACCAGATTCCGGCCTTGTGAATGTTACGGTGACCCCGGTGACCGCTGCCAAGGTGAGCATCGCCGCCACCGATCCGGCGGCCGAGCCAAATGACGACGGGTTTTTCACCGTCACGATGTCCGCCGCCAGTGCCACGCCGACGAGCGTCACCTATAACGTGAGTGGCTCCGCCAAAAACGGCACCGATTACCAACCGCTTAGCGGCTTCCTCAGCATTCCGGCAGGGGCAACGTCGGCTAAGATTGACGTGGATGTCATCGACGACACGACCCAGGAAGGGACCGAGAACGTCTTCGTGGCCTTGAGCACGGTTAGCGGCTCACCGGGCGTGGTCATTGATACCACTGCCGACGACGCCTCGCTGAATATTGCCGACAACGATCCGGCGCCCCCGCCGGACTCGGTTAGCGCCGGCGTCATCGACGGGATCGCCGCCGAGCCCGCCGACGATGGAAAGTTCAGCGTGACCCTGTCGGCGCCCAGCGCTACAGACACTAAGGTCACATTTTCGCTCACCGGCAGCGCTTCTGCTGGCGCGGATTATCAGCCGTTGGAGCTGTTCGTGGTCATCCCGGCCGGCAGCACGACAGTGCCGGTCCTGATCGACGTTATTGATGATACGGCGGTCGAAGGTCCGGAGTCGGTCGTGTTCACGCTCATCGGCACGAATAACCCAGGCATCATCGTCAACCCGGCCGCCGACGACGCTTCGCTGACCATTGCCGACAACGACAGCGTTGTATCCTCGACCATCACCGTCGCGGCCAACGACTCGGCCGCCGCAGAGGTCCTCTCTCCGGGCGCGCCGAATCCCGGCTCGTTCCGGATCAGCATTTCGCCGAACAGCGGCACCGCGACCACGGTCAACTACACCGTCACCGGCAGCGCCGCCAACGGCACGGATTACGCTGCGATTGCCAGCTCGGCGGTGATCCCGGCCAACACCGCGTTCGTCGATATCCCGATCAATGTGACCGACGACACCCTCGTCGAGGGCAACGAGACCGTCACGATCACCTTGACCTCATCCAGCGGCACCCCAGGCGCAGCGGTCAATTTGACTCCGGCCACGGTCAACATCGCTGACAACGATCCTACAGGTGCGCCGCCCACGGTCGGTGGGACCAGAACCTCGACGGTCGCCGAAGGCGGCACCGACTCGATCACTCAGGCCGAGTTGCAGACCACCGATCCGGATACCGTGCCAGCCGGCTTGACCTACACCTTGACCGACGCGCCGGACAACGGGACTTTGCGCCGCGAGTTCCCCACCGGCACGTTCACGACGCTGGCGACTGGCGGCACGTTTACGCAGGAAGACATCAACCTCGGCCGCATCACCTACGTCCATAACGGCAGCGAAACGACCAGCGACTCCTTCGCGTTCAGCGTCACCGACGGCAGCTCGACGCGGACGGGCACGTTCGCCATCACCGTCACACAGACCAACAATCCGCCGACGGTCGTCAATCCGCTCCCCGATCTCTTTAACGTGTCGAATGAGTCCGCCCCGAGAAACATCAGTCTCGCCGGTGTATTTAGCGATCCGGAAGGCCAGCCGTTGACCTTCACCGTCACGAGCACCAACCCCGCGGTGGCCAACGCCTCGGTCTCGGGCAGCACGCTGACGTTGACCTTCACGCCGAACCAGCAGGGCACGGCGACAGTCACCGTGACGGCCAACGACAACAGCGGCGGACAAGCGCAGGATCCGTTCAATGTCCAAGTGATCGATACAGTCAACCAACCGGTGACCGCAGGGGACGACGTTTTCACGGCGCAGCGGAACCAGACTCTCAATGTTACGGCTCCGGGCGTCCTCAGCAACGACATCGATCCTGACGGCGACACGCTGCAGGCGGCGCTGCTCTCGACGACCACCAACGGCTCGCTGCAGTTCTTCTCCAATGGCGGCTTCACCTATACGCCGAACCAGAATTTCTCCGGCAACGACGAATTCACCTATCGCGCGTTCGACGGCCGGGGCAGCTTCGACGACGCCAAGGTGACGATCAACTTCCAGAACCAGAATCCGATCGCGGTGGACGACAAGTTCACCACCACCCGCGCCACGCCCGTGAGCGGCAACGTGATCCTCAACGACAGCGATCCGGATAACGACTTCCCGCTGTTCGTTGGGCTGTCGAGGTCGCCCGCCAACGGCACCGTCGTGCTGCAGTCGAACGGTCAATTCACCTACACACCCAACTCCAACATCCCGGTGCCTCCCAGCAAGGAGGCGACGGACTTCTTTGAGTACGTGTTGAGCGACCCGCGCGGTGGCACCGACGTCGGCCGCGTGGACATTACCGTCACGGCGCCGACCGGCCTCGACGCTGCGAACGACGCCTTCACGGCGCCGGAAGACACGGTGATTAGCGGCAACCTGCTGGCCAACGACGTCGATCCGGAAGGGGATGCTACGTTCACCCTGGTCAGCACGACCGCGCCTGCCAGCGGTGCGCTGCTCACCAGCCCGAACGGCGCCTTCACCTACACGCCGTTCACCAACTTCTTCGGCACCGACACGTTCACCTACACGATCCGGGACACCCAGGGCTTCACCGATACGGCGACGGTCACGTTGACGCTCACGCCGGTCAACGACATCCAAGCCACCGACGACGTCTTCAACATCAACGAAGGCGAAACCTTGACTCGGTCCGCGCCCGGCCTGATGGCCAACGACTTCGACCCGGATCTCAATCAGGAGCATAAGTTCCCGATTACAGGCGTCATAGCCGCCGCCGGCGACAACACGGCGCCCTTCACCGGTCCAACCTCGAAGGGCGGCACGGTAACAGTTCAGTCGAACGGGGCGTTCACCTATACTCCGGCCGCACAGTTCTTCGGCACCGATACGTTCACCTACGCGATTTCCGACACTCAAGGGACCGTCGACACCGGGACCGTGACGATCAACGTCGGCGGCGAAAACGACCGACCCGACGCGGTGAACGACTCGGCGGCTGTCCTGGAGGATTCGGCCAACAACTTCATCGACGTGCTGGGCAATGACACCGACCCCGACGGCGACAAGCTGTTCGTCGAGGCGGTCAGCCCGGCGGCCAACGGCACAGTCCAGATCATTTCCGGCTTCCGCAATAACGACAACCCGCAAGCGGGCGGAGGCGTCCGTTACACGCCCAATCCGAACTTCCAGGGTGTAGATACCTTCACCTACCGGGTCACCGACGGCCGCGCCGGCGATAGCGACGACACGGCGACGGTCACTGTGATCGTGTCCGATACGCCGGACGTCCCCTCGCCGGTCGACGACACCTTCGACGCCACGGAAGATCAGACGATCACCTTGACCGAGGCGCAGATCCTGGGGAACGACTTCAACCCCAACGCCACCGGGATCATGATCATCGCGATCAGCGACGACAAGACCGGCACGGTCGGCGGCAAGGCGACGCTCAACGCGGATCGTTCGATCACCTTTGATCCCAATGACAACTTCACGGGCGCGGCGGGCTTCAACTACTTCATCAGCGGCGCCAGAACCAATCCGCCGGATCCAGGCCGCGTGACGATCAACTTCGCGCCGGTCAACGATCCCCCGGTCGTAGGGACCGACAACTTCAACACGGGGATCAACACGCCGATCACGGTCACCACGACCCAATTGCTGTCCAACGACAGCGACGTGGAAGGTGGAATCTTGCAGGTCGTCAGCGTCAGCAACCCGCTGAACGGCACGGTCGCGTTCAACACCGCGACGGGCGAGATCACCTTCACCCCCAACCAGGGCTTCACCAGCTCGGTCGGAAATCCCGCGACGTTCAACTACACCGTGACCGACAATCAGGGTGGGTTCACAACCGGTCAGGTGATCATCAACGTCCAGGTTCCGAATCGGCCGCCGGTGGCCGTTGACGAGATTATTCGTACGGTTCGCGAACGGGAGCGCGATGGCGACAACCGAAACGTGAACACCAGGATCGAGTTCCCGCGCACGGAACTGGACGACAACGATACGGACCCGGATGGCGATCCCGTCACGTTCGTCGAGCTTGTCGCGGGCAGCGCCATCGGCGGTACGGTTAGCCTCGTCGGCACCAACAACGTGACCGTGAGGTTTGACACGACGGTGAACTTTGTCGGCGACGCCAGCTTCGAGTACAAGGTCACGGACGGCCGGGGCGCCTTCGACATCGGCAAGGCCACCATTCGGGTGCAGGACTTCAACGATCCGCCCGACGCGCGCAACGACAGCAAAGACACGCCCGAGGACACCAAGGTCACGATCGACGTGCTGCTCAACGATCTCGACGCCGATTTCGCCAACGCCCCCAACGCCAACGGCAAGGAGTTTCTCGAACCGAATGCCGATGGCGGCGACCCGGGACCGACTGAACGCCTGAGGGTCATCACTGTGGGTACCGCGGCCAACGGTATGGCGACGCTCGGTGTGGGCGGAGTCGTATCGTACACCCCCAACCAGGACTTCAACGGCACCGATTCGTTCAGCTACACGATCGCCGATCTCGGTCAGGACAACATCGCCGGCACAGCGGACGACTTGACCGACTCGGCCACGGTCACGATCATTGTCGGCGATGCTAACGACGTGATCGCCCGCGACGACGGCGTACCGGATCGGATCAAAGTCAACGAGTTCAGCATCCGCAACTCGATCAATGTGCTGGCCAATGACTCCGATCCGGAAGGTCAAACCTTCCAGCTCACCTCCGTCACGCAGGGTGCCCGCGGTGTGGTCGAGATCGGCCCCGGCGGCACCGTCCTCTATACGCCGGACCCAGGCTTTTCGGGCCTCGACCAGTTCACCTACACGATCACCGACTCGCTGGGCGCCACGGACAGCGCTACGGTGTTCGTCGAGGTGACCGACGTGGGCGATCCGCCGAATGCGGTCGACGACTCCGTGACCGTGATCGAAGACAGCGGCCCGAACGTGATCAACGTCCGTGCCAACGACACCGATCCGGATAACCCGGCGAACCCGGCGCCCCCGGCCAGTCAGTCGCCGCCGCCGTCCAATGTGAGGGTGGTCGCGGTAACGCAAGGCGCCAACGGCGCCGTGCAAATCCGCCAGCAACCTGACCAAATGGGCGGTTTCGACGTGGTGTATACGCCGAACGCGAACTTCTCAGGCACCGACTTCTTCACCTATACGTTGCGCGATCCGGATGGTAGCCAGGATACGGCAACTGTGACGGTGACTGTTGTGGCCCGACCCGACGTGCCCGACGCGGTGAACGACGTGGCGACAGTCGGCGGAGGCACCAATAACAATCCGATCCTCGTGCTGGCCAATGACGTCGACCCCGACGGCGATCCATTGACGGTCGTCAGCGTGACGCAACCCACCAGGGGCACAGCGTCGGTCGCTCCGGACGGCAAGAGCGTACTGTACTCGCCGATTTCCGGCTTTGCCGGCAACGACGTGTTCCAGTACACGGTGCGCGATCCGTCGGGCTTTACCGACACCGCCACGGTGCTGGTCACGGTGCTTCCTTCCGGCCCCAACTTTTTCGGCACTCCAGGGGACGACATCTTCTTAGTCCGTCTCGATCCGACCGCCACGAACATCCAGGTGTTTAACGATGCCACTGCCTCCAGGCCGCCGGTTTTCACCGCGCCACGTGCCTCAGCGCCGCAGTTCACGTTCACTACGGGCGAAGGCAACGACCGCGTGATTGTCGACCTGCTCAACGGCGACCCGTTGCCCTCGGCGGGCATCTCCTACGACGGCGGCGTGGGCAACGATATGTTCGAAGTCCGCGACATCGGTACCTCGACGGGCGTGTTGACGCCGAGCGGGACCACGGCCGGCACCGGCACGGTCACGTTGGGCACCGGGTTCATCAACCTGGCCAACGTCGAGCCCATCGACATCACCGGTCTGGCCAGCTTCCGGTATGTGACACCGAACGGCAACGACACGCTGACCCTCACGAGCCCGGCGGTGAACACTGCACAGCTCGCTGGCGCCAGCGGCGCCCTGGCGCTCTCGGCCGTCACCTTCCGGGATGTGGGGAATTTCATCATCGACGCCGCAGCGAACGATGCGGGTGCAGGCAACGACTCGCTGACAGTGACACCGGGTGTCGGCCGGACGCTTCCCAACAACGTGGGCTTCATGGAGTATCGCAGCGGTACGGGCGCCAACACGCTCAACCTGACCAACGGCAGCGCGCGGCTCAATTCGACCGTGGCTGCGGGCGGCACGCTGGACACCACGGTGGGCGCCAATGCCGAGTTGATCACCACGCGATTCCGCCAGAACTCGCTGGCCTTGGGCAACGGCGCTCGCGCGACGGTGCTCTCGGCTGGAACGCCGGATGCTGTGTCGCGGCTCAACAGCCTGTCCATGGACACGGGCTCGAAGTTGGACCTCAACGACAACTCGTTGGTAATCGACTTCACGGACACCAACCCGGTCAACATCCAAAATGCCCTCAATGCCATCCGTAACCTGATCGTTCAGGGCCGCGGCGGAGCGGGCATCGGCAACGGTGTCTGGAACGGCAACGGCATCACCAGCAGTGCGGCACGTGCGGCCAACCTGTTGAACCCCGAGTCGCGCTCGATCGGTTTCGCGCACAACGGCTCGCTGCCGTTGGGACAGTACACCAACTGGCGCGGTCAGCCCGTCGATGGCAGCACGTTCCTGATCGGGTTCACGCGGACCGGCGATGCCACGCTGGATTCGGTTGTCAACGACAACGATGCCACGATCCTCGGTGCGGTCTATCCGCTGGCAACCGGCGGAACTTGGGCCACGGGCGACTTCGATTACAACCAGGCGGTGAACGATGACGACGCCACGCTGTTAGGTGCGTTCTTCGATCCGAACGCCACGGCGTTCCCGGCCCCTGCGCCGGCGCCGGCCCCGCTGGCCGCGGCTGGTGAAGCGTTCTTCGCCGAAGTCGGCAGCGGTGGATCGGGTTCGTCGAGCGCGGGCGGCGTGAACATCTCGGCTGCGGATCTGGCGGCTCTGGCCGACGAGATCTTCGCCGAAGAGGAGAGCACGGGCATTCGCAAGACGAAGTTCGGTGTGTAAGTAAACTGTTAACCTCGTTCCCCAGGGTCCGCCTGGGGAACGATTGAACCAACACAGCAGCCAGACGTGGCAACACGTCTGGCTGCTGTTGTTTTTGCAGTTGGAGTTCAAGCTTCAGCTTGCTTTTGGACTGCGGTAACTTGTTACCGCTTTCTTTTTCAAACCACTTTCTCGGACTAAACGTCCATTGAAATCCATAGCGGCGACCAGTCGCCGCACTCCAAAACCTTTTGCTCTTGTGCCTTTTGGCTCGCGTCGGGCACAATCGAATTCCGGTGCATTCCCGCGCCAGCTAAAGCGATACTTACCCAATAATGCCCATGTCCACCGATCAAGCTACTGACCAATCGGCGACCGAAGAGCTCACTTCCTACGACGAGGTTCCCTATTCCAGTTATCCCTATTCGCAAACCCATCCCTATCGCCTGGCAGTGATGGGTGGCTTGTTCGGCTTGAACACCACGCCGGTCCATCGCTGCCGCGTGTTGGAGCTGGGCAGCGCCAGCGGCGGCAATATCATCCCCGCAGCCGCTGTTCTGCCGGAAAGCGAGTTCATCGGGATCGACCTCTCCAGCGTGCAGATCAACGACGGCAAACGCATGGTCGAGGCGTTAGGGCTTACCAATATTGAGCTAAAGCATTTGTCGATCACCGACGTAAACGAGTCGATGGGCCAGTTTGACTACATCGTCTGCCACGGGGTGTTCTCCTGGGTGCCCGAAGAGGTCCGCAAAAAAATCCTCGACATCTGCGCGCAGCAGCTTACCCCACAAGGCGTGGCCTACATTAGTTACAATTGTTATCCCGGCTGGCACATGCGCGGCACCGTCCGCGACATGATGCTGTTTCACTCGCTCAAGTACGACAAGCCACAGGAGAAAGTTGGCCACGCCCGCGCCTTGCTCGATTTTCTGGTCAAGTCCGTCCCCGAGGACAGCGGTCCCTACGGCGCGCTGCTCAAGAAAGAAATGGAGCTAATGCGCAACCAGGCCGACCACTACGTGCTGCACGAGCACTTGGAGGCGGTCAACCAGCCGATGTACTTTTATCAGTTCGCCAGTCAGGCCGACGAGGCAGGGCTGCAGTTTCTCGCTGAAGCGGAGTTGGCCGCCATGTCGCTGCAGGGGCTAACCGCCGACGTCCGCAACATCGTTAAGCAGCTTTCGAAGAGTCTCGTCGAGTGCGAACAGTACATCGATTTCATCCGCAACCGCACCTTCCGACGTACGCTGGTCTGCCGCAAAGACGCCGCGCTTGACCGGCGCGGCATGAACCAGCGCGTCCGCACATTTCATCTCAATTCTCCGGCGGTTCTCGAGGGAACGATCGAGCTCAAAGACAAGAGCGAAGCAAAGTTCAAGCTCGCCGGCGGCACGCTTTCTACGCAGGTCCCCGTAATCAAGGCCGCGCTCTTGGCGCTCAGCGAACGCTGGCCGCAGACGATGCCCTTCGAGGATCTGCTCGATGTATCGCTGCGCCGCATGGGGCACGATCCGCGCAGTGTCGCTGCTCAACGTGAGCGCATGGCAGAATTCCTGGCCGAGAACATGGTGCAGTGCTTCGCGCAGCGGGCGGTCAACTTCTTCCCCGTTCTATTGTCGTTGCCGGTCCGCGCTGCAGAGCGGCCGCGCGGATTCCGCGTGGCTCGGGTGCAGGCCGAAAAAGAGGGCCGCGTAACGTCGCTGTTGCATGAGTTGGTGAACCTGAACGAGTTCGATCGGCAGATGCTACGCATGGCCGACGGCCGGCGCACTCGCCGCGAAATTGCGGATCAACTGGTTCGCGACGTCCGGGAGGGCAAGCTGCAACCCTCGCAGCCAATCAACGATCCGGGTCAGCTACAAACGACGCTCGAAAAGACCATGAACGACAGTCTCAACCGCCTGGCGCGCGTGGCGCTACTGGAAGCGTAAGCTAAGCTTTCCAGCGGCGCGCCAACCGTGGGGTTGACACTCACCGGTGAGCGCCGAAAATGAGATATTCGGCCAAAAGCTGGGGCGAACCGTGGCTCCGCGGGTCGCCACTCGCTTGCGCGCATAGCTCAGTTGGTTAGAGCGCCACCCTGATAAGGTGGAGGTCCTAAGTTCGAATCTTAGTGCGCGCACTCTGTTTCTGTGCCAGCCACCGCGCTGTCCTTGCAACCTGAAACCTTGGACTTGGAACCTTGAACCCGAAGTCGGGGACGTAGCTCAATTGGGAGAGCACCGCCTTTGCAAGGCGGGGGTTGCCGGTTCGATCCCGGTCGTCTCCATCCGAACGCAACCCGCTGACAGCCGTCTGTCAGCGGGTTGCTTTTTTTAAAGAGACCCAGTCCGCTTACGCCTCTTCGCTCGCCATTTCCGCCTCAAAGTTAATCTCCGATGCCAGCTTGGTCAGCAGCTTGTCGGTTTCTTTTTCTTCGGCCAGCGTCTGCTTCAAGAGTTCGCCCGCCTCGCGCAACCCGAGGATTTTCGCGTAGGTCGCCAGAGTGCCATAGGAGGCGATTTCGTAATGCTCGACCTTCTGCGCCGCGGCGATCAGACCGGCGTCCATCACCGGCGCGAGCGCATCTTCCTTCATCAGCTCGGCGCCTTCTTCGAGCAGGCCCTGAATCCCCATGCATTTCTTGCCGCGCGCGGGTTTTTCGATGAGCTCGAAAACCTGCTCCAGTCGTTCGATTTGCTGTTCCGTCTGGTCACGGTGTTCCTCAAAGGCGGCTTGCAACTCCGACGTCGTCGCAGCCTTGGCCATCTTGGGCAGCGCTTTGAGAAGCCGCTTCTCGCCGTCATAGATGTCTTTGAGTTCATGCAGAAACAGGTCGTCTAAGGTCTCAACGCTCATGGTAGCGCTCCCGGGGATTAAAAGGAAAACAGTTTGCCGACAGCACAAGCAAGTTGCGTTCCGCGATCGAGCGGATGAATTGTGCCGCTGGCGTTAGACCCGCCAACAAGAGTAATCCGACGCGTAAGCGAGGCAGAATCCGCTGCGTCCTGCCTCACGATTCGCGCTTACTGTGTGCCGGTTATGTTAGCCGTTCTTGGCTGCGAGAGGCCGGACTTTGGTCAGAGTTGCATCTTGTGTGCCAATTCCGCCGCGATCGCATGAGCCAGCAGGTCGACAAGATCGGAGTTCTGAACCACGTCCGGCGCGGCAAGCGGCGGCGCCGCCGGATTGTAAAACACGCCCAGCAAGGTCACATCGTCGTCGTCGACGAAGCCGTTGTAGTCGAAGTCACCCAAGGCCCACTGCGGCTGCGTTACGCCGGGCGCATACGTAGCACCGACGACCGTCACGTCATTGTCATCGACCAGGCCATCCAAGTTCGCGTCGCCGGTTCGCGTATACGCAATCAACACCGCGGTATCATCGACCCCCACACCGCGAAAGCTCTCATACGCCCCTAACGGCAACGCCGCGTTTTCGGTATACCCGATCGACCACGCCTCCGGATCGGTTGTGTTGGCTTGCGCCGCCGTGCTGCTCGTGATGCCCGTGCCGGTCCAGTTCGCACCGAACCCCGCCCCACCGCGCCCCGACAGAATCTTCTCGCGCACGATAGCCACTGGGCTTGCCCCGATATAGTGGATCACGAGGGCGTTGTCGGTTATGTCGAGCGTCGCGCCGGGCGCCAAGGTCAAGCTCGTGACCACGCTCGCATCGCCATCGCGCAACAAAGAAACCTTGCTATTCTCAGTAAGCGTGAGGCCGTTTTGCTGCAAACGGGCGGTTGTAAGGTGCGCACCGACCTTGACCTCCGTATTGAGCAGTCCTCCCAGGGCCGTGGCATCAATTCGCGCGCTGCCGCTTTCGAGAACGAGGCTGTTTGTACCTGCACCCGCGTCGTAGATTAATCGGCCGAGACCGAGGGATTGCCCCACGGTGCTGACCGTAAGTACGTCGTTGCCCGCAAGTGTGTTAATGGTCAGCGTCCCGGGCATGGCCGCCAGCGTGCTAATGTAAGTCGGCTGCCCCCCAAGAGCAGTGTTCTCATACACGTGCAAGAATGAGCCAATGCGAATGACGTGGTAGGTGTCATTCCCGTTTGTTCCAGTGATTGTGGTTAACTGTGGGGTCGCTGCTGCGACATTTGACGCGTCGGACTGAGTCTGTAAACCGAGCGCACGCACGCGATACGAATACGTGACATTGGACTGGAGACCGACATCGTCGTGACTTGTGGCGTTCGCCGGCAGATCAATCAGCGGCGAAAAGCTTATACCGTCGGTGGATCGCTCGATGCGGACGGTAGTCTCGTTGGAAGAGTTGTCAGTCCACACGAGCCCAACTCGGTTCGCGGCTTGCACGCCCGCCATAAGCGCGCTCGGTGCTGCAATTCGCGTTTGTGATTCAAAGTTGACGATGCCCTCGTTACTCCCCGAAATGAAATCGACCTCAACGTTGCTAGCAGTTGCGTGGACAAATGCGGTCGCCACGCCGCGAAACTGCCCGCCAGTTGCCGTAACGAAATAGCTTCCGAGCGAGTTTACCTCAATCGTCCATCCACCAGCGGCGTTGGTTCGTGTGCTGAACGCTCCAGCAACGACTCCGATGCCTGCCAGGCCCTCGTTGAGATCGTAACGTTGGTTATTGTTTCGATCGTCAAAAACGACACCGGTGAGAAAACGGTCGGACGTGGTGCTCCATGTGGCGTGAACAGCCCAATAATGGTCGAAGTCGCTCGCGGCGTTGAACGAATGACCGACACCAATCTCACGATTGCTACCGAAACCGCCGATTCCCAAGAGATGATTTCGATGACCAACCGAGGGCACGCCCGCATCAACGATTAATGCGTCCAACACTTCCTGAGCCGTGTCTCGCAGAGTTCCTGCCGCCAACGACTCGATATTATTCACGTCGATCGAAAAGTGAAGCGGAAGTTCATAACCGTGATCTCTCGCCATCTGGTTCGGCCAGTCGCCGGATACGGCGCTCTGATGATCAAAGTAGTTATGGATGACCATTTCGTCAGTATGAAATCGCGCGGAGGCGAGAAGGCTTTCGTTGACCGCTAATGGGGGTTGTGGATCGACATATGACAAATCGATCGGCAAGTGCCGTTCTACTTGATAGGCAGTTGGATTGTGGCGCGCCCGATTGAGAAGGTGAATGAAGAGCTGTTCTTGCGGACTGACGGTCAAAGAACTGGGAACGTCATCATTCACAATGGTCCCAATCGCTTCTCGGTCAAATAGCGTCGCGTTCATTGCGTTTGAGAGGCTGAGAAAGAACTGCTCGTGAGGTTCCACCAGTGGATCGCCCCAGACCGGTATGGTCACCGTCTGCGTCAGCACGCCAGGAGGAAACACGATCGTTCCGAATTGAGGGATGTAATCGCTGCCCGCGACCGCTGTACCGTCAAAAGTGGCAAAACTGACTGTCGCGGTTTCGTTCATCCGCTCCGATAAAGTAAGTACGAAGGAAGCATCTCGCAGGCCTGCGTTCCCTTCCACAATCGAAACATCAGCAACCGATACAGAAGCAATCGGCGACACTGTAAGGGAGTACTGTCCGATCCTGCCGAATTGGCCATTGGATCTGACAGCAACGAAATATGTGCCGGCCACGAACTTTCGCTGGAGAAACGCGTCCAGCGAATCACCGGGGTTCGACCACGCCAAGAGCGCGCCCTGAGCGTCGTACAACTCCAACACGGCGTCGAGGTTCTGGCCCGGGGTGTGGCCGTCTACGATGATTCGCAATTCGCGCGGCACCGCTGTCGTGAACGAGAATACGTCGATGTCGGAGGTAGCGCCGATCAATCCGGCACTGGTCCAATCGAATCCCGTCGCATTGAGCAAAGTCGCCCCGGCGAACGTATCAAAATGATCGTCTGGTCGAAAGCCGAACCGGTTCGTCGCGCGGCCGATCATGTCGATGTCGTCCTGATACGCTTGGGCGCCATTCTCGCTTTGGCCGTTATGCCAGGTCTCATGATCAAGAGACGGCGAGGTGAAACCCATAATTGCCGACCAGTTTCCGATCGCTGGCAAGTATTCGTTGATCATGTTGCCATTTGCGTCGTACTGGCTCTGGTGAGACAAGCCAAAGCTATGTCCGGCTTCGTGGGAGACAGTTCCTCCATTCGCAAGGGGATCTCTCACGACTCCCCACGTGTAAACGGTGAAAGCGTACGCAACGTTGGCTCTTCCGTCCGTAAAGGCGTCAATGTGCCCGACACCGCCCGCTGGGTTGCGGTACCAGTCCTCGCTTGAACCTCCGATTGCCACGCGCAGCGCCATACCATTGGCCTGATTAATTGGCACGCCGGCCGCCAGCACCGGCGGTTCTTCGGTCGTAACGTCGATGTTGAAAGGTGCGAAGTCTTCCGCCACGACCTTCCAAACGTTTTCGATGAACGTGAGCTCCGTTGGGCTATATGTCGCGGGGTTTCCATCCGAGTCGTACACCGGCGTATCGACGTTCCTGTACGTGCCCCAGATCGGCTCGAAGTGGCCGTCGAAGTCGAGGTACAACGCAGCAGGCGCGTCCGGCAGACTGTGATATATCGGCACCGTCGCCATCAGGCAGCGCGATTCGAGAGCTTCAAACGTCGCGGAGTGAAATCGAGACAAAGTCCTCGATGGCAGGCGCCGCCGGTAAAGCGCCCACGAAGCAGCTTGGCGACGCATGGCGGTTTACCTGGCAGCAATGTGGGACGCGAAACAATAAACGAGAAACCCGCTCAATTACGCGTGGCGTGGTGCCGTGGCCTATTGTTCCACGGAACCAGACTCATCGCAAGAAAAATGCGGCGGTGGACGGCCAGAAACCTACATTTGTCCCAAGCGGTTCGAGGGTTTGGTGCGATTTATTTCGCATTATTTCCCAGCGTGATTGGACGCGCGAAAATTTCGTTTTGTGGGAAGTAATTGCGGTGCGGGGAGGTGGTCGCGGTTGAAGGAAGTTGATCTGCGGACGAAGGTTGCGGAGTCACGATGGTCACTGTGCGGGCGTATTTATTTCCCATTGCGTGCAAAACCGTGTGGGAAGTGGCGGCGGAGGGGAAAGGCAGAGACAGGGAGACTGGGAGAGGGGGAGGGGGCCGGTCAGTGACGGGATAGCAGGCATGAGTACCCTGCAGTATATACGTGTACATAGCATAGGTGGTGGCACAATATCAAAGCGCCAAAATCGGCTGGGCAGCAAATGTTTTTGCTGTGGTACTTGGGGAGGGGGGCCCCTGCGGCGGAAGGACGCGCCGCGGAGCGGCACCGGACGCGGAGCGTGGGAACGAGGCGGAAACCCCGACCTCCCGGCCGGGGCTGTCAGCGAGTTATTGACTCGCAGCTACTGCCCTCTGACCCCTGTCCTCTATGTAAGCCACGTTCGCTCGACGAACGTCGTATCAATCCGCGACTCAGAAAACGCGGAATGCGCGAGAATCTCCTGGTGCAGTGGAATCGTGGTGCTGATGCCTTCGACTTTCATCTCGGCCAGCGCCCGCTGCATCCGGTCGATCGCTTCGCGGCGCGAGGCGGCGTGGACGATCAGCTTGCCGATCATCGAATCGTAGTACGGCGAGACGGTGTACCCCGCGTAGGCGTGCGAATCGAAGCGCACGCCGAACCCGCCGGGGGCGATAAGCTGCTGGATCTTGCCCGGCGACGGCTGAAAATTCCGCTTGGGGTCCTCGGCGTTGATGCGGCACTCGATCGCCGCGCCGTTGCAGGGAATCTGCTCCTGCGTAAACGGCAGCGGCTCGCCCGCTGCTACGCGGATCTGCATCTTGATCAAGTCGATGCCGGTCACCATCTCGGTTACCGGATGTTCGACCTGGATGCGGGCGTTGACTTCGATGAAGAAGAAGTTGCCGGTTTGATCCACGATGAACTCGACCGTGCCGGCGTTGGTGTAACCGGCCGTCTTGATCAGCCGCACGGCGCTTTCGCACATGGCACGCCGCGTCTCGGGCGAGAGCGCCGCCGAAGGGCTCTCCTCGATCAGCTTTTGATGGCGGCGCTGCGTCGAGCAATCGCGCTCCCAGAGGTGCACCGCGTTGCCGTGCAAATCGGCCAGCACCTGCACCTCGACGTGCCGCGGTCGCTCGATGTATCGTTCCAGATATATGCCTGCGTTGCCGAACGCCGCTTCGGCCTCGGCCGCCGCCTGCTGGATGGCGCTTTTGAGCACCAGGTCGTTGCTGGCCACGCGCATCCCGCGGCCGCCGCCGCCGGCCGTCGCTTTGATCAGGACCGGAAAGCCGATCTCATGTGCCACGCGAACGGCCTCGCGCTCGTCGGTGATCAGCCCCTCGCTGCCGGGCACCACCGGCACGCCGGCCTCGCGCGCCAGCGACCGGGCCTGGTTCTTATCACCCAACCGCAGCATCGCGTCGGGCGTGGGACCGATGAAGTCGATATTACAGCTCCGGCAGACCTCGTTGAAATGCGAATTCTCCGAGAGGAACCCGTAGCCGGGATGAATCGCCTGCACGTTGCCGATCTCGGCGGCGCTGATCACGCGGTCGATCTTGAGATAGCT
>JBBDYH010000090.1:78266-112978 GCA_040901795.1 Pirellulales bacterium
CCTGCACGTTGCCGATCTCGGCGGCGCTGATCACGCGGTCGATCTTGAGATAGCTCTCGTTGGCCTTGGGCCCGCCGACGCAGATCGCCTCGTCGGCCAGGTCGAGGTAATGGGCCCCGCGATCGGCTTCGCTGAAGATCGCCACGACCTCGATCCCCAGTTCGCGGCACGCGCGGATCACGCGCAGGGCGATTTCTCCGCGGTTGGCGATCAGGATGCGTTTGAACATCGAGGAGGGTTCAGAGTTCGGGGTTCAGCAGGGGGTGGCACTGACAAGCTGTCGCAGCTTGTCAGTGGTGCGTGGTGAGTAGACGCGGGGAACTTTCGCGCCGCGGAGCGGCACGGGCGCGTTCCTACGCCGAGCGTGGGAACGAGGTACAACGAGGTGCAGCCTGAAGGCTGAACTCCAGCGACTCACTTCCGCACGTTGACCTTGAACAGCGGCTGGCCGTACTCGACCGGGGCGCCGTTCTCGACCAGCACCGCCGCAACCTGGCCCGAGACCTCCGCCGGGATTTCGTTGAAGACCTTCATCGCCTCGATGATGCAAACAATCGACTCGGGACCCACGTGATCGCCCACCTTGACGAACGGTGGCGATTCCGGGTTGGCGGCCGTATAAAACGTGCCCACCATCGGGCTTTTGATCACCTGCAAGTCAACGTCTTCGGCAGGTGGGACGCCGACAGCGGACGTGGCGGCGGAAGAAACCGTCGAGGCCGTCGGCGGAGCGTACGATACCGAACCGCCTCCCGCCACGATCGGCTCAGTACCTCGCCGCAGCCGGATCCGCTGCTCCCCTTGTCGCAGGTCGATCTCCGCCAGATCGTGCTCTTTCATCAACTCGACCAACCGGCGGACCTTCTTGACATCGAAGATGTCGCCGGAATTCGTGGCCGAGTTGGTCATGTGGAGGGTTCCCGCCACGGCGGGCAGGCAAGGGTTCGGGGTTCAGGGTTCAGCAATGAGGCGTCAGGGGACAGAAGTTAGGATCGGCCGTTGATGAATATGTCGTCCCACTGTTTCGGCAGCGTCGTCAGCACCTCGTGCCCGTTGCGAGTCACGAGCACGTCATCCTCGATCCGCACTCCCCCCCAACCCGGCAGATAAATCCCCGGCTCGACGGTGACGACCATGCCGGCTTCAAGCGGCTGCTGGATGCCGCGCGCCATGCGCGGCGCCTCGTGCACCGCCAGCCCGATGCCGTGTCCCAGGCCGTGACCAAAATTCTTGCCAAACCCCGCCTCGTCGATGATCCCTCGGGCGACCTGATCGACGTCGTGGCAGCTCGCGCCGGGGCGAATCGCGGCAATTGCAGCCGCTTGAGCTTTGAACACAAGTCTATACATGCGTTCGAGTTTGGGCGGGATTTTACCGGTCGCCACGATACGCGTCAAGTCGCTCTTGTAGAGCCGGCCGCTGGCGCCCCAATCGAGCAGAAAGTAGCCCGCGGCGCCGATCCGCCGCTGCGTCGGTCGTGCGTGCGGCAGCGCCGCGCGGGGTCCCACCGCGACAATCGGCGGGAAACTGGCGCACTTGGCGCCGACCAGCCGCATCTCGTGCTCCAGCGCGTCGGCGAAACTCTTCTCCGTTTGGTCGGCGCGGGCGGTCTTGCGGATCCGCCAGTAGGCATCCTCGGCAAAGCGGATCGCCTCGCGGATTTCGGTGATCTCGTCGCGATCCTTGATTGCTCGCAGGCGCTCGACCAGGCCCGTCGTCTTCTTGGTCTCCACCGTGGGCAGCTTTTCGGCGATCAGGTCGCGCTGCGAAACCGTCATCGAATCTCCCTCGATGCCGAGCATCCGCACCTTGGCACGCCGGCAGGTCTTGGCGACGACCTCAGTCATGGTCACGCCCGGCCGGCGCACCGAGAGATCCAGTTCCGGGCACTCCTCCTGTAGTTGCTCGGTATACCGTGGGTCGGTAATCAGAATCTCATCGGTCGCGGTAATCAGCAAGAAGCTGTCGTCGCCGGTGAATCCGGTCAGGTACGTGACGTTGGCGAAGTTCGTCACCAACAGCGACTTGGCGCCGGCTTTTTTGAGCAGCTTGCGAAGATGGTCGCGGCGAGTGGTATGCTGCATGGTGTTAACTACCGTGAGCAACGAGAATAGCACTTGCTACCACCTGGCGAAGAACATGGCAAGTGAACAACGGCGCGAGTTCCGATGACGCATCCCCACGCCCACCACGCCGCGAACTGCGACGAGCACAGCCATGGCCGTGCCCGTGATCGCCAGCGATTGGCGATCGTACTGATTCTGGTGACGGTGTACATGCTCGCGGAGTTCATCGGCGGGGTTTTGACGAACTCGCTGGCACTGGTTGCCGACGCGGGACACATGCTCTCCGACGCTGCCGCGCTGGCGCTGAGCCTGTTTGCGCTGTGGATCGCCGAGCGGCCTGCCAATCCGCGACGTACCTACGGCTACTACCGGGCGGAAATCCTGGCGGCGCTGGTGAACGGCGCCACGCTGATTGCAATCGCGATCTTGATCTTTGTCGAGGCGTATCGACGATTTGCCGAGCCGCCGGAAGTCATGGGTGGGGCCATGATGGCCATCGCCGGCGGTGGGTTGGCGATCAACGCGATTGGGCTGTGGCTGTTGCACTCGTCTCAAAGCGGCAGCCTGAATCTCCGCGCGGCCTGGCTCCACCTGCTGGGCGATGCGCTGGGAAGCGTCGGAGCCATCGCGGCGGGGCTTTTGATTTGGGGTTTTGGCTGGTATTGGGCCGATCCCTTGGCGTCTGTTTTGATTGGCGCGCTGGTGCTTTATTCGTCCTGGTCGCTAGTAAAGGAGTCGGTCGCCGTGCTGATGGAAAGTACGCCGAAGAACCTGGACGTGGACTGCATTCGCGACGCCGTGGTCAACCTCGACGGCGTCGAGGACGTACACGCCTTGCACGTCTGGTCGATTACCAGCGGGCTAGACTCCCTGTCGGCCCACGTCGTGGTGACCGACGGAGAAGAGCATGCCGTGGTGCTCGGTCGCGTGCGGCAATTGTTGCACGACCGGTTTGACATCGATCACATTACGATACAGATTGAGCCGGCCGGCTTTGAAGAGCGAAGGGCGAATTTTTGAGTATCTTTCAATGAGCGATCCAATTGCGAAGCAAAACGATACGACCACGAGTAAGCAGTCCACAACCGCCGACCTGGGCGAAGTGCAGCTCGACCTCGATCGCGCACGCCGCTGCGGTTATCCGGAGGCGGTTTTCGCCCAAGGCAAATCGGTGGCGACGCTGACAAAAGTGTTTCGGCGACTCCTGGAGGCCGGCGAGCCGGTGTTGGCCACGCGCGTCGCGCCGGATGCCATCGAGTCCCTCTTGTCGGATTTTCCACGAGCGCAGTACAACCCCATCGCTCGCACGCTGCGGATCGAGCCGAATCGCAGCGGTAAACCCTTGGCGTCTGCGACGGAAACCCGGCGCGGCCGCGTTGCCATTCTTACCGCCGGCACGACCGATCTGGCCGTTGCCGAGGAAGCACGTGAGACGGCCGAGTGGATGGGGGCCGACGTGGTGCTGATTCAGGACATTGGTGTCGCCGGGCCACACCGCTTGCCGGCACGGCTGTCCGAGTTTCAGGACGCCGACGCGATTGTGGTCGTGGCCGGGATGGAAGGAGCACTACCCAGCGTCGTGGGCGGCTATGTATCCTGTCCCGTGATTGCCGTGCCGACTAGTGTGGGCTATGGGGCGAGTTTTGGCGGAATTGCCGCGTTACTCGGCATGCTCAATAGCTGCGCTGCAAACGTCACAGTCGTCAACATCGACGCCGGCTTTAAGGGCGGCTACGTGGCGGCACTGATCGCAAACGCAAAGTACAAATGAATTGACCCTAAGGCGCCGTTCCGGGCGACATCCGCAACCAACCCAGCGTAGCGCACCAGTCGCCGTACCGGCGACTGCTAAGCGCATGGGACGCCGTACCGGCGACTGCAAAACATTCCCCATTCCCCATTCAATCATTCCCCATTCGGCTCATGCCACTTCCCCAACTTTCTCCGCGTCGGCCCGAAAGTCACAAAGGCGACTATGGCCGCGGCCTGTTGATCGGCGGCGCCCAAGGTATGGCCGGGGCGATTTCGCTGGCCGGCATGGCGACACTCCGTGCCGGCGCGGGCCTGGTGACGATCGCCACACCGGATGTCTGCCAAAGCACCGTGGCGGCATTCGAGCCGTCGTACATGACGCTCGGTCTGGCCAACGACGGCGAAGGCCGCCTGGCCAAGACCGCGCATCGGCCACTGGTCGAAGCTGCCGCCAAGTCGACCGCGGTCGGCTGCGGACCCGGCCTGGGCCGTTCCCACGACCTGGTGAAGCTCGTCGAGCGATTGTATTTCGAGCTTCCGCAGCCGACAGTGTTCGACGCCGACGGTCTCAACGCGTTGGCCGAACAGCCCGACATCCTCAATCGCGCCGCCGGCCCGCGGATCCTCACGCCGCATCCCGGCGAGTTCGGCCGGCTGGTCGCCAAGGATGGACCGATGTCGGTCGCCGAACGCCGCGAGCGCGCGATCGACCTGGCAGTTCGCTGCAATGCCGTGGTGGTTCTCAAGGGCCATCAGACATTCATCACCGATGGGACGCGATCGGAGGTCAACACCACCGGCAACGCGGGCATGGCGACCGGCGGCACGGGCGACATCTTAACGGGCGTGCTGGTCGCGCTGCTCTGCCAGGGGCTTGCACCGTTCGACGCGGCACACCTGGGGGTCTATGTTCACGGGCTGGCAGGCGACCTGGCCGCCGCCGAGCTGGGCCAGGTTTCAATGATCGCGCGGGACTTGCTCGACTTCTTACCGGCGGCTTTCAAGTCGTTAGGCGGCACGCCGGAAGTGTAGTCCTCTCGCTCCGCGAGAGAGTATGCTTCATCACGCGGAGCGTGATGGCCTACTCGTTCCCACGCTCTGCGTGGGAGCGCCCGCCTCGCCGCTCTGCGGCGCGTATCAACTTAATCGCTGCTGGTAGCGGCGCATTTCGTGCCGCGGAGCGGCACTATGCCGTTCCCACGCAGAGCGTGGGAACGAGGACGCTTACTTCACCAGCCGAGCGTCGAGCCAGTTGACGTGATCCAGCTCATCGCCGCGGTCGGCAAAATCGACCAACAAGCTGATGCGCTTCGCGCCGGCGAGATCGACGTTCATCGCGAGGGGCTTATCGCCGCCGCGGATTACCCCGCTCTCATATTTGAGCTGCCACTTGCCGGAACCATCGTCTACAAATGCGCGGCAGATCACGCTGCCACGACCCTCCGTCGAATCGTCGATCGCCAATTCTGCCTGCAGCGCGCGGTACTCGGCGTCGAGGTTGTACGTGATCCGTGCGGCGCTGTGCATGCCGAGCCCCTTGAGGTGCAGCCGGCTGTCGGCCGACAGCGGCCCGCCGGTTACACCGCGGTCGCGGCGATATCCCCAGGCGAGCGACAAAAATGGGATGTGGCGGTATCCGGCGTCTTCGAGATCCGAAAGATAGATCGTATCGCCGCCGACCGGTTGCAGCGCGAGGATCGCATCAGCGCTGAGGGAAACCGTGCCGCCGGCCGCCAGCTCGACCGTCACCCTCGCATCTTTGAGTACGAGCTTTTCTGCCAAAAACCGCGAGCCGTCGCGCAAACCGATCCATGTCTTGAGCGACTTCTGCTGCTCAGGGGGAATAGCCCGTCCCACGATGACCGCCGCGGCGCGCGATCGATCGACAACCAGGTCCGCCTCGGCAGTCTTCAGCGTGAGTTTGTCTTCAGCCAGACCGACCAATTCGCCGGCCAGTCGATCGCCGTTGGCAAAAAGTAGCGTGTCCTGCTCGAGACCGGCGGCCTCAATTCGCCGCTCGAGGGCTTGTGCGCTGGCCTCGTCGGCCGGCAGATCGAAGATCACCGCCGCCACGCCGGCGCGCGGCAGTTTGACCTGGTCCAACAAGTCCGACTCGAGAATGACCTCGCGCTGGGTCATCTGGACCGAATAGCCCACGATTTCTCCGCCGCCAACGAGTCGCACTCGATGGCCGCCAACAGCTTTCGCAAATCCTCCCCAGCGGACCACCGTCCGTAGCGGAACCGTCCGCTCGCTTTGATCGTCGGCCGACTTGAATGCCCAGGTCCCCCCAGCCTCGGCAGATACAAACGCGGCGTTCGCGAGCCGCGCCTCGGTGGTGATCAACAGCGGCGGAGGCTGGGTTGGATCGGCGCCAATCGCCAATCGGGCGGTAACGATCGCCACCAAACACCAGGCCGCCGTGACAGACGATTCTCGCATACTCAGCGTTGAAAAATCGGCAAATAATTGTTAGGCATCTGCAGAATGATGCAGGCCATGGCGGTGCCATACTCGACCGCGATCGAGTCGCTCCACGAGCCGTCCTCCACCTGCCGCTTGACGAGCGCGTCGCGGATCGCCGGGTACCACTTGGCCCAGCGTTCGCCTCCGGCGTGCCACATCGCCTGCACCGCGTAGTAGTGACCATAAAAGTAATGTGTCTCGCGGCTGAACTCGTCGCCGCGAGGAATATGCTGCATGATGTAATCAAGGCCGTTCTCGACGTGCCTTCCCTCGTAGACGCCGGCGCTGTACAGCGCCACGACACCCGCCGCCGATCGCGGGAACTGGCTCGGCCCGCCGGTCGAGAGCATGTACACGAAGCCGCCGTCGGGGTTCTGGCTGCGCTTGACGTAGTCGACGCAGCGCGTGATCGTCTCCTGCGGCACGTACAGACCCGCGTTCCGCGCCCCGCGCAGCGCCATCACCTGGCAAATGGTCACCGACAGATCGGCGTCGTTTCGTTTCGGTTGGTACCGCCAGCCCCCTTCGTTGTTCTGCGTGTCGACGATGAGCTGGACTGCGCGGGTGAGCTTCTGGCGAATATCGCCGCGGCGCGTCATGCCGTAGCACTCGGCCAGAAACAGCGTGGCAAACCCGTGGCCATACATCGGCCCGTGACTGGGCGAGCCGGCCACCGAGATGAAGCCGCTGTCGTCCGCCTGGCTGAGAACGAAGTCGATAGCGCGGTTGATGTGCTTACCGTACGGTCCGCGGCCGGGTGTGCTGCCGGCGGCCAGGAACGCCATGCCCGCCAATCCGCAGACGCCGACATTGCGGCTATACCCACCGGAACCAAAGGACCCGTCGTCCTGTTGCCGCGCGGCGAGAAAAGCCAGACCTTTCTCGATGGCCTTGAGTGTGGCCGGCGTGAGGAGGTCGGCGGCAGTGGCTTCGGGACTTGCTTCCTCGGGGAGTTGGGCGGTCAGCGCTGCCAGCGGGCTGCCGGCCACGGCGGCGAGTGCTGCCATCGAACCACGTGCCAGGAAGCTACGCCGATCGAACGGTGTCATCGCCATCCTCGTCATTGAGACTTCGTTTGGCATTCGAGTTTTGGGATTCGGGTTTTGGCATTTGTCATTATCGCTCGTTCGCGTCTTCTTCGCCTAGCCGCTTGAAATACTTCTCCAGCATCAGCTCGTACTTCGGCAGGAACACATCCGTATTCACGTTCGCCAGATGTTTTCGCGCGTGCTCCGGCAAGTTGCCCCAGCTCTCTTTCATGGCATTGACGAGCGCGCCGTTCTCGCCGCGCTGGGTCTGGCGGTCACGGAGCTTGTCCGAGCTGTCGCGCGCGGTGTCGGCGGGCGCCTGGCCGACGGGACTGGAGCCGGCCTGCGAACCCTTGCCGGATTTGCCGGGCTTGGAGCCGGGCTTGCCCGCGCCCCCCTGACATTGCTTCTTGCACTCCTGCATCAATGTCGCCAGGTCGGCGAGAATCTGTTGCTGCAACTGGCTGGTCTCGCCGTCAAGCTTTTGATCGGCCAAGCGCGATTCGACGGTCCGCATCCGACGGCCAATCGGAACCAATGGGTCGGGTGACGCACCCGGCGCTCCGACATCTTCACCACCGAGGTCGCCGCCGAGATCCCGGAGCAACTCGTCGTCGAGCGAAGATTTGCCCGTCGAGCGACTCGCCTCTTGCTTGGTGTTCGCTGCCTTGGGGGCTGGTTGATCGTCGAGCCCTTCGAGCAACTGCTCGTCGAGTGACGACGGCGCCGAGAGCTTCGATTCACCGCTGGCTTCATCGGCGGCGCGGAGATTGAATGTAGACGGCAAGATCGCGAGACACCCCCACACGACTAAGGTCCGTCGTATTGCATTCATCGTCGATCTCCTTTCAATTAGGCTCTCGTCCGATCTCCGCTTCTTCCCCTTTCCCACTCTCCCCGTCCCTTTCCGCCGCCGCGCGGGCCGTCATCTTGGCAACCAGTGCGGCGATCCGACCTTGCTCCTGAGCCAGCGCCGCCAACTCCCCGGCCTCCGCCTCGTTCGCTGCCCGCCCGGCGATGTGTCCCTGCAACTCTATCGTACGCCGGTTGACATCTTCTTGCATCACCGTGAGCAATTTTATCTCCGTCACGCTGTGCACAATCGGCTTCGGCTTCGGCTGCTGTCCGGCGTTGTCGGGCTGTTTGCCGCCATCTTGGTTCTGGTTCTGGTTTGGATCGCCTGCCGCAATGTTCTGTCCCTCCTTGAGCGCTGTGAGCAGTTGCCGCAATCGCAGGAGCGCTTGCTGCTCGGCGCGCTGCACGTCGTCGCTGGTGTCTCCGGCAGCGAGGCGCTCGGCGGCGCGGTGCATTTGATCACTCGCGGACCGCACGCCAAGCTGAAAAACCTCCGCCGCGGAGACTTTTTCCGCGACCGCGTCGGCCTCGTCTTTGAGCTGCGCCTGATTGCGGGCAAGGTCCTTTAGCGACTGCGTTTGCTCCGGCCGCAGGTTCCCTGACGGGTCGCGAAGACCGGCCAGACGCCTCGTTTCAGCTAGCGCGCCCTCCTGCCGGCTGGCCAATCCGACGAGCGCGTGCTCGACCGTGGCAAGCTGTTCGTTGGCCAGATCCTGTTCGGCCTGCCGGCGTCGCGCGGCGAGCTCGCGCTGTGCTTCGTCGAGCTGCTGCTGCGCCTCGTCAGCCAGGTCAGCAGACTTGGCGCTTTCGCCTTGCTCGCCCGCCTGTGAGCCGCGCTGCATCTTGTCGCCGGCCGCAGTCATTTGCTGCGCCGCCTCTTCAGCGCGCAGCCGCTGTAACTCGCGGCCGAGGCGCTCGATCTCTTCCGCCAGCTTTTGCTGCTCCCGCATGAGCCGGGCCAGCTCGTTGCGCTTTTCGTCCTGTTCCGTCACGTCGGCGGTAGCTTGAAGTTGCTCATGCGTCTGGCGAATTCTCTTTCGTAAACCTTGCTGCTGTTGCCGCAGCGCGGCCAGCTCCTCTTCCGCCGCACGCAGCTTCTTGACCAGTCGCGAGAGCTCCTGTTCGCGCCGACTGGAGAGAATATCGAGCAGCTCGTCGAGTTTGGCATCGATCGCCTGCTGGCGGTCGAGCGACTGGCCGAGCCGGTTGCCTGCGACAAACCGGGCGCTGTCCCGCATATCCGAGCCGATCGCCTGCCGCCGCGCGAGTTCGATCGCGTCGGCGAGCGAAACCGCCGCCAGCGGGACCGTGTCCCGGAACTTCTGCTGCATCTGCTCCATCCGCTGCTGCAGCTTATCGAACCGGCGCGCAAGCTCCGCCTGGACGCCGGTGAGCGTTTGCAGATCGGCCTGTTGCTGCGCCGTAAGGCTTTCGTAATCGCGGCCGAGCGTCGCCGGCTGGATCGTTTCCGTCCGCTGGCGGAGAGTTGCTTGCTCGCTTTGAATCTCGGCAACGTCGCGTGCGATGGCGCGATAATCGGTCCACTCGGCCAGCTCGTCGAGCAGCTTCTCCAAGGCAGCGATGACGCCATCCTGAGCGCCAACGGCCGTGGACAGCGAGCCGGCCATGCGGGCCACGATTTCTTTCGCATCGCCCGACTCTTCTTGCAGCACAAGCTGCGAGTTCTTGACGACGGCCACCAGCTCCTGCTCGACGGTCGCCAATTCCGCTGCGTTCAGACGGCGGATCTCGTCCTGAATCTGCTCGACGCGGCGGACCATTTCGGGGTTGTCCAGACGGTTGGCGGTCAGCTCGTCGAGCAGCGCCGTCGTCTGCGCCAGCACACCTTCGCTCGGGCTGGCCAACGAGCGGCGAATCTGCCGCTGGCTCAGCTCGGCGGTGTGCGCGCCGTCGGCGTCCTGCTTTCGCAGCTCGCCCACGCGCGTCGCCTGCGTGAGCAAGGCCTGTGTGGCGGCGCGCGTCTCCTGCTGCATCTTGAGCACGCGCGCGATCTCGGCCAGGATCCCAGACTGTCGAACTGTGATGCGGTCCTCGAATTCGCGGGGAGTCAGCACCGCAATTCGAACCGCCTGGCTCACGCCGGTCTGCGGCCGGTAATCGGCGGCCGAGGCCGTCATGGTAAGCTGCACGCCCGGCGAAAGTCCCAGCGGACCGAGGTCCCAATCGTGCCCGATTTCGCGCGACTCTCCCCGATTATCTAGGACCTGATGGTCGGCCGGCGGCGGCGGGGCGCGATCCGGCCCCGCCTGCAGCTCCACGGTTTGCTCGCCAGCGTCGGACTGATCGGAGCGCAAATAGTGCAGCAACACGCGGTGGATCGCCAAATCGTCGTGAACCGCCAATCTGATCGGCACAACGGCTGAAGCCGTCACATACAGCGTTCCGATCGGCCGCTCGAAGGTGACCCGCGGCGGTTCGTCGGCAATCGCGCGGATATCCCACCGATCGTCCGAACCGCCAACCAAGAGGTCGCGATCGCCCAGCTCAATCCAATACTTGCCCGACTTATCGATGACCCACGCGTCTGGATCAGAGGCGACCAGCGCAAAGCCCAGCCCATTTTGGATCACTCGCAACGGGACCGCGGGACTGTCGTCTTGCCGGACGGCGGCGGTGGCGATTGGCCTGGTCGTCCGGCCCGCCAGCGCGACGCGCGTACCGCGCAGGGCCTCGATCCGCCGCTCCGACGTGACCCGCGGCCATCCGCTGTACTCCGGCGGATAGAGCGTCATCGCGATCGATTCGACAGCCGGAGGCTCGACGACTTCAACCTTGATCCAGTCCATCGTTTCGTCGTCACCGCCGATCGCGCGGTATTCAAACGGGCGGACCACGCTCTCTTTCCGCGCCACCAGAGCACCGCCGAGTTTCACAAACTTGTCTTGCTCCTCTTCGGCGAATTGACCCTCGACCGGATAACGGTAGACGATCCGCGCATCCTCGGGGGGTGTGCCGTTGTGATCGATGAGCTCCACCTCAAAGTCCTGCCCAATGGCGACACGGGTCACGGGGTTTTTGAATGCCAGGTGATACGTCCTCGGCCAGGCAGTGTCGCTCCACGGCATCGCCAGCCGCTGCAGGGCGACCAGGGCCGCGCGAGGACGGAGCGCGACAAGTAGGATCGCGACGAGCGATAGCGCGATCGCAATGGCGCAAGTGCGCACCGCGGGACGGGAGTCGAGTGCCGCGGACCAACGGAGAGTTTCGACGTCAGCGGTCGTTTGGACAACCACGGCGCGGCGCAGCTCGGCCGAGCCGGCCGTCGGTTCATCCTCGGGTTGATCCAGAAAGTCGATTGCGCTGGACAATCGGTCGGCCAGCTCCGGAAAACGCCGTTCGACGCGCCGCGCGATCGCCACGTCGCTTAGCCGCAGCGAAAGTACGGGCCACAGATATCGATAGAAAACCCAGGCTGTTACACCCACCAAGGCGAGCGTCGACAGGATGCGTACGCCGCGGTCCTCGAAGCGGATCAAGTAATCGGTGAATCCGAGCAGCAACACGCAACCCAGCACGCCGATCATCAGCGCAGACAAACCATACGCCACGACCAATCGGCGAATCTGCCGGCGGAGCCGAGCGATCTGGTCGCGGAGGGGATGCATGGGAGGGTTCAGGTGGCAATGGGGAATGATTGAATGGGGAATGGGGAATGCTAATAAGCCAACGGGAGTACCGCACCGAACATTGTATCCATGAGCAAACTCCGACTGTTAGACCAGCTTGGGGTTGCACCTTCATTCCCCATTCCCCATTCGGTCATTCCCCATTAGTTCACAACATTCCTTTTCGCTTTCTTAGCAGCCATTCGCATGACAACAGGCAGAGGAACGCGAGCAGCACCGGCCACTTGTTCCAAAGCGGGGCCGGCGGCAACGTTTCGATCGGCACGGGATGTCCTTCCGGCAAATCGTCAAACAGCCGATGCGCGTTGCTGAAACGATAGAACTTGCCGCGCGTGTCCCCGGCTGCGCGCGTCAGCTCGGACAGGTCCATCTGCGATCGCTCGATCTCGCCGGCCGGGGGAAACACTTCAAAATCCACCGCAGGGTCGCCGGGCAGCGCCGGATCGACCACCCAGGCGTGATAGCGCCCCTCGGTGAGCTTGCTGGCCTGCCCCTCGAAGACGGCGGAGCTCTGTGAGGTCTGCGAGAGCGTGACCGGCCGCCGCGTTTGGCCCTGCCGCTCAAACAAGACCGTCACCTTGCGGTCGCCCGTGGGCACCAACCGTTCGTCGATGAATCGAAGCTGGAACCGCACCGGTTCGCCGCGACGATACTTGGCCCGATCGGTGACCAGCCGCGCCGCTTTGTCGTCGCCCAGCAGCTTGGCGCGGCTCAAATAGCGGATGGCTTGCACCCAGTAGCGGCCGAAGTACTTGTCGCCGATGCGACCGCGCCAGAGATGCGTCTCGTCGGTCGTGTGAAACAACACTTTTCCGGCCCCCGCGATCTGATATACGATTACGGGCAGTTTGCGGCCTTCGGCGGTCGTGCGTGTCGGATGCTCGGCAAGAACTTGCGCGGCCGCACGAAGAGTCTGCGTCTCCAGTAGCCAGCGGATGCCCGGCAGGGTCCGCCAGATCTCGTTGGTTTCGGCCAGCGAATCGCCAAGCTGCATCTGCGGTTTGCTCAGGCCCAGCTCGGTCGGCTCGACCCGGAACTCCTGCTCGAGCGAATCCGGCGGCGGCAGCGCGGCCGTGTCCGGATCGATCGGAATCAATTCGGCCAGTGGCGTGTCGCGATAAGACACCGGCATGTGCTCCGGACCGGCGAAGAAGATGACTCCTCCTCCTCGTTCCTTCACAAAATCGACCAGGTTTGCCAACGCATCGGGTCCCAGCAGCGACGGGTTCACATCGCCAAACAGCACCACGTCGTACTCGAACAGCTCTTCGCGGCGCACCGGAAACACCGGCAGCGAGACCTGCTCCCCTTGCCGGTTTCGCTCGACGAACTCCACATCGGCGTCCTGCTGCACATAGTGCAGCCGCACGGTCTTCTCGCGCAACAACAGTTCCTTCAAAAACCGGAACTCGTAACTCGGCCGCTCCTGCACCAAGAGCACGCGGATCGGTTCATCACGTACCCGCACAAGCTGCACGAGCCGGTTGTTGTCGTGCCGGATTTCTTCAGGCAATTGCTGGACTTCGATCGCAAACTCGTAATCCCCCACCTTGCTGGGCCGGTACGGAATCCTCAGCTTCTGCGGCTTCCCCTCGGGCGGCACCTCGGCGGTCCGTTCGACAAGCGGCTGGTCGGAGCTTTTTTCCGTAAGCGCGATCTTGACCGCCCGCTGATCGAAGCCGGCGCCGGTGAGCGTAAACTCAAAGTTAATCACATCGTCGACGAACACCACTTCGTCCACTAAGAGATCGGCCAGTGCCAGGTCCTTGGCAGGCGCTTCGCTTCCCAGCCCCACAGTGAACACCGGCACGCCCTTGCGCCTCGCATAAGATGCCGCTTCGGTCAGCGTTTCACCCTCGGTCGTGACGCCGTCGCTCAACAGAATCACTGCGGCCGGGGGCGCGCCGCGCAGGTCATTGAGCATGCTCCGCAGCCCGTAGCCCAGGCGGGTGGATGCGCCCTGCGGTTCCGCCTCGCGGATCGCTTTCGCAATTCCGGCAACGCCGCCGGCCACGGACCGCGCCGAATCGGACACGAAGTACACGCGCAGCTTGTAGTTGTCGCTGAGGTAGCGCAGCAGGCGAGCTTTGTTCTCCAGCACCAGTGACCTGGCAAGGTTGAAGCGGGAGGCCTCGGCGTAACCCGATTTCCTGAGCCGATCGGCGATGGTATCGCGGAGTTTCGCGTCGTCGTAGCGGTCGACAATGCCCATGCTGGCCGAATCGTCAATCAGCAGAACCACGTAGGGCAGCCCCGTGCGGTGTAATGTGAGCACCCACTCGGCGATCATGAATAGCACCAACGCAATCGCGCTCAACCGCAGCATCGCGCCCAAGGCGCGTGCCAACCGGCCGGCCGGGCCGCTCTCGAGCCAGTAGAGCGCCAAGACGAGCAACGTCACGCCGCCGGCAAACACCAGCAACACCCACGGCGCCCAGTGCCAACGGTTGGCCAGACCCCAGGCTGTACCTTCGCCAGCGGCGCTTGTGTCTACGCCGATCAATCGTTCGAGCCAATGGGCGACAGTGCCGGTCATGACGCGCGATATCCCAGGTACCAGGCCAAACAACTTTCGATCAACAACAGCGCCAAAGCGGCGTACAGCAGCGGCCGATGCACGCCGCCGCGAGCCGCGAGCGCCACTGAGGAAGACTCCTCAAGATCCTGCCATTGACCCAATGGCGTGACGCTTTCGGGCAGCTCGTCGAGCGCGACTTTCGCGAGATCGCTTTCGCCGGTGTCCAAATTGACCGCGAACAACTGATTCGTCGTGCCGCTGATGGGCAGCTCGGCCTCGTAGATGCCACTCCACCAGGTGTCGCCGAACGACCATCGCGTCTGGTCGCGCTCGGCGGCGACCCGCACTTGTTCGTGGCGTCCGTCCGGCGTGGAGAGCGCAATCGAAGTATCGGCCGCGGCCAATGGCGCCGCGGCGCCAACGGGTTCGCCGACCAACGTGTTGCGCTCTTGGTTTTGACCGCGCAGCGTCCAGGCCAGGATTTCCTGCACGATCGGCTGGAAGCTCGGCGTGGCGGTCATCACGGACCACGGTGCTTTCGACTGGCGATCCACCGACTCCAGCGACGCCGGCAGAGCCACCACCGTCACCCGGCCCCGGTAAATCTGCTCGGTGACGATCGCGGGATCCTCGGTGGGTAGAAACTGTAACGCCACCTCGGCTGTGGAGTTTTTCGCATCGAACAACCGCATGCGGAAGTATTTGAAGATCGGCGTTTGCAGCAATCCCGCGTCTTCGTTGCCACGAAACACGGTCACGATCGGGTGCTTGTACTCCAAGGGGCCAAACCAATAGCTGGTGCCGCTGACGGGCTCGTCCAGCACGACGGGGAGCAACCGATTCGAGCCCTCGGCCCCGCCCAGTTCCTGGTTGTAACGATCGGCCAGCACGCGATCGCCGAGGAAGAAGACCAGCCCGCCCCCGCCCTTGAGATAGGCGCCGAGCACCTGCGCTTCGCCCCGTGTGAACTGGCCGACGTTAGAAAAGAAAATGCAGTCAAAGCGGCTCAGGTCCATTTCCAGTAGCGCCGTCTCGGCAATCACACTTGTGCGAACGGTCCGGTGTGCGGCCGTTTCGCCGCGGCCGCTATCGGGATCCAGCGCAAACCGCAAGTAATTCGCCGCGCGGGGATTCGATTCGCCGTTGACGATCAGCGTTTCGACCGCTTCTTTGACGGGGAAGGAAAGCCAGCGGTGGTCGTCGACCGGAAGCGCGTCATCCGTCAGCCGCGCTTCGATCGTGTGGTCTCCCGCCGCTTCAAAGCGATGCCGGAACGAGAGTGCCGCTTCGCCGGCCGCAGGTACTTCGACGGTCTCTTCGCTCATCCGTTGGCCATCGACGATGAACTCGACTTTCCGCCGCTGCGGCTGCGTGGCAAAGCTCTTCACCGTGGTCTCGAAATCGATCTCCTCGGCAGTTGTGAACAGCGCCTGATTCGAGCGGAGCCCGCTGATCGCAAAGTTCTCGGTCTGTGGCTGACCCAAATCGACCAGCCAGACTTTGGCCAGTTCGGCGATCTGATCGAGTTTCGCGCGCGCCTCGTCGGCCGAAGTCGCGGCCGCCTGCCAGGTGGTGCGGCCCAGGTCAGTGACGAAGTACACCTCGTGCTGTACCAGCCGGCTCGCTTCGTGCGCTGCGGTCGTGAGCACGTCCTGCACCTGCGCCAGCGTGGGAGACAGTTCGCCCCCCGTGTGCTGCAGCTTGAGATTCTGCAGCTCCAGCAAAAAATCACGCCGGCTGAACGACGGCGTGCCAACAATCACGCGCGGCGGCGACGCCATCAGGATCAACGTGAAGGCATCTCCTTCCCGCGACTGTTCGACAATCTCGGTCACCAGCTCCACGGCGCGGTCGAAGCGGCTCTTGTCGGTCGAGCGATAGGCCATCGAATACGAGCCGTCCAGAACGATCAACTTGTGCGTCGGCCGACCGGTGATAAACGGGGCGGCGGCCTGCTCGAGATACGGCCCCGCGACGGCCAGCACAACCAGCAAGATGATCGCCGTGCGAATGGCCAACAGCAGCCATTGCTCGATCCGCAGTCGCCGCGCATTCTTTTGCAGCGCGGCGAGCAGGTACTCCATCGCCGCCCAGGTCACTTCGCGGTACCGGCGCTGGTTCCAGAGGTGAATCACAATCGGCACCGCCGCTGCGGCGAGCCAGCCGAGCATCCAGAGCTGGCTGAAGCCAAGAGCGAAGAGAGGCGGTGAGTGAATCATGCAACATTAGTACCTCGTTCCCACGCTCTGCGTGGGAACGTACGCGGTGCCGCTCCGCGGCACGAAACAAATACGGCGCCGCTCTGCGCTCCGCAGCTCCTACATGCCGCGGAGCGGCACGCTGCCGTTCCCACGCGGAGCGTGGGAACGAGAACCGGCCACCGGGCCACTCCTCCTCACGTCCTCGTCATCCGTGTTGCCAGGTACGCCGAGAGCGCTACATCCAACGATTGATCGGTCCGCAATTGCACATAGTCGATCTGCTGTTCGCGACAGCCCTGCCGTACGTCGTGCAAAAAACGACCAAACTCGTGCAAATACGCCTTGCGCAGCGTCCGTGGGTCGGCCAGGACTTGCGGCAGCATCTCGAGTCCCTTGAACAACGTCGTCTGCTGAAACGGAAAATCAAGCTCGGCCGGGTCCAGCACGTGAAACACAATCACCTCATGCCGTCGATGGCGGAAGTGTTTTAAGCCGGCGATCATCGCCGGCACGTTATCGAACAGGTCGCTGAGCACGATCACCACGCCTCGTTTTTTCAGCCGCTCGGCCAGGTCATGAAAGATCGTCCCCACGTCGGTCTTTTTCTCGGGCACGCTTTCGCTCATCACGTGCAGAAGCTGCTTGAGGTGCGAGGGGTTGCTGCTCGGCCGCACCAGTGCCCGCAATTCGGTGTCGAACGTGGCCAGCCCGACGCTGTCTTGCTGTTGCAGCACCAGGTACGCCAACGACGCCGCGACGCACTGGGCATACTCCAGCTTGCTCATCGCCGCCTGCGGCCCCTGGTAACGCATGCTCTCGCTGGTGTCGAGCACCAGGTAGCTGATCAGGTTGGTTTCCTGCTCGTACTGCTTGAGATAGAACTTGTCGGTCTTGCCGAAGACCTTCCAATCGACGTACCGCAGGTCGTCCCCAGGGGCGTACTCGCGGTGCTCGGCGAACTCGATCGAAAAGCCGTGATAGGGGCTCTTGTGTACGCCGGCGACGTACCCTTCGACAATCTTCGCGGCGCGCAGCTCGAGCCCCTTAAGCCTGGCGAGCGTCCGCGGATCTAAATACTTCTGGTAATCGTCCACGGTTGTTCTCTGCTTCGTCCGTCGGGATGAACTCGATCAGCCGCCGCACAATATCGTCCGGCTTGATGCCTTCGGCTTCGGCGTTAAAGTTGGTCAGGATGCGGTGCCGCAGCACGGGGAATGAAACCGCGCGCACGTCTTCGCAGGTGGCCATGTAACGCCCGTGCAGGATCGCCCGCGCCTTGGCCCCCAGCACCAGGTACTGGCTGGCGCGCGGCCCGGCGCCCCAGCTCACATAGTTGCGGACGAAGTCAGGCGCCTGTCCCTTTTCTTTACGGGTCAGCCGGGTGAACTGCAGCGCATACCTTGTCACGTGGTCGGCCACCGGCACCCGACGGACGATTTGCGACAGCGCCAGAATGTGCTCAGCTGTGAGCGTCGTGGTGACGCGTAATACAAGGTCCGCCGTCGTCCGCCGGACGATCTCGAACTCTTCTTCTTCGTCTGGGTAATCGACGTAGATATTGAACATGAACCGGTCGAGTTGGGCTTCCGGGAGCGGGTATGTCCCCTCCTGCTCGATCGGGTTCTGTGTGGCCAGCACGAAGAAGGGCTCCGGCAAGCGGTGCTTCGTACCGCCGACGGTGACCTGGTGTTCTTGCATCGCCTCGAGCAAAGCGGCCTGCGTCTTGGGCGGCGTGCGGTTGACTTCGTCGGCCAGGACCACGTTGGCAAAGATCGGCCCGGGCAGGAACTTGAAGGCCCGCGTCCCCGTCTGCTTGTCTTCCTGAATGACCTCGGTGCCCGTAATATCCGAAGGCATCAGGTCCGGGGTGAACTGAATCCGGCTGAAATCGAGCGTGAGCGCGTCGGCCAAGGTGCGGATCATCAGTGTCTTGGCCAGCCCCGGGACTCCCACGAGCAGACAATGGCCACCAGCGAACATCGTGATCAATAGCTCTTCGATCACGTGCTGCTGGCCGATGATGACCTTGGACAGCTCGCCGGTGATGGCGCGATACGCCTCGTTGAGCTTCGCCACGGCTTGAACGTCATCTTCTGCGAGCATGGTGGTGGGAGGACAGGGGTGTCTGGTATCTGGTGGAACGTGTGCCACTGCTCGCCGCGAGCAGTGGTACGTGCAGGGTTCGTTTCTGTTAGCGGTCCTTGCTGGTAGTTGCACTCTCTTCTAGCTTCGGGCCGAACGCCCACAGCTTGTCCGCTGTCGCCAACAAAATGTATTCTCCCGCGGCGAGCAGATTTCCGCCGCTCAGGAGGTTATCAAAGTCCGCGATCCGGATGGGATCGCGCTGCATCGTCGGCAGCGTATTGGCCGAACTCGGCGGCGACTGCTTTTGATCAAAGACGTACAGCGCCTGACGCGTCGGCCAGACGACGACGTCGCCCATCAACAGCCCTCGCCCGAAAGGCTGCACCTGGCTGAAATTGGCCGGCTCAGGAAATGACGTGACGAACTTCCCTGTTTCGGCGTCCAGCCACCACAGGATCTTGCCGCTGGCGATCAAGCGTCCCTCGGCGACACCCAATAAATGGACGACATCCGCCATCGGCGTAGGCGCAGTCGCCCAGCGCACCAGTCCTGTCATGGCATCCAGCGCGAGAATTTGCGGCGTGTCAGTCGGCGCGACGTAGATCGTGCCGCGATGGTACAAGCACGGGTTCAGGTCCCGGAACAAGTGAGCGTTCTCCGGCCCTCCCTTCGCCCGCGGATACGTGCTGAGCCAGTGGATTCGGCCGTCGTCGGCCGATAAGCTCGCCACCGCGCCCAAATTGGTGTTCAAATACAGCGTCCCTTCGACCAGTGTGAGCAGGTTATGGGTGATTTCTTCCGCGCTGCCGCGCGCTGGGGATTCGGCGGCACAGACCATGCGCCGCCAGCGAAGACGCGGCGAATACGTCGTCCCCGACGAGCCGGTCGTGGCCACGAGCTCATAACAGGCTACGTGCGATTGCGGTCGAACGTCGTTGTAACGCATCGCCACGTACAGCCGCGAACCGTCACACACCGGCGGGCCCTCGAACGACAAGCGGTCGCTCTCCGGCTTGATCTCGGCGATCAGCTTACCTTGCTGAGCCAGATCGAGCACAACCAGTGAGCCGCGGTTTTCTGTCGCGCTCGTTTCGGGCCAGCTAGTAACCTGCGAGCCGAGCCGCACAAAGAGATAAGACCCGTGGACGGTCGCTGTGAACCGGGGCACACCGAGGGCATGCGCAATGCTTTGCCCAGCGCCGGCTTCGGCCATGCCGCCGCGCGGATAGACCTGCCCCGGCCGCGTATTGGCGCTGGCGTTGCTCCATGCCGGCTGACCGGTGTGCAGGTCGTAAACATAAATGCAGTGCAGGTCGTGCCACACAACCAGGTCACCCACCACGAGCGGATGATAGCTCAACAGATTCTGACTGTCTTCCGCGACGCGGCTCTGGTTCAAGCCAAATCGGATCAAGTTGTCTTTGTGAGCCTGCCATTTCCTGGGAAAGGCAATCGGCTCGGACCAGGCCAGCGACCGCAAGGCAAACTCGCCTGGCGAAATGAAATTCCTTGTCGGACCGCCGGCGAACGTACTTGCGGCGCGCGACGGGGAGAGCAGGGGCCACTCCTTCGCGGAATTGAGCAGCGCGGCAAGCGTATCACGGTACGGCCCTTCGCGTCCGGCCAGGCGACCCGTAGCTTCCACGTGCAGTTCGACAAACGACCGGTACTCGGTTTCCGCCCGCGCGCGCGCCCCTTCGAGCAGCGAGGCCAGAACCAGGCGCGCGCGCACGTCGGCGAGCTGTAGATCCGTGTCGGGGTAGGCCAGCCAGAGTATCGGCGCATCGCCTTCCAGTGCCGCCGGCTCGGCGCGTGGCGGCGCCTTCTCGGCGTTCGTGTTGGTGGCGGAGCGCTGTTCCACCCACAGCGGCAGGCCATCCGCCGAGCGCAGCGCGGGACTGATCCGCTCCCACCATTCGCGTGCTCGCTGGTACTCACCGCGCTCCAAATAAATCTCGCCCAGCACGAACAGGGCATCGTCGCCGTAGCTGCTGGTGAAGAGCTCATCCACAACGCGTGCCAGCACCACAACATCGCGGTGCTTCACGCCCTCGTCGTACCACTGCCGGGCTTGCGCATCGACTCGACCGCGGTAAAGCGAAAGCCCCTCGGCCGGCAGCCGGGCCAACTCCCTGTGCCCCAACTCGCGGAGCGAGATAAAACGGGAATCGAGACGCACGAGCCGCTCGCCGTGATCCTCCATCAACTTCCGCAGAACTTCGATGCCCGCGTCCCACTGCCGCTGGGCAAAGTTGACGCGCACGCGTTGCAATTGGTTACCGACCATGGGGGCCGGTTCATCGACACGAATCGCATCGGTGAGCTCGACTTGCGTCCGTGGGTAGATCTGGGCGGCCAACGGGCCGGGCGCAAGAGCGGCAAGAACGACCAGCGAAACAACCCATGGCGCCCACCCCAGCAGGCAATTGCCAACACAGAGACGATACCGGTCGCTCATGCGGATTCGATCCCTCGGATGCATGCTGCGACGCGGAGGCGATCGCGGCACTACGCCTAGTGTATTCTCCTAAGCCGTTTGCGGGAAGGAAACTTGGACAAATGGGGAATGTGCGAATGGGGAATGGGGAATGGGACGGCGAATAGGGAATGATGGAATGTGGAATGGGGAATGCGCAAGCGGATGATGGACGACCCGGCCTTCCATTCACTCCATTCCCCATTCGCACATTCCCCATTCCTTCGCTATGATCGATTCGTACGCCTTTTCCGCCGTTACAAGACCAACGCCCCGCCTCCCACCGCCCGCTCCCGCCTGTGCTCAAGAAACCGGACGACGATCTCTTCAGGGACAGCACGATGACCTTCGGGGAGCACCTCGAAGAGTTGCGGCGTGCGCTGTTCAAGGCGATGTTGGGCCTGATCGTCGGCTGTGCCTTCGGTTTGTACTTCGGCAGCGCCGTTGTGCGGTTTATCAATGATCCCTTGGTCGATGCCCTGAGAGCGTATTATCAAGAGCGGGCCATTGAAATCGTGCGCACGGATATGGGGGGATCGCTGACGCCAGCTCAAGAGGCGGCGATCGCGGAGCGGGAGATGATCTTCGAGCCGGTGTTCATCGAGCCGCAGGACATCTGGGATGCCCTCAGTGAGGAGTTTCCGCAAATACAAGGCGGATTGGACGTGGACCGGTTCAGTTTGGCCGAAATTGATCTGCCCGACTTGAGATTTCTCGACACGCTGGCGAACGAGGAAGCTGGGCCGGCAGCGCGGCTGCGCTCGTTCCTAAGCAAGGACGGCCGCGAATTGCTGGCGAAGGGCGCGGAAGATCGCAAATTCACCGACGAAGAGCTGGACCAGTTGCTCGACGAAATCAACGACGTCCTCTCGCGGCCCGATTTCTATGACGAAGAAACGTTTGATGGCGTCACGCTAAGCGAGTCGGTCGAGAAAATGTTGGACCGACGTAACAATCTGAAAAAAGCCGGCCTCCGTGAACTCAACTGGCATTTGCTCCACTCCACCCATCCCAAGCTGGTAAAGGCCCCGCACCCCAAGTTCGTTCAGATACTCATCTGGCGGTTGGTGAAAAACGACCCGCGCACGCATCCTCAGAGCTTGGGCGTGCAAGAAGGGTTCATGATCTGGCTGAAGGCCTCGTTCTTGACAGGGTTTGTCATTGCCAGTCCCTGGGTGTTCTACCAGCTTTGGATGTTCGTCGCGGCGGGACTTTATCCGCACGAGAAGCGCTACGTCCACCTCTTTCTGCCCGTCAGCCTCGGACTGTTCCTGGCAGGGATCTACCTTGCCATCGGTTACGTGTTTCAGCCGGTGCTCGATTTCCTGTTCAGCAACAACGCCGAGTTGGGCATCGATCCCGATCCGCGGATTGGCGAATGGCTGAGCTTCTTTTTGATGCTCCCGTTGGGCTTCGGCGTGGCGTTTCAATTGCCGTTGGTCATGCTGTTTCTGGAACGGATCGGCATCTTCACGGTCCACTCCTACTTGTCCAAGTGGAAGATCGCCGTCATGTCGATCGTGGTCCTGGCCTGCGTACTCACGCCGGCCGATCCGATCAGCTTCATGTTCCTGGGCATTCCGCTGCTGTTGCTCTATTTCGGCGGGATCGCCGTCTGCTGGGCCTGGCCGCGACAGGGGCGAGTCAAGATGGCGTGAACGTGCGCTGCACGGCCGAGATAGTCATCCTGAGCGAAGCGAAGGATCTCTCTGGAACACGGCGAGATGCTTCGCTGCGCTCAGCATGACGTGCTCTAAATCGCTTCCTTGCCGCGTTCGCCGGTGCGGATGCGAATACAATCCTCCAGCGGGAGGACGAAGATCTTGCCGTCGCCGATCTCGCCGGTCTTGCCCGTGCGGCCGCCTTTGATAATCGCGTCGATCGTCGGCTGAACGAACTCTTCGTTTACGGCGATTTGGAGTTGGACCTTGCGGAGCAGGTTGACCGCGACTTCATGCCCACGAAACACTTCGGCATGCCCCTTCTGCCGGCCGAACCCTTGCACATCCATGATCGTGAGCCGAAAAACCTCGACCTCGCTCAACGCCGCCTTGACGGCTTCGAGGCGACTCGGCTGGATGATGGCAATGATCAGCTTCATCGATGAACACGTCTCCAGGGGCGACCGATGAATCTTAGTCCGGACGTCGGAGCGAGGTCAACCCGCTGTGAGAATGACGAAGGCCGAAATCCGAATGTCGAAACAAATCCGAATGACGAATGACGAAGGAACTCAGTTCGTCATTCGGGCTTCGTCATTGTTTCGTCATTCGGTACTTCGTCATTCGTCATTGAGAGCGACGCTACCACCGCCAAAACGCGTGTCGGTTTCGATCGACGATCCATTCCAGGAAGCGCGCAAGAAAAATGCCCCGGCTTGGGCGAGCTAGGCGGAGCGCTCACCCAAGCCATGAGGGCATCCTTACGGCCCAGGCAAGAGCCGAAGTGCTTCGTCACGCGCCGCCTGCGCGAACTACGCGGTTAAAGGTTATCGCTCACTGGGTAGGCCCCACCCGAACGGAAGCGACGTTGCGAGTACGACCGTTCGATCCGCATTGCCGCAAACGCAAGCGACATGCCAAGGGCTGCGAGACAATGCTGCCGTTCCAGTCCCTTGACCGTTAAGACATTCAGTAACAACACTTTGCAAGACGACGAGACGGCCAGCCCAGAGACGCGGGATACATCGCGCCGCGACGCGTGTGCTGCTTTGCCGGGCACCGTTCGTCGCGCGACCGTGCAGTGCGGCAAGAGGGGTGAGGGATGAGGGGTGAGCTGTCAGAGTCACCACTGACAATCACCTCTGAGCGACCACTCGCCACTCACAACTAACTACCCAACACCGTGCTACCATTCGCTCTTACTTCTTCTGAAGTATTCCAGTGTCGATCGTATTTACGCCCGGTTGGAGCTCAAGGACCTCGTTGAGCATGAAGACGTCGATCTGAATATCGCGGTTTTTCTCGGCCAGCTTGGTTTCATCCATATTCCCCTCGGCGCGAACGATCCGAACCTGAATCCGCTGAGCATCGATGCCTTGTTCGATGAGATACTCCATGATCAGCCGGCACTTCTGATAGACCAGGTCCGTGGCGTTTTGCGATGGCCTGAGCTTGCGGAAGAAATGCCGCTTCGCCTGTCCCCGGATCTCGATCAGGTTCAGCTTCCCCGCCACCGCTTCGACGACCTTATACAGCTCGTCGCGCGTCTCCCGGTCCAACTTCTCGCTCGTCGGCAGCTCATAGGTGGAACCCGGCAAATAAATCGTCACGCCGTCCGGAAACGTGGCATTCGGCTGGGGAACGGTCGATTTGGCGTTCTCGGTGGCGCCGCGCTCCCGATCCGGCGGCGCCGGAACATCGAACGCCGTCGGCAGACGCTTGGGGTGCGTCATCCAGGTCATTGGCCAATGTGCGCGCGTTGGGCCCAGCCAGTTTCGCAGCGAGCCCATCACCGCTTCGGTCTTCGGATTCTGGTTTTTGTCGCCGGCCATCGAATACATCACCACGAAGAACGCCATCAGAATTGTGATCATGTCGGCATACGACATGACCCATTCCGCGATTCCTTCTTCACAATGGCATTTTTTCGACATCAGGAGCCAGTCCTCGTTTTTCAACTGTCACGCGGACATGTCGGCCAATTGCTTGCCGTGCGCCAGATACGGCGCCAGCTTCTGTGCGACCAGCCGGGGGCTGTCTCCGGCTTGAATGGCCAACACTCCATCGAGGATGATTTCACGCGATACGACTTCCTCGTGACCCAAATAGGCGAGCTTCTCGGCACAAGGCAGGCAAACCATGTTGGCCACCGCCGCCCCGTACAGCGTGCCGACCAACGCCATCGCCATCGTCGGACCGATTGAGTCGGGGTCGTCCAGGTTTCCCAACATCAGGATCAATCCCAATAGCGTGGCGATCATGCCAAACGCCGGTCCACAGCGCCCCATCATGTCGAACATCCGTTTCTCGACCGAAGCGCTGGTTTCAATATGGGCGATCTCTTTGCGAATCACTTGCTCGATCAGCTCAGGACGTGTGCCGTCCACGGCCATGCGCAGCCCCATCAAGAGCGTGGGGTTCACCACGTCGTTCACTCGGTTCTCAAGTGCCAACAACCCTTCCTTGCGCGCGGTCTCGGCCAGCTTGACAAGCGTTTCGATCAGCCCGGCATGATTGGCGGGCTTGTTGAAGCAGAGCTTCATCATGACCTTCGGCAAACCCAGGAAGACCTTGAGCGGCACGGAGATCATGACGACGCAGAGGCCGCCGCCAAGCACCAGGATTGCCGCCGGGGGATCGATAAACTGCCCGAGCGAGACGGCGCTGCCACCGTGGCTGGCGGCCATGATCAGCGCGACCAACAGCAGCACGAAGCCGCCGATCAGACCGCCCAGCGTTCCAAGATCCATGCGACAGAGCCTCTAGCTCGGACGATTCACGTAGCGAGTGCGTATTCACGTAGGCTGGGCCGAGTCCGCACGTTGCCACGCCCACGCGATACGTAACCATAGGTCGCGCCGATAGTTTGCGGCGTTCTCAGGCCACGACTTGCGCCTCTGAAGAGCTATCGGCACGTGCGCTGCGTCCGCTTTGCCGATTAAACGCTAAAGGCAGTATAAACGGGAAAAATGGGTCGAGTTGGCAGACTTTACTGATCATTTCGGCGGATTGGCGGCTCCCGGCTCATCGATCTTGAACTGCCGCAGCCAGAATTCCACTTCGCCCGGCGAGAAGGGCCCCTCCGGCTTGACGGTCTCCGTTGAGGAAGGCGCCGATCGTTCCAGGCGGGTCTGCATTAGCTCACGAAACCAGCGATCACTGTCGATGGCGGAGGCTCGTCGCCGCTTCGCGGCACGCTGCAACCGATGATCGCTCGACACCACAATCAGCTTCCGTGGCGCGGAATGCCTCGTGATCAAGTCCTCAATCATGCTGTCGGCGTCTTCGTGCCGGGACGCGAAATAAACAGTCATTCCGTGGTGGTCAAGCTGTCGCGACAGACCCCACGGTGGATCATGTGCGTCAAAAACGATCGCCGTGCGGCCCAGCTCTTCCGCCGAGAGCGATTCGGCGAGCACGTTTAACAGCGCCTCGCGCGAGCGCGCGAGCGAGCCTGGGCCGCGACCCTGGCCCAGAATCCCGGTGGCATGCAGCAAGTTGTAGCCATCGATCAAGAGCGACATGGCGTTCTTAGTTGGAGTTCACGCTTTAGCGCGTCCGTCGTAAGTCTATCGAGCCGTAGGGTGGGACGAGCCCGCCGCGGGCGACGGCCCACCATGAGCGCGGCGACCTTGAACTACTTCATCTGACGAACGCGAGCGAAACACTCCAGGTAATTGATCCTCCGTTAGTCTATCGAGCAGCGCCTCAGGAGGCACATGCGGAGAACCGCCGATTGCCCCCAAACCGCACTTTTTTGAAGGCTGCCCGGCCACCGCTTGTCAAGCCCCGAAATCAAAAAGAAATGGCGCACAGGCGTCGCTGTAACCGCCTGTCAGCAATGAACTTACAGTGTTCACTTGTTTTCATTCATGCCGCCTACCTACGATGGATCTGTGCTCGTTATGAACCACCTTCGTCGGTCAGAAATACCCGCTCTCGCGCGGGTACGAAGATGCACGCGAGTCCGCTCCGCCGCGACATCCGGCGAGCAGAGAGGGAAGACGTATGAGCTATCATCCACAGTTGCACTTAGGGGGCCGATCACCAAATCGATTAGACCAATTCAACACGGTAGCACGCGCGCGTAACGCACGCGTGCGAGTGCCGTTGAGCAAACGCGCCCGAATGGCGCAAGCGAACGACCGCCTGCCGTTTGTTCCTCCGGAGGATTGGCACGAGCCGCGCGACGACGACGCGCATGGTTATCGATTTGTCGTTCAACCATCGGGAGACGGCTTTCGACATGTGCTGACGCCTGACGAGGTGCGAGATCGCCTGGAGATCTTTCCCGAGCGGTTCCTCAAGCCACTGGAGGTGGTGCAATTCAGCCGCATGACACGGAAGAAGCAGAGCTTCCCATGCTACGGGATGCAGTGGGGCTCGAGCATTTATTTGTATCCCATCGAGGACAATCTGACGGAGTTCTACACAGCGCCGCCCAAGCCCTCACAAGTCAATGAGGCGCGGATGTACGGCGGCCGCTGGGTTCATGAGGCGCCGGACGTCTGGAAGCTGGTCTGGACCGAGCGCGCCGTCAAGGATTTCTATCTGAATAACATCCTGATCCATGAGCTCGGCCACTTGCTCGACGATCGTAACTCGCGGACGGTTGATCGCGAGCGATACGCGGAGTGGTTCGCTTTGGAGTACGGCTACAAGCCGACACGCCGGCAGTGGATGGGCGAACCAAGGGTCGTGCAGCGTCGGCACGCGAAAAAGCGTCTACGAACTTAGCCGCCGGGTCAGCCACCTACTGGATCTGCTTCCGCAGGAACTGCAAATCCCGCTCGGCGGCGGCGAGGCTGTTCTCAAACCGGTCGGCCTTGGTCGATCCACCCGGATCGTATTCGATGTGCAGCGAGAGGGGACCTGCGAAAGAAATCTTCGCCAGCAGGGCGAAGAAATCGTTCCAGCGGACCATCCCTTCACCGAGCGGGACCCACCGCGTGCGCCACTCGCCGCCGCTCTTTTCCCACACGAAATCCTTAATCGCCACCATGACCAGTCGCGGCGCAAGCCGTGCCAGGCCGAGCTTCCAGCCGTGGTTGCCTCCTTCGATCGTCGCCTGCGCCGGGTCGAAGTAAAAGCCGACTTGTTTCGGGTCCATCCCGCCGAGCAGTTCCCACGAGTCCCAGAGCGCCCCACCGACAGAGGGGCCAGAATGGTTGTGAAAGCCGGCGACCAGGCCGGCGCGCCCGCTGAGCGCGAGAAGTGCCTTAAGTTGTGTTCGCGTCGCATCGAGCTGAGCGCGCCACTTCGCCACGTCGTCGTAACGGTAGTAACCCAGCTTGAAATAGCCGATGCCTAGTTTGCCGGCGGCGGCGAATGTCTTAGCGGCCGCGGGATCCTCGGCCGACGTCAGACCAGTGGAAATCATCGGCACGTTCAATCCCTCGTCATGAAACGCCGCGACCGCCTTGGGAAGATCCTCCGTGACTCGCTCGGGGAGCACCAGCCCACCCGGACGAACTGTGAGGTCCGGGCCGTCGATCTTGAGCTGCCGCAACATGCCCGCCACGTCGCTGTAGCTATAACCGAAGTCGTCGAGATGATCGGTAAAGAGGCAGATTCGGTCAACCAATGGGACCGCAGTTCTGACGCTTGGTGAAGATGGCGCTTCGTCCCTTGTCTGTACGGCAAATGCAGAACGCATTGATGTCAGACAGGCCCATGAGGGAGCCGCAATCGCGGCCAGAAACTTTCTACGTTTCATAGCGACTTGATCTGAATGAGCGGCAGGGCCTCGTTGTGGCTGCCAGAGCGGAAGCCGGCGAGGTCCAGCGTCACGTATTTGAAACCAAGTCGCCTCAGCGTTTCAAGTAACCCGCTTCGCACGTCCGGCCCGGCAAGCCGGCTGATCGACTCGGCCGGCACTTCCAGCCGTGCCAGATCACCACGATGGTACCGCACGCGAACCGTGTGCAGGCCCAATTCGCGGAGGTATTGCTCGGCGCGGTCAATCATCGCCAGGCGCTCGGGTGTGACCTCTTCGCCGTAGGCCACTCGGCTGGAGAGACAGGGCGAGGCCGGCTTGTCCCACACCGGCAACTTCCAGGCGGCGGCCAACACGCGGACATCCTGCTTGGTAAGTCCGCATTCGACCAGCGGACTCCGCACGCGATGTTCCTGGGCGGCACTCATGCCGGGGCGGTAGTCGCCCAGATCATCAGCGTTGGCGCCATTGACGATCATCGCCAGACCGAGCCGCGCCGCCACCGGCTCGAGCTGCGTATAAAGTTCAGTTTTGCAGTGGTAACACCGGTCCGGAGCATTCCGGAGATAACTCGGTTGGGCGAACTCAGCAGTCTCGATAATCTCGTGACGAATGCCAATCAGCCGGGCCAGCTCCCGCGCCTCGTCCAATTCACCGGACGCCAGGCTCGCACTTGTTCCCGTCACGGCGACCGCCCGATCGCCCAGCGCTAATTGTGCCGCCTTGGCAACCACCGTGCTGTCCACCCCCGCCGAGAACGCAACTAGACAGCTTCCGTAAGCACGAAGCGTTTCGAGCAGGAGGTCGCGATTCGGTGGAAGGGACTTTGTCATTGAACGCTTTATTAAAGGAGATAGGGAGATGCGGAGGGAGATAGGGGGATAAGCCAAAGCTCGAGGCCAGTGCTCGATTCATCCCCTCATCGCAATTCTCATCCCCCTATCTCCTGGTTCATTCCCCTAACTCCTTGGTCATCCCTTCATCTCCTCATTTGGCGCCCCCGTCTCCCGCACGGCGTTGATCTCATCGCGGATCCGTGCCGCATCCTCGAACCGCTCCTCGGCGATCGCGCTGTCCAATTCGGCACGCAGTTGCGCAAGCCGGTCCGACGAGACGTAGGCTTCCGCCGCGGTCGGCTGCCGCTCGCCGAGCTTCTTCAACCACCTTTGGAGGTGCACAAGCTCGGAGCAGTGCTTGGCGCGGTGCATCTGATCGTAGTTGGCCAGGAATTCCTTAATCTGCGCAATGCCGTGCTCAACGACCTTTCGGGCGGCATCGATTTGGCGGAGCTCGACCAAGGGAGTGGCCACCGCCTTGGTGTGCATCATGGTGACATAGGGACGCCACTGATCGAACTGCAGCTTGTCCCGCTCGCGGCGGGCGTGGTCGCGAACGAATGCAAACAGCTCCAGATTCCGCCTGGTGTCGCGCGCACACAGCTCGAACCGCCGCAAGTGCCAAAAGCTCAGATAGCGATGATAGTATTGCACTCCCTCGCGCAACAGCTCGGCGCAATCTTCCGGCTCCAGCAAAAATGGCGATGCATCCGGGTTCGCCGCGTCGTGCGACCGTTGTTGGGCCTGGTAGTAATCCAGCCACGATTCATGGCCTTCCGGACGCAGACCATCGGGACGCCCATGAAACTGCATCTGCATCAGGCCCAGGTCGATCCGCAGTTGAATTCTCTCCTCGCCGTCGTCACCCCGAACGATGCGCACGCTGGTCGCCTCCGGCTCATACGGCCAGCCTGACAGGATATGAGTGATGTCCTTGGACACGGGAATTCCAGAGTTGCGCGGAGCAGGAAACGCTGCCGAAACCGATGCCTCTCTCTATCCTAGGCAGCGGGGTTAGTGTAGTCATCACGCTCCGCGTGATGATTCTTCATGCGGAGCGTGAAGACTACACTGGTCCAATCCGGCAAGAGTATACTATCCGAGAACTGCACTGCGTAAAGACACGCTCGGATGAACTATGAATGAACCCCTTCGCGACCGGATTCAGGTGTTCGATCCGAAGCAGGATTATGCCATCGTCGAACGGCGACTGCCACATTGGTCTCAGTCAGGCACGTTGGCGTTCATTACATGGCGCACTTGGGACTCGATTCCCGCGAATGTTCTGGCGGAATGGCTAGCGCTGCGCAACGCGTGGCTGCGGCGGCATGGCATCGATCCGGAGGGGGCGAATTGGCGGACGGCGCTGAACAAGCTGGACGTTCACCAGGCGTTGGAGTTTCGGTTAATGATCTCGGATCGTTGGAATGACCACTTAGATGCTTGCCATGGCGAGTGCGTACTGCGCCGGCCCGAGCTGGCTGGCGAGGTGGCAAGCAGCCTGACGCATTTCGATCAAGAGCGCTACGACCTTACCGATTTCGTGGTGATGCCCAACCATGTGCATTTGCTGGTGGCCTTTCCCGATGAACAGTCGATGCTGAATCAGTGCGAATCATGGAAGCATTACACAGCCGTGAAAACCAACCGTGCTTTGGGGCGAAACGGCCGCTTCTGGCAGCAAGACGGCTTCGATCATCTGGTGCGAACAGTCCAGCAATTTGAGTACTATCGGCAGTACATTGCCGACAATCCACGTCGGGCGCGGCTGGGCGAGGGCGAGTATATTCATCTGTCGAAACAGATCTAGTGTAGTCATCACGCTCCGCGTGATGATTCTTCACGCGGAGCGTGAAGACTACACTTATTCGCCGCTTTCGCGGGTGACCGGCTCCATGATCTTGGTGTTCCGCTCGACCGCCAACACGACTGTCCGCTGTTCGACGCCGTCCTTGGTGCAAGCCAAGATGGGAATCACCTGCCGGCGATTGGGCAGGTCGAACCGCACATGAAACGTGCCGTCCGGCTGAACCTTGATGGGTTCGCCCTGCATGGTGACGTGAGCGCCGGTCTGCGTGGCGCCGTGGATGACAATCTCGGCATCGATATCGAAGCGGAAGTCCCTTTCGCGCGGCAGAAGCCCATCGGCGCCGTTGCCGTAACGGTTCGCCGTGGGAGAGCCCATCGGCCGCCGCATCCGTTCTTCGAACAGCTCTTGCAATTCGGCGCTGCTGCCTTCCACCGAATAGCCGCCGCTCATCGCGTAGATCTTATCGCAGTCGCGCGCGATGTCGCCCCAATGTGCGTCCAGCGAATCGCCGGCGGTGGCGGCGGGTGTGGTGACGGTGTTGCTGCGGGCGAGTGAGTAGAACCGCCCCTTGGCGCTCAAATACCCAATCTCAACGCGGTAGCTCTGCGGCGCTTCTTTGACGTCGATGTACCAGTTCTTTACGCCGCCATGGACGGGAATATCTCGAATCACGCGCTCCGACGAGGTACTCGCTCCGGCATTGGTGACATGGAACAACCGCAAGACGGGGCGGGCGGTGTGCCAATCCTGACCCATCGCGACTTGAGCGCGCTGGATGCTCTGTGCGGCCAGCTCCCAGCACGCGTGTAACCAAAACGGCCCACGGACCATGAGCACCAGCCGGTCCTTGACCGAACCGTTGATGTTGTGGACGGCGCCGTTGCTTCTGGCTTGGCCATTGGCTGTCGCCAAATCCTTCGAGCGCAGCATCTGCGCCTTGGCTTCCTCCAGTCGCTTGATCAGCCGCGAGTTCTTCACAACTTTGGTGCTGGTCGCCGTCACGCGAGACGTACGAGCCGCGGCGCTCAACTTGCGCCGATCAGATGCTAGTGAAACGCTCGGACGTCGAACCGGAGCAATCTGCTTTTTGGCCGACACGCGAGCAGCGGAACGCCGCTTTGCCGCGCTCACAAGCACTGCCACGAGTTGATCTTTCCGCATGGCATGCCAGCCGCTAACGCCGCGCTGTTTCGCCATTTTGGCAAGATCTTTGAGCGAATAGGCCCGAAGCGAAGATGCGGTCATTGATGGACTACCTCCCAGGCGCTTACCAGCGCCCCACATAACTAGAGAGCATCGTCCCTGACCCGTTCATCCGGCCCTGCAGCAATCCCTAACTAACAGGTGGGGCGCCCCGCAAGGGCGCACTTTGTACACGACTGACCCCCTCCCTCGTTAGGTGTCAGTTTACCGAAACCTCGCTAAGACAGGAAACGCCCTGACGCCGTATCTGAACCCGCAAGAGTCCAGGTGCCCGGAATTCTGGCGAATTCCGCTCGTATCGGACGAACCCATCAATCTGAGTTTACCGGAAATAGCGGGGAAACGCAACGATCAAGGTGCATTTTAGGGATAGTGAGGCGCATTCGATCTCGCTGTAAACGCTTGCTAGCAAAGTGCTTGAATTGCTGTGAACCTGCCTGAAGCGAATGCCGCCGACTTTTCGCGCTGCCATATCCAACGACCGCGGAGCGGACGCGATCCAATTCGGTACATTCGTTCCGACGAAAAACCAATCGCACAACTGCCGTATGGAGGCCAACTTCCGGCGTTTAATCGACTTTGTGAAAAAAAACACGAATTCGGCTGCGCGGCTAATTGACAGCAGTCCGAACGGTCCATTACAGTACGTCCACGGATCGGTTTCACTGCCCGCCATAACCCGTCTGGAGTGCGGATTTGTCGTAAGGCTTTCTCGGGGCGATTGTTAGCTCTGATGGCGCGCCTGGAGACAAGGTTCTGGGGTGTATCTGATGGCGGCTCCTGAGGACCGACGATCGCCTATGGCCGTCGCCCTGGAATGGGTGTCGCGAATTACGGCTGTTGCGCTGACCATGGTGCTGCCCGGACTGCTGGGCTATTGGCTCGATGGGAAGTTCGACACCCGTTTCCTCGCGCCGGCGGGTTTTGTGTTTGGAATTGTGGCGGGTATGTGGTCCCTGTTGGTGCTGACTGGAGCAGTACCAGGTAAGTCGCGCCGGACGAAGGGTAGCCGGCCGGGCAAGAATCAGGAAAACCAGCAAACGTGAGCCAGGTTCCCGCAGCCAGCGATATGGGGTCAAGGCCGATCGGCCGCTTGGGCTTACGCGCCGCGCATGGTGTTTTGGCGGGGGCAATGCTCAGCTCCTGCGCCCTTCTCACTTACTTTTACGCCTGGCCGATGTATGGCCGCGACGGCGTGGTCGCCTCGCTGTCGGCTGCCGCGGTTTGTTGGGCGGGAGCCGGGCTCGCGATGACGGCAAGCACGCTCATGCGAGAGCCGGAACGTGCTTTGGCTTTGACTGCGGTCGGAATGGCGCTGCGCATGGGCTTGCCGTTGGTTGCGGTCATGGTGGTGATGCTCCCAGGCGGCCCGCTGGCTCAGGCCGGGTTCGTGATTTGTATTCTGGCGTACTATCTCGTCGCGCTGGTGGTTGAAACATGGCTGACGGTGAAGCTGGTATCGATGCGCTGGCGCGCGGAGGCGCATTGATTCATGGCGGAGAACCCCTTCGATCCGTCCCATCTGTTTGGGCATGTTCAAGATGCCGAGCACTTCGAAGTGCCGCGGTTGCTTGCGCGCGACGGAAAGATTGAGATACCCCAGCCGATAACGCTCGAGCACCCAATTGTCGAGCGGCATGGGATTGTCGAGCCCCTCGATCTGCGACTCACTAAGTTCATGGTGTTGGAAGTGGTGGTGGCCATCTTGCTGTCAGTGATCTTCATCCGCCTGGCCAGCCGTGCGTCGCGCGAGCACCGCCCTCGCGGCAAGGGCTGGAACCTGTTCGAGGGAATGTTGGTGTTCATTCGCGATCAGGTAGCGCGGCCATCAATTGCCCATGACCCCCACCATTATCACGAGGCCGATAAGTTCCTGCCGTTCTTATGGACGATGTTCTTTTTTGTGCTGGCGTGTAACCTGTTTGGGTTGCTTCCCTGGCTCGGCTCCGCCACAGGTTCGTTGGCTACGACTGGCGCCTTGGCAATCATCACGTTCCTGACCGTGGTCGGCGCCGGGATGGCGAAGATGGGACCCGTCGGATTCTGGATTGGCCAGGTGCCGCATATGGAGTTGCCGCCGGTGATGGCGGTCTTGCTCAAGCCCATGGTATTCGTGATTGAAGTGATGGGATTGTTGATCCGGCACTTTGTGTTGGCGGTTCGTTTGCTGGCCAATATGATGGCGGGCCACCTGGTGTTGGCCGTCATCGTGGCCTTTATCTCGGCGGCGGCCAAAGGCTGGATCGTATGGACTTCGGTCACATTTTTCAGCGTGCTGGGCGCCACTGCCTTGAGTTTGTTGGAGTTATTTGTCGCGTTTTTGCAAGCTTACATCTTCACCTTTCTGTCGGCCCTGTTCATTGGCATGGCGACTCACGAGCATTAGCCTCGC
>JBBDYH010000091.1:0-23085 GCA_040901795.1 Pirellulales bacterium
GTCGGTCTACGGTGATCTTTCGGGTTTCAAAATCACACTGACGCCTTGCGCCGACGGATGGCATATTGATTACGACTTAACGGACCCCCTTGTCGCAGGCGGCGGGCCGCACTATGTGATCCACTCGGTTACGGGCGATATTTTAGCTCGGCGTTACGAGCAGTAGACCCGTCGCAGCCCACGGAACATGTGCTTGTCGCCGGATGGTTCTTTTCTACCGTTTCCGCTGGCCCTATCGGCGCTGCAACTTCATCAAAGATACCGCTCCAGATAGCGACGGCTGATGGCGTCGAGCGCAGCAAGGTCCGGAATTAGATACGACACACCGTTCGAGTCGGTCACCATGGCCCGGCGGTCGTCAAGCCGCCGTACGTCCTCGTCGATCTTGAGGACGAACCTGGTGCGACCGCGGTCGGTTTCGACTTCCCACTCGCAAGGCTCGGAGTTCGCCGAGATGCGAACGATGCGCTGCACGACGGGCATGAATTCGCGCTGCGCAAGGTCCGCAGCCAGCGTCTCGCGTGCGGCCACCGGCAAATCCGACAGCCGCTCGATCCATAACAACTCGTGCCCATCGGCGTCGCAGATCGAGACGCCGTAGTCGGGATCGGAGATGGGAAAACCACGCACCGGCGTCACATCGACATGCTCGCTGCCCACGCCGTCACGAAACACGAGCCGACCCATCGGATCATAGGAGAAGACAATGCGCTCGAAGACATCGCGGCCGCCAATCATTCCCCATTCCCCATTCGCACATTCCCCATTTGCTAAATCCCAATCTCCTGCGCCATCTCCATCTGCACCTGGTGCAGTCGCGCGTAGGCGCCGCCCTGCGCGAGCAGCTCTTCGTGCTTGCCGATTTCCACAATCTGACCGCGTTGCATCACTACCAGCCTGTCGGCGCGCCGCAGCGTGCTCAGTCGATGCGCAATCGCAATCGTCGTGCGCCCCTGGATCAAACGCTCCAACGCCCGTTGGATTTCGCGCTCGGTCTCCGTATCGACCGACGACGTGGCTTCGTCGAGGATCAGGATTCGCGGGTCGATTAACAGCGCGCGGGCGATCGAGATCCGCTGCCTCTCGCCGCCGGAGAGTGATTGCCCGCGCTCGCCCACCAGCGAATCGTAACCGTCGGGCAGACGGAGGATGAATTCGTGAGCCCCTGCCGCGCGCGCCGCCGCGACGATCTCGGCGCGTGTGGCGGTCGGTCGGCCGTAGGCGATGTTCTCGGTGATCGTCCCATAGAACAGAAACGGGTCTTGCAGCACAATCCCGATGTTGCGGCGGTATTCTTCGATCGGGAAGGAACGGACGTCGTGGCCATCGACCAGGATGGCGCCGTCGGCCACGTCGTAGAACCGGCAAATTAGGTTGATCAAGGTGCTCTTGCCCGCGCCGCTCTGCCCAACCAGGCCCACCATCTCGCCGGGCTTGATCGCGAGGTTCAGGCCGTGCAGCACTTCGCGCGTCCCGTATTTGAAGCGCACATCACTCAATTCGATGCGCCCGTGGATGCGGCCGGGGTACACGGGGTTCACCGGCTCGGCGACGCTCGGTTGTTTGTCGAGGATTTCGAAGATGCGGTGCGCACTTGCTGCCGCGCGCTGCACGGCCGTGACCATGCGAATCAGCGAATCGATCTTGGTGTAGAAGCGTCCGATGTAGGCAATGAAGCCGACCAGCACGCCCAACTTGATCGCGTCTTGAAATACGAGATACGCCCCGAAGGCATAAATGGTCCACAGGCCCAACTCAGTGAGCAGCGTGACCAACGGTCCAAAGAAGGACCACACGACGTTCACCCGGTCATTGGTTGCCAACACGCGAACGTTGGTCCGCTCGAAGCGCTCGACTTCCCGGTCCTCTTGCGCAAACGCTTTGACCACGCGGATGCCGGGAATGGTATCGGCCAGCACGCTCGTCATGTCGGCCCAGGCCACACCCGACTGCCGAAAGCCGCGGCGCAGCCGCTGCCGTACCCAATGCACCAGGAACACGATGAACGGAAAGGGGATCAGCGCTACCAGCGCCAGCTTCCACTCGATCAGTATCAAAATGATCGAGGTCATCGTGATCATCAGCACGTCGGCCGCGAAGTCGACGAGGTTGAGCGAAAGAAAGTTGCAGATGCGGTCGGAGTCGCTCCCCACGCGCGACATCAGGTCGCCGGTGCGCTTGCCGCCGAAAAACTCCAGCGACAGCTCCTGCAAATGACGATACGTGCGGCTGCGCATGTCGGCGCTAATCCGTTCGCTTACCCAGGCGAGCACATAGGTCTTGGCCCAATCGAGCACCCAGGCGATCAAAGCGGCGACCGCCAGACCGCCCAACAGCCAGTAAACCAGCTCTGTGTCGTAGGGCTGATTATTTGAATAAGGGATGAGGACCTGGTCGATCAGCGGAATGGTGAGATACGGCGGAACCAGACTGGCGGCCGTACCCAAGACAGTGAGCACAAAACCGAACAGAACCATACCGGCGCGCGGGCGAGCAAACTGCACCAGCCGCAGCAACGATGACGTCGGCGGAGGCGCCGGTTGAACCTCGCATTGCGGGCATTCGCCTGTGGTCGGATCGATCAACCCCCCGCAGCTTGGGCAAACCGCAGGCGTAACTGCGGCGCCCGAATGCCCTGTTTGGAGTGCGGTAAATCGCTGCAAAAAGCGATGAGCAGCCGCTGTACGGCCGGAGGTGTATCGCCACACGGCGAGCCGGCGGTCGGAGGTCGACAGTACCAGTGCACCGGCCGTCGCATAGTCCTTACTTTGCAACGTCATGTCGCCGGAAAGGTTCCACGACTGCCGTTCGGCGGAATGTTCATCGGCACGGCCGTTTGATCCGGCCAAAGCCGAGTGAACCGAAAGAATCCGCTGCGTTGTCAAAACCACCAACGACGATTCATACCGCAACTCGGCGTTCAGATCGGTCTCAAACCATGCCACAACCCCTTCATCCGCTTGAAGTTGCGTCTCAATGTGCTTGTGCCATGAGTCGGGCAGCGTTCCGGCGGCATGGTGAGCGGTTAGCAAGGTGGAACGGTCCCTACCCGCAATTCAGGCGGGTTCAGCTTTTCTTGAAGCCCCGGACTGGACATTCGGCGCAAAGGTTGCTATGTCGAAAAGGTCCGGCTATAGCGACTTCGCGTCTTATGTGGTAGTCCGCCAAGGGATTTGGTGGAATAGTGTGGTTGGTACGGTTGCAAATCCTGGCTAGCTTTGGAAAACTGGAATGGAGTGGGAGTTTCTGGGAGTCTGGGAAGCCTGTGACTCCCCAGCGACTCGCGGTTAGCGGCTTATCGCCGAGCGCCCTTGAGAAAGCGACGGCGCAGTCCTGGCGATTAGGCCGGCGTCACGGAGCGACCACTCTATAAGCGGGCATGCCGTTTGGGGAACTTTTTGCGGTCCATTGTCATTATTACTTTGTAGTTGTATCCGAAACAGAGTTGAGGTCCTAGTGCGGGTTCATCCGCTTAGTGGACGAACGCGCGCCAGGCCTCTTATCGGGCCCACGAATGCATTGGCCCGCGTTGCGCTTTGCTAAGCGCAAGAATGCCGCCGCCTCGCTCAAGCTCGAAACATATTGTTCGCTACGCGTGTGACGGCAGCGATACCGCATGACACCAAGCTTACAGCGGACGCGGCACAGGCCTTGCCGTACATCGCCGGCCAGGCATGTAACACCACCTATTCATCGCCCCTTAACTTTCGACTGCGACATTATCGTTTTGAACGTGCGCGGCCGGAGCGCGAATGATCGCTGAACCAATTCGAGATCCGTTCCGAAGTATGTTAGAGCGATTCGCCGCGTAGAAAACAAAATGCCTTGAGCAAGCCAACCTTGATGAACTGCTATGCCTGCTCTTGGCACAACTTTGACACCCGTTTCTAAAAGGCAACAGAGAGCTCTCGCAAATGGAATTCAGGAAGGTGCTGACACTACGCGGCCCGAACTACTGGGCCAATTTTCCCGTCCTCGAAGCTTGGGTTGATTTGGGGGAGCTGCGCGACACGTCATCCGACGAGCTGCAGGGCTTCAACGAACGATTGATGGGCTGGCTGCCGACGATGATCGAACACCGCTGCAGCATCGGCCATCGCGGGGGTTTTTTCGAGCGGCTGCGTCGCGGCACGTATTTGGCGCATATCCTCGAGCACGTGGCGATCGAGCTGCAGTCGCTGGCGGGTGACGAGGTCGGCTTCGGCCGTACGCGCGAAACTTCCGAGGACGGGGTCTATAGGGTGGCCCTTGAATATCTTGAAGAAGAGGTTGGCCGTCGGACGCTGGTGTTGGCGCGCGACCTGTGCCTCGCGGCGGTTCATGATCGCCCCTTCGACGTCGCGGCGGCTGTCAAGGAGCTGCGCGTGTTGGCGGAGCAAGTTCGCCTTGGCCCCAGCACCGGATCGATTGTGCGTGCGGCGATTGCCCGCGGAATCCCGGCGCGACGGCTGAACACCGGCAGTCTCGTGCAGCTTGGCTTTGGAGCGAAGCAACGCCGCATCCTGGCTGCGGAAACGGATCGCACGGGCGCCATCGCCGAGTCGATTGCGCAGGACAAAGAGCTGACGCGCACATTCCTCCGCGCCGTCGGCGTGCCGGTGCCCGAGGGACGACCTGTGGACGGCGCCGACGATGCCGTCGTGGCGGCCGACGAAATCGGCTATCCGCTCGTCGTCAAGCCGCAGTGCGGCAATCAGGGGCGTGGTGTGGCAACAAACCTGCAAACGCCCGAAGAGGTCCGGGCAGCTTACGCCGCCGCACTGCTCGAAGAGCCCACGGTCGTCGTTGAGAAGCATGCACCGGGAGACGACTACCGGCTGCTGGTCGTAGGCGACCGCGTGATTGCCGCTGCGCGCCGCGAACCGCCGCAGGTGATCGGCGACGGCGCGCACACGATCAAGGAGCTGATCGAGATCGTCAATCAAGACCCTCGCCGTGGCGAAGATCACGCCACCTGTCTCTCGAAAATTCCGCTCGACGCGGTTTCGCTCTCCGTCGTTGCCAGCCAAGGGTACACGCCCCAATCGATCCCCGAGGCGGGCGTGCGCGTGTTGATCCGCCGCAACGCGAACCTCAGCACCGGCGGTACGGCCACCGATGTCACCGACCGCGTGCATCCGCTCGTCGCGGCGCGAGCCATTGATGCGGCTCGCGTCATCGGCCTCGACATTGCCGGCGTGGATGTAGTGGCTGAAGACATTGCCTCCCCGCTGGAGGAACAAGGCGGCGTTGTGGTCGAAGTCAATGCGGCGCCGGGGCTGCGGATGCACCTGGAGCCCTCCAGCGGCACGCCCCGCAACGTGGGCGAAGCGATCATCGATCTGCTATTCCCGCCCGGCGAAACGGGACGCATCCCCGTGGTCGCGGTCACCGGCGTCAACGGCAAGACCACCACCACGCGGCTGATCGCTCACCTGCTGTCGCAGACTCGCAAGAAAGTCGCGTTCACCTGCACCGAAGGTATTTATCTGGAAAACCGCCGCATCGACGCGGGCGACTGCTCCGGCCCGCAGAGTGCGCAAAATGTGCTGCTCAATCCGCAAGTCGAAGCCGCCGTGCTCGAAACTGCACGCGGCGGCATCCTCCGCGCCGGGCTGGGCTTCGATCGCTGCGATGTCTCGGTGGTGACCAACATTGGCGAGGGCGATCACCTGGGATTGTCCGACATCGAAACGCTGGAAAAGTTGGCCCGCGTCAAGCGGACGGTGGTCGAGGCCACGCATACATCGGGCACGGCGGTATTGAACGCGGCTGATCCGCTGGTCGCCGAAATGGAGGAGTACTCGCCGGCCGGCGTGTTGTTCTTCGCGCGCTCGCCGAAGCACCCAGTACTGATCGAGCATCGCACCGGCGGTGGCCGAGCGGTGACCGTGTGCGAAGGCGAGATCGTGTTCTGCGAAGGCGAACGCCAAGTGCCGCTCATGCCGCTGGCGCGCGTGCCGCTGACGCACGGCGGCAAGATTGCGTTCCAGGTCGAAAACGTGTTGGCGGCGGTAGGCGCCGCCTGGAGCATGGGCCTGACACGGGAGGCGATCCGCGCGGGTCTGGAGACGTTTGGCGCCGACATGCACAGTTTGCCGGGCCGCTTCAATCTGTTGGAGATTCACGGGGCCACCGTGATCGTCGATTACGGCCACAACGTCTCTTCGCTTACGGCGATGATCGAAGCGATCGAGCTGTTCCAGCACGAGCGCCGCATCGCCGTCTACACGGCGGCCGGCGACCGCCGCGACTGCGATATGGTCCGCCAAGGGGAACTCCTCGCCGGCGCGTTCGACAAGGTCTTTTTATACGAGGACCAATACGTGCGCGGGCGTAAGGAAGGCGAGATCATCCGCCTACTGCGGCAAGGGGCCGCGGCCGCGGACTGCCGTTGCGAGATCCAGGAAGTCAAAGGCGTCTTCCCTGCCATCGAGATGGCGCTCGACTCGGTAGGACCCGGCGACTTGGTGCTCGTGCAATGCGACACGGTCGACGAATCCGTGGCCTTCGTCCGCGAGTACATGGAGCGCCATACGGCCGGCCGCGAGATCCAACTGCACGAGGCGCTCGACGCGGCGGAACACCAGGTGCGTCTGCCGGAGATGCTCGAACCTGTCGACAACGGCGTGTCGATCGCCGTCGATCACAACGGCGCCATGTCGGCCCTACCCGCCATGGCGGCCCACGCCGAAGAGTTGGCCGCTGTTCCGGCCGTGGATTGAGGCGGAGTTCAAGCTTTAGCCTGGGTTGCGGCGATTATTTCGCGCTCAAGGGGCTGAGTTCCCCCAAATTTGCGCAGAGCGCAATCCTTCCACGCGACCTCAAAAAAAAGTCTCTAACTTGCGGAAACCCGCATGACCAAACGCTTGCCAAGAATGCTAGCACGCGTATAGTGGTTCGCAGTTGCGAGCATCTGTCGTGGAATAGAGAAGAGTCGCGTCTCTCTTCGCGCACCGCCCGCAACCGATTCGGCATGCATTGTCGAGTCACGAGCGAATTCTATCTAAATCACTATCTTTTTGATGAAGGGACTTCGTCATGCGGTCGATCCTGCGCGCGCTCGGAAGTCGGTTCTCCATCACCCGGAAGAAACAAGCGCGGCCGAGCAACCGCGAAGGTTTGCACCGCCGATTCTCGATTGAGTCGCTTGAGCCGCGACATATGATGGCTGCCGACGACTTGTACTACGTGTCTGGCTCGCCGAGCACCAATTACACCGTTCGACTCACCAAGACCGGCGGTGATTCGGCGTTCAACAACGAGCTCAACGTGTTCGTTGTCGATGACTACACAGGCAAAGTGAATACTGTTGCGCCGGACTACAACAGCTACTTCAACGCCGTGAAGAGCCTGACAGCCGGGACGGAGCGCTGGAGCCCCTTCAATAACCAAACGCCAAACGGCACGACGTTCGACATTTCGGTCCCCGGCGGGACGTACGTGTCGTTCTTCACGGTCCAAAACGGCACGGTCGCCACGGCCAAGGCCTCGACGACATGGTTTGCCGACGAACGCGCGAACTCTGACTTCTCCGTATTCGAAGGCACCGGCGAACACTACGCGACAACGCACCTCGGCAGCGGCATGGTTCAATACGGCGTCGAAGACCGCTCAATTATGGATGGCGGGGACGACGATAAAAATGACCTCGTCTTCAGGATCGAGACCCCCACGATCTCCTACACCGAAACGATCGGCGTAACGGCCACCGATGCCGAAGCGCGGGAAATCGCAGCGGGCGATTCGGCAATACTGGGAAAGGCCTCGTTCACGTTTACTCGCACCGGCGGCTCGCATGCCAATCCAATGACGCTCTATTTCGCCATTGGCGGGAGCGCCACAAACGGCGTCGACTACGTGGACGATGCAACGTCCTTACCTGTCGGCAACTCGATCACAATCCCAGCCAACCAGTCGTCGGCCACTCTCACGATCCGCACTCTGAACGACTTCTTGGTCGAATTCCGTGAGGCGGTCGGCGTGACGCTGCTTGCCGATGATCCAGCCAACCCCTCCGATCCGCCGCAGACCGCGCCAATCTTCCCGTCGCAAGGTACGGCGGAACTGCCCGACAACGACATCGACGGCTACAACCCGCAGCGCGGGTGCGTAGACGGCAGTTGCGGCCCTGTTGGCCTCAACAAGCAGAACGGCGAGGCGCAGATTGACTTGGGGATGTTGCACTACAACACCTCTGAGCCGAACCCTATCACGAAGTTCTCGGCTTCACTGCCAATCGGCTTTGGCACAACGTCGCTCGTGACGGCGCAGCTCACCTTCGGCAACGCCACGCTCGGGCAAGTTGTTGGCCCAACTCTGTATTACGACCCGCAGAGCTTGAGCGACGGGGAGAAGGTCTTCTTCGCGCAAACGGTCGATACGTCGGCAATGCCGACGGGCCATTACCCCGTGAAGATGGCGGTTACCTTTGAACAGGGCGGAAACGTATACACGCAGACCTTTGAGGGCTCGCAGAACATCATCCGGCGCAATACGAGCGAATTCGGCGGAGACTGGACCAACAACATGTTGGATCGGCTCGTGATCCAGGGCGACGGAGTGACGCTGCTCAACGGCTTGAACGGAACGGTATCGTTCACGGATCAGGGAGGTACCTTCGTCCGTGAGCATGGAGACCTCGAATTCAGCACGTTGGTGAAGAACGCCAATGGTTCGTATACGCTGACCGCCAAGGACCAGAGCCGCAGCGAGTTCAATGCGCTTGGCCTGCTGACTCAGCGCATCGACCGCAACACGAATGTCACGACCTACTTCTACGCCGACAAGGATGGCGATACCGTTGCCGACGAAATCGACCACATCACCGACTTCGCCGGACGGACCATGACGTTTGGCTACACGGCGGGGCTGGTAACGAGCATTACGGACTTTGCCGGCCATGTGACGACGCTGGGCTATAACGGCGGCCGACTCACCAGCATCACGGAGCCGGACCCCGACCTTCCGGGATCGGGTGAACCCGCGCCCGTGCATTTGTTCCAATACGACGCTTCCGGCCGGATCGAAAAGGCTTGGGATCCGCTCAACAACGAGACGACCGTCGCCTACGACCCGTTTACTGGCCGAGTGAGCTCGATTACGAAGCCCTGCACAGGCTTTGAGACGCTCAGCGCCTATTGGACCAAGGGGCTGGTGGACCAAAGCGCGATCACGGAGAACGGTTCGCTTGCCAGTCCGGCTGTTCTGCTGCCAATCAGTGAGAATGTCGGCGTGTGGACCGATGAACTGGGCCACGAGACCATTTTCCGGACCGACCGCTACGGGAATTTTATCGTGCAGCAGGACGCGCTGGATAACATCACCGTCTGGGAGCGGAATCTCGACGGCCAGGTGGTCAAGCTCACGGAACCGGATCCAGGCCCAGCCGTTGGCGAGACGCCGTCGATCACGATCTATGGCTACGACAGCCAGGGGAATTTGACCTCGGCGGTCTCAGCAGACGGCGCTACGCAGTCGTGGGAATACCATCCGACATGGAATCAAGTCAGCCGTCACGTCGATCAAATGCTGGACGAGACGATCTTCGGCTTCGACGCTCGCGGGAACTACAACTCAGAGCGGCGAGTCCGCGGCAACGTGGATGGCATGGGCAATACGGAAGTCGACGACATCGTAACCACTTACCACTACACCGACGGAACAACCGGCGTGCCCGCCGGCTTGATGGATGAGATGGTCGACCCGATGGGTCGCACGCATACCTGGGGCTACAACGCGCGCGGCCTCGTGACTTCCGAGATACATGCCGTAAGCACGCCGGACGCCGAGTCGTTCACCTATGCTTACGACGCACACGATAATATGGACTTCATGATCGACGGCCTCGGTCGCCCAACGAACTACGACCATGATAACCTGCACCGCTTGACGAAGGTCACGCAACCTGATCCCGATGGGCCATCCGCGCAGACGCGGCCAGTAACCCAGTACCGTTACAACACGATGGGCCTGGTCACCAAGATCATCGACCCGCTGTCGCGCGAAACCAACTATACCTACAACAACCGCAACTGGGTCGAGTCCGAGACACTGCCGGACCCGGACGGCCCGACGGGCAACCCTGCTCTCGTCACGCAATACTTCTACGACTGTGTGGGCAACCTCGACCACATGATCTTGCCCGGGAACCGGACCGTGGACTACCAGTACGATGCATTGAACCGGCTGTCCAAAGTCGTCCAGCCGATTCCCGCCGTGGGCCAAGCGGCGCCAACGGTCGAGTATTTTTACGACGGCATGAGTCGTTTAAAGACATTCCGCGATGAAGGGGGCAATGACACCGATTACGAGTACGATGAACTTTCGCGCGTCACGAAGGTCATCCAGCCAGAGCCGAAGCCCGGGCAAGGGCGGCCCAATTGGTTGACAACCTATGACGCCGAAGGACGCGTGGTCACTGAGACCGATCCGATGGGACGGACGACAACTTACGGTTATGATGAGCTGGACCGGCTCTCCAAGGTCACACTGCCCGAGGCGGTCGCCGGGGTCCCCGGTACCGCGCCGATGACGGAATACACCTATTGGAACTCCGGCCAACTCCACTCCGTGACCGAATCGCTCGATGGGTCGAACGCGGCGGTCACGGCCTATGCGTATGACTACCGCGATCGGCTGGCCTTGATTGACAAGCCGAACAATGAACTCCTCAGCTTCGAATACGATGCGGTCGGTAACCTCAAAGAGATAGTCGACGGCAACTCGAACAAGACCACGTTCTATTACGACGGCCTGGATCGGGTGGTCCAAGAGCTCGACCCGCGCGGAAAGTGGAAGTTCTTCTGGTACGATGCGGTGGGCAACATGATCCAGATGGTGGACCGCATCGGCCGTTACAACTACTACGCCTACGACAACATGGACCGGCCGATCGGCGAGAGCTGGGGGGGCACGACCGGCACCATCACGCGGAACTTTTCATTCAGCTACGACGCGGCCGGGCGGTTGTCGATTGCCAGCGAAGGGCCGCCAGGAGTGAACAGTACCCTCTACAGCTACCTGTACGACAACCTCGACCGGAACACCGTGCAAAGCCACTTCGTGAACGGCGCTGTGCACACGGCCGCCTCGACACAGACCTGGGATGTCTATGGCCGTCGGGAATCGGTGACGTTCGATGTTTCATTGTTTGGTTTTAGCGGGTCCACAAACCTCGATTTCACCAATGAGTACGTTTACGACGATTTGCACCGCGTCGATTCGATTAAACAGTACGCGGCGAATGCCGAGGCGGTCGTGCCGCCGAAGCTCGTAGACTATGAGTTCAACTTGGCGGGCGACCGCACGTCGATAACGCGGTATAGCGACCTGGCCGGGACTCAGCTTGCAGGTTTCACGTCGTACCATGGCTACGATGGCGTGGGCCGGCTGACCGCGATGACGCACTACGATGCTAACAGCCTGCTCATCGCCACCTACAACATGTCGTACGACCGCGGCCACCGGCTACAATCGTCGAGCCACATCAACCGCTCTACCACCGGCGAGTCGCAGAGTTACGTCTACGACGCGGCGGGACAGCTCACCAGCCTCTCGTGGACCGGCCCCGGCGGCGGTGGCGCCGAAACATTCAGCCACGACACTAACGGGAACCTGACAAATAACAGCGGCGCCGCATATGCCAACAACCCCAACAACCGTATCCACTCCGACGGCGTCTTCAACTACTACTACGACGACGAAGGGAACGTGGTCCAGCGGATCGCGCTGGTCAATGGCCAGCCGATTGGCTGGACGCGCAATTTCGTCTGGGACCAGCGCAACCGCCTACTGGCGATTGAAGACCGTTATGGCGGGCCGGGTGCCCCGGTCAGCGCTTATTACTCCTATCTCTACGACGCCTTCGACCGGCGCGTGTTCGAATCGCACGTGCAGCACCTGGGGGGCGGTCGCGTCTATTTCTACGATGGCGAGGACGTTGTGCTATCCACCAACACGAACGCCAGCACCCGCTATCTGCACGGGCCGGCCGTGGATGAAGTGCTGTCGCGAGACGTTGAGGCATCGGCAACTGACGTGGATTGGGTTTACGCCGACCACCTGGGGAGCGTCCGCGATGTGGTCGGCAACAACAGCGTTCAGCATCACATGGACTACACGGCCTTCGGCCAGCGCCGTCCGGGCAGCAGCAGCTGGTATTATGGCTTCACGGGACGTGAATACGACCACAACACCGACCTCAATTATCACCGCGGCCGCTGGCTGGACTCGCGCATCGGGAGATGGCTTAGCGAGGATCCGATCGGGTTCGCTGGCGGGGATGCGAATCTGAATCGGTATGTCGGGAATCAGGTGACGACGCATATTGATCCGAGTGGTTTGCAAAGTCTATTCGAGCAACTGGGCGGAGAAGTGAAGGGGCCCACCGCCAGCCAGCTCATGCGGAAGCGTGGACCGGGCCGCGATGATTCACGCCGCGTGAGGAATTACGCACTCGAACTCGAACGAAATGTCTACTCGGATATTCCGAATGCAGCCGCGACCGCTGGAGATGCGGTTATCGAAGGCCTGCGATGCGCGCCAGGTGGCAATTCGGGTGTCGAGTTGGGTCGACTCTTGGTGGGGCAGGGTTCGGCGGAAGAATTTTCAAAAGCAGTAGGGTTCGACCTTCTGTACGTTGATAAGGCGAAGAAGTTGATCCAACTCGGCATGGCGAATCCCAAGTTGGGATTTGCGGACGATGTAGTGCGTGAGTTCGAAAGCTTTGAGCAGCTTAAGCGCTCTTTAGGACCGGCCGGAGAGGGAAAGGTTTGGCACCACATCGTTGAACAACGTGCCCGAAATATCGAACGATTTGGCGCTAGGGCGATTCATTGCAAGGATAACGTCGTTCCGGTACCGATAGAAGTCAACCAGAAGATTGCTGGCTACTTTTCATCGAAGCGCACTTTTACTCAAGGGAGCACTGTACGCGAGTGGATGAATTCGCAATCATTGGAAGAGCAACGGAGAATCGGTCACAAAATCTTGGATATGGTCCTAACGGGCCAGCAACTGCCTTAATAGCCAGCGAGGAACTTGTGAATTCGGTAGACCGACTAATTGTGGACTATCGCGATGGGGCAGCACAGACGGGTACTTCAATTCCGCAAGTAGCAAATGCCGGTCACGATCGCTTGCATAGCTGCTTTAAACAGCTTCGAACGACAGAGGTCGGCCGCGCTGCCATCGAGAAGCTTATGGCAGACGAGAATCCCCACGTTCGCCTTTGGGCCGCAGCACACAGCCTGACATGGGCAAGTGATCGCGCCCGCCCCGTTCTTGCGGAGTTGGCAAAAAGCGCGGGGCCAGGCTCTTTTGACGCCGAGATGACGCTTAAAGAGTTCGACAAGGGTAATCTGTCCTATAATTACTGACTTTTCAATAAAAAAGAAAAAAGAAAGAAAAAAGGGTCAGAACTATTTTGGAAGTAAAACGGGTCAGAACTGTTTTAATTGACTCGTAGCGGCGTTTCAGCTAACCTGTGGGCATGCCGCGACCCTTGCGACCGATTGACGATGGTCTCGTCTACCACGTGATCAATCGTGGCAACAACCGGCAGGACGTATTCCATAAGCCAGCCGATTTTCAGGCCTTTCTGGCGGCGCTGGCCGAGCTTAAAGAGCGCAAGCCGTTTGAGCTTTACGGCTACTGCCTCTTGAACAATCATTTTCACCTGCTGTTGCGGCCGACCGGCGCGACGATCAGCCGGATTATGCAGAGCTTGCTGGTGTCGCACACGCAGCGATACCATCGCCACTACCGCTCGGGTGGCCATGTCTGGCAGGGACGATTCGAGAGCCCCGTGATCCAGAACGACGAGCACCTGCTCATGGTGTTGCGGTACATCGAGGCCAACCCGTTGCGCGCCGCACTGGTGAACCGGGCGGAGCTGTACCCGTGGAGCAGCTATCGGATGCACGGCGTGGGTGAGGCGGACGAACTGGTTGATCCGCTGATCACGTACGAAGCGCTGTCGCCGCTGGCGAAAGTGCGGCAACGGAAGTGGGCCGAGAAGGTGCATCAGCCCATGGAGGAAGCCGTCGTCGCCGCCATTCGCCGCGCGAGCGCCACGGGCCTGCCGTACGGCGACGAAGCATGGGTCAAGCGTTTGGCCAAACGGCTGAAGCTGGACCTAACCATCCGCCCGCGCGGCCGGCCACGCAAATGCGTCGTCGAGCCACAAAAATAGTTCTGACCCCTTTTCCTTCCTTTTCCTTCTCCGTCTGCCGGAGATGCTCGAACCTGTCGACAACGGCGTGTCGATCACCGTCGATCACAACGGCGCCATGTCGGCCATACCCGCCATGGCGGCCCACGCCGAAGAGTTGGCCGCTGTTCCGGCCGTGGATTGAGTGGGAGTTCGTTGGAGTTCAAGCTTCAGCGTGCGTTAAAGTTCAAGTTTAGAACCGCTAACAATAGTAACCCGACGCGTAAGCGAGGCCGAACCTGCCGGTTCCTCGCTCACGCTTCGGGTTACTGTGTGCCGGTTGTGCTAGCGGTTCTTAGCCTGGTCCCGACCCTCAATCTCGTCGGATAGCCTTGGAGACCATAGAGTTTTTCCACGTCTTGGTCTTCGTACGCTTTCACGAGGATAAACCGCGATAAGAAGTATCGAAAAACCGCGTGCTGCTCCCGCCAGGCCATGCAAAAGATCATGAGGGAGAAGCTAACTTACCCACGGTTTCACGGATTCACCAAACCCGCTCGGATCGCCCACCGTACCAGCCCCGCGGTGCCCGTCACGCCGAGCTTCTGCTTCAGGTTCCTGCGATACGAGTCCACGGTGTTGGGGCTCAGCCGCAGCTTCTTGCCGATCTGTTGCGGTTTCACGTCGTTGGCGATCAGCCGCAGGATCTCCTTTTCGCGCGCCGTCACCGTCGGCGGCAGCATCCGCTGCACGCGCGTCACCACGGTGACCTCCTTGGCGCGTTGCATCCGCACCCGATATTGCGGCCGGCCGTCTGTGAACCGGCTCGTAAACACACGCTCTTCGTGCCCATCGTCAAAGATTGCCAGCGCCAACAGATCGCGCACCTCCTCACGCTCTTCTGCCGGCACCAGGTCCCAGACTTTCTTTCCCACGATCTGTTCCGGCGGGTGCAGCTCGTCGCCGTGCGAGACCCATAGCACCGTACCGTGTTCGTCGACCAACAACGTATGAATCATGGCGGGAGAACCCAATGCCGGAATCCGTGGTCGTCCCCTGCAAAATCAGCCCAGATCGTGTGGCAAAGGACGACCGAGCCTCGCGGTTCCAGCCAATATAATTCGACTGGAACGCGCGGCCGATCTGTGCCGGCAGCTCAAGAAAAGCCTGTAGTCGCCGGGTGGGCACTTGCAAACACTCAGTATACACCACGCCGCAACTTCGGTATGCCCCTGTGCATGCCACACCGGCACAAAGACATGAACCAGAAAACTGAAACCCGTCGCCTATCCCGTCCGGCGGAGCAACGGCGCTCGCCGCTGCCCGACAAACCCCTCCTCGGGGTTCGCGGATTTAGTGGTCGTTCGGATGTCGCAATTCGGGCTTTCGGCTCGACGCGCGTATTGCAGATCGAGTTAAAAAGCCGCAAAGCCCAGCCGGCCAGAATTCGTCTTTCGCTCTGATAAAGGGCCGCAACCGTGCCCGATGATAACGAACTCGACGAACAGATCCGCCAGTGTGTCTTGCACTGTCTGGAAGACATCGACCCTCGAACCTGCGTACGGTCCTTTGTCTCGCGCCTGGTGCTCCTTCACGGTTGGGCGCAGCCCGACGCAAACCTGGTGGCCGATCGCGCCCTCAAGTTCATCGCCCGCGTCTCCGGCGACGACTCAAACGTGGATGCCTGACCCGCCTCCCTCCCCGCGCGTTGGAGTTCAAGCTTTGGGGGATCGATTGCTTCCCGCCTTCAAAAGTTGGCATTCTGGCCGACCGCAGTGACGATAGCCAGCATCCAAGCAAGTAGGCACGCGATGCACGAATGCATCAGCACGGCCGGTCGAATCCGATCCAACAACAGAATCGATAACTGCATGGTATGTCGGCGCAAAATCCCATGCCCCGTAACGAAGCCGAAACTCGTTCACAGCTCATCAACCCCGCGATTCAAGCTCGCGGTTGGGTCTATCCGCTGCTGCGCGAAGAGCAATCGGCCCGCCGCCGTCGATCAGATTGGTGCAGTCCAAATTCCCTTTCCGCCGGTAGACCGACAAAGGCGGATGGCAGAAGGAATTGACAAGCTGATTGATCGCCTCACCCCGCTTCAGTCGACTCTTGCTGCACAAAAGGGCGCCTTGGATGCGTTCCCCGTCCAATTGCTTGCCGAAACCTTCGGCGCGGCCGACTGACTAGGGCATACCGGAGCTTTGAAAGCCTTTTTCAAAGCCGCTGCAGCTTTTAAAAAAATCGGCCAAAATTTGCAAAGCTAGCCACCGCTCGCTAGAATTCTTTCAAAGCTCCCAAATCCATGAATCGTAAAGACTTCCAGTGCGAACGGGCTGGCCGAATCATTCGGATGCCGACAGACTACCTGGCGTTTGTCCCCTCACCGCAGCCCCCGCCCATCGAATATACCGCCGAGCTGGCGTTGCTCTTATCCCAGGCGGACGCGGCGTTGAGCGTCCGGCCTTAACCAACTGGGCAATCGTTTTGTCTGCCGTCGGCGGCGAGACGCCCAGCCGTTCCGCAGCACGTGTGACAGTAACATACGGGTTGATGAACAGCTCATCGAGGAGCACGACTGCGCGGTGCTCGCTGGCGAGCTTCGCCTTATTTGCATCGCGGAGAGCTCTGGTTCATTCGCGATGCGGTCCGCGCGGCTGCAACCGCCTTACAGGTCCGCGCTCACGACTACCAGACCTTCGAAGAGTTTGAGCAGATTTCCCAATCGATGGGAAACGAAGTACTCCTGACGCAGCCCAGGGTTATCCGCGTCGAAGACCCCTACCGCGACGTGGAACGTCTGTTCCAAGAACTCGTCGAAGTGGAGAGCGAAGCCGCAACATGAGCCAAGCGACCTCGTCCGATCAACCCAGCCTGCTCCAATCCCGCCAAGCAATCGACTCCGCCGTCTGGTCGGTGTGCGACATCCAGCGCCGCAGCAATTGCGCCTCGGCAATTCAGTATGTGCCGGAGCTGACCTGGATTCTGTTCCTGCGGATTCTCGACGAGCGCGAGCGGCAGGAGGCCGAGCAGGCGGCCGCCGTTGGCGACAATTACATGGAATCGCTCGAAGCCCCCTACCGCTGGCGCGACTGGGCGGCCGAACCGCCGCGCGAAAATGGCAACGGGAAGAACGGCAACAATGTAGACCGCACACTCCGTGTGCGCAATAGTAGCCATCACGCTCCGCGTGATGATGCCCCTCGCGGAGCGACAGGATTATCGGGCGGCACACCGATTGTGCTGCCGACATTGCAGGAGCCCGGCTGGAAGCGAAAGCAGTTGACCGAAGGCGGCACGTTCGGCTCGTTCTTCGCCTTCGTCAACGGTGAACTGCTACCGTATCTCAAAGGTTTGAAGAACCGCCCCGCCGCCACCGAAAAGCAAAAGGTCATCAGCGAAATCCTCTCCGGCGTAGAGCGCGTCCGCGTCGACACCGAGAAGAACTTCCTCGATGTGCGCTCGAAGGTCCACCATGTCCCCGACGACATCGACGCGCAGCACTACTTTCTCTTGAGCCAGATCTACGAGGGGCTCTGCGCACGCAGACGTTCTTCGGCCGCGAGAAGGAAAACCTGGTCTACCCCATCGCACTGGCGAACCTGGTGTTGCACGAGATCGACCGGCCGAATATCTGGCACGGCAATACGCTGACCGGGCACGTGATCTACGACGGCCTGTTCAAAGACGCTCCCGCGCAATTCGACGTGATCCTCACCAATCCCCCCTTCGGCGGCAAGGAAGGCGACGATGCGCAGTGGCACTTAAGAGTGCCCCTACCGCTCTTTGGCAACTTAACGCACAGCTCATTCGCTCTGGCGATACGTTCCCGCTTGTCGCGCGCCCGCCCGGTCGAACGGCGGTTGGATGCGTCGATTCCGCCGACATCAAAGTGCGCTCAAAACTGCAATAATTCGCCGCCCACCCAGCCGCGGCAATCGACCGAAATACTGCCCTGAGCAAGACTTAGCAGCCAAAAGGCGTCTTCCGCCGCGAGGAATTGTTTCCGCTCAACCCCCGTTTTTGTGCAACAACTCGCAAAGCGGAAAAAACTCCCTCGCGGCCACGAGACCTCTCCCCTCATTGAGACGATGCGGGGAAGAACGAGTCAGCCGCTACGGCCTCAACACAATCTTGCCCGCCAGCGTGCCCTTCTTCCCAACGGTGTTTTCCTCCTGCAGCTTATGAGCGGCGGCGGTTTCGCTCAGCGGCAGAATGCGGTCGATGGGCGCCTTGAGCTGGCCGGCCGCCAGCCAGCGGTTGAGGTCTTCGGCGCAGGATCGTTGCTCGGCAGGCGTGGCCTTGAACATGACAAAGCCGTGAAGTGAACACCCCTTGACATAGAAGGGGCCCACGGGAAACGTCGGCCGCGCGTCGCGGCCCGCCATCAGGATCATGCGGCCCCGCTCGGCGAGCATTTCGGTGGTCCGCTCAAAGTCCGGCTCGCGGAGCGTCTCCCAATAGACGTTCACCCCCTCAGGAGCGAACCGCTTGGTTTCGGCAAGCGCGTCCTGCGTCTTGTAGTTGATGACGTGGTCCGCGCCCAGCGCCCGGCAGCGCTCCGTCTTCGCGTCGCTGCCGGCGGTCGTGACCACGCGGGCGCCGAGGATCTTCGCCATCTGCACGACCATTGAGCCGACGCCTCCGCTGCCGCCGTTGACGAACAGCGTCTCGCCGCGCTGCAGCTCGGCGTCGCGGACCAGGCCCAGATGCGCCGTGATGCCAACGAGCGCAATCGCCGCCAGGTCTTCGTCGGTCACGCCAGGCGGCGAGGGGTACAGCCAGTTCTCATCCATGCAGACGAACTCCGCGAACGTACCTTGGCGGCCGAGCAGGCCTTGGTTCGAACCCCAGACGCGGTCGCCCGGCTTGAACCGCGTGGCGTGCGGGCCGACCTGATCGACGACGCCGGCCACGTCGCAGCCGACGATAAACGGGAACGTGAGCGGCATGGCGATCGCGCCGGCGCGGATATACGTATCGACCGGGTTCACGGCCACGGCATGGACCTTCGCGCGGACTTCGCTCCCCTTGGGCTCGGGCGTCGCAAGATCGCCGTAGATGATCGACTCGGCGGGGCCGGGTTGGTTGATGTAGGCGGCTTTCATTTTAGGTTCCGGGTTCAGGGTTCAGCGTTGGAGTTCAGCCTTCAGGCTGTGCAGACAAGCTAAAGCTTGAACTCCAACTCGGGGTTTCAGGTTCAAGGCTGTCGGCGATCAGCGGTCAGCTTTTAGCTGGCATGTTCGAAGCGCGGAGGGCAAAGCTGATCGCTGACGGCTGATAGCTGAGAGCTACTTCCGTTCCGCTGCGGTGGCCGGTCGTCGCGGTGGCCGCTTGGGCGTAGCCGGGCGCTTGGGACCTAACATCGTGATGCCGACAATCGCCAACACCACGCCCACTCCTGCCAAACCAAAGCCAATGAACTCCCAGCGTTTCAGCTCCTCGTAGACCTTAATGTCGTCCAGTTGCTCCTTGCCCTTCGGGGGCTGCCAACTCCCCACGCCAAGTTGGGAAACCTGTGACCAGAGCGTCCAGGTATCCGCGGCAGGCATGTTGCGAATCTCATCGGCGAAGTTATCGCTCGAAAGCGCATTGGCAGCGCGAAAGTGCAGGATCAGGCCGAAGGCCAGGCCCGCGATCGCCACGAGGGAACCCAAGAAGATCAGGCTGTGGCGCGTAGTCCACGATGTCGTGGCGTCGGACGAGGGAGCGGCGGCTGGCTCGAGTTCCCGAATGCGCCGCACGGTCGGCACGTCGACCAACGCGCCGCACTCGCAGCGCAACTGCCCACCCGCTTCGCCAGTCGTCACGAGGAGCTTACGGCCGCATTGCGAACAGGGGAGGAGGTAGGCCATGCGGAGATTACGAAGGACGAAGGACGAAGGACGAAACTAGCGGAGCCTGATTCTAACGGTTGGCGGCCTCCAACTAAATGACGTACGGCCTTTGGACTGCGGTGACTCGTCACCGCTTTGGATTTCAGTTTACCGATTGTAAGCACGAGCCGTTGTTTTTGCGGTTGGCGACGTCGTTTGAAAAAGAAAGCGGCGACAAGTCGCCGCACTCCATATTCCTATGGCGGTACGGCCATGCCGCTCTGGGCCCACCAGGGGAGCGTGTTCCCGCCGTCGATCAAAAGCGCACTGCCGGTCATATATTCGCTGGCCGGGTCGCAAAGGAACACCACGCCGCGGGCGATTTCCTCGGGTGTCGCCATTCTGCCCCAGGGTAACTTGGCGCCGCGGACGGCAATTTCTTCTTCACGGGCAAACTTTCGCTCGCCGGGTGTGTCCACCCAGCCGGGATGAACGATGTTCACGCGAACCCGATGTTCCAGCAATTCGGTGGCGGCGGTCCGGGCCATGTGGTCGGTGGCCGCCTTGGCCATGTTATAGGGCATGGCGTTGGGCACCGGGATGAAGGCATGCGGCGAGCTGATCATCACGATCGAGCCGCCGCCCCCTTGGGCGATCATCTGCTGCGTGGCGGCGCGGAGCAGGTAAAAGGCGCCCCACATCGTCACGTCGATCGTCCGCCGGAAGCCTTCCATGTGGGACGAAAAAAAGGGCTCCCGATCGCTGTAAACCGCGTTGGAGACGGCGATATCGACGCTTCCGAAAGTCTCGGCCGCGCGACGGATGAGCTCCTCGACCGTCGCCTGGTCGGCAACGTCCCCCTGGACCACGAGTGCTCGACGCCCTGCCTGGCGAATGGCCGTTGCGACGTCGTCAGCCTCGGAAGACGCTTTGTAATAGTTGATCGCCACATCGGCCCCGGCTTCGGCGAGGGAGATGGCCGTTGCGCGACCAATCCCCCGGCTGGCGCCCGTGACGACAGCCACTTTTCCGTGCAAGCAGTTTGAATTCATAGCGGTCAATCTACCCGGTACCCGCCGCGAGACTCAAGCGATGGCGCGCGTTCCACCTGTGCGTCCGCTTCTCATGGGGAGTTTTTTTGACAATTCCGCCGCCAGACTCTGGACCGGCATTTCGTGGTGATTAGAATTGCAGACGCGAACGGGGAGAACTGAGGCAACGCTTCCAACCGCGTGTAAGATCGTCGTGGTTCGGTGATCGAGCGCGCTTGGCGGAAACGCGAATCGTCGGCGGGCCTTCATTTTGGCCGCCACTTCGCCTCGGTGCTGAGAGCACCGCAAATAACGAGAGGGAACTCAGACTTCCAGCGTGCCACCGAGGGCGAGCTCTAACTCCGTTTATCTCATGACCAAAGTGTCCAGCGCAACGGCCTGGCACTGGGCCATACGGCGGCGGTTGCCGTAGTAAAGATAAGAGCAGCACAACCGGAGAGATGTTCGCGAATCGGTGGTGAGTGGTGCGAAGCTGGGATGTCTGCACAGATTGCCTAGCTTTCCTTGATGGTCCGCGTTCGTAATTTCTTACCAAATCGAGACGCAGTCCCGCCTGGTGAGCGTCTGGTGGTAGAATTAGTTGGTTTTCGTGAGTCCGACGTGGCCATGGCGAGCTTCGTCGGTTTAGTTGATGAAGCGCTGGATGCGCGCCGCGAGTCACGGGGGTCGATCCCGGCCAACCCTAGTACCCCTTTTCGCGCAGTCCCAAGCGAACCCCGTCATGCGTCATGTCGTTGGAATCCAAGTCCGACTCGCCCCCCTCCTCGTGTCCTGTATCCCTGTTTCTGTTGGCCGCTGGCATCGTGACGGCGCGAGCGGTTCCCTTCGTTTCCCTACCAGTAAATTGATTTCCTTCGGCCGAATCTTAGGAGTGTAGCCTTGTACGACACATTGTTAGACGAACTCGAAGACGAGGTGACCCCTCACACCGATGATCCGGCGGAGCTCGTCGACAAGTCCGTGGAGCTGGACGTCGTGGACGACGACGATGAGCTGTTGCCCGAGCCTTCGTCGCTCGATTTGGACGTCGACGGCAGGGCCGATGAGCTCTTGGCCGTCGACGAAGACAGCGAAAGCTGGTCCGACGATCCGGTGCGGATGTATTTGACGCAAATGGGCGAAATCCCGCTGCTCACGCGAGCGCAAGAAATCGCCCTGGCTCGCAAGATCGAAATCACGCGCGCCAAGTTTCGCCGCAAGCTATTGGCCTGCGACTACGTGATGCGGATCGCCGTCAAGATTCTCAAGCGCGTGCACAAGGGCGAGCTCCCCTTCGATCGCACCGTGCAGGTCTCGGTGACCGATCGCTTGGAGAAAGACCAGATCCTCGGCCGTCTGCCGCACAACCTGCGCACGGTCGAATCGCTGCTGATGCGCAATCGCGCCGACTATCGCCGCGCGCTCAGCAAATCGGCGCGGCCCGGCGCCCGGGTTGACTCCTGGTCGCGCTTGGCCCGCGGACGTTTACGCGCCGTGAAACTGGTCGAGGAGCTGGGCCTGCGGACACAACGATTGGAGGGTTGTATCGCGCTATTGCGGAACTTCAGCAAGCGCGTGGATGAGCTCAAAACCCAAATCGTAGCCCATAAGAAGGCCAGGCTCCCCGCCGCCGCGCGGCAGCCCTTGATCAAGGAATACCGGCAGATTCTCTGGGTCACCCAAGAGACTCCCACCAGCCTGCGAAATCGCGTCAAGAGCATTAACGAGGTTTTCTCCGAGTATCAACGGGCCAAACGCGGCCTCTCCGAGGGCAATCTGCGTCTGGTAGTCAGCATCGCCAAGAAGTACCGCAATCGCGGCTTAAGCTTCCTGGACTTGATCCAGGAGGGGAACGCGGGCCTGATGCGGGCGGTCGATAAGTTCGAATACCGCCGTGGCTTCAAGTTCTGCACGTACGCCACCTGGTGGATTCGCCAGGCGATCACGCGCGCCGTGGCCGATCAGAGCCGCACCATCCGCATTCCGGTGCATATGGTCGAGACGATGAGCCGCGTGAGGAATGTCTCACGGCAGCTCTTGCAGCAACTGGGTCGCGAGCCGACGATCGAAGAGACGGCCAACGCCTCGGGCACGGCGCTCGACGAAA
>JBBDYH010000092.1:0-22739 GCA_040901795.1 Pirellulales bacterium
TACAGCGCCAGCGCCCCACCTCCCCTAAATTCCCCAAAGTGCGCGCTGACCCTGGGAATCCCACCAGCGCGACGAGAACCAGCACGATACCCGTCGATAGCGAGCGTCGTGGCCGGAATCTCGCGCGATGCACGGTTTAGTTCTGGCTGAAGTTGAACTTCTTCGATTCCCGGCCGAGCGGATTCTTCAGGAACCTGCGGCGGCATTCCGGGCACAGATCGAATCGCAGCGACTGATAAACATCGTCGCCCACACTTCCGCTCGCGGTGTCGTCCATGCGCTCCAGGATTTCGTTCATCTCCAGGAGGTTGTCGCGGTCGTCATCGTCAGCTTCGTCGATCGAGTCCAGGGCAGCATAGACTTCGATCTTCACAACGTACCTCAAATCTTCGTCCGGATCGATCAAACGCTTGCAGAGGTCACACGAATGATGGATCATCGATTGGCTTCTCCAGGAAAATGAGGCAGCTTGATTACAACGTATCGCCGCCTGCGAAAGTCCATCCTAATGCGCCGAAGGAAATCGGAGCAACCCGTTTCGCACGACTTTTTCTTTTCTGCGAGAATATCTCGGCGACCCGGAGCAAGTGAGCTTGACACGGGCGAATTCGTGTGCCGAGGTTTTGGAGTGCGGCGACTTGTCGCCGCTTTGGGTTTCTATGCGGCCGGGATTGGCAACGGTCCGTTTCCGATGGCGAGCGGCTTGAAAACCAAAGCTGCGACAAGTCGCAGCACTCCCAAGGGCAAGTTCCCGCACCCCCAAAAATGCTGGCCCCTGGTTGATTCCGCGGTTACAATAAATCGGCTCGATCGCAGCAAGCTTCGCTGAACAGGTGAGGCCCATGGGCGTGCAATTGGGAGGACCGAATGGTGATGGCGGCGGGCGGCTCGCTGAGTACAAGCGTCCTGGTGTTGAACCGCTTTTACATGGCGGTGCACGTGATCAACGTGCGCCGGGCGCTCTGCCTGTTGTTTCGCGAGTTGGCCGAAGTGATCCACTTGGAAGAAGGCCAATACGCCAACTACGATTTTGAGTCCTGGTTGGAGGTCAGCCAACTTCGCGCCTCGTTCAAGGAGCCGCATCAAGACTGGATCAAGAGCGTGAACTGCGAGATCCAGGTGCCGCGCGTGATCCGCTTGTTGACGTACGATCGCGTACCCAAGCAAACGCTGCGCTTTAACCGCCGCAACTTATTCGCGCGCGACGGCAACGTTTGTCAGTACTGCGGCAAGAATTTTCCTACCAGCGAGCTGAGCCTGGATCACGTCGTGCCGCGCAGCCGTGGCGGCGACACATCTTGGGAAAACGTGGTCTGCGCTTGCGTGGCCTGCAACGTGAAAAAGGGTGGGCGCACGCCGCAAGAAGCTCACCTGAAGCTGATCCGCCCCCCGGTCAAGCCGAAGCGCAGCCCGCTGTTGGCCATTAAGCTGGGCAACCCCAAGTACGAGAGCTGGAAGACGTTCATCGACAACGCCTACTGGAACGTCGATCTGAAATAACGATGAATAATGAACGATGAATGACGGCGTTCATCGTTCATCCTTCCGCATTCATCGTTCGTCGATCACTCCTGAACCAGCGGCGCCTTCTTCTCGGTGATCACCGGGCACTGCGACGCCATTTCGGCATTGAGCGCAGTAAAGTCCTTCCACTCCTCAGGTACGTTGTCTTCATGGAAGATGGCCTCGACCGGGCACTCCGGCACGCACGCTTCGCAGTCGATGCACTCATCGGGGTGAATGTAGAGAATCTTTTCCCCTTCGTAGAAGCACTCCACCGGGCACACCACCACGCAGTCGGTATACTTGCAACCGAAGCACGGTTCGCAAACGACATGAGTCATCGACAGCTAGCTCCTTTCGAGCAATTGGTCCCTGCCGCGTCGGAAAGCACCGCTGCGCGGTCCCTCGCCCGCGCCCGACCGGGCAAACCAAGTGCTTATCGGCAAAGCACTTGATCGCCTAAAGTGCACCCTGCGGCGCACGAATAATAGTGACGCCCTTGGCGACTGTCAACCCGCTCGCGGCGATTGAACGGCTGGAATTGGTTGCGATTCGCCTGCGGTGGCGAACCGCCGGCGTTGGCCTAGCGTCTTTGTCATACTCGGGTACGATAGGACGCGGAATGCACTGGGATTTCCCGATGCCTGAACGCTCAACCCGACTGGAGTTCAAGCTTCAGCGTGCTTCCTCGAAACGAGCCTGAAGCCGGAACTCCAACAGTCGCTTCCGCATGAAGCCGATCAAGAAGCTGCTCGTCGCCAACCGCAGCGAAATCGCCATCCGCGTTTTCCGTGCGTCGCACGAGTTGGGCATCCGCACGGTCGCCATCTATTCGCACGAAGACCGCTACGCCTTGCACCGCTTCAAGGCTGACGAAGCGTATCTGATCGGCAACGCGGGCGAGCCGCTGCGGGCGTATCTCGATATTGAAGCCGCAATCGCGATCTGCCAAGAGCATGAGATCGACGGAATCCACCCTGGATATGGGTTTCTCTCCGAGAATCCCGAGCTGCGGCGAGCGTGCGACCGGGCCGGTATCACGTTCGTCGGGCCGCGCGTCGATCTGCTGGAACAACTGGGCGACAAAACGGCGGCCCGCGAACTCGCCAGCCGGGCCGGCGTGCCGATCCTGGCCGGCAGCGAGCGGGCATTGGTGAGTCTTGTCGAGGCGAAACAGATCGCGGATGACCTCGGCTACCCCATCATTCTTAAAGCGGCCCACGGCGGTGGCGGTCGCGGCATGCGCGTGGTGCGGTCGGCCGAAGAGCTGGCGTCGAATCTGGAGCAAGCCCAGCGCGAGGCGGCGGCCGCCTTCGGTTCCGGCGAGGTCTTCGTCGAGAAGTTTATCGGCCGCGCGCGGCACATCGAGGTGCAATTGCTCGGCGACCAGCACGGCAATCTGGTGCATCTCTATGAGCGAGACTGTTCCGTCCAGCGGCGACACCAGAAGGTGGTCGAAATCGCGCCTGCGCCAAATCTCGTCCCCGAGCTACGAACTAAGATCTGTGACGCGGCCCTGGCAATCGGCCGCATGGCGCGGTACGAGAACGCCGGAACGGTCGAGTTCCTGGTCGACGCCGACACGGGCGATTTTTATTTTATCGAAGTCAACCCGCGCATCCAGGTCGAGCACACGGTCACCGAAGAAGTGACCGGCATCGACATCGTTCGCTCGCAGCTCTTGATCGCGCAAGGGGCCAGGCTCGACCATGCCGAGGTCAACCTGGCGAACCAGAGCGACATCCGCACCCACGGATTTGCCGTCCAATGTCGTGTGACGACCGAAGACCCCGAGAACCGTTTTTTGCCGGATTATGGGAGGATCACGGCCTATCGTTCGGCGAGCGGCATGGGGATTCGACTCGACGCCGGCACGGCGTTTTCCGGCGCGTTGGTGACGCCGTATTACGATTCGCTGTTGGTCAAGGTGACGGGGCGCGGGCGGAAGCTGGCCGACGCGGCGCGGCGGATGGAACGCTGCCTGCAGGAGTTCCGCGTCCGTGGCGTGAAGACGAACATCCCCTTTCTGATCAACCTCGTCACGCATCCCACGTTTTTGGCCGGCGAGTGTACGACGCGGTTTATTGACGAGGCCAAGGACCTGTTCCAATTCCCCACGCGGCGCGACCGCGCCAGCAAGCTGTTGCAGTACCTGGGGGAAGTGATCGTCAACGGCAATGTCCTGGTCAAAGATCGCCCGCGGGCCAAACGTCGCGATCCGGCGCCGATCCCGGCGTACGATCACAGCCAGCCGCCACCGCCAGGCAGTCGCGACCGTTTCAAACAGCTTGGGGCGGAGAAGTTCTCGCAGTGGATCCTGGATCAAGAGCCGCTCTTGATGACCGATACGACGTTCCGCGATGCGCACCAGTCGCTATTGGCCACTCGCATGCGGACGTTCGACATGGTCACGATCGCCGATGCTTACGCGCGTCTGGTGCCGGGCATGTTTTCAATCGAGATGTGGGGCGGGGCGACGTTCGATACCTCAATGCGGTTCCTCAAGGAGTCGCCCTGGGATCGGCTGGCTGATCTGCGCAAACGGATTCCCAATATCCTCTTCCAGATGCTCTTGCGCGCGAGCAACGCGGTGGGATACACCAACTATCCCGACAATGTCGTCGAGCTGTTCGTCCGGGAAAGCGCCCAGGCGGGGATTGACCTGTTCCGCATCTTCGACCCGCTGAACTGGGTGCCGAATATGCGCGTGGCGATGGAAGCCGTCGAGAAGCACGGCGGCTTGTGCGAAGCGGCCATCTGCTACACCGGCGATATCCTGGACGCCGGGCATCCAAAGTACGACCTGAAATACTATGTCAACCTGGCCAAAGAACTGGAAGGCATGGGGGCCCATATCCTGGCCATTAAAGACATGGCCGGGTTGTGCAAGCCCTATGCGGTCGAGCTGTTAGTCAAGACGCTGAAACAAGAGATTGGCATTCCGATCCACTTTCATACCCACGACACCAGCGGGATCGCCGGCGCTTCGGTGCTCAAAGGGGCCGAGGTGGGTTTGGACGTTGGCGACGGCGCCTGCGCGCCTCTTTCCGGTCTGACTTCGCAACCGAATCTCAACGCCATGGTCGAGGCGCTGCGGAACACGCCGCGCGAGACCGAGGTGGACGCAAACAACTTGCGGCTGCTGGCCCACTACTGGCAGGCGGTGCGCGAGTTCTACACGCCCTTCGAGAGCGATATGAAGGCGGCCGACGCCGATCTTTATCTGCATGAGATGCCGGGCGGCCAGTTCACCAACTTGCAGGAGCAGGCGCGGGCGTTGGGACTCGCGCCGCGCTGGGAGGAAGTCTGCCAGGCGTATGCCGAGGTGAACCAGTTGCTCGGCGACATTGTCAAGGTTACGCCAACGTCCAAAGCCGTCGGCGACCTGGCGCTGTTTCTCGTGACGAATAACCTCACGGTCGATGCGCTGATGGACTCGAAGCGCGAACTGGCCTTTCCCGAGTCCGTGGTTGATCTCTTGGCGGGCCGCATGGGGCAAGCGCCCGGCGGCTTTCCGCCCAAGGTGCAGAAGCGGATTCTCCGCGATATCAAGCCGATGAAGGGACGGCCGGGTGAGTCGCTGCCGCCGGCCGACTTCGCCAAGGCCGCCAAGGAAGTCGAGAAGCTGATCGGCGAGAAGCCCAGCGACCGTGACATCGTCACCTACTTGCTCTACCCGCGGGTTTATGCGGACTACGTGAAGCATGAGCAACGGTACGCCGACACCAGCGGCCTGCCGACGCCGTATTTTCTTTACGGCCAGTTGCCGGGGGAGGAATTGTCGATCGACATCGAGCCAGGCAAGACGTTGATTATCAAGATGCTGACGGTCGGCGAACCGCACGCCGACGGCAGCCGCACGGTGTTTTTCGAGCTCAATGGCCAGCCACGGAGCGTGAGCGTGGTGGATCGGTCGCTCGAGTCGGAAGTCGTTCGCCGTCCGCACGCCGACGTGAACAACAACAAGCACGTGGCAGCGCCGATGCCGGGCCTGGTGGTCACCGTGGCCGTGCAGATGGGTGACACCGTGGCCAAGGGGCAGAAGCTCATGACGCTCGAAGCGATGAAAATGGAAACGACGCTCTACGCCGAGCAGGACGGACGGATCGCCGATGTGCTCGTGAAGCCAGGCACGCCGGTCGAAGCGGGGGAGCTGGTGGCAGTGTTTGAGTGATGCTCTGGAGTGCGGAGACTCGTCTCCGCTTTGGATTTCACAAGTCGCTGCGAAACGATAAGCGTTGCCCTAACGGTTCTCAGAAAAAGAAAGTGATGACGAGTCATCGCACTCCCAAATGCCTCGCGTCCTTGTCATACCGCCGATCGTTCGCGAACAGCCAAACCGCAACCGCGAGATCCTTGAAGCGGCGGGCTTCGAAGTGGTCTACCCGACGGTCCACGAGACGTATCTCGACCGGCCAACGTTGCTTGCGAACCTGCGTGGCATCGATGCCGTTATCGCCGGCGCGGAGCGGTACGATGACGAGATCTTCGCCCAATCACAACTCCGCGTCGTGGCCCGCTTCGGCGTCGGCTATGATGCGGTCGACGTCCCCACCGCCACGCGGTTGAACATTCCGGTCACGATCACGCCGGGGACCAACGAAGATTCGGTTGCTGAACAGGCGCTCGCGCTAATGTTCGCAGTTTTCCGCAAGGTGCCCGAGCGCGACCGAGACGTGCGCAGCGGGACCTTCCGCCGGAGTGTCGGCGCCCGGCTCAAAGGAAAAACGCTCGGCCTGCTGGGCTTGGGGCGCATTGGCCGCGCGCTGGCCTGGCGCGCCATCGGCCTGGGCCTGAACGTGATCGCGTGTGATCCGTGCGCCGATGCCGCGTTTTGCGATCAGCAGCGAATCGGACGATGCGATCTCGAAGCGCTATTCAAGGCGGCCGACATTGTCAGCCTGCACCTTCCCGGTACGCCGGAAACGAACAAGATCATCAACGCTCAGACGCTTGGGCTGATGAAGCCGTCGGCGGTGCTGATCAACACGGCTCGTGGCGTACTGGTCGATGAAACCGCGCTAGCAGAGGCGCTACGCGGCGGCACGATAGCGGCGGCCGGTCTCGACGTCTTCCAGCGCGAGCCTTTGCCGGCGGATAATCCCCTGTTAGCACTGCCGAATGTCGTGGTGAGCCCGCACGTCGCCGGTTGGGATTATGACTCGATTGCTGGCATGGCGGAGCTCTCGGCCCGTTGTGTTGTCGATCTCTACCAAGGCCGCTGGCCCGAAGGGTGCGTCGTCAACGACGAACTCCGCGCCGACTGGCGATGGTAGGTCAGGCTGTGCCAGACGTTCTCCACATTTAGAACCGCTAACACAACCGGCACCCAGTAACCCGAAGCGTGAGCGAGGAGCGGCAGATGGCCTCGCTTACGCGTCGGGTTACTATTGTTAGCGGTTCCTAGGCGAACGGAAACCGCGAGCGCATAAGCACTTGAATTCACTTCAATTGCCCTGGACTAGCTTCTCTTATGCCGCTATCTTTCCCGCTCTTTTCTCGCGCGCGAGCATGCTGGCGTCTGTTCAGACCGGTCGGTTGACAAAATTCGAGCTTCATCGCCGCGGAGGGGAGTGTTCATGGAGGGACACCGGATGCCGCCATTCTACACCCTGCTGTTTGCCGTGTTCCTACGGCTCGTTTTCTCGGCCGGCGCCTTGGCACAACTCCCGGCTAGCGGAGATGCGATCGCGCCCATTGCAAATCGCAGTCCGCACATCGGTGAGCAAACACGTTCCGGCGAGACGGCCGACGCGGCCCGCTCAGTTGACTCAGCGCCAGCGGTGCGTCTGGACCCGGTCGCCTTTCACGACATTCAGCCAGGCGTTTCCACCATTGCGGACCTCGATGCCAAGTGGGGCGCGCCGGTCCGCGATGGGAAAGAGCTCGGCGCCGGACAGCGGATGTATGAAATCGCCCCCTTTAAGCAAGTGGAGGTGTCGCTGGACCAAGGCAAGGTGCTGTCGATCGTCGCGCATCTTGACCGGCCGGCCGCGCTTGCAGAGGCTACTGAGCGATTCGTGCCCCGGGCCGCGGGCTCGGTCGAGGTGCTTGACGATGCGGGCCAGACATTGGGCGTGGCGTTTCCCGAGCGCGGCGTTGTCTTTGCGTATGCTCCTGGCGCCAAGGACGTGGCGCAAGTGCTGTTCGACCCGATCGACGTCGAGTCGTTTTACATGCGTGCCGAGCGCTACAAGGATCTCGCTCCGCAACAGAGCCTGGCCGACCTCGAGTTTGTACTGCAAAAGCGCGGCAAGCACGGCCCGGCGCTCGCACTGGCCGCGCAGATTTTTTACCACGCCGGGCAATTGGCCGATGCCACCGCACAAATCGACGCGGCTTTGCAGGTCGAACCGGCTACAGCGGCTTATCGATTGACCAAGGCGGAGATTCTGGGCGAGTCGGGGGACTTTACGTCGGCCCAGCAAACTTGCCGGCAAGTATTACAGCAGCCCAACTTGCCGACTGAAGTGAAAGCCCGCGCGCTCTGTCTGTTGGGCGACGTTCTGGCCAACGGTCCAAAGCGCGATTACACCAGTGCGATCAAGCACCATCTGGCCGCTATCCAGACCGCCGAGCCTCTGACGATGAGTTCGCGCGCCGTTATCCGCCGAGCGGCGAAGCACACGCTGGTCCTGGCGAATCTCGGCGTAGCGAACGACATTGCCTGGGGTTACTGGCAACAGAAGGAAAAAGTCGTGCCCAAATGGTTGGTTGCGGCGCATGAAGCCGCTGAGGACTTGATCAACCATGAGGGGGCCGACGAGAGCCTGCACCTGCTCGTGCTCCGGCGAGCCCTGGCGGCCAGCGCGGGCACGCAGGGCAAGCTTGATCCGGTTGCATGGACCAAGGAAGTTGTCCAGACCGCGCGCCGGCTCATCGACCAGAGCGAAGACCCCTGGCGGCGGAGTCGACTGGAATGGGAAGTGGGATTGGCTCTGTACGACGCGCTGCAAGCCGATCAGGCGCGCGGCTATCACGACCATGCGCTGTCCAACAGCTCCTTGGTGGTCAAGTATTTGGAGTCCTCCCTACAGCATCGGCAGGCGACGGCGAACGGGACGCACCTGTTAGGCCGGCTATACTTCCGCATCGGCGCGATCCATGCCGTCGAGCTCAACGACCACCGCATGGCAGTCACCTGGTTTCAAAAGGCGCTGCCGTTGTTGGAACGGCCGCTGCCGGCAACCGCGTTGGCCGACATGGGACGCCTGGGAGAGTCGTTTGTGAGCATGGGGATCTCCTTTTGGGAGATCAACCAACGTAACGAAGCGATTCGGCTCACGCAGCATGGCCTGGCGCTCGTCACCCAGGGCGTCAAGAACCGTGTGGTCGACGAAGACGCGCTCACCGTTCCCTACTCGAACCTGGCCTTCATGCACCGCGAGCTTGGCAATGCCAGGCAAGCCGACGGCTATGCCGAGTTGGCTTCGCGCCTGGACGCTCCGCAGCGGCAATAGTCCCGTCGACGCTGATGGAGCAGGCGCATTCCGCGTGCCGTCGCCGCATACGCGGGCCCCTTCCCCAACTTAAGATTCGCCTTCAATTGCTGCGGCTTCGCGTAACGTCCGTCGAGCAAGGCGCGTGATGACCACCGTCACCGCCACGGTGGCGACCAAGCCGACCGCCAGCAGTGCCCACTCGGCCGGGCTGCGCTCCATCGTGCCCCTTGCCACTCCACTGAGGTTCTGCGTTAGCCAACCGAGATACGTGTACATCACGCAACCGGGAAGCATGCCCACCAGGGAGCCGAGGAAATAGTCACGAAAACGAACGCGCGTGGCGCCGAAGGCGTAATTCAACGGCGCGAACGGCAAGGCCGGTGTGAGCCGGACGAGCAGCACGATCTTAAATCCTTCGTCAGCCACACCGCGATCAAGCGCCGCAAAGCGAGGACTTTTTGTGAGCCATCTCTCAATGATGTGGCGGGCCAGCGTTCGCCCCAGGAAAAAGGCCAGGGCCGCCCCCAGTAGTCCGCCGGTCAGGGCGCTCATTGCCCCCACGAACACGCCGAAGGCGTAACCGGCCCCGAGCGTCAGCCATGAGGCGGGCACGAAAAGCACGCTGGCGAAGACGTACACCACGCTGAACAGAATTGGACCCCAAACGCCGAGCTGGCGCAGCCGGTCCAGTACCCGATCGAGCCACTCTCCCACCGGATAAACAACGGCCGCCGTCACGGCGGCGGCGATGAGAAGCACGGCGCCAAGCAGTTTAATCCAACGGACCCAACTCATGAGGCGTTTGCTCGCTGGGCTCTTGGACTGCGATGACTGGTCATCGCTTTGGATTTCAACAGCGTGCGCGCCTGCTGAAACACCGCGTCAAACATCGGTTCGGTCAATTTGCCGGTAAACGTGTTCTGTTGGCTGGGGTGGTAACTTCCCAAAAGCCATCGGTCGTCGCCAAGTGCCGCCCTCGCCCCATGGCCAAACTTAAAGCGAGCGTTTGGCGCCCAACCGCGTCGGCGCGCTTCGTCGAGGATCGATTTCCAGGCGATCTGCCCCAGCGCAAGATAAATCTTCGCCGGCACTAGATCGAACGTCTCGGAAAGCCATGACCGGCAGGCGGCGATTTCTTCGTGCGTCGGCTTATTGTCCGGCGGTGCGCAATGGCAGGTCGCCGTAATCGCACAATCGATCAGCCGCAAGTCGTCGTCGCGGTGGAGCGATTCGGGCCGTGTTGCAAAGCCTGCCTTATGCAGCGCGCGAAAGAGCCACTCGCCGCTGCGGTCGCCGGTGAACACGCGGCCGGTGCGGTTCGCCCCGTGGGCCGCCGGTGCGAGACCAACCACCAGCAATCGGGCTCGCGGATCGCCAAAGTTCTCCACCGGCCGGGCCCAATAGTTCCACTCCAAGAATGCGCGACGCTTCTCGCGTGCAATTTGCGCGCAATGCCCCCGCAGCCGCGGGCAGCGCTCGCAGGCAACGATCCGTTCGTTCAATTGTTTCCAGGCTGCTGCAGGTGCTGAACTCATCCGGTGCGCGCTTTAGTGGGTCTGGCGAAAGCCGGTTTTGGTACGGCGACTCGACGATTTTACGGTTTCTATAATCTGAAGGGCATTCGTGAATTTGGCAACCCGATGCCACATTGAACACACGGCTCTCGCTCGCGTTGGCACCGCGGCGTCGATAGAATACCACCGGATGAGCGACCAATCTCAATGACCGAGGACGAATCATGCGGGCGCTGGTGACGGGAGCGACCGGGTTTGTCGGCCCGCATTTGGTCGCGCTGTTGGATCGGCCCTTGATCCTCACGCGCTCCGCCGTGCGCGCACGCGACGAGCTTGCCGGCCAAAACGTCTCCTTTCGCGAGTTCGATTTGAACAGCGCTCCGCCGCCATTGGCCGCAATGAACGGCGTGGAGGCGGTCTTTCATCTGGCGGGCGAGAGCGTGGCGGCGGGTCGCTGGACCAAACGACGCAAACAGCGGATTCGTGACAGCCGCGTTTTTGGGACACGCCATCTGGTCGACGCCCTGGCCCAGTTGCCCGCGGGCGAGCGGCCGCGGGTATTCGTTTCGGCCTCGGCGGTGGGCTACTACGGCTCGCGCGGCGAAGAAACGCTTACCGAGGACTCACCGCCAGGCGATGATTTCCTGGCCGAAGTGTGCAGCGAGTGGGAGCGCGAAGCTACGCGGGCAGCGGAGCTGGGAATCCGGACGGCGATGTTGCGGATCGGCATCGTCCTCGGTCGGGGCGGCGGAGCGCTTGCGAAAATGCTGCCACCGTTTCGGCTCGGCGTGGGGGGCCGCCTGGGCAATGGTCGCCAATGGATGCCTTGGATCCACGTCCAAGACCTGGCGGCGTTGTTCCTTCACGTCGCGAAGACCGAGACGATCCAAGGACCGGTGAATGCCGTCGCTCCTGAACTGGTCCGCAACCTCGACTTCACGAAAGCGCTGGCTAAGGTCCTGCATCGGCCGGCCGTTTTTCCTGCGCCGTATTTCGGATTGCGGATATTGTTCGGCGAGTTCGCGCAGGTGTTGTTTGCCTCGCAAAAAGTCGAACCGCGTGTGGCGACGGCGACCGGCTTCTCGTACCGCTATCCGCGGCTGGAAGAAGCGTTGCGTGCAGCGCTCGAGCACAAGTGAGGAGCGCTACTCGATCTCGGAAATAATCGTGTTTGGATCACGCGGCACGAGCGTCTGTCGCGTGCAGTCAACGACCAGGTCCAGTTCTTCGAGCACGATGGCGCCGACCAGTGCGTCGACTCGTTTCGGCTCGACGATCGCGGAAAAGACCCCTCCTCTGCCGACGTATTCGATCCACGCGTCACGCACCTGACGTCGCTTGGCGGTTCGCTGATCGGCATATCGAACCTTGACTTCACCCGCCGTGGTCAATCCAAGTTCGTCGACGACTTTTTCCGGCAACACCAATCGAGCAGCGCCGGTGTCCACGATGCCTTTCATCCGCACTCGACGAACCTGACTAGGGTCCATGTCGCCTTTTTGCGCCGATCGTACGTCGTCGTAATTGGCAAGATCGAACTCGATGGTTACTCGCCCCACGTCGGCTACTCCTCTTAGACTCATGATCTGTTCTCCCCAATTGCTAATAACGCCTAACAACCGCGGACAGGCGCTTCGCGGCAATCTGCGTAAAAGGCGAACAACCGGCGTTGTTCTCGTAGACAGTCCCCTTTTGTTGACGATTGTAATTATACTCCGTCCGCCACTTTCCCGTTTTTAATCTCGACGGTACCCACGCGTTTTTCATCAGCGCCCACCTTGCCGCGGAGTTCGGCGGCAGCTTCGCCTTGCCGCGAACCGGTTCCAGGCCGATTCCAGAACTTCTCCCAGGCGGCAATGTCTTTGGGGCTGTCGTCGACGGGCGTCAACGGTTGCCGCGGCGATTGACGCGAAAGGAAACGCGTCGTCGCGCCGTAGTGGTTTTCCTGTTCTTGCCAGGTCAGCATTGGACGCAGCCTGGTGCGAAAAAAATCCAGGCTCGGTGAAGTGGCGGCACGCGGCCCGCGAAATGGAAAATACAAGACCAACAGATGATCTACCGCGAAGAGATTGTGGTCGGTGCGAATCGCCAGTGAGAGTCGCGATGCATTCAAGGCGTTCAACTGCAGTCCCTTTCTCCCCTGCCACGTACTGTGCGACAACTCCAGCGAAGCGGGTAAATCGCCTGACTCGTCGTTGGGATTGAGCGACAGGCAGCATTGACCGGCCAATACGCAGTTCTGCACGCCAAGACGATCGCCCGCGCGGGGCCGCCATGCCACGCAGAGGCCGTCAATCGCCGAGAGACGCGAGTTATTCAACGAGCAGGAGGCCTCGACCACGACGATACACGTATCGCGCCGACCGGCGGTCAGCTCGCAATGGTCGAGACGCAACGTTCCACCAGTCGCCTTTAGCGCGGAGCCGCCTTCTGCGGCTTCAGATGACTCCGGCGTTGCGCCCACGGCCCAACGAACTTCGAGGCCTTCCAGCGTCAGATCGGAGTCGGTCGTAAAGGCCGCTTCCTTCGCAGCCGCGGCGCTGGCGGGCACAATCACTGGCCGGCTACCACTCGCGGCGCGGATCACCAACGCTTTCCCCTCGATGCGCACCGGCTCAATCGGCAAACGCTTCCTCCCCCGGACTTCGATGACGCCTTCCGGCGGCGCTGCGGCCACGGCGTCGGAAAGCGAATCAAAGCCGTCCGCACTTCCGAGCAGCGCAAACGCGCGTGGGGACGCATCCACATCGCTAACCGGCGTCGAGCGTGTTTCGGGGTCCCGCGTCGCCAGCCAACCAGCGATCACGGCCATTGACGCAACAAGTAACACGACTGTGGCTGCCAGCCGCGCGGGCCAGGCGCGCCCACGTCGAGCCCGCGTTTCACGCCCGGCCCCTGGCGCTGTCATGCCGCCAAACACTCCTTCGATGCGGCGCAGCTCCTCGACCACCGCACCCGCCGATGGGTAACGCTGGTTGGGTTCCTTCGTCAACAGACGGTCGACAACCTTTGCCAACTGGGTGGGGCAATCGAGTTGGACTTGTCGCAAGTTCGGCGGCGTAAAGGTGCGTACTCGATGCAGCACGCCGATTGTCGAATCCGCGTGGAACGGTGATTCGCCCGTACCCGCCGCATAGAGCAAGGCGCCGAGGCTGAATAAGTCGGATCGGGCGTCCACGTTTTCCCCTGTCGCCTGCTCGGGCGAAAGATACTCGGGCGTGCCGACGAGCGTGCCGGAACGCGTCAGGCTGACGTCGTCGATCGCCTTGGCCAGGCCAAAATCCGTCAGCTTGTATCGCGCGGATTCTGCGTCCCACAGCACGTTCCCCGGTTTCACGTCGCGGTGAACGATGCCCCTGGCATGGGCCGCAGCGAGACTTGACGCCACCTCGATGCCCAACCGGACAACCTCGGGCCAGGAGAGCTTCCCCTTCCGCAGCAGCCGGTCGGCCAGCGAGCCGCCGGGTACATATTCCATCACGAGGTAAGGCTGTTCGGCGTGCTGGCCCACGCCATAGATTGCGACCACGTTGTCATGGCGCAGGGCTGCAGCCGCCCGCGCTTCACGGAGGAAGCGCTCGCGCAGCGAGTCGTTGTCGGCCAAATCGGCGCGCAGCACCTTGATGGCCACGTCGCGCGCCAGTGTGCGGTCGGTCGCGCGGTACACGACTCCGATCCCACCGCGGCCGAGAACCGCTTGCACGTCGTATTCGGCAATTTGCTGTGGCTGGCGAGACGAACGTTTGCGAGCCGTCGAACTGTCGCCGAGCGGCACCACGTCGGTCTCCGGCTTTCCGATCGCCGTCCGCGGCGGCGAAGCGCGACGCATCGCCTGGATCACCTCGCTAAGGCGATGCGAGTCATCGGCGTCGCGCAATTCCAAGGGAACCTGCGTCGTCGGTAGAACGGCCGCCACGCCGGCGAGTGCTTCGAGCCGTTCTTGACATCGAGGGCAAGACTCAACGTGACTCTCGGTCGCCGCCTGGTCGGCATCGGTGAGGCTACTTGCCAACAGAGCTTCGAGAACCGCTCGGTCCGGACATTCGTTAGACATTTTTTAATATGCGAGGCAAAGCCTTGCTCTCTTCTCGTTCCCAGGCTCTGCCTGGGAACGCAATGCCGGCAGGCTCTGCCTGCCGCACAACCGCAAATATTACCCAGTGCGAGGCAGAGCCTCGCGAGCAGTGTGTTCCGCAGGCGGAGCCTGGGAACAAGGAAAACTAATCCGGCTCGACGTTTTGCAGCAGCTCTTTGACGCGGGCCACGACGCGGCACCGCGCGACGTGAATCGCGCCCGCCGACAGCTTCAGGTCGCTGGCCACCTGAGAAACCGGCTCCTGCTCGACGGTCGTCCGCCAGAAAGCTTGCCACGTCTTTTCCCGAAAGTCCACACGCGATTTTTCAGCGGCCCACAGAAACAGCCGCCAGGCATGCTGCTGGTCCCAGGCCGCTTCGTCGCTGTCGGCGGCGGCTGTGTTGACCAACAGCTCGTGGACCCCGGTGTCGCCGCTGCCCACTGCATGAGCCTTGCGCCGCGCGACGAGGTCGCGGAGCTTATTGAGCGTGACGCGAAACAGCCACCCCCGGAAGCTGCCACGCGAGGCATCGTAGTCGAACCGCTCGGCGTGCGTCGCCACAGCCTGGAGCACGTCCTGGGTCACGTCGGCGGCGTCGGCGTCTTGCAGCCCGCGCGTGCGCGCGTAAGCATGGATCAGCGGGGCGTAGATTTCGACAAAGTCGTGCCAGGCGATCCGGTCGTCAGCGTCACGGATCCGCAACAGCAAGCTCGGCCGAGTTTCAAGCGATCGATTCATGGGGAGGAGGCCCTTTCAAAGGCCGCTCCATCGTACTTCAGTTTGCCCGTAATACGCACGCTGAATTGCCCGGAACTGATCAGAATCCGTCCAAAGCGCCGAATCCGGTCGCTTTTGGCGCTCAACGCAAGAGCGCAGCACCAAAGGATTTGTGACCGCAGCCATTTTTTCTGAAAGGCCGTCGCTCCAACGCCGTACCTGCTTCCATGAGCTGAGAACATCCGCTCGGCCCTCGTCCTCAGAATCAACAACGCGACCCGACACAAAAGAAGGAGCCGTCCCATGTACCGCACAAGCATCGAACGACTGGAAGAGCGAAAACTGTTTTCGGTGACCGACCTGATCATCGACCCGTTCGGGGCGCAGATCGCATCGTCCCCAACGACCGACGAACCGCCGGCGATCGTCGATTACAGGGACGAAGATCGGATCGACCGCATCACGGCGACGTACAACGGCGATGGACGGTTGAACCTTGTCGGCGATTTCAATGGCGACGGCGTCGACGACCTAGCAATGTTTACCGTCGACAGCCGGCCGGAAATGGCTGCCCGGAATGCAGGTCGCAACCAGGATATTGAAATCGAGAACGACGAGACGCATTTTGTTGGCCGCGACGCCGCGTCGAGCGTTGTCGCCGGCAACTTCATCGGAGTGGACGGCGCGTCAAATCTCATCATCGTCGTTTGTTCTCGGGCTCTCGGCGAGAATCTGCTCCCCTACCTGGAGCAGGACAATGTATACAAGTTTGCCGACAGCCCCGAAGCGTCCTTCGTCGCCGCATTGTACACCGATCTACTCGGCCGTCCGGTCGATGCTGCAACGCTTGCTTCCATCACCGATGGCTCATCAAACACGTTGATGTTTGGCGAGTCCGTTCCGCCGGTGGATCTCGATTTACTGGGCGCCTTGGTCGACACGTCGCCGATCGAATTGTCAGTGGTCTCCCTTGACACGTGGGAGCATGCATCTTCCTTCCAAGCCGAACCCGCGACGAACGGCATCATCGCCGTTTTGATTGGCCTGGCCGCAGATCCTTCCGACCCCAGCGGAAATACCGTCGCCGCTGCAGGTTTTCGGTCGGCATTGCTGCTCGGCTCCGACGAATACTTCGCGCGGTTCAGCAATACGACGCTCGACGACGAGGCGCTGGTGGCAACGACGTATGGCCGCGGGATTGTGCCAGCGAACGTGACTCACGACGTCGAATTTGAGGACTGGGCCCGGGTGTCGCGATTCGACCGTGGTTATCTGCCTCCTGCGATCAAGCTTTCCGACTTGCTCGTCAGCAGCATTCATGCCGGCCGTTGAGTTGAAGCAATGCAACGAGTGAGAACCACGGCCTAGGGCGCCTCGACAGCTTCCAACGGCGCGAATCGGTTGTACATCTTCAAACCCTGACTTGTGACGCCCCAAATCCCCGTGGTCAGCAGGGCCAGAAACGACAGCCAGAGCATCACGTCCCACAGCCGCGTGGGCATGATGCGGCGGTCGCAGCGTTGATAACGGAAATAGAGTGCCGCGGCCCCCAGCATCGGCAACATCACCGCCTGCGACATCCCGCTGATCAAGACAAGAGTCACCGGGTTTTTGTTGACGACGTAGATCGTGAGAGAAATAAACGGCAACAGCGCACACAGGACCCGCGTCCGCCAGCGGGCGTCTTTGTCGGTGGAGCCGCCGAGCCGATACACGCGGATCGCGTCGGACGCCGCGCGGGAGTTGCTCGCGGTCGAAACGAAAAATGTCGAGTACAGCACCGTGAAGACACCGAACAGAAGTATCCACTCCGCCGCCTGATTGAAGACAGGAACGTACATCTCCAAGAGCGCTGGGACCAATTGCTCATCACTAGGGATGCGGTTGGCGCGGTGAAGCACGGCCGCCCCTGTGAGATAAAAAGCCAGCGTCGCGAAGGTGTAGACAATCAACGAACACACCGCATCCCAGCGCATCACGCGCAACCAGCCGTGAGCACGCTGGGCCCAGCTCTCGGTCTGCTCGCAAGGTCCAGTCCAACGGGCGTATCCTTTCTCCAGACACCAATAGGGATAGTAAATCAGTTCCGAGGCCCCCACTCCAATAATGCCGAAAGCCGCCAGTGCCGTCGCCACGGGCGTACGGTCGCCGCTGGCCGGCGGCAATTGCATTCGCAGCCCGTCCACGATGTCGTCCCAGCCGATGCGCCAATTGGGATGCCACTGCAGCGCAAACAGATTGACGATGCTCACCAACGTGAAACCGGCCACCAGGACGACAGACACGTTCTGAACCAGGCGGTACCGCCCTAAAACGAGCATGACGGCGGTGATCACCGTGACGATGCCGCTCCAATAGGCGTCGTCGTAGGTGTAGTGGCTCTGCTGGTCGGGCCGCGCACCGAGCTCTTCGACGACTCGCGCCTTGAGGGCTCGATCATCAAGCTGCGGCTCGGCGTTGCGCAGCGTCGCTGCGAAGTCTGTCACCCGCTCGTCGTACTCTCTTTGCTGCTGGATCAGATGATTCCAATCGCTTGTGAATGGCATAGGGATGGCCAGCGACTGACCGACCACACCGACAATGCCTCCCAACTGGCCAATCCCGCAACAGAACATAAAGACCCAATACCACACGAGCCAGTTCACGCGCAGCCGCGGTCCCGGAAGCTGGTTGAGCCCCTCGATGGCCGTTCGACCCTCGGTGATTGTGTAGCGGCCGATCTCAATCTGTGCAAAGACTTTGACGACGCATCCCAACAGGATCAACCAGAGCAGCGTGAAGCCGGCTTCCGCGCCGGTCTTTGTCGTGGCAATCAGTTCGCCCGATCCAACAATCGACGCAGCAATAATCAAGCCGGGGCCAAGCCTGCGCAGAATTCCGCCGACGGTCTGCGGCGGCGTCTGGATGTCCGAATTGCCCAGGCCAGGGCGCGCCGCAGCTTGCTGCGGATCGTCATTCATGGTTCCCGCTCCCTCGTTCGTCGACCAGCCGTGCCGCTAATGGGACTGTGTGAGCGACACCGAACCCGCTACAACCGTAAATGAACCGGCGGGCGTTGGAAAGAGGGGGCTTCGTAAGGAAAGCGGCTGACGTGCCAGCCGGCGTGCATTCCTATTGACCTGGAATTGCCGGCACATTGCCAATGCAGCCATAATGAAAGAACTGGGGGAAATCGTGGCCCAGTGCGGCTATGAGCTGCCGATCCTTTGCACGCCTGAAGAATTGCTTGGAGACTGACCAACCATGGCCCAGACTAACGAACAGGAAACGACCGATCAGGTCGTTCAAGAAACCAGAAGGATCAAGGAAATCCTAGCCGAGTCAATGGATTTCGACATTGATCGAATTCTGGAAGACGCACGGCGAAAGCAGCAAGATAGCGGCCGGACGGTCCTTCCCGCAGCTCATCGAGACGGCGGCTGAGCGGTGCAGGACTTCGCCGACAGGACCGTCAAAGTTGACGTTGGGTTGCCGCCGTTCGATTCTTTCGTAGAGAAGTAATCTCGCTCCGTGCTACAGCAGCGATTATGGAAAACGAAGCCAATGGCCGGCGAAAGGGACTCGTGGAGATTGAACTATGATTACCAACGCAGTCGAATACGACAAAGCACAGGAGGAGCTTCGGATTCTTGAAGCACGACTCGAGCGGTTGCAGCAAGAGTATTCCATCGGTTCTAAAGGGTTCACAAAGGCTGGCGTCCGAAAAATGATCGCACGCCTGCACGAAGAACTAGCGGTCTACGAAGGGAGCGAAGAAGCTCGGCAAACCTGAGTCGAATTAGAGTATCTGACTTGGCGACGCCGCACTCGTGTTCGACGATGTTCACGCCGCCCCTTGGGCGCCAAATGGCCGCGGCTGACCGTCAGCCTAACACGGTGACCATACAAGCTTTGACGGCCTTGCAGCAGGCCTTGCCGAACTGCGAAATCCGACAATAGCTGGACAGTCTTTACCGCGCATACCGCAGCCGCGGACGCATCACCGACGTGGTGTCCATGTCCTCCATCTCGGGCGGCTCATCCATGTCCGGCTCGAATCCGTTTTCGTCGGCGGGCGCCATCGGCGGAGGGGGAGGAGTCGGTATCGTTTCAGGCGCAACCATCGGCGTCGCCGTACGGCTGCCCGCGCGGAAGCCGGCTGGATGGAAGTCGGCATCGACAACCGGACCACAGTCGTCGTACGGGTTGTCGCACGTCGTGCAGCCGGCAGCAGGAACAAACCCGACGAGAAGCGCCAAGATGAGTCGCCGAGCCATAATCCACATCCTTTGCTGATCGCCGATTGCTACAAAATCAGGCGTCGCGCCTGACAAGACCGGCAGACTTTGACGGCTGTAACGATTACAACGCGCGATGTCCCCTCTATTTTCGGCCGAGGAAGCGGGAAAGATGAGGAAATCCGGCCAGGCGTTAGCCCGCCAGCGGCCAGTTGGCGAGAATAGCAAGCAGCTCATCGAACTGCCGCAAGTAGAGGTCTGCCCGCGCCTGATCGTCGTAGTTAAACGCGATCGTCGGCATGCCCAGCCGCGCCGCGGCGCCAAGATGCCGCGGGTGGTTGCCGATGAAGGCGATTCGCTCCGGGGGCTTGCCGAAGCGGACGGCCGCGGCGCGATACCCCTCGGGCTCGGTTTTCGTATGCCCCAACTCAACAGAGGAGAGTACAAACTGGAATCGGCCTCCAAAGCCAAGTCGCGTCAAATGCGCGTCCAGTTCCGCCGCGGTTAACTCACTATCCGCCAAGAGGCCCAGCCCAAGGCCGGCTTGAGCCAGCGCCACGATCGTGTGTCGGATATGCGGCATCGGGCGAGTCTCGCGCAAGTATTGGTGGCGTCGGCCTTGGCTGGCCGCGGCCACTTCGTCGATCAACCCGCGCGAAAGACCAAGCTGGCTGAGATAATCGCGGAACGCCTCGTCAAACTCGCGCCGGCCGCAGTGAATGTCGGCAAGGAACTCCTGTTCCCACCGCCGGCCGAACGTCTCCTGATCGATCGGCACGCCGACGTGCCTGAGCAGCTTGACCAGCCAGCGCTCCCAGACGGTCGCGTCGTAAAGTACGTTGTCGCAGGCCAAGAGCAGTGCCGAAGGAGGCGCTTGCAGCCGAGCCTCCTCGGTGACCGCGTACAGTCGTCCCCCGTCGGGCGCGTGTTCCAGCAGGCCGACGGGCGTTTGGGCGTCTTCTCGAAGCGACTGCAGAGCCGGGCTGGTCATGGCGTCTCCTCACAGCGAGTAATGGCCGGCGTCCGTTGGAACAGGCGATACCTCGAGTAGCTGAATTCGCCAGAATTCAGGCTTTCGCGAACTCTGGCGAGTTCGGCTACATTCCGTGGTCGGCAGAAAGCGTCGTCACATCCATGCGAGTTACTCAACAGGCAGGCGATCTTAGGCGGGCAATCCGAATTATTGTGCTTGAGGCAGGGGGCGAAAGCAAGGAACTGCGCGCTAAACTTCCTTAGTGCGTCACGTCGGTGCGGTTCAGCGCCGCCATCCGCTTGCAGAGATCGGGTTGCTGCGCCAGCAGGCCCGCGATCCGCTGCCAATCGAGTTGTTCATCTCCCAGCGCATCGACAATCTCCTGCGCATGTTCCCAGTCATCAGCGCTTTCGATCCGCAGCCGCAGATCATCGCGGTCGAGCTCGGCAGGCACGGGAATCATCCGCACCAGGAACTTGTCCGGACGCGAATAGAGATACCGCGTGACGTTCGCGCGGTCTTCGGGCAAGTCAGCTTCGCGATCGGCGACCAGCAAGGCGCGCATCTGAAAGCACTCGCCAAACATGCCCAACGCCGACTGAATCGCGGGCTTACCAGTGCGGGAACAATAGCCGATATAGTCGCAGTTGGGATACTGCCGGGCGCGCGTGACCAGCCGGTCAATCAGTTCGGGATCGACGAAGGGTTGCTCGATGCCGACTCGCGCCACGGTCTCACAGGGATAGCTTGTCAACGCGTCGGCAAGTTGCCCCAGTGCATCGGTTCGCTGGCTGCGATACAGCGGCACATCGGGGGGCACCAGAGCGTCGATGACCGCCCCCTCGTCTGCTGCCGGGGCGACGACGATCGCGCCATTCAGCCACTGGCAATCGGTCAAGCGCCGGACCACCCACTCCAGAAGCGTCTTCCCTTGGAAGCCGCGGTTGGCCTTCAAGCCCGGCAACGTTGAGGCGGGCGGAACTTGGACTACGCCCAGCGTCTTCAACATCCTGCTCACTCCTTGGAGGCGCCGCATACCGGCCCAGCCAATGGCGCCGCTCCATGCGGCAGCCCGATACTCGACTCTAACACTTGGTGTCAAAAACCGTCAAGACGGACCGCCGTTGGTGCTAGCACGGTTATTCGTAGGGTGGGCCGAGTCCGCGAGGCCCACGCCTTGCGTATCCATCCGCGTGGGCCTCGTGGAACTCGGCCCAGCCAACTCTGCGAGCCAACGTTGGTCGTTTTGAGCGCGCTCGTTACAATCGGCAGGCTTTACGAATCATCAACGATCGGACTGGACAGCGAGGCGCAAATGTATCACGTGCACGTGCTGGGATGCGCAAGCGCGTTGTTCGATAATCTTTGCTCGTGGCGGAATCGCCTGGCGACTTTCGAACAATCTCCGCTCGACTGCCTGCCGTCGGCCATCGAGCGGATCCGCTCCGCGCGGCCCGAGTGGGTTGTCTATTGCGGGCAGGCAGCCGCGTCGAGCTGGGATGAACCGATGCGCGCGCACGCCATAAACCGCAGCGACGAAGCGAGCCTGGTGGCGCAGCTCGCGCAGCTTGTCACCGAGGCGGGCGCTCGGCTGGCCGTCATTTCGAGCGATCGCGTGTTTGCCGGACCTCGGATGTTTCATGACGAGAGCGAGCCGGTCGGCGACGCCCCCCATGCTGATCTTCTGCATTCGATTGAGCAAGCGGCCCGCGCCGTCGACACCGCCACGCAGCGCGCGTTGATCGTCCGCACCAACACGTTTGGCTGGACCCTTGGAGGCGACAGCTTCGCCGAACGCATTTGGCGCGCCTTGGAATACGGCCAATCGATCGAACTAAGCGCTACGGCTTTTGCCACGCCGATCTTGGCCAGCGACCTGGCGGAATTGCTGCTGCGTTGCTTTCGTGCGCGACTAAGCGGAGTCGTGCATATCGGCGGCGCCGAGCGAACCAACCCCATTCGCTTCGGGCAGGAGCTCGCCGTGGCGGCTGGTTTCGATCCACAACTGGTTAAAGCGAGAGGCGTTGAACCGGATGACGACAACGCCCTCCTGTCTCAGGAAACCTCGCTCGGCAGTCGGTTGGTGCGGCGTGAGCTCGACGTCTCGCTGCCCCTCTTGCGCGAAAGCGTCGCCAGGTTCGCCGATCAGGCGACCAACGGCTATCGCCATCAACTCCAGAGCATACCCGAACGCACTCTGGTGCGCGCCGCGTGACTGGGGTGGCACTGACAAGCTGCCGCAGCTTGTCAGATGCTATGTCTATGTGATCGCCGCCTGGGTACGCTTGCGGGAAGTT
>JBBDYH010000093.1:0-22720 GCA_040901795.1 Pirellulales bacterium
TCAACGCAGGGTCACCGTCGTCAGTCACGCGCACCGTAATGCTGAATGTGCCTGGTCCCTGCGCCTCGCTGGGCGTCCACGAAAATGCGCCGGTTGCCGCATCGATCGTAGCGCCGGTCGGCGCGCCTGTGTCGAGGCTGAACGCGATTGCGTTGGCGGGCGAGTCGAGATCGCTCGCCGTGGCGGTGAACGTGATCGCGGTGCCTTCGTCGCCGCTCCGGTTGCCGATCGGATTCAGCACCGGCGGCTGGTTGACCTCGCTGACGGCGATGGCGATGGTCTCTGAGTCACTCAACGCAGGGTCACCGTCGTCAGTCACGCGCACCGTAATGCTGAATGTGCCTGGCCCCTGCGCCTCGCTGGGCGTCCACGAAAATGCGCCGGTCGCCGCATCGATCGTAGCGCCGGTCGGCGCGCCTGTGTCGAGGCTGAAAACGAGTGCGTTGGCGGGCGAGTCGGGATCGCTCGCCGTGGCAGTGAACGTGATCGCGGTGCCTTCGTCGCCGCTCCGATTGCCGATTGGATTCAGCACCGGCGGCTGGTTGACCTCACTGACCGTGATGGTAATGGTCTCCGAGTCGCTCAGGGCAGGGTCGCCGTCGTCGGTCACCCGCACCGTAATGCTAAATGTGCCAGGTCCCTGCGCCTCGCTGGGCGTCCACGAAAATGCGCCGGTCGCAGAATTGATTGTCGCACCGGCCGGAACTCCGGCATCGAGGCTGAATGTCAGCTCATCGTCCTGGTTGGGATCGCTCGCCGTCGCGGTAAACGTGATCGCCGTTCCTTCGCTACCGCTCCGGTTGCCAATTGGATCGAGCACTGGCGGTTCGTTCGGCGGCACCGTTACAAAGGTCTCTACCGTGGCGGAGTTATTGTCGTCGTTAAACTCCGGCGTCTGCGAGGTGACTGTTGCCGTGTTGGAAAGTGTCGTGCCATCTGCCAATCCCCGATCGACCTTAACGACCAAAGTAAACGTTGCGGTATCGCCCCCAGCCAGCGACGGCGTCGTAGCTGTGACTGTGCCGCCGCTGCCGACGGCGGGTGTCGACGGAGTCCAGCCGGCCGGAACGGTGAACGATTGAAACGTCGTCCCGCTTGGAAGCACGTCGCTGAGCAAGGCGTTGACCCCCTCGACCATGCCTGCGTTCGTTACTGTGATGGTATAGGTCAAGTCCTGTCCGGCGTTCACACTCTCGACGGAATCCGTCTTGGTCAACACCAGGTCGGTCGGATCTTCCACGACATTCAACGTGACCGAGTTGATCGCCACCTCCCATTTCCGGCCGGGGGGTAGCCGGTCGAGATCAAGTGTGCTGAAAGTCCCAGTTGTTTCGCCGTCGAGGACCAAGAACGAATCATCAATTTCGGGTGTGAACCCATTGATCAGATCCACCTGCAGCCTTCCCGCGAGCGTTGCGGCGCCGCTAACAACGAGCTGATCGAACCCGGTGGCGGGCGTTCGACCGCCGACCTCGATCAACAGCGTACCGCCGCTCTCTTGCGTGTAGTCGCCATCGATGGTTAACCGGCCTGGAGAAACACCCGGACTGACTGTCCCGCCAACGTTGGATACGTTGCTATCGACGGTGCCGCCCCCTTCGAGCACTCCTCCTTGAAGCTGGATCGGCAGCGTGGAACTAAGCGTCGCCCCGTCCGCGACAGCCGTTGTGCCGGCGGTTTGGGTGTAGGTCGACGAAGACACGAAGGCCAGCGTACCCGCCTGCACATCCACGGCGCCGCTGTTGGTGTGAGCGGAGGAGCCTTCGGAGAGAGTCAAGGATTGAGCGACAACAAGAGAACCTCGATTGTCAAGCTGCGCATTGAGCGTGCGAGTGCCGCCCGTGCCCACCGACGACCTGATCTCACCGTCCGCGGCATTGATGAGCGTTCCATTGGTGACATTCAGCGTCGCGCCGTGTAAGGCGCCATTGATGCTGGTCAATTCGATCAGACCATTGTTGATGAAGCCATCCTCCACAGTGAAGTTGACCGAACCTTCGCTGGCGTTGCCCACCACTCGGATAATCGACGTGCCATTGGTGGTCAGCGCCCCATTGATCGTGCTATCGCCGCGCGTCTCGACCAACAGTGTTCCTTGGTTATTCAAATCCGCGTTGATCGTGTCGCCGCTCAGCGACAGGCTTGCCTGGTTGATCAGGTCTCCAGGACCATTGACCGTCACCGCTCCCGGAAAGACGAACGTGGTGCTGGTCAACGTTAGGTCACTGGCTAGTTCTAACGTCTGCGTCCCGGCCAGACTGATCTGACCATCCCCCGATAGCAGCGTACTGGAGCCCAGCACTGTGGTCCCATTGGTAATCGTCAGCGTCTTACCGGTGTCTACCTGGATCGTCCCATCGGTGCTGGTCAACGTGCGGCTGGTATTGGTGATGCCCAACGACTGTGACACGGTCAATGTGCCTTGATTCTCAAGCTGGGCATTGAGCGTGCGAGCGCCGCCCGTGCCGAGCGACGACCGAATCTCACCGCCCGCCGCGTTGATAAGCGTGCCATTGGTGACGTTCAGCGTAGCGCCGTGCCGATCGCCATTGATGCTGGTCAATTCGATCAGACCATTGTTGGTGAAGCCGTTGTCCACTGTGAGGCTGGCGCGGGCGTCGTCGTGGTTCCCTTCCAGCCGAATCGTCGACATATCGCCGGTCGTCAGCAACCCGCTGATCCTGCTGTCGCCCCGCGGCAGGACCAATAGTGTTCCTTGGTTATTCAAATCGGCGTTGATCGTGTCGTTGTGTATTGTCAGGCTTGCCTGGTTGATCAGGTCTCCAGGACCGTTGACCGTCACCGCTCCCGGAAAGGCCAACGTGGGCTTCGTGGTGGTCAACGTCAGGTCAGTGGTCAGCTCCAACGTGTGCGTGCCGTCCAGATTGATCCCGCCGCTGCCGGTCAGCACCGAGTTGGACCCAAGCACGGTTGTGCCATTGATGATTGTGAGCGTCTTTCCCGTATCGACCTCGATCGCGCCGTCCGTGCTAGTGAACGTGCGGCCGGTGTTGTTGTTCATATCCAGCGACTGCAATACGGCCAGCGTGCCGCGATTATCAAGCTGCGCATTGAGCCTGCGAGCGCCGCCCGTGCCGGGCGCCGACTCGATCTCGCCCACGTTGATCAGCGTGCCGCTGCTGACGTTCAAGGTCGCCCCGTGCAGGGCGCCATTGATGCTGGTCAATTCGATCGTGCCGTTGTTCGTGAAGCCGTTGGCCACCGTCAGCGTGGCCGGGCCGACGCTGGCGTTCCCCTCCACGCGGACAGTCGACATGTCCTCGGTAGAAAGCGCCCCGTTGATCGTGCTGCCAGCGACGCCGGGTAAGACCAACAAGGTTCCCTGGTTGTTCAGGGCCGTGTTCACGGTGCTCACAGCGAGATTAACCGTGGCGTCATTGGTCACGGTGCCGGTTCCGCCCAGCGTCAAGGAACTCAGCGTCAAGCTCGCGGTCCCGCTGACGTCGAGCGCATTATTGATGGTGGAATTGTCCGTGATCGTAAAGGTTCCGCCGGTGACGGCGACGGTTGCCTCGCTGGTCAGGCTGCGAATGGTGGTGGTCCCCGAGGCGTGCGTGATCGTGTCGGCTGCAAAAGTCGCCCCAATCACCGCGTCGTCGGCCGCGCCGGGAAGTGCGTCGCTGGTCCAGTTAAACCTGTCGGTCCACGTGACACCATCGCCATCGCCATCGGTGTTGCCGTCCCAATTGACAGTCGCCAGAAGCCGCCGCGGTTCAAGAGGTTCGAGACGGAGCAAGCGACGCCGCAGAGCAAGGCGCTTGCAGGTCGTGGTTGACCCGGATGAATTCCCGTGCAGGAAGTCGTTGTAACGTCGGCGTGACATGGGAGTCTCTCTTGTTGTGCAGAATCGGTCTGCGTCGCCGGTTGCCGACCTTCGAACGGCAAATGATCCGTTGAATTGCAGAATCGGGCACTGTTGCCTGGGGCGGCCGGAATGGCCCACTTTAACGGCACAATCGAGCCGCATTTTAGACCGGGATAGTCTGCAGGTCACGCATTTTTGCAGAATCCTCGCAAAGAAACTTGCCACGCCCGTCGGGGAAAGTGGCGGCGCCGAACCGGGCTCCGAGGATGGCTCGACGCTTCGAATTCCAAAGCTACTGGTCGCGACTCTTCGTCCTTACGACAATCGCCGGGCCGGGAAGGAGCACCTCAATGCCGTGATGGTCGGTGTCGGAGAGCAGCTCGATGCGGTTCGCGCCGCGGCGCAAATGCGGGATCTCAAGCGGCAGGCGACGGTAGAGCACGTCGTGCCGTCCCTTGTCGGCCACAGGCAAGAACTTGCCGTTGAGCGTGAAATATTCCTCGACATCGCCGGCGCCGCCGTCCCACACAACGACGTGCAACTCGGCACGTTCGACATCGCGCGGATCAAACGGCAGGTCGACCGTGCTGGTCCGCTTCTTGCCGGCGCGGGACCAAAACGGATGTGGCAGATCGACGGCATCGTGAATTGTGACTCTCGCGGTGCGCTTGGCGATCAGGTCAGGCGCGTCCGCGGCAACCGTCTCATAGACCAGGCCAGGCAGGTCCTTGAACTCGACGATCGCCCGCACTTTGTGATCGGTTTGCGCAGGAAGCATGGATAGGTCCCATGTCGCTTCAAACGGCGGGCGCGTCACGGTGGCAATCATGGCAGTTGGCCGGCGCCGCTTGGTAAAGCCGTGCCAGTCGCGCGTGCGGCGGTCGCCGTTCTCGTCATACCCCTCGTAGTGACCTTGAAAGTGCACGGCTGCGATGCGGTCCGCGTCGGCCGCGCCGACAAGCAGTGAGAGCTGATACTGCTCGGGCTGTTTGTTGTGGGGGGCGACATGGACAGCGGCCGAAAAATGGTTGAGTCTGTGTTTCGTAAGCGCCAAGTCGTCAGACCGCAGCTCCGCCCGCAGACATGCGTTGTCAACAATAAAGTGTCCCCAGAACGTGGTCCCGGTATCGCAGGCGAACTGCAGCGCGTTATAGCCGTTGACCAGGTCCGTCAGCTTGAGCGGGATCGTCGGATAGAGATGCGTGCAGTCGTCTTTGCCCGGGACGTCGATTGAATACGTCGAGCGGCCGTTGATCGTGACGCGATGACCGGTGGTCCCCGGATGGCCGCCCCACAGCTCGCAATACAGCTCCGCGCCGGCCAGCTTGCGCGGGTCTTCGTCGGCGCGGATCAACATCATGCCGTTACCCTTGGTCTCTTGGCGATCGCCGTGCTCCGGGTGCAACACCGCCTCTGCCGCGTTGACGCGAAAACGCCCATTGACCGGCGGGTTGCCGTGGTCAAGGCCCATTTCGAACCAATGAAGGCGGAGAAAGCGTGGCCGTTTTCCCGAATCTGCTTCTTGCCGTGTGCCACTGGCTCTGCCAGTGCCGGCCTCTGCACTGATGGACCCAGTCGTACATGACTCCGCACTGGCGGAGCCAGTGGCACACGTTGCGGCGGCTGCGGGCACGTCATCCAGCGAATCGATCCACTGCCCCACGACCTCCGCAGCGGCGTGATCGACAAGGTGGCTGGCCAGCGGCGGCATGTTGTAGGCGTCCTGCTCGCGGCGGTTCATGCGGACATACAACATCGACTTGTTCCGATTCCCCGGCACCGCGACCTTCGCCCCCTCGATCCCCAAATCGGCCGCCACCAGCTTCCCGCCAATCAAGCCGGACTTCTCCAATGGCGTGGTAATCCGCGCGTCGAACTCACCGCGCACGCCGCCCGGCCGGTGGCAATTCGAGCAATTGGCATCGAGGTACGAGCGGGCGCGGTGCGTGAGCGTGGCATTCTCGTCGTCAATCGCGGCGAGCTTAGCATGATTTCGGAGCACGGCTGGATCGAAGGGACGATCGAACAGGCCCAGGCGTGACCACTCGGCAAGCTGATTCCGCATTCCTCGGGCGCCACCGTAATCGAAATCGCGGTCAAGTTGTCCCGCATTCACGCCCAGCACGAAGCCCGCCGCTTCTGTGTGACAGACCAGGCAGTCTTGACGGCTAGGATACGTCCACTTTTGTGTTCCCGGTATCGACTCGTCAGCCGTCGAAGTCACATGCTCGGTAAGTGCGTCGTCGAGCAGTTCGGCATCGCTGCCGTCTGCGCGCCAGCGATACGTAACGCCGTAACCCAGGCCGCGTCGATCGACGACCAAGACGCGCGTCTCCAGCCGCCGGCGAGCGTTTTGCGGAGCGGCCTCATCCCCAAGCTCAAAATGCTTGACGAAGATGGTCCCCGCCGGAAATCTCCACCCGTTCTTGCCTGCGGCATCAATTCTTTGGTTGTCCGGTAGAATCATCCACCGCCGCTTCATCGCGCCATCGGACCAGAGCGGCGTGTTCACGTCGTACGGTATCGCACCGGGCATCGGCTCGAGGTTCTCCAGCGAACGAAAGAACCCAGTTTGCGAGAGCAGCCGCGGGAGATCTGGCGACTTCGGCGCATCGCGCTCAAATCCCTCAAATCGCCCGCGTGATTGGCCGTCATACACGATCCGCACCAACGAGCCGGTGTTCGGCTGAAACTTGTCGTCCTTCACCCACGCGTTGCGGCATAGTACGTACAGGCTGCCGTCGGGACCGATGCGCAGGTCCACCGGCCCGGCAAGCCCACCGGCAAAATTCTGGACATCGTGCGGTCGTTCTGGATCGAGGGTTTTGATCCAGCCGTGCATGTACTCGGCAAAAAAATATTTGCCCTGGTAGTGATCAGGAAACTGCGGCGAGCGGGGTGACGTGAGTACCCCTGGCGAGCGGGGCGACGTAAGTCCCCCGATCAGGTGGCGCGGGGATTCGTAAAACACGCCGCCCGCGATCGATTGCTTGCCGCCCAGGCTGTAGGCATAGAGCGGGCTTTTGTGCTCCGGGCGCGTCGTCGGGCCTTCGGTGATCGGCCAACCATAATTCGCTCCCCGCACGGCTTCGTTGATCTCTTCGTACCGCGAGCCGCCGACGTCGTTGATTAAGATCCGCCCCGTGCTCGGCTGCACGGCGAAGGCAAACGGATTTCGCAGCCCGTAGCACCAGATCGCGCGGTATTTTCCTGCGGTCGTTTGATAGAAGGGATTGTCCTCGGGGATCGAGCCATCGGGATTGATCCGCAACAGCTTGCCCAAGAGCGAATCGAGCTTCTGCGACGGTGCACCGGCGGTCTGCTCGCCGATGGCAATATATAACTTGCCATCGGCGCCGAAATGGATTCCGCCCCCCTGGTGCCCGGCCGGAACGGCGCCTCCCATCTTCGTCTGGTCGTCCCCTTCCAGCAGTGCCTTTTCCGTCCTCGGATCGATGCGATCGCCGGCCAGCGTAAACCGGCTCACGCGATGGTGCGGGTAGGGCTTCGGCGCCACATAAACCAAATACAAATGCCCGTTCTGCTCGAATGTCGGATCGAGGGCGACACCGATCAGCCCGCGTTCCCAAGCGCTATCGACTTCGAGCGTCAGCACCGGCTCAGCCAACAGCTTGCCGTCTTTGACCAGCCGCAGCGTACCCGTCTGCTCGCAAATAAAGATCCGGCCATCCCGCGCGATCGCCATGCCCGTTGCCCCCGTCAAGCCCGTTGCCACCGTCTGCTGAGCGAACCCTGGCGGCAGACTGGCAACATGGGCGCTATCGTCCGCAGCAGTCAAAGATCGGACCGCGATCACGCTGCTCAAAAACACCAGCGCGGCAATAAGCGCGCGGCCCAGCGCGACGCTTGAGACACGACAACGACGACCTGGTAGCATGGAACTCCTCCCGAGCACGGATACCATCCTGCACAATAGCACCCGGCCCCACGCCCCTGCAAACGCCGTCAACTATCGCCGGCCTTTCGTGCCGCGTAAAATCTAGATTGCACATTCCGTATTACAAACCCATAGCAACCTGTTCTGCTGACACTAATTTGGAACAGCAGGAAACAAAGGCAACGAAGAACAGCATGTCTGGCCGACTTCCCACCTTCGTTAGCTTCGTTTCCTTCTGTTAATCTGTTTTCAGCCGCGTTCCATGTCGATCCAGCTCACCTGTCCCAGCGGCCATACGCTGAAGATCGCCGATGCCTGGGCGGGCCGTGCCGGTCGCTGCCCGGTCTGCAAGGCGGTCGTTGAAGTGCCGGCGCTTCCGCCGCCAGCGCCAAGCCCGCCGCCTCTTCCGCCGCTTGCGCTCGTCCCGACTCCCGCGAATAGTAGGGTGGGCCGAATCGGCCCTTCGATCAGTTCAGGGCGGGCCGAGCGTGTCGAAGCCCGCGAGGCCCACGGCACGAATACAGCCACGGCGCCGCCTGAAGCCAAGCCGGCGTCAGCAACGTCGCGCCCGACACGTCAGCCTCCGCCATTGCCTGAGCCGGCGACCACCGCGGCCGACAATCTGAGCATAGCAGCGATCGACAGCGTCATCGCGGAGATTGGCGCACGCTCCAGCAATCGAGACAACGGAAAGCCCACCGCCAAGGAGAAGCATTCGTCGACAGTTGTATCGCAACCGATCATCGCTGCGAGGGACACCGCGGCTGCGCCGGTCGCTGTGGCCGCGCCGCACGTCGCCCCGCCGCCGTCTCCTGGTGTCGGCCCGCAAGTCCCGCCGCCGCAGACCGGTTACCAACCCGATGTGGACAAGCGCTGGACTGTTTATTACCTGGCGGCGTCGATCGTGGCGCTCAGTCTGTTCTGCGTGGCGCCTGCGATGCCGCATTGGAACCTCGGCGCCGCGCCGGCCTGGGCCCGCGCTGTGCTCCTCATTTCGCTCTTGCAGTTGGCTTACGGCGCCTGGGTGGCCTCGATCCCCGATTGGGCCACGCTCCGCTCTTCGATGATCGTGCTGACGGCCGTAGCGGCGCTCTATGGCTTGACGATGACCGTGGCGCTGACGACGCCGCTGGAAAACGCGCTGCCCCTCGACCTGACCGACGTCAGGCGTCAGGCCGTCTTATGGTGCGCGGGCGTGGTCCTGCTCGCGTCCCTTTTGGCCTATTTCTGCGGCCGCGCCGCCTGGCGCTGGCGGCGGACGCTCGAGCTGCTCCGAGCTTGATTCCTGCTTGCGCAGGGCACCAGGCAACGAAAACAGGCGATGAAAGCGGCCGCATCGTTATTGGTCGCTTGGATGTAAGCTGCAACAGGCCACGGCAGATTCGTAGACCGGTCTTTTCCCTGACTGCAACTTCGCTCGTTGCCGACGCCATTCGCGCGCGTTATATACATCGCATGAGCGCAATGCAGATCCCTGTATCGCTGGGGGGCATGAACCGTGCGTTACCCCCCGATGCTCCCGGACTTGTCGCGGTCATGAACAATCGACTCGATTTTGATCGCGCCGAAGTCGAGCACTGGTATCGCATTCCGGTCCAATCAGCGCCCGACGGCCTTCGCAAGATTCGCTGGGTCGCGTTCTACTTGACCAAGGCTTTCGGATGCCAAAAGTGGTCAGTCCGGCACTGGGCTAGAGTGCGCAGAATTACGCAAGTAAAACGCCTTGACTTGTTGCCTGCGGAACAGCACCAACCCCGAGCCCAGAACCTGTACTATCGCCTTGAACTTGGCTCGCTGCAAACTCGGCCCGAGCCGATCTTCAGCAGGCGCCGGCGCCTGATCGTGTTCATTCCGTCCATTTGGAAAAAGTTCACCGGAGCCCTTGAAATCAACGACCTCGTGCACGGCAGCCCGCTGGAGGATCGATTGTGGGCGGCGTTCAAGCAGGAGGAGATCGAGGCCGAGCGGCAATGGTGGGAATTCGACAAGAAAACTCGTTATTGTCTGGACTTTGCGCTATTCTGTCCGCAGCGCAACATCGACGTGGAGTGCGACGGCGATAGCTGGCATATCAAGCCGGAGGCAGCCGCTCACGACAATGCCCGCAACAACTTCATGGAGCAGCGCGGCTGGCACGTACTTCGTTTCAATACGAGACAACTCACCGACGACTTGCCAGGCTGTGTCCGGGGCGTGACGACGCTGATCAATCGGTGCGGAGGGCAGACCATGTCGGACGATTCGGTAAAGTCGGTTCCTGAGCCGCGGCCGGACGGATCGAAACAGTTGCGGCTGTTTTGAGGGAGCCTTCCGTCAAATTACTGCCCTGCACGCGTCAAACGAATGGAAGTGCTTGAGTAGCTTGCTAACACCCCGGCTTTTCGCTTGCCAGGCGGCACATCAGGCTGGTAATCGTGTCGCGCTCAACTTTGATGGGATAGTTGATGGATTACGGGACCGTGGAGACCCGTCCTGTAGAAGTTGCCATGACAGTTAGTCGTGATCGCGGTTTCGTCGTCGCATTCAACCACGTCGAGGACTTCGAGCATGATCTGGGCGTCCATGGTTTCACGGACGCCAAGGCCTTGATCATGGCGATGCCGCGGCGGCACTTGCCAGATTTGGCTGGTCGGGCTAATCAATGGTTCGGTGGGACAGTAGAATTAATGTGAAAGGCTGGCTCAGAGCTTCGCTCCGCGGAGGTACGAACGGTTCGAATCCGCCTGCCCTGTCTGAAGCACAACTTTGCGGAATCCCCTATGCAATTACGCCGCTTGGAAATCCAAAACTATCGGGCCATTCGCGACCAGGATTTCGTCTTTGCAGATGCGATGGGCGGCATTCGCGCCGTTACGGTATTAGCCGGACCGAACGGATGCGGGAAAACGTCTGTGCTCTTTGCCATTTACCGGGCGCTGAGCGGCGCCATGGGCTATTACTCGGATGATGTGCCGGACGCTAGTGACGACGAGATCTTCCGGGAAGGTGGTGCAGGCAACTGGAGTTTCCAACCGAATGGCGTCAGGATTCATTTAGACCTCGAGTACAGTGAAGAGGAACAGAACGCGGCTCCCCGACTTCTTGAGGCGACTCGAATCCTTCAAAAGTCGCGACCGGACGGACGATTGGAAAGTGTTCCGAGTCTGCAAAACGGTCAGCTGTCTATTACGTGGGAGTATCCCCCGGGACAATACCCGGATGGTTCATTCAAACCACTCGCATCTGTCCGACCGAACGTCACCGGCGGTGCGACATGGCTTGGTTTGCCGCGTTGGGCAATACGCGGTTGGAGATATCGTCCCCGCCGGCTCGTTGAATTGGACTTGCTGGACAAAATCGGGATTCTGAGGATGTTTGCGCAGAACCGGGGTAAGCGTTGGGTTGCAGCCGAAGAGCGCGAGGCATTTCCGGTCGGCGATGAGGAAGGATTCGATCCAGTCGAAGCGGCCCCACAGACCAGACGGCCAAATCCAACCGTGTCAGGAATTCTAAAGGTCCTCGCAGATGCGGCACACGGTCGTCGTCCCAACGGTGCGCCACAGGAGGAAAACATTGAGCAAAAGGTTCGAGAATTATTTGCGCGAATTTGTGCGCCTAAACGTTACGTTGGATATGTCTACTACGGGCCGAGCGACGTTGTCGGCACACCGCTGCTGGAAGAAGGGGACCGCCAATATCCGCTTAGCATGGCGGCGACAGGTGAGCAAGTTATCTTGGATTACCTGACGCAGTTCGTCTATCCGCGACCTGTGAACAATAGTCTCATTCTCATCGACGAGCCGGAACTACATCTTCACCCACGCTGGATCCGGCAACTCTACCGGGCGCTGCCCCAGATGGGTCGCGGCAACCAGTTCATCATGACGACGCACAGTCCTGAACTTCGCCAATTAGCGGCCGAGGAAAATGCATTGATCGATCTCGGACATTTGGCAGAGCCATCGGGGAGCCAAGCACGTGCCTAACGCGCCCCTTTACCCGGAAGCGAAACCGTTTGATGGTGATGTCTTGATCCTCTGCGAGGGAGACGCTGTTAGCTATGAGTCCCAGCTACTTAAAGCTTGGGCCGACACAACGAACCTCAATGGACGGTTCGTCAAAGCGATGTCATGCGGAACTACCACAGCCCTTCTAGGCATGGCAGATGCTGTGGGTCGCACTATTCCGATCATCGTTGTCGAAGACCGTGATTTTCGGACGCTGGAAGAAGCTCGCAAGGAGTGTGACAAGAATCTGAAGAATCGCGAAGACCGGAACGTCGCGATGCGAGGGTGGGTGTCGTGGCAGCGTGCCGAAATCGAAAATTACTTCACCGATGACTCCGTGTTGCCGCCAGTTTTCGGCGATGTATTCGAGTGCGATGAGGATGACGTACGAGCGGCAGTGCGATCAGCCCTCAGCGAACTCACAGTGGCGCAGGCGCTGGAATACGCACTCTATCGTGCACGTAAGAGTTGGCTATCGACAGACGCGAACCGGGCGCTACGAGTTCAATCGGTGCAGTGGAACGCCAGAGGCCGAACTCGGCTGTCTGCGGAGGAGGTGAGGAATAAGCTAACTGGCCGCTTGGATAAGTGGCAGAAGAGCCTTCACGATGGATCAACTTGGGAAGATCCGATGGCGGGTCAACAACTACTGGCGGACTTCGATACAAAGTGCAATGACTGGAGCAATCTCGCGTATGAGGAGTCAACCTGGCGGCGCGATTGGGGTTGTAAGGAGGTCATCAAGCACGTGCGTATGACTCTCGCGCAATCCAAGCCGGGCTGGTGGAGTACAGCCGAACATCCAGAACAGTCCGTGAAATGGGGCTCGATGAAAGACGATAAGACCCGTGATGCACATGACCGTTTCTTAGAGCGGACTATCCAGCCTAAGCTAGTGAAAGCAGTCACCGCCCAGCTATCGATCAGCACTCCGTTCGACCTTCGGGCCGAGTTGGATAATCTCGCGGCTATTATCCGCACGGTCTGAATGAAGCAAAATGAGATTGTCGAGACTCTTGGGTTCAGATGCAACGCCGCACGGATCTCCGGTTTTTTCAGCAGCTACCGAAACCAGTTGACCTGGTTCGACGGTTGGAGAGACGTCTGACCGCGGTAAATGGCCGGCCTTGTTTTGGTTTTCAGGTTTCGACTAATCCTGCATTCCTTTGTAGAATGCCGCTATGAAACGAACCGAACAAACCGGCCGACGTGCGGCTCCGCGGGAGGTCTATTATCCCGAGCTTGCGCCGATGTCGGCCATTCGCCGCTTCGCCCGGCAAATTGTCGAGCGGTTTCATCCTGAGAGGATCATCCTGTTCGGCTCCTACGCCTATGGCACGCCGACGCCGGATAGCGACGTTGATTTGCTGGTGGTGATGCCGACGCGCAACCAGGTCGAGCAGGCCGTGCGCATCGATGAAGCGATTGCGGATCGGGGGTTTCCACTGGATTTGCTGGTACGCACTCCCAAGACGCTCGCCACTCGGCTTCGTTGGGGCGATTCTTTGCTGCAAGAGATCGTGACCCGAGGCAAGGTGCTGTATAAAAAGGTACACGCGCCAGTGGGTGCGCAAGGCCGAAAGCGACATCGTCGTGGCTCGGCATCTCTTCAAACTAAAGTCCTTGCCCTGCGATGAAATCTGTTTTCATTGCCAGCAGGCCATCGAGAAGTACTTGAAGAGCCTGCTGGCCGAGTTCGGGCTGCCGATTCAGAAAACGCACGATCTAACCATCCTGCTCTACCAGCCGATGCCACGCTACGACCGCTTGGGCGCGGCCTCAAAGCAGTAACGCGCTACGCCGTCGAATACCGTTACCCAGGGATGAACACGAACAGCCGTCAGGCGCGGGCGGCGTATCGAAAGGCCCTTGTCATTCGCGATGAAATCCGTCGGCGGCTTGGGCTGCGTCCGAGAAGGCTGAAATAAACGGCTTCTGGCCCGCTACTTGCGCCGGGCGTGTTGTCGGCTGGAGACCGTACAGGCTAAACTGAAGACGGTCCATGCGCTTGAAATAGTGGCTTTGTCTTAATACTGCACTGCCCTATGGGGAGAGGTTAGGTGAGGGGGCAGCGGATCCGGATTCTCGACCCTCCCCTAACCCCTCCCTGGAAGGGACGGGGACTTTCGAGACAGAGCCTATGAAGTGGATTGCACCCGTAGACGCAAAACCATGAAATGCCGCGACTACAAGTTGGCTCGGTTTGTGTTGCAATGCGCGGTTTGTGGGCCGCTTTTGTGCGTATTGGCAATGTTCGGCGCTTTCGCTGGAAAAGCAGCCCCACTGGCGAGTGATCAGCCTCGCGGTCTCGTCACCTCAACGTCGACGGCGGCCGCCGGGGATTTCTTCGAAGCCAAGATTCGCCCGCTGCTGCTCAGTCGCTGCATCGAGTGCCATGGCGCGACGAAGCAGGAGTCGGGGTTGCGGCTCGATTCGCGCGAGAGCATTGTCCAAGGCAACGACGAAGGCCCGGTGGTGCTCCTCAAGAAGCCCGAAAAGAGCCGGCTGCTCGTTGCGGTACGGGGCGAGGGGGAGATCAAGATGCCCCCCAACGGCAAGCTGACGGCGGACGAAGTGGCGGCTCTGACCGAGTGGGTTAAGCTCGGCCTGCCGTGGCCTGAATCGAAAAATGCGAGCGGTGTGCTTGACCCGGCGGAAGCCATCGCCGCCAAGACGAAACAGCATTGGGCGTTTCTGCCTGTCCAATTGCCCGCAATGCCGGCGGTGCAACACGAAGCGTGGGTACAGTCGCCGATCGACCGTTTCGTGCTCGCGCGGCTTGAAGCGGCGGACCTGCCGCCGTCACCGCCGGCCGACCGCCGCACGCTCATCCGGCGGGCGTATTTCGACCTCATTGGCCTGCCGCCCACCACGGCCGAGATCAACGAGTTCCAGCTCGACAACTCGCCGGACGCTTTTGCGAAAGTCGTCGATCGCTTGCTGGCCAGTCCTCACTACGGCGAGCGCTGGGGCCGCTATTGGCTCGACCTGGCCCGCTACAGCGACACCAAGGGTTACATCTTCAACGAGGACCGCAACTTTCCACACGCCTATACCTACCGCGACTGGGTCATCCGCGCGCTGAATGACGATCTACCGTACGATCAATTTCTTGTGCAGCAGCTCGCCGCCGACTGTCTCTCGGCGGACCGCCCGGAACAAGAGCCCGCACTGGCGGCGATGGGGTTCCTCACGCTCGGGCGGCGGTTTCTCGGCATCAAACCGGACATTATTGATGACCGCATCGACGTGGTCTTCCGCAGCACGATGGCGCTGACGGTGAGCTGCGCCCGCTGTCATGACCACAAGTTCGATCCGATTCCCACTGCCGACTACTACTCGCTCTACGGCGTCTTCGATGCGGCCGTTGAGAAGCAAGTGCCCATCGAAAAGATGACGGCCGAGTATGAAAAAGGCTTGCGCGAGCACGAGCGGCAAGTGGCGCAAACCTTGAGCGAGGGTCATGCCAAGGTGGCGGCTGATTTGCGGGCGAATGTGGCCGGCTACTTGCTCGCCGCGCACGAAGCCAACCAGCGCGGCGCGCCTCGGACGGACGATTACGATTTCGTTCCCTTCTTTGGCCAGATGAACCCGTTCTTCGTCAACCGCTGGCGGACGTTTCTGGACGAGACCGCCGAGCGGGTCGATCCGGTGATGATGCCGTTCCACACATTCGGCGCGTTGCGGGCCGACGAGTTCGGCCCGGCGGCGTCTGAATTGGCACAGCGTATCGCCGCCAACGATGACGCTGACCCTCGGCGGCGGATCAATCCGCTCGTCGCCAGGCTTTTCGACGCCGAGCCTCCGAAATCGCTGGCCGAGGTTGCCGAGCGCTATGCAACCTTGCTCAATGATGTAAGCGCGGAATGGGAAAAGCTCGTCGCCGCAGCCGGCGAGAGCAGCCAACCGCCGCCGACAAAACTCGCCGACGCAGACCGTGAGCAACTGCGGCTCATCTTCTACGGTCCATTCGCACCGACGAACGTGCCGACCCGGGACGTTGAGCTGCTGTTGGATCAGAAGACCAAGGACAAGGTGGCCGAGCTGAAACGGAAGCTCGCCGCCTACGCCGCCGGCCCGGGCGCCCCGCGTCAGGCAATGATCCTCGCAGAGATTGAACCCGCGTATAACCCGCGCATCTTTGTTCGCGGCAACGCCAGCCGTCCGGGGGCCGAAGTGTTGCGGCAGTTCCTCCGCGTGGTAACGCCCAACCGCCAGCCGTTTGAACACAAAAGCGGCCGGTTGGAGATGGCGCGCTCCATCGCATCGCAGGACAACCCGCTCACCGCGCGCGTATTCGTCAACCGTGTCTGGGCCGGCCACTTCGGGGCGCCTTTGGTGCGTACCGCGAGCGACTTTGGCTTGCGCAGCGAACCGCCGTCGCACCCGGAGCTGCTCGATTACCTGGCGCGCACGTTTATGGACGACGGCTGGTCGATCAAGCGGCTGCACCGGCGCATCATGCTCACCAGCGCTTATCAACAGTCGAGCGATCCGCGTCCAGACGGGGCGGCCCGCGATCCGGAAAACCGGCTGTTGTGGCGGATGAACCGCCGGCGGCTCGATTGGGAAGCCACGCGCGATGCGCTGCTCGCCGCGTCGGGCAATCTCGATCGCGCGCTGGGCGGCCCGGCGATCGAAATTACGCAGCGCCCCTTCGCGCACCGCCGCACCGTGTACGCACGAATCGAACGCCAAAACCTGCCGGGCTTGTTCCGGGCGTTCGACTTCGCCTCGCCCGACGCGCACGCGCCGCAGCGGTTCACGACCACGGTGCCGCAGCAAGCGCTATTCCTGCTCAATGGGCCGTTCGTGGTCGAACGAGCCGAAGCGCTGGCGTCGCGCGACGAGCTGAGCGCACGCGAAGGCGCGGCCGAGCGGATCCGTCGAATGTACGCAATCATCTTCGCCCGCAAGCCCACGACGAAGGAGCTGTCGCTGGGTCTGCAGTTCGTCGCTCAGCCGAACACCATGCCGCCGCCCCTTTCCGCCAATGCGCTCTTGGCCGAAGCCTGGCAGTACGGCTACGGCGCCTATGACGAAGCTGGGAAGCGCGTCCAGAGTTTCACGCCCTTCACCCACTTTACCGGCGCAGAATGGCAGAGCGGCGCGACTCTACCCGATCCGAAAACCGGTTGGGCGATGGTCTCAGCCGAAGGAGGCCACCCGGGGAATGATTCGGCTCAGGGCGCAATCCGTCGCTGGGTCGCGCCTCGCGACGGCACGGTCAAGATCGAAGGATCTCTTGCGACCCGCATCAGCGCCAGCAAGGACGGCGTGCGTGGGCGGATCGTCGGCAGCCGCGCAGGCTTAGTGGGCGAGTGGATTGCAGAACCCAAGAAAGAAGCGCAAGAAACCGCTGTCGCAGGGTTTGGAATCACAGCCGGCGATACAGTTGATTTTGTCGTTGACCTGCGCGCCGACGCAGAGAACGACCGCTTCGCGTGGAATGTGGTCGTTGAACTTACCGCCGAAGGCCAGGCGACGCGGTGGGACTCGGTCGCTACCTTCCGCGAGCCGCGCGCCCAGCCGCTCGAGGTCTGGGCACGCTATGCCCAGGTGCTGCTGTTGAGTAATGAGTTCGTGTTTGTGGATTGATTAATTGTTTGTAAAATGGCTTCAAGAGACAGCTACAAGCAAAGGCTCGAACGATGGCAACTGCTCAAGAAGTGTTCGCCTCAGCAGTCCTGGGACTTGCGCCACAAGAACGACTTCGGCTGGCCGCCTTGATTCTTGAAGACTTAACTGCGAAGAGCAATGGCGGTGTGGATTGGTCGGACTCTTGGAGCGACGAGGACATTGCGGACATGAGTGCATTTAGCGCCCAACAATTCGAATCACGCGAACGTTAAGGAGCGGCGCCTTGGTGACCGCTGGCGATGTCGTCGTAACGCTTTTCCCGGGAGCGCAGACTACGAAACGTCGTCCTGCGATCGTCCTCTCTTCGGATGATTACCACAGATATCGACCTGACGTCATCATTGGGCTGGTCACAAGCCAGACGTCAATTGCCACCGCCCCCTCGGATTGCGAGTTGCAAGACTGGTCGCAAGCTGGCCTTCGCGTGGCTTCCGCGTTTCGTGGGTACTTGTTTACGACGCTTACCTCAAACGTGATTTCCATCGGGCGCTTATCTGACCGCGATTGGGCGGCGGTGCGAAAATGCGTGTCGTCGGCACTCGTCACGTAGTACGATTCTTGCCGCGCTATACCGATGACACCATAAATACCCAATCCAACGTTTGTAACGGGTGGCTGAGGGCAGATTCTGGCGAATGATCGTGCCGCGCCGCGGCGCGGAGTTTCGCTTCGTTTGATTCCAGAACTCCGCCGATACCATTGCCTGGGAACCACGGCGAAACCGGGAAACCGGCGATCTGTGGCTCCGCCTAAGAGGAATGGAATCCTCGGTCCTTTCCATTCCCCTTACCCGATAGATTTGCCCATGCCCAAGGACACTTTTCGCGTCGTCACGCGCGGCGCTGACGGCAAGCTCCGGATTCGCGACTACAGCGAGCCGGACGTTCTTTACCGGCTGCACACCCAGATCGGCATCGACGATTGCAGCACCGATTTGGGTCTTCGCGGACTGCCGGTCTTTCGCGGCCTGATCGGCCCCATGCCCGAAGGGAAGAACATCATCCGCTACGAGTCGCCCGATGTGTTCGAGGCGTTGACCAAAGAGTGGAGTAATACCAAGAACACGCGGCGCTCGCGCGCCAAACCGGTGGAGCAACCGCTCAGCGAAAGCGCGGAGAACGTCGAACTGCCCGCGTGAGGCATGCCGGCTACTTGTACTGCTTCACGCCGCCGAACGTTTCTTGACGCGCCACTGCGGTTTGCGGCGACGTGCCCATTGGGCCGCCCCCGGTGGCCGTTCCGATCACCATCTTGCTGACATGCTCTTCGGTGGCCATCAGCGTGGTGGTCCGCGGAATGCGTACGGTCTGCTGTTCCGGCACCCAAGTGCGCTGCGCGATCGGTACGCTATACGGCTCCTGGCGCGCTTCCCAGCGCGTGACCGGCACATAGCGGTAGGTCCAATACGGTGTGGCCAAAGGGTTCCAACGGTTCGCCAGATACAGCTCCTGGCGGTACTCCGTCACCGGCGTGAGGTACGTGCGGTAGTTCGTCTGCCACTGCGTATCGTAGCGCTCTCGATAGACCGTCTGTTGCTTCTCATCCCACTCGGTCTTCGAGACCGGCCGTTGGATCACCTGTTTGGTTACCTGATAGCGAACGTCGCCCTCTTCGACAATTTCGACGCTCGTCTGTCCCGCGGCCCAGCGAGTGGAGAAGGCCAGCGAGGCGCTCAACACCGCCAGTGAGAACGCGAGGCGACCAAAGGACGCAATCATCAGGGCACCTCCGACGCGTAAGAAGCCACCGCTCTTACCGAGCGTCGCCGCTTAGCCCCCGCTCAGCGGCATGGCATATGACCCTCGTTCTTATCGGCAAATACCCTGCAATCGCTTGAGGCGAGGCACTGGACGCTAGCTCGATCATGCGCTTATCCCCTATATTGGGGGCGCCAAAAGCACTGTTTGTGGAGCCGCCATTTGATCACCGACGAATTCCTGGGCATATTGCGCTGTCCCGAAAGCCGCCAGCCGCTCAAACGCAGCGACGCCCAGCTCGTCGCCAAGGTCAACCGCGAGATCGCCGCTGGCCGGCTCCGCAATCGCGCCGGCCACACGGTCGTCAAGCCGGTTGACGGCTTGCTCGTTCGCGAGGACGACCACCTGGCTTACCCGATGATCGATGACATTCCCATCCTCTTGGCCGACGAGGCGGTGGAGCTGACATGACAATCTTCCAGCGAATTATTGACCGCGAGATCCCGGCCGATATCGTCTACGAGGACGACCGCTGCCTCGCGTTCCGCGACGTCAAACCGCAGGCGCCCACGCACGTGCTGGTGATCCCCAAACAAGAAATCGCCTCGGTCAACGCGATTGCCGATGCCGACGGCGAGATCATTGCGCATCTTTGGAGGGTGATCCGGGACCTTGCCCGGCAGTTGCAGCTCGATAAGCGGGGCTACCGGGTGGTAGTCAACTGCGGTCCCGAGGCGGGCCAGACGGTCGATCACCTCCACTTTCACCTGCTGGGCGGGCGCGAGCTGGGCTGGCCGCCGGGGTAACCGATTCTTACCAGGCCAGTAGTAAGTAGTGCATCATTGACCCGTGGCGGAGTGTGGAGATTACTTCAATGGTGAGTATGCAACAATTACAGCCGATACTGTTTTCCGGCGATTCTGAATCCGAGCGCCAACGCGCAAGCCGCTGTCACGCTCAGGTCCGAAGTCTGGGCGACTTCAGCTACGCGTTGCTTGCCCTTTGTCCTCCCCGCGGCTTTTGTTATCCTCCTGCCTTCCCAGGGCAAGGACTCACGGATGCTAGCGCGGGCCGTTCCACCAAAAACCAAGACGATCGCCGCTCGCGCCTGCGCATCGCTTGCGCTCGTCACGCTGATCTTCTTCGCCGGTTGCGCGACATTCGACGCCAGATCCTCGGCGCCTCCGCTACCCGACCGGCACGGCGTCGTGCTCGATCAACTCATCGTCCACAGCAACTTCGAACTTCCCGGTCAGCACCGGCTACTCCAGGAACTCAACGCCCAGCGCGCCGACCTGAGCAGCAAGCTCGCGTTGCCAATCTCTGACGAGCCGATTCACGTCTATCTGTTTGCCGATGCCGAGCGGTTCGGGCAGTTCATGAACCGCCGCTTTCCGCACTTCCCAGACCGGCGGGCGTTCTTCGTCGAGACCGACACCAGGCTCACCGTCTATGCGCAGTGGGGGGACCGAGTCGCCGAAGATCTGCGTCATGAGGTCGCCCATGGATATCTGCACGCGGTCGTACAGAACCTGCCGTTGTGGCTCGACGAAGGGCTGGCCGAATACTTCGAAGTGCCGCGCGGGACGTACGGCATGAACCGCCCGCACGTCGAGGAACTGATCGCGCTGGCCAAACAGGGCCGCTGGTCGCCGAACCTCCGCCGCCTGGAGGCGCTCACTTCGCCGGCCCAAATGTCACAGCCCGAATACGCCGAATCCTGGCTGTGGATTCAATGGTTGCTGGAGTCCGAGCCGAGGCGGCGGCAACTCCTGCAGACCTACCTGGCCGACCTCCGCCGCGACGCCGCCATCCCGCCGTTATCGATGTATCTGCGCCAACTCGGCGGCAATCCCGAAGCGATGGTCGTTGAGCATTTGCGCGTATTGGAAGCGAAGCAGTAGAGGGCTGCTCGCCAATCACAGCGCCTGGCACACCAGATCGCCGACTTGCTGCGTGCTGTAGCCCATTTTGCCGGCCGCCTGGCTCTTCATTTTTGTGCCGGTGACGTGCATGATGGCCTTCAAGATGCGATCCGCGGCGCGCTTGTGCCCCTGTTGTTCCAGCAGCATGCTCATGGCGTTGATTGCGGCAATCGGATTGATGACGTTCTGGCCGGTATACTTCGGCGCGCTGCCGCCCATCGGCTCGAACATGCTCACGCCGCCGGCGTCGGGATTGATGTTGCCGCCGGCCGCCACGCCCAAGCCGCCTTGGATCACCGCCGCCAGGTCAGTGATGATGTCGCCGAACATGTTGGTGGTGACGATGACATCGTAGTAATCAGGGTTCTTGACCATCCACATGCAGCAGGCGTCGACGTGGTTGTAGTCGGCCTTGACGTCGGGGTACTGTTTGGCGACGTCCTGGAACGTACGCCACCAGAGGTCGTGACCGAAGGTCAGCACGTTGGTCTTGGCCACCAGCGTGAGCATTTTCTTGGGATTGTTGCGCTTCCGCGTGAACTCGAACGCCCAGCGGATGCAGCGTTCGCAACCTTTGCGCGTGTAGACGGCGGTCTGGCTGGCAACTTCGTCGGCCGTCCCCTTTTTGAGAAATCCGCCCGTGCCGCAGTACAAGTCCTCGGTGTTCTCGCGGACGACGACGAAATCAATGTCGTTCGGTCCGCGGTCTTTGAGCGGAGTCTCGACGCCAGGAAACAACTTCACAGGGCGCAGATTGATGTACTGGTCGAGCTGGAACCGCAGCTCCAACAACAGACCCTTTTCGAGCACACCGGGCGGAACCTCCGGATGACCGACCGCGCCCAAAAAAATCGCGTTAAACTTGCGGAGCTGTTCGACGGCGCCGGCGGGCAGCGTTTCCTGGGTGCGGAGATAGCGCTCGCCGCCGAAATCGAAGTTGGTCAGCTCATACTTAATCCCTTCGCTGGCGGCGATGGCCTTGAGGACTTTCAAGGCTTCGGCGGTGACTTCGGGGCCGGTGCCGTCGCCGGGGATAACAGCAATCTTGAGTGAATTGGTCACTGGTGCGGGTTGAGGGGTGAGGGGTGAGCAGCCCCGGTCGCCACGGCGACTCGCCTGTGGAGAGCCGGAAGGCCGGGGTTTGGCAAGCGTGAGAAGCGGCCAATTTTAGCAGCGAAGCGGTGCGTTGAAAACCGATCGACGTTGCTCTGCGGTTGCGCTTCGCGGCGCACCCAAACGCCGCGTCTTGCCTCGCGCGCCTCCAATTCGGCCGCGCGGAAGCGGCGTTTCATCGCATCGGAATACGAATATCCCAAACGAGCCTTCGCCAACCCGGCGCGAAGCAGTTCCTCGTTCAACAGCAGCTCTTCCTCGCTTGTGCGATCGACGTACCAAACGTAGGCCAGGAAGCGCCCATACTTGTCGATGCGCTCCTTGTCGAACTCCAACCGGACCTTGCCGTCTTCGGTGGCGCGTTCGACAAAGGCCTTGGCCTCTTGGGCGAAGGGTTGGTCTTCGCCGCCGCTGTTGGGCGAAAGTCTGGTCTCCGGCGTGTCGATGCCGATCAGACGTACGCGAGCGCCATTGGTCAGGCGCAGCGTGTCACCGTCGGTCACACGAACGACCGGATACTCGCCGGCGTCGAGCTTCTCCGGCGTCTGATCACCTGAGAGTTGCCAGACGCGGAATCCCACCAGGGCCAGCGCTCACTAAATTGTTTGTCCGGTGAGAGTTTCAATCAGGAAATC
>JBBDYH010000094.1:0-108477 GCA_040901795.1 Pirellulales bacterium
CGCGATATGGATCTCGCCGCCTCGATCCAAAAGGTGACCGAGGAAATCATGCTGCGATCCGCTCGATATGTGCATGCTCAAACGGGAATGAAGAACCTCTGTCTCGCCGGAGGCGTGGCGCTCAATTGCGTGGCCAACGGCCGTGTCCTGCGCGAGGGACCTTTCGACGACATTTGGATTCAACCCGCCGCGGGCGATGCCGGCGGCGCTTTGGGCACGGCCTTATTTATCTGGCATCAGCTATTAGCTAAGCCGCGAACTCCGCAACGCACCGATTCGCAGCGCGGCTCGCTGTTGGGCCCGCGCTACGATGATGATGAAATCGAGCAATTCTTAAATTCCGTGGACGCCCCGTATACGCGCATCAACGATGATCAGCAATTGTGCGATTCGGTCGCAGATCATATTGCAAGTGGAAAGGTCGTCGGCTGGTTTCAGGATGCCATGGAATTTGGACCGCGAGCGTTGGGCGCCCGCAGCCTCGTGGGCGATCCGCGTAATCCCAACATGCAAACGGTGATGAATGTCAAGGTAAAGTTCCGGGAAGGGTTCCGGCCTTTCGCACCGGCGGTATTGCGTGAAAAGGCATCTGAATACTTTGACGTCGATTCTGCGCAAGAAAGCCCTTACATGCTGCTGGTGGCGCCGGTGCGGGAAGAAAAACGCCGTCCGCTCGGTCCCGACGAACTGACTCGGACGGGAATCGATAAGTTGAAAACCGTGCGCTCGGTCGTGCCCGCCATCACACATGTTGATTATTCGGCGCGAATTCAAACCGTCGATTCAGAACGCAACGGCATTTACCACCGTTTGCTCCAAGCATTTGAGCAAAAGACCGGTTGCCCGGTCATCGTCAATACGAGTTTCAACCTCGGCTGGGATCCGATCGTTTGCACTCCGAAGGAAGCCTATGGCACATTCATGGCCTCCGACATCGATGTGCTGTGCTTGGGCCACTTTGTGCTCACCAAAGTGGCGCAGCCCGCCTATGTGCCGCAGGGGACAGCAGCCCCCGTCGACGCGATCTTAAAAGACGTGTGGTGCAGTCCCAATGCAGGTGGCGAGCTGCGCATTGCGGGCGACAGAATTGTCTGCACGCGGTCCGAGCGCACATTTCCGATTGAGGACGGCATTCCACAGTTGTTCTGGCCGCACGAATCGATTTCCGCATCGACCGACGTCACGGAAATGGTCAAGTCCTTCTACGAAGAGACTCCGTTTCCTAACTATGACGATCACGACTCGGTCCGCTCACTCATCGAAAAATCCCGCCGCGGCCAGTATGCCCGCGTGCTCGACGAATCGATTCCCTACAACAGCCGAGTGTTGGAAGTGGGTTGCGGCACCGGCCAATTGACGAATTTCCTGGGAATCTCGTGCCGGCGAGTGATCGGCACCGACATGTGCCTGAATTCGCTACGGTTGGCTGAACAGTTCCGCCGCGAGCACGACCTCAATCGGGTGCGGTTCGTGCAGATGAACCTCTTCAAGCCATGTTTTAAACCCGAACAGTTCGACGTCGTACTCTGCAACGGCGTATTGCATCACACCGCGGACCCGTGGGGCGGATTTCAAAGCATTGCGCGGCTGGTCCGCCCCGGCGGCCACATCATCATCGGTTTGTATAACAAGTATGGCCGGCTGATGATGGATTTGCGCCGAACTTTGTTCCGCTTGACGGGCGGCCGTGGAAAGTGGATCGACGCTTACTTGCGGTCGCGAAAAATGAGCGCCGAAAAGCAGCGTGCCTGGTTCAACGATCAATACCGGCACCCGCACGAGTCCAAACACACGATCGGTGAAGTATGCGATTGGTTTGACCGTTGCGGCCTGGAATTTGTTCGCGGTGTTCCTTCAGTCACGCCCAACGGCGATGGTCTAGGTCGCGGCAACTTGTTCGAACCCACCGAGCAAGGTTCGAAACTCGACCATTTTCTGGTTCAGGCCAGGGAAGTCATCACCGGCAGCCGCGAGGGCGGATTCTTCATCATGATCGGCCACAAGCCGGCCAACGAGACAGCGTGGAATATGAACGGCAGCACGAATGGCGCGGCGCATACAAGCGATCTCGTCAAAGCTCCGGAAGTGATTCACGCTTAAGGCGACGTAGCTATGGCACTGCTCCAAATCAACTGGAACCCGAATCGCCGCGAGCTCAGGCAATTTGCTGCGCTGTGGGTAGGATTCTTCGGCCTAATCGGGGTGTATTGCCTGTTGGTCAGCGGTTCCTTAACCGCGGCGGTTGCACTTTGGGCAATTTCGGTTATTGGAATCGTGGGCTGGTTCGTTCCGTCGTTCATTCGTCCTCCTTATGTGGTGTGGTTGGCGCTGGCGATGCCGATCGGTTGGACGATCTCACATCTGCTCTTGTTGATAATGTTTTATCTGGTCTTAACGCCGATTGGTTTGATCATGCGCGTCTGCGGATATGATCCGCTTCAGCGCCGATTCGACCGCAGCGCCCAATCGTATTGGCACGATTTGGAGCAGAATAAGGACTTTGACCAGTACTTCAAACAATTCTGAGGTTACTAGGCAGCCCTACCGATCCGCGATTGTTCGTCGTCGGAGTCGGACCATTCATATCGAGGACAATCATCGCCATGTCGCGAGAAACTAAATCAAATAAAGCTGCAGAATCTTTTGAAGAACGCGCGTCGAAACGTTCATCAGGCATCGTGCGTGAATTCTGGGACTTTCTCCGCACGACGAAGAAATGGTGGCTGACCCCGATCATTCTGTTGCTGCTCTTGATCTCGGCACTGGTTATGTTGTCGGGAACTGCGGCTGCGCCGTTTATCTACACATTGTTTTAGGGAATTTCGTGGCGCACTGTCGTGTGGCGCTGGCGCCCAACGCCGCGGCCTAAGGTTAAGTACGTCCTCGTTCGATAAGCAAGGTGCCCTCCATGGACGATTCATCGATAGCCGCTCAATCGACTCCGGCGCCCAGTGCGCCGGCGCCCCGTCGTCGGCGGCGCTGGCTGAAGCGGCTGCTGTATTTGGCCTATCTCGCGATCGTGCTGGAAATCGGCTTGCAATCGTTTTACTTTTTCACCGTCGGCCAATGGTTGCCGAGCCGCGTGAACGTGCCGATGTATGCTCCCAACGAGCACAGCGAATACTTCAACAAAGCCAACCTGAGCATTCCGCACAATTCCAACGAATTCCAGACGATGATCTACACCAATGGCCAAGGGCTGCGCACCTCGGCCGAAGCAGCCGATTATCCTCTGGGCAAGCAGCCTGGCAAGAAACGCATTCTGCTCTTGGGGCCGTCGTTTGCGTTCGGCTGGGGAGTGAAGTACGAACAAACCTTTGCCGCTCAACTTGAAGAGATGCTGCGAGACTCCGCGGAATTTGGCTCCGACGTCGAAGTGATCAACGCCGGGGTTCCGTCGCTGGGTCTGGTTCAAGGATTGAATTGGTATCGTCACGTCGGCAAAAAGTTTGAGCCCGATTTAGTCATTCAATTTAACACCGGCTCGATGAACGTCGATAGCTCCGGCCGATGGAACAACGTTGAAATCAACGAGCAGGGGTATCTCATTCGCAAGGACGCCACGGCGAAGCAGCGATTGATCGGTTACGCCAAGAACTCAGCGCTCGTCTATTACGGCTGGCAAGCTGTGACCCGGATCATGAGTTTGTTTCACCAACCGAAACCCGGTGACAAAATCGAAGGCGCAGGACGAGAAATGGAACTACACGAGGCGTTCCAGCCCGACAATCCGGAAGTGCTCGACTCGATGAAGTATTACGAAGACTTGCGCTCCACGGTCGAGCTATCGGGAGCGAAGCTACTCGTGCTTTTTATGCCCATGAGCTATTGCGTCCACGAGCAGGATATCAGTCGCTGGGCGCACCTCGACACCGTCGATATCGAGCGGCAGAATCAGTACAACGCCGCCTTCTGCCGTCACTTGCAATCTGTCGGGTTCGATTGCCTCGATGTCACCGACGATTCGAAGCAAGCCGCCGCAGGAGGCCAGCGGCTGTATTACTTCATCGATATCCACTGGACGCCGGAAGGCAATCAAGTTGCCGCGCGTGCAGCGGCCAGGCATCTCAAAGAACCCCCGTGAAGGACGCGGATGCACTCTTTCCCAGGCGCAATGGATTGCCTGGACGGCTATTCCTGTCGGCTGATGTGGTTCTCGTCGCGGCTTAGCACTGCCATGTATTGCAGGCGATCGGTGAAAATGAGCCAGTAGGGAAAGGGATACAGTCGCAGCCGTGTCCATTCGCGGTCAATCGTCAGGCGGTGCTCAGCGAACGCATTGCGCCATTGCGGCAGCGCCTGATAGCGATAGAGGCAGGGAACCGCATAGGGATCGTTCGCGGCCCAGTCCAAAAGACAAATGCGCGCATGACCGAACAGCCCATCCGGCTTGTGGTCCTTGATCACGACCAATCTGCGGCTGATCCGTACACACTCGGCGAGCAGATGGTTGGGGTCGGTTTCATGATGCAAGACGTCGGCCAGAATGACGACGTCGAACGACTTGTCGGCATGCGGGATATTGCGGCCGTCATACTCAGCCACTGGGATCAGCTCGTTTCCACGCCGCACTCGTTCCAGTCCGGAAACGGTGACCTTCTGCGGTGACGAAGGCGCGTCCATGATGGCTCGCCCGAGCGCTCCTATGCCGCAACCCACGTCGAGCACTTGATCGCCGGGTTTCAAGACCGGTGTGAGACACTCGACCAGGCCGCGAATCCGCGATGCGTACACGGAACGATGCAACCTGGCCATCAATCGCTTTCGCCATGATTGCTGCTTTGGCATGGAACCGGGCCTTTAGCAGCCTTTCGTCTGAACGACCGCGTCGGTACCGCTTAGCCGCGACCAAGTAAGGACCGACGCGAGCCAAAGCGTCGCAACGGCCACTGGGATAATACTAATGCTCTGCATGACCGACGGATCGATTGAGAATATCGCCTGATACACGCGCACAAATGCTGCCCGTCCCGGGTCGCCTCGCTCCATCCCGACGCCAACGCCATAGAAGAAGTTGACCGCCCAAGGCAGGCTGAAGCCCACGATGAGTACCGCAGCGGTAACAAGCGGACGAAAGGCAATCAGGATACCCGGCACCACGATCAGGCCGTACTCGGGATTGATATGGTAGAAGGAGAGATAAACCCAGAGCATCATCGCCGTGATCAACCGGACCTGGTCTCGGCTGGTGGCGAGCGTTGCGCGCCATCGAATCACGAGCAGTGGCAACATGCTCAAGGCGACCGCGAGGACCCCCGATACTCGTCTTGCTTGCTCATTGCTTACGAAGTCAAGACGCTCGATCAGGGCCCAGATATTGACCGACATTTCGAACGGAATGACAAAGTCCTCGAAGGCGTTCACAGCCCCGCCTGCACGGCCGGTCAATAAAGCTTGCAGCGAGTAAATCACGGCAATCGGCGCCAAGCCGGTGAGCGCGTCCAGGCTCCAATGCTTCCAGCTTCGATTGAGCGTGACGCCGATCAGCCCTACCAAGGGGACGAGGAAATAGATCTTCGCCACCACGACGCCTATTCCGCAGAGTAGAATCGCTCCCCGTAGGCGATTCTTCAACAACGCCACCACAATTGCGGCAAAGAACCAGAGACTAATTACTTCATCCTGACACATCATCACAGTAGAAATCCAACACATCGGCGCCGCGATGTATGTGATCGCAAGCAGATGACGGCCGCGACACGACGCGTACCGAACCACGAGCCACCACAGCAGAGGCCAGGCGAGCAATTCAATCGCCAACATGGTGGCCCGCATCGAATAAAATGGCTCCAGAAGCCACGACAACGGTGTATGCAGCGACCAGAGCACCAAGGGAAATAAAGGCGGGAACACCTCGAACGTGGTCGAACGGCCCAGCAGTAGTTGGAGCGGATCCGCCGCGTATAATCGCTGAAAGCGGATGTCGTCCGCAAATTCCAATCCGCTGGTGAACCAGCCGATCGCCGCCAATTGGGCGATGCGAGTTAAGAGAAGCGCAAGAGCATACAACGCGCCTAGTGTGAAGCTACTGCTGTAACTTCTCGTGGAAGAATCGTTATACGGCGTCATTGGTGCGCCTGTTTATATCGTAGACGAGAGCGGAGAACTCGCGTGGAATGGTATTTCCTACGGGTCAACGTTCCGCTCGTCGCCATCGAGTTCCCGCCTGCCATTCCTTTATGCCCGACATTCACCGGGGAGACGACAAGCCCGATAGCTGACGGCGCGACCACGCCTGGGTCGCGACCGTTAGTGACTGGCTGGGAAAGGGTGACGGGGATGGAGCGCGGCCGTAACACACCGCCAAGGCGAAGCAGGCGACAATGACGCCGGTGGGCGGTGGACCAAGGAACGAACTGTCGAACATTAAAACGAGTGCGATCATCGTCACGACCGACAACAGTGCCGCTCGGGTTTCGCGCCTGCGACACTTCCAGGCCTGCTGTGCGAGCACGAAAAGCCACATGAGCAAACCGAATAGTGCAATGATACCGGAGTTGCCCAATATGTGGATATAAGCATTATGCGGCGACAAACCATCCGCAACAACGGACATCGACCCATGCCCGAGCCCAAAGATCAGACCGTCCTTCTCAACAATCGCTTGAAAGGCCGCTCGCCAAATCGCGGTTCGATTGTCTGCTTCATCCGAGGACCAGTCGCCTTCCAAGAACGAGCGGACGTAGTTCAATCGCTTGGCCTGATGCGGAGAGACCGCGTCAATGACATCGAGCACCACAAACATTGAAATGAGAAATAGTGCGAACGCCAGCATGCTGGCGAACAGCGAACGGAACCGGCCGGCAGTAATGCCGTACACGACCCAACCCACGAGCAGCGCTAGCATCGCCGCACGAGAGAACGAAACTGCGACGCCTACGATCAGCAACAGTCGCATCGTCCAATTTAGCCAACGCCATCGGAACGGATGCACCAACGAAAGGAACAATGCCAGTCCACACATCGTGCCGCCGCTGTTGGGATTCACCCAGAAGCCGCTGCCACGGCCGGCATCGACATTTAACTCCTGCATGAAGCCCGGAATGAACACCTGAACGAAGGCGAGCACCGCGCCGACGGATGACACTAGCACCGCCGCGCGGATCAACCGCGGAAGCTTATCTGCGGAGATCGCGCGCAGTGCCAGCCAAGGTAAACCGACCAACGTTATCCACGGCTTAAGCGTCACCTCAACCGTGTGGCGAAAGTACTTGAGCGTCAGCTGTTCTGTCCCCAGAAAGCCACCCAAAAAGAACACGAGCCAGAATCCCCAACCGGCAAGCAGAATTGGACTGTAATGCCGGCCTTTGGAAAACACCAAAACGAGCGCAGTGGCGATCGCGACGCTCAATGGGTAGATGGCCAGCTCGAACTCGTCGCCGTAAATGCCGCGCAGATACGTTACCAATAGCCACATGGCGTTGGTCAAGTTCAACAGGAAGATCGCCCAGAATGCGAACCGGGCGATGCCGTGAATTGAGATCGGTCGCGGCGCGCGCCCCTGATGGTTTCTTGGGACTATCATCCGAGGCCAGCCGGGGGCGACCAAGGTAGGATTTGGCATGCAGAGGATCCTCACCGACTTTAGTGCTGCCTTTTTTCGATACTCTTACGTCGCCCGACAAAAAACTGCCCAAAGCCGCGCAGCGAAACTAACCCTGATCAACTCAGCGCGACCGGGGCCATTCGATCAGTCCCCTGGCAATCTCGCAAACCAAGCAACCGCTCATATACATCATAAAGGGAATCTAACGTTTGTTCTATGCTGTAGCTGCTGCTGGCCCGAGCCTGCGCCGACTTGGCAAGACAATCCGCTTCATTAGGGTTGGAAAGCAAACGCCGCACAGCGGCAGCGAGCTCAGCGGGGCAGCGCGGCGCTACCAGCAGAGCCGTTTCGCTGTCGCTCACGACATCTACCACGCCCGCGACTTGGCAAGCCACAATGGGCAATCCGGCCAAACATGCTTCGATCAGCGCGTTGGGCAGCCCCTCAGTCTCCGAGGGGAAAATGAAGATATCCGCCGCCTGGAGCAATTCCGGCACATCGTTGCGCGTTCCCGCAAAGATTACATTTCCCTGTAGCCCGCGTCGGGCTGCGTCCGCTTCTAGTGCGCCTCGTTCCGGCCCATCCCCCACAATGACCAGTTTGACCGCTTCGCTTGACGCCAGCAGATCCAACGCGGCCACTGCGTCGCAGACCCGTTTCGTGTCGGTCAATCTCCCGACGCATAGCAGCATGCGTTCATCCGCGGCAAGGCCAAGTGCCGCTCGGACGCGCTCTCGGTCTGTGCGATGCTGGTAACGCTCCACCTGATGACCATTGGGAATGACTGAGATTCGGTCCTCCGCAAAACGTAGCGACTTTCCCAGTTCCGCTGCCGACCGGGAATTGGCAATCAGCCAATCGAACGTGCGGCTGCACCAGCGGAACATCCAGCGTTCGCTTCGTCCGGCGCAGCTCTGACCCATCGATAGCACCATCGGTTGTCGGACGCCGAACCACGTGCGAGCAAATGCGGCGTATGTGGCGATCGTGGGTAGGAACGCGTGAATGATGTCGGCATCGGTCCGGCTGATTTCGCGGGCGGCTTTCCAAGCGAACAGTGGACTCCGCGCCCACTTTCGGCCGAGATTTCGCAGGCGGACACCCGACCGTAATACCTGCTCTTCGAACTGTCCGCCGCCGTGTAAGATCCAGACCTCAGGCCGAAAGCGATTCATGTCGACGTGTTCGCAAAGTGTGGCCACATCGCGCTCGAACCCACCCACGCAGAGCGAATTGACAACGAACAGGATTTTGGAAGGTGCCATGAGAACAAGCCGGCGATGGAAGAGGACTATCTATCTATCCTAATCGATCAGTCAGCCCTGGAAAGGGCCAACGCGCCCGGCCCCATTCGTCGTGCCCGACGATTGCGCAAACCCGCATGGGCATTGCGAGCGGAGCAACTGGGTCCGGATTCTGGATCTACGGAAGAAACCGATTGATCGTTTTTTTCATGTCCGCCACGACGCGGTCGGCGCCAAAATGCTCGGCGGCAACGAGAGCGTTCCGAACTAGTTGCTCCCTTCGTTGCGCATCATCGCAAAGTCGGTCGATTGCAGCGCGGAGCACCGCGGGATCCGGATCCTCCACAACTTCCGCACAATCATGTTGTCTGAGCCACCGGCTCAAAAAGCTGCCCTGGGCACTGTACGCCACAATCGGTCGCCTGGAAAGCAGATACGGTATGGTGCGTGTCGGAAAAATGGTGCGATACTCGATCGGGGCTAGACCGCCCGTCAAACCGTGCGGCAAGATCAACAGATCGTCGTTACCGAGGGCATCGACCAATTCGCTGTCCGTTGGCCGTTCTCGGCGAATCCGCTCGCCGACCAGGCCCTCTTTGTTCAACTGCCAGTCGGGGGCGGCCGAGTAAAAGTTCAAAGCCAAATTGCCAGAAGCATTCACCATTTGGCAAATCCGCTTGAGAGCGTCCAGATTTGCGTCGTTGACCGAGCCCATATAGCCCAAACGGACTCTCGTTCGATCGATCAGAGGCAGAGGTTCAAAGCGGGGAATCTGCTGGTCAAACGTGTGAACGAGGGGGCAAAAGTTAACTCCGGGATAGAGCTTCTCCAGCTCTTGTTGCATACCTTCGCTCATAACGAAGACCGCACTGGCGCGCTTAAAGACGCGTTGCTGCAGCCAACTGGCAAAGGCGTAAGCGACTCCTCTGCGGTTTTCGCGGTAAGTATTGTGAAGGTATGGGAACAGTCGCAACCCGAGCCGGCGCGCGACAAGGTATGACGCGAACAAGAGTTGCTCATCGGGGAAACTGGCCAATATGGCATTGCAACCCTCTTTCCTCGCGAGCTTTGTAAGTCGGAAAACCGTACGCGGTATCAGTAGCCATTTCAGCCAACGGATGAATCGCTGTCCTCGCTTCGGCCATGTCCATCTGCTGCTAATAAAGTGCACGCGATGACCGCTTGGCAAGTGCGTTTGATCCGCTGTGTTTGCTGGCCACCGCTCCGCCGCAACCAACGCTTCGTCGGCGCTGAATTGACTGAGCAGTCCCTTCAAAACGAACGCGTCTGCGAGCGGCATAGGTTCTACGACAAGGCTCGTCGCGATCATTCGTCCGCGGAGGCGAGTACAGTCCATCGGGTGAAGGACCATTGGCGTGCCGAACTGATCGGCGAGAGCTTCTGTTTGCAAACCAACATTCGCAGTCATTTTCCCATCTACATCACTTCGCGCGCTTCCACATAAAGACAGTTCCACCTACTTGCGAAAGTGCGAGAGCCTTGATCCAAAGATTGCGCCGAGCAAGCCGTACCAGCGTACGCCGCAGGAAGCTCCCGCTCATGTGCGCACTATCCAACGTTAGCACGTCCAGCAGCGAGTAAAAGTGCGCGAAGCCGGCCTCTCGACCAAGCCTGCAGAGCTCCGGATACGTAAACCAATGCACCGCGGGCCGAGGCGTGTAGTTCGCGAGATGAGGCTTGTAGTGCAGATGCGCGAACACATAGCACTCTTTGACAATAGCCGGGAACCAATTGAAAAAGGGAACTCGGAACTCATGGTTTGTGCCCAGCAGTGAAAGTCTCCAACGGTTCGTTGTCTTCACATAGAGCAGTCCCCCGGGGGCAAGCACTCGATACGCCTCTGCGAGACTCTTTGGAACCGAATCGACGTGCTCCAGGACACTCTCCAGCCAGATGACATCCTGCGAGCCGCTCTCCAGGGGTAAACCTTCGGCGCATCCCAGAAGGACGCGCTCGCGTTCACCCACGGCTTGTCTGGCCAGCTCGACGAATTCCTCGATCGGCTCCACTCCGGTCGCAACGTAGCCCTGCTCCAATAAGCGCTTCAAGCTATGCGGATCTTGACCGCAACCGGTCACGGCGATGCGGCGAACCTCGGCCGCTGGCGGCAGCAAAACGTCGATAGCTTTCAGGACTTCGTCAATATACCGCGTACTCGGGTCGGCCTGGTGCGCGGCGAAGTACTCGGATCCGATCTGCTGCAGATTGGGATAGCCGTCGGTTAACGATCGCCGCTCGTAGAGCTGGACTTCCGCATGGTTCATGGTTGATTCTCTAAGTACCATCGATAAGTTGCCATGATCCCCTCCCGCAACGAGATCTTCGCGCGCCATCCCATCGAGTGCAGCCGAGCAATGTCAAGCAGCTTTCGGGGCGTGCCGCCGGGCTGCGCAGAATCGAAGCGAATTTGGCCTTTGAACCCGACGATCTCGCGGATCATTTCGGCCAGCTCGCGGATCGAGATGTCTTCGCCGACGCCGACATTGACCAGCGTGTGCTCGGTCGGTCGGCCCATCAAAAACACAGCCGCGGCGGCCAGATCATCAACATGCATAAACTCTCGCCGCGGCGTGCCGGTGCCCCAGACCACCACCTCGGAACCGCCGCGCTCTTTCGCTTCGTGAAACTTGCGGAGCAGCGCGGGCAGAACGTGCGATGTTGCCAAATCAAAGTTGTCGCCAGGGCCGTACAGGTTCGTCGGCATCAGGCTCAAGCAATCGAAGCCGAATTGCCGCCGATACGCTTGGCACGTTTCGATGCCCGCGATCTTCGCCACGGCATAGGCCGAATTAGTTGGCTCCAGCGGCCCCGTCATAAGGCTGTTCTCGGCCATCGGCTGTGGCGCCAGCTTCGGGTAGATGCACGACGAACCGAGAAAGAGCAGCTTTTTGGCGCCGTGCCGGTGCGCCGCATCGATGACGTGCGTCTGAATCAGCAAGTTCTCGCGAATGAAGTCGGCCGGATACGAATCGTTTGCCAGAATCCCTCCGACCTTAGCCGCAGCCAGGAAAACGAACTCCGGCCGCTCAGTGGAAAAAAACTGCTCGACGGCGTCCCGCACTGTCAGATCGAGCTCCGCGTGGGTCCGCAACAACAGGCGCTCGTAACCCGCCGCGCGCAGTGCCCGCACAATCGCCGACCCGGCCAGCCCGCGATGCCCCGCCACGTAAATGCGACTCGTCGGTTGCACGTTAATCCTACTCTATTTCCCGTTCTCATCGGCCGTCGGCGTTGGTTTCGTGTTTGCCTGCGGGCGGCTCAGTGTTTGGACATTTCACTTTCCGTCACGTCGTGCCCTGCGCGGCGCAACGTTTGTTCCTGTCGCGCCGCTTCCAGGTCGTAATCCACCATCACGCGCACCAGCTCATCGAAGGTGACGCGCGGCTTCCAGCCGAGCAGCTTCATGGCCTTCTGCGCGTCGCCCAGCAAGTGGTTCACTTCCGTCGGTCGCAGGTAGCGTGGATCGACCTCGACGTGCTGCTGCCAATCGAGACCGAGATAACCAAACGCTCCTTCCACAAATTCGCGGACCGAATGGGCTTCGCCTGTCGCCACAACGTAATCGTCGGGCTGGTCGGCCTGCAGCATCAACCACATCGCCTCGACATAGTCGCGGGCATGCCCCCAGTCACGTTTCGCATCGAGATTGCCGAGATACAGCTTTTGCTGCAAGCCCAACTTGATACGGGCGGCGGCGCGCGTGATTTTGCGCGTCACAAAGGTCTCGCCACGGCGCTCACTCTCGTGGTTGAAGAGAATGCCGTTGGCCACGAACATCTGGTAGGCTTCGCGGTAGTTCTTGGCGAAGTAAAAGGCCGCCACTTTGGCCACCGCATACGGACTGCGCGGATAAAATGGCGTGTGCTCATCTTGCGGCGGCGGCGAGGCCCCAAACATTTCCGACGAGCCGGCCTGGTAAAACCGGACCTGCTTGCCGGCGCTGCGGATGTGATCGCGCAGGCATTCCAAGAGTCTCAACGTCCCGGTGCCCACGATATCGGCCGTGTACTCCGCTTGTTCGAACGACACCTTGACGTGCGACTGCGCCGCCAGGTTATACACCTCGTCAGGCTGGGCCGCCTCAAGTACCCGGCGCAGGTTGGTGCCGTCCGCCAAGTCGCCGTAGTGCAGCAGCAGCCGCACGCCCTGATTGTGGGGATCCTTATAGATCGGGTCGATGCGCTTGGTGTTGAACGTGCTCGAGCGCCGGATGATCCCGTGTACCTCGTAGCCCTTCGCCAAGAGCAATTCGGCCAGATAGGACCCGTCCTGCCCGGTGATGCCGGTGATGAGCGCGCGCTTCATGCAGTGATTTACTCAATTCCGAATTCTTATGACCGATGCTTTACCAGCTCGATGGTTCGCCAATTGTTGCAGTGCAGTGCCGCAAACAAAAGGAACCGCTGATCCATAGCTTCCTATCATAACAAAAACTCCCTGATCTGCGGCTCATGCCGGCGCCTCTGCTGATTTTTGCGATTGTAAGGCGTGGTTCGCTGGTACGGACCAGGGACGCGCTCGTCCGCGACCCTTGCCGCCTGCTCACGGGAGCCGTTGTGGAGCGAAACTGGGCAAAGCAGAGCGGATCGACGGGTGTACCCACTGATCTACTGAGTATTCAGATAGGCGTCAAGAATCCGGGTGGCAATGGCGGGCCAGGTATAGCGATGTCGAATGAGATCTCGTCCCGCGCGGCCCATCGCTTCCGCCTGATTCGGATTGGTTAACAAACCGCGGAGAGCCTCGGCCAAGGCGGTCGCTTCGAGGGGGATCATCTGAGCAGCCCCAGCGGCCGCAGCCTCCGGGAACCGGCAAGCCTCGCTCATGATGACCGGAACACCGCATGCCAACGCTTCGACAATAGCGACACTGAACCCCTCTTGTTTGCTTGGCAGGCAGAAACATGCGGCGTCTACGAGCGCCGCGTACTTGTCGGCCCCATACAAGGGTCCTACGAGGTGCACGCGATGGCTCAGCCCGGCGCTGGCAATCCGCGCCTCAAAATCCGTTTTTGCTCCCCCATCGGGGCCTGCCACCACCAAATCCACTTCCGGTACGGCTCCAGCACATTGTGCCCAGGCTTCGGCGAGAAACTCCAAACCCTTCACCTGATGGAGCCGGCCCAAAAACAAAATAAACCGACGACCGCGGAGTCGCGGATGTGCCGAGACAAACGTTCCTGAATTGGGAAGTGGTTCTATCTCCTCGAGGAATACGCCGTTGGGGAATACCAGTGATGGGGGGGTTAGACCCAACGGTTCGATCAATGCCGCCTCCTCGGCGTTCAAACAATGGATAAACCGCGCCCCATTTAGCACTCGCCGCACTCCCAGGCTCAGTGCCAGCCGCTTCTTCCAGGGCTTCTGTGCCAAACTCCACGGATTAAGCATGCCTGCGGGTCGAACGCAGTACGGAATGCCAACTTGCTGAGCAGCCGAAGCAGCCCGATGAAGAGCACGTTCCCAAATGCCGTGTAAGTGTACGTAATCGCTCTGCGGCAGCATTTGGGCGAACGACCGCTCAGCTTCGCCGGCGGCGAATCGCTCCAGCAGGTTTGGTGGCGTCAGTTTATGTATCCGCAGCGCCTGAACGTGCGGAACCGTCGCCAACTGCTGCTGCGTACGCTCTTCACTGTCAGAATCGGCAGGGGCATAGGTAACCACGTGGACCTCATGCCCTAGCTGAGCTTGTGCAGCGGCCAACCGGACAGCGACCTGCGGCGGACCGCCGCCCGCTGGATCAATTGAGGCGATGACATGGACGATCTTCATCAATAGCTGACCGATCTCCGTTTACCGGCCGTCGCAATGGCTTTATTACCTACCAACGCCTCATTGGGCGGAGGCTCTGATTAACTATAATCGTAAAATGATGAAGCGACTCGTCTGGAAATGGGCAAACTTATTTTCGCCGAGCTACCGGCAATTCCGTCGAGCGATGGCGATCTGGTCCAAGGCAGGCCCCGCGGAGGCGGCAGCCGGCTCCGCGGTTCGGTTACACCACTATTTGGTTTATTGCCGTACGTATTCGCCCTATTGGCGCAAGCGCTGGCCGCCCGAAGCCGAGCAGTTTACGCCAGGCGAAGCCGAGCAAGTCCTCGCGCTGCTGCCTCCGCTGACAAAAGCACAGCTCCGCGAGCACCGCGACGAGATTCGAATCTTACCGTCGCTTCGCAGGCCGTCGGATGGCTTCCCGACGATCCGCGAACAGCGAACCGTCAAAAGTGGCGGCTCAACCGGCATCCCCGTCGAGGTGTTTGCTGATCGGCACTTCGGCGATTGCAACCGCGCGACGATCGACTTTTTCTACGAACTGTGCCATCTTGCTCCCGGCAAGCAATTTTTCTTCATTTGGGGCTCACCAAACGAGCTACTCGATCTGAAAAGCAACTGGAAGAAGCGACTTTCGTCGCGCCTCCGCGGCATGCACGCCTTGCCGGCTTTCCGTCTCACGCCGGAGAAAATCCTTGGCATTGCCCACACAATCGCGAAGCGGCGTCATATCGATTCGGCTATTTGTTTCGCCAGCGCCGCCGAGACGCTGATGGAATTTGCCGAACACCAAGGCCTGCGGTTGCGGCGTTTGCGGCGCGTCTTCGTCGGCGGAGGAATGTTGCACGATCGATTGCGCGAACGTTTGCAACGCCATTGGGCCGATGATGTTTACAATGTCTACGGCAGCCGCGACCTCGGCGTCATGGCGCACGAAACACCACAACATGATGGGCTCGTGGTCCCCGATTGGTTCAATCGAGTCGAAGTGCTCGACCAACACGGGCGCCGCGTGGCCCCGGGAGACAAAGGAGAGGTCCATGTTACCGCCCTCTGCAACTATTCGTCGGCGCTCATCCGCGTCGCGATGGGTGATACGGCGCGGTGGCAGCCCGCACCCGAGGGAGGCTCTCTCCCCGGTCCGCGGCTCACCGAACTCGGCGGCCGAATCGTAGAGCACCTCATCGGACCCGGGGGGGTAATCATCGATCCAAGCGCTATCATCCATCTTCTTGGCGTGGTCATCGCGCCTGCGTGGCTGCGCAAATTTCAGTTGATCCAACGCGCCGAGTCGCACTTCGAGCTGCTTGCCGAAGCCTGGGGCGAGTTGCCGGACCATCAGCAACGTGAACAGCTACGCGCGCGGTTGCAAGCGGAACTTGGCAACCTGGTAAAGTCGTCCGTGAAGATCGAACTCTCGCTGGTCGATGAGATCCCGCTCCTCCCTTCGGGAAAGCACCAATATTGCGTCAAGGCCTTTTGACGACATCGGTTCCAGCAGCGACTCGCTCCCCATTCGTATTCGATCCGTTCATCAGCTCCACAAAATCACGCCAACCTGGCGGCGGATCAAACCTCCGCTCTCCAGCCGCGTGCAGGTCGCTGATTGGCAACGGCTTGCCGTTGAGAATGCAATCACCTTCACCAAATCGTTGACGTGTCAGCGCATACTCCGCTTGGTCGAACGCCTTGCTCACGAGCGGAATCCGCGTGGGGTCAAAACCCATCAGCCGAGCACAGGCGTAATCCACCAGCGGCGCATCGTCCCCGAACAGAATAACGCCGCTCGGAACCGGAGCAGGCTTGAGAGGCCCGGCGCCTTCGCCCCCGACCACGCCATCCATCAGCGCCAGGTGCGGCCGGACTGGTTCCGTCTGCATCACACCCTGACGATCGGCATAGCGAACGATGCGTGCGATATCCAGCGCCATCCGCCAGGCCGTATCATTGCCCCACCAGGCCCCGCCGATGACCGGCACCAGACGCCGCACGCCGCTCCGGCAGATGCGGTCCATGACACGGAGCACGTTCCCGCGAAAGCCGCCCGGCGCGCTTTTGTAAACCCAATCGTGAAAACGCGACACCATTCGCAGCAAGCGAAAGCGGTCTCTGGGGTACTCATCGCCGCCAATTTCCGGAGAACCGAAGCGGTGATGGGCCAGGCAGTCCTTGTGACCAATCACTCCCACACAGCCTTTTAGCGCACAAGTAATGCCCACCTTTTCGTGTGTCTTGAGCTTAGGGATACTCACAATCACGTCCGCTTCCAGCGCCTGCCGATGGACTACGTAGACATGCCTGCCGCCTGAGTGAGCCGCCTCCGTGCGCCGCGGATCATAGTCGCTAAGTCGGAAGTGGGACGAGCCGCGCTGTCCTTCCGCGGCCAATAGGCTCTTGTCGGCTAAATCGATACTTACCGCGTCTCCCTCGTCGCGACGCTCAACGTGGCGGACGCCCCCCAACGGCGAACGTTCGGCGATAAACAGGCGCAAGTCGCACGGTTCGACTGGCGCGCTGACCGAGTGAAAGAACTCGGCTACTTCTTGGGCGCGCGTATCCTCGAGAACCGCGTCCCATAGGCAACCCTGCACCGGTGCATTCCCGAATCGCACCGTTCCGTTAGACCCGACCGCGAGAAGCACATAATCAAGCAACGCGCGTAGCACCGAGCCATCAGTGCACTTCGAGGAAAAGCTGCCCGTACTTTCGTTCGCTCGGCGATGGTAGACGAAATTGCAGAGCACGAAGACTCGCTGGCCCGGCTTGATCCACTGTCCGAGTGGGTTCCAGTCGGCCGTTCCAAACCGCCCTGCATCCAGCCCGGCCTGGGCGAAACACTTTCGTACCGCTTCGTATACCAGGTTGGGGCGGGGGGACAGGTGCTCGAACCGATATTCCGGGTATCGTTCGGAGGGCGAAAAAGGACTCTCAGCCGGGTAGCGGAGCTGCGAATCGACGACGACCGAAACCTGGCCCATAAACACCTGTCAAAGAGCAACAAACATGGCTCACACCCCGAAGATGGAGTATACGCCCGAGCAGAAGCCACGGTGGCTCTAAACCAGTTTAGCCCAAGCTAGAATCGCATGCGAACGTGCCGCGTAGACACCGCGCGATTGCTGTGCCGGCGTTTTCATCTTTCCGGCAGCATATTCCGCGGACGCTCGTATTCATCCTCCGTGATGTCGAGGTAGATCAGCTCCGGACTGTCGACGGCAATCGCCTCGGCTTCCGCCACGGACAAACCCTGTTGCGGCTCATCAATGGCATCTTCCAGCTTGTTTAGCGTCAGCCCTTCGCGTTCGGCGAAGGTAATCGCTTCAAAACCCGTCAGTCGCATAGTTTACTGCTCCTTAGTGAGTGCGACGGCTTTCCGAAGCCGTCGTGTTGCGTACCCCGGCCTTCGGGGCCGTGAAGATTTCAGGATCGCCTCAGTGTGGCGTCGGCGATCGCCCAGGTGGTGAGCCGACTGTGCCTCCGTCGCCACCGCGGTGTCCGCTCGCCGGCTGGATGCCGCGTCCCCTTGTGCTCGGCTCGGCGCGCTTGTTAGCCGGTGTGCCGCCGACCGCGCCCCCGCCGCGCCCGGCAGCCGGTTCGTTCTCCGCGAAATCCCGGTCGCCTGAATGGTCGTCGATGCCGACTCCGAATCCACTCTCGATATCCACGTCGTCGGCCGAGCCGTCCCCGGAGTTCGTGCCGGCCAGCCCGCCACTGGCCATCCCTCCGCCCGGCGCGCCTTGCATATGCTGGTCCCCCGCGCCGGCACTGGGCCCGCGGTGGGGTTCTTCGGGATCGCGTTCGTCGGGCCGCAATCCGGCTCGCTTTCGCTCCCGCTCTTGATCGGGATTGACGCCACGAATCACTTCATCGCCATCTGGCATGTTCGCACCCTCCTCCAGTTACCGACACGATCTGAAACTGCGTGCTCCAGGTGATTCGCTATGCAACCACTGTACCCAAGCGTCGGCCATGGATGATTTACTTTACGATGAGCAAATCCACGTTGCCTTCGCGGCGTACCAGGCTCACGCCGACGTCGTTGGGATGCCGCTCGACAAACAGATCGACTGTGGCGGCGCCGGCACGCAGGTTCTGGATCCACAGCCGCTCCAGCGACTCGGGCAGGTACGGCCGGAAAAAGCGGATTTGCGCCCGCGGCGCGTCAATGGTCAGACCCAAGCACGCTTGCAGTAACAAAAACGCGGAGCCAGCCGCCCAGGCCTGTGGTGCGCATGCGACCGGGTACCGCGTGGGACCTTCACAGTCCCGCCGTGTAAAGCCACAGAACAGTTCGGGCATCCGTCGCAAATCCATGTACAAGCTGGCGTCAAACAATCCATTGAGGAGCTTTTCCGCTTGATGCTGCAACCCGTAACGCGCAAACCCCAGCGCAATCAGAGCGTTGTCATGCGGCCAGATCGAGCCGTTGTGATACGCCATCGGGTTATACCTCGCTTCCGTCGAGGCCACGGTGCGAATGCCCCAACCCGAGAACGACGTCTCATCGAGCAACGTCGCCGCAACTCGCGACGCGCGCAGCGGACTGGCAATCCCCGCGAACAGGCAATGGCCGGCGTTCGAGGTCCGCACGCGGCAGGGCCGCTTGTGCGCATCGAGCGCCAGCGCATAGGTTGAGAGCTCTTCGCACCAGAACGCCTCTTCGAATCTCTCCTGCAACCGGTCGGCATTGTTGTCATACCGCACCGCCCGCTCTGAAAAACCGAGGGCAGTTGCGATCTCGGCGGCCGCGCGCCAGGCCGCATAGACGTAGCCTTGCACCTCGCAGAGCGCCACGGGCGCTTCGGCCAGCGTGCCATCGGCGTGAAAGACCGAATCCACCGAGTCTTTCCAACCCTGCGTCTGCAATCCCTTGTCCGTTTTTCGCGCGTAGTCGCAAAAGCCGTCGCCATCCGAATCGCCATACACTTCGATCCATTCGAGTGCCCGCTCGATGTTCGGCCAGATCGTTTCGATAAACGCCTGATCCGCCGTGCGGCGGTAATAGGCGCTGGCCAACATGACAAACAACGGCGTGGCGTCCACCGTGCCGTAGTATTGGCCGAACGGAATCTCGCCCAGCGCCGCCATCTCGCCGCGCCGCGTCTCGTGCAGGATCTTGCCCGGCTCGGCGTCCTGATCTGGATTGACCTGCGAGGCTTGCGTGGCCGCGAGATAACCCAGCACACCCCGCGCAAGTTCAGGATTGATCCAGAGGTATTCGAGCGCCGAGATGATGCCGTCGCGGCCAAAGACGGTATTGAACCACGGCACCCCGGCGTAAGGGTACGGCCCCTTGGGCGTGTGTGTCACCATCATGTGCAGGTCGGCCGCCGAGCGGTTCAGCCAGTCGTTGAACAGCTCGTTCGAGGCACGTAGGGTCGCGTCGTGCGTGCGCAGGTCCGAAATGTCGGCGGCCGCGGCGACGGCGGCCTTGTCGAACGAGAGCAGCTCAAGAGCCTCGCCCGCGTCGCAAGACACCTGGATGTAGATGTCCTCGCTTTCGTGCGCCGGGACCTCGATTTGATACACTGCCGCGCTTTCGCTCACTTCCACCGGCGGCGGTAAAAATGAAAGCCGCGTTCGCCGTACGACATCGTCGAGGCCGCGGTAGGCCAACTCGACCGACGACGGTTCGACGCGCGCCGGCAACACCGTTCCACGCCGCTCGCGCCGCATGCCGCGAACCTCGAAAATATCGACAAAGTCCGCCGCAAACAGCATCGTCAGCGCCATGCTAATCGGCCGCAGCGCAAAGTTGCGCACCTGAATGCGGTTGTAACACGTGCCATGCCACAAGAAGCTCGTGCGGAAGACGTGAACCGTGTCGCGCTCCAGCACAACGTCCCCCTTGACGCTGTAATCCGGGTTCGTCAGATCGACGGTCAAGAGCAGATTGTCCTCGCGCACCGTCGAGCTCAGCAAGAGTGGGCGACGCTCGTGCAATAGCAGTCGTAGCCGGCTGAGAAATCTTGTCCCTTCGTGATAAAGACCCTCTTCACCCAGGCCCGCCGGCTGAATGTCGCCATACCGATCGAACACGGCGAACGTATCGCCCTGTTTGAGCACGCGCGTTTGCTCGTCAACGCGCGGGGAGGTGGCGAGGATGTAAAACCGGTCGTTGACCTGGATGACCTCTTCCGTCGGGTGAACCGGCGTCGATGACTTGAGCATAGGCCTTGAGGTAGTCGTGAGCCATGCGATGCGAACTGAACCGCTCTTCAAAGATCGCGCGACACTCGGTGCGGTCGAGCCATTGAACTTTCTCCACCGCCTCCACCGCTTCGTCAATGTCATTGACCAGGAAACCGGTTTTGCCGTCTACCATGATCTCCGGGGTCGATCCGCACGAGAACGCGACCACCGGGGTGCCCACCGACATCGCCTCGATCATCACTAGCCCAAACGGCTCCGGCCAATCGATCGGAAACAGCACAGCGTAGGCGTTGCCCAAAAAATCGTCTTTTTGCGATTCGTCGATCTCGCCGACGTATTCCACGTGCGGCTCGGTCAACAGGTGTTTGACCACGCGTTCATAGTAAGCGCGATCCGCGTTGTCGATCTTGGCCGCAATCTTGATCGGCATGCCGGCGCGACGCGCAATCTCAATCGCCCGGTCGCAGCCCTTCTCCGGCGAAATCCGTCCGAGGAACGCCAGATAGCGACCCGGAGCTGCGTTCAGCCTGTGCAGGCCAGGCGGCAGCCCATGGTACACCGTGGCGACCCAATTGCACCACGGCAACGGCCGCCGCTGCGCATCGGAAATCGAGATCAACGGCATCGAACAGTACTCGCGATACAGCGGCTGCAAGTCGGCAATGTCCAGCCGGCCGTGCAAGGTAGTCACATGGGGCACACCCACCCGCCGGCTGAGCGGAAAGTGCAAATAATCAATGTGGAAATGAATCAGGTCGAAGTCGCTGGCGCGGCGGAACACGTCTTCCATCATCACGAAGTGCGGTGCCAGCGGGTCGACACAGCGCTTGTCCAGGCGCAATGCGCGCGGACAGCCCGGCACGAGCTTCGCGCTCGTCACCGAGTCGCCGCTCGCAAAGAGGGTCACTGCGTGACCGCGGCGGACCAGTTCTTCGGTGAGATAGGAGACGACGCGCTCGGTGCCTCCGTAAAGTTTGGGGGGTACGCTTTCGTATAGCGGGCTGACTTGTGCGATCCGCATAGACTTCCTCCGTGGCGGACACGTTGCTCGTAGTAGTGATCAATTGACGCGAGCGGGGACCGATAGCATAACGTTTTCGCGATCTCCGCGTCACAGACCAAACGTCCAAGCCTGTGCAAAAGATATACCTAACTGCAATCGCACTCTTTGCTTGCGCCGACGAAGCGCCCGTCCTTTAGCAAATCAATCGCTGGCTCAAAAACCCTAGCGAGTGCGGATTCTTGCCCTTGATACGCGGATTGATACAATTGTTTAGAACATCTGTTTAATTCCTGGCCGCTCGATTGCGATGACTTGGATCGCCTGGAAAATGTTGATTGGCAACCGGGGCAAGTACCTCGGCATTGTGCTCGGGATTGCTTTCGCGGCGCTCTTGATCGCGCAGCAATCATCGATCTTTTGCGGCCTGATGAACATGACCACCAGCCAGATTCGCGACGTCAAGGGCGTCGATATCTGGGTGATGGATCCCAACGTTCAGTTTGTGGACGACATCAAGCCACTCTCGGAAAACGATCTGTACCGGGTCCGCGGTGTGGCGGGCGTCGACTGGGCCGTGCGGTTTTACAAAGGACTCGCTCGCAGCCGCCTGCCCGACGGCAACTTTCAGCAAGTGATCTTGCTTGGCCTCGATGACAACTCGCTCGTCGGCGCCCCGGCGGAGATGATCCTAGGTGATTTGCGCGATCTCTATCAGCCGGATGCCTTGATCATCGACGACGCCGGTTACGCCCAGCTTTGGCCGGGCGAGCCGTATCAGATCGGCAAAGTCTTTGAGATGAACGACCGCCGCGGCGTGGTGGTCGGAGTTTGCAAGGCGTCGCGCACGTTCCAAACGTTCCCGATCGTCTACACGCGCTTCAGTCAGGCGGTACTGTTCGCCCCGACCGAACGAAAGGTGCTGTCGTTTGTGCTCGCCCAAGCCGCTCCGGATCGTTCGCCCGAAGAAGTATGCCGCGAGATCGAGGGACAAACGGGACTCGCGGCGCTGACCCAGGAACAATTCATCTGGAAGACCATTGTCTACTACATGCAGCGCACCGGGATTCCAATGAACTTCGGCATCACGGTGTTGTTGGGTTTCATCGTGGGCACCGCCATCGCCGGCCAGACGTTTTACCTGTTCACCGTCGAAAACATCCGCCAGTTCGGCGCTCTCAAAGCGATGGGAACGAGTAATCTGCGGATTGTCGGCATGGTGATGCTCCAGGCGCTACAGGTGGGTGTGATTGGCTACGGTCTGGGCATCGGCGGCGCGGCGCTGTTCGGTTGGTTTGCCAAGTACAACGCCAAACTGGCGTTCCTCATGCCTTGGCAAGTATTGGTCATCACGGCGGTCGCCGTGATGGTGATCATTTTGTTGAGCAGTCTGCTGAGCGTGCGCAAAGTGCTCGTCGTCGAGCCCGCAATTGTTTTCAAGGGCTGAAAGTCGAGTGCCACTGCTCGCTGCGAGCAGTGCATTTAAAGTTTAAAGCCATGTCGCCTTCGAAGGAAACTGACAAAACACTCGCCGTTCGCTGCCGCGGAGTCACCAAGGACTTCGGCGCCGGCGCCACGCGCGTGCAGGCTCTTCGCGGTGTCGATCTCGACGTTTACACCGGCGAGATGACGCTGCTCGTGGGCCCCAGCGGTTGCGGCAAGACGACTCTCCTGTCGGTCATCGCCGGCATTCTCGAGCCGACGGACGGCGCCGTCGAAGTCCTAGGCAACGACCTGGTCCACATGTCCCCCCGGGCCGTGGTGCGTTTTCGCGGTGACAAGATCGGCTTTGTGTTTCAGCAGTTCAACTTGCTGCCGGCGCTCAACGCGATCGAGAACGTCGCCGTCCCGCTCTTGATCGCCGGAATGCGCCGCGGCACCGCGCTCGCTCGCGCCGAAGACGTCCTGGTTCAAGTCGGCCTTGCGGAGCGCATGCACGCCCTGCCCGCGGACCTCTCAGGCGGCCAGCAGCAGCGCGTGGCAATCGCGCGAGCCCTGTCGCACCGCCCGCAACTGCTGGTCTGCGACGAGCCTACTTCGGCGCTCGACCACGCCAATGGCAAACTGATCATGGAGTTGCTGCGGGATATCGCCGTCGAGAGCAATCGTGCGGTCATCGTGGTCACTCACGACAGCCGCGTGTTCGAATTCGGCGACCGAATCGCCCATATGGACGACGGGCATATCGAGCGCATCGAGGAGAAGCAAAATGCGGCGCCGGCGGGGCATTAACTTGTTCCCAGGCTCTGCCTGGGAACACACTGCTCCTGAGGCTCTGCCTCATGGAACGACACGCAAAGACTATGTTCGGCAGGCAGAGCCTGCCAGACAGCGCGTTCCCAGGCGGAGCCTGGGAACGAGAACGGAAAGCGCGATGATCATCAAATACGTGCTACCCCTGATCGCCTTGGCGCTCTTGGTGTTCGCGGTTCAACAGGTCGTTGGCACGCGCGAACCGCAACAGGACGTTCAGCCGCCCATCCAACCTTCGCGTAGCCCCTATGAAAACACTGTGGCCGGCGCCGGGATTGTGGAAGCCCAGACCGAAAACATCGAAGTGGGCGCAACGATGCCGGGTCTGGTGGTCGAGGTCTACGTCAAGGTCCACGACAAGGTTCACGCCGGCGCTCCGCTGTTCAAGCTCGACGACCGCCAGCTCAAGGCCGATCTCGAAGTGCGCAAGGCCGCCGTCCAGGCCGAGCGAGCCGAACTGATGCGCCTCGAAAACCAGCCTCGCCGAGAGCAATTGCCGAGCCTGGAAGCGGCGCTGCGCGAGGCCGAAGCCGACATGGCGAGCGCCGATGACGAGCTTCGTCGCGCCCAGCGGCTCAATGCACGGGGACCCGGCGTGGTGACCGAACAAGAGATCGTCAGCCGGCGCCAGGCGCACAACATGGCTCAGGCCCGCGCGGCCAAAGCCAAGGCCGATCTGGAGCTGATGCGTGCTGGCGCCTGGCAGTACGATAAAGACGTCGCCGCCGCCGCCGTTAAACAAGCCCAGGCGCAGGTCGACTCCGTCGCCGAAGAGATCAAGCGCACGACGATTACCGCGCTCGTGGAGAGTGAAGTGCTGCAAGTCAACGTTCATCCCGGCGAGTTCGTCGGTACGCCGCACAGCGAGCCGCTGATTGTGCTAGGCAATGTCAAGCAGCTCCACGTCCGCGTCGACGTCGACGAGCACGACATCCCCCGCTTTGTCCCCGGCGCCCCCGCCCAGGCGGTGCTCAAAGGGGATTCCAGCATCAAGTACCCACTCCGCTTCGTCCGCGTCGAGCCGTACGTGATCCCCAAGCGCTCGCTCACCGGCCAAAACACCGAGCGCGTCGACACGCGCGTACTGCAGGCCATCTACGAACTGGAGCCGACCGGTCAGGCCTTATACGTCGGTCAGCAGGTGGAGGTGTATATTGATGCGAGGAAAGGGCGCCACGGGAAGAACGTAGAGTGAGCAGCAAGTGGATTCTGGATCTACAGGGCATTGATGAACTTGGAACCGACCAGTTGGACGAGTACAGGTGCCACGTATTGATTTACTTCGAACGGTGTACTTAGTACGGCGTACTGAGCACGGTTTGGCTATAGCGCTCGCAGCCACTACCGTGGATGCCTGCGACGGCACACGAATCGCGCCTACTACAAAGACGCTCACTCAATCCCAAACGCTCCCGCCGGCGGCACGACAATCCCCGTGCGCTTGCCAAAAGACGTGCGCGGCAGGAATCGCGGCTCCAGCGCCACGGCAATGCCGACGTTGTCGCGACCCTGATCGGCGTTGAAGCCGAGCGAGAACAGGAACGACTCGCCGATCCGTGTCAGCGTGAACGTTTCGCCCATCGAGCCGTCGTTGCTCAAGTCGTAGGTCAGACCGAAACTTGAGGCCCACTTCGGCGCCATCCGGTAGCTGTAGGAGGCCAAGAGCACGTTACTGTTGATCGGACCTTCCAGCGAGCGAAACCCAAGGAACAAGTTTCCGCGCGGTGGACGGTTGAGCGATGCGCCGACCGAAAAAAGCTTCCCGCCTTGGCTGAAAAAATCGGCTGCGCCGTCCGACAACAGCGTTAGTCGATCGCCGACGTGCCAGCGGAAGTCGTAATCGATCAAGCCAATATTCTCGCCGAAGTTCTCCTCTTCGTCGGGGAAGATTTCTGCGTGTGTATCGAGCGTGATCCAGTCGATGATCCGGCGGTTGTCCGGTGGCCCGCGCTTCGTTTGCCAACGTTGCCGAACGCCGACTCGAAATACCTTGAGGTCTTCCGCGATTTCGGTCGGTCCGGTTACGTTGTCCATTAACCCGCGGCGTACGCCGTAGAACCTCTCGTCGAACTCGGGCGGAACCGGCGGTGGACCGCCAAACGTCTGAAACGCCAGCCGTCGACGGAAGTGCTGTACATTGTTGTCATCGATCTCATCGTAAAGTGGAAACTCGCCGAGGTCCTCGCTGGCATCGGTCACCGAGAACTCTCCTTCGAGCGTAATCTTGTGCGATAGCCCGTGCAGGTTCAGCAGGTGGCTCTCGATTGCCGGATCGACGGCCCAAATCGGCAGGCTAGTCCGTATTCCGGCCTGACCATACACCCGCTGCAGATCATCTTGGTCAAGAGTCTCGCCCCAATGGGCCGCCTCGCCGAGAACGAACGGCACGACCTTCATCGGTCCGGTGTCGAGCGGCAGCTCGAGCGCTTGCCGCGTCGAAATGCGCTCGCCTTCGACGGGGACTTCATAGGGCAAAAAACCGAACGTCGCTCGATCACTTGGATCAACCGGCACGCTCGCCGGGTTTTGCCGGAAATATCCGACATTCGTGTGCTCGTACCACGTCAGCCGATCCATCCACAGCGATTGGCCAATCCAAAAATGATCGACGCGGGGAAGTTGCTCGGTCTCCATGAAGAAGTCGTTGATCCGCGAGTCAATCGCCAATGCCAGCGACGCGTTCTCAAGGGTCTGCTTCAACTCGAAGCCGGACCGCGCATCGGGTTGCTCGTCCCACTCCTGCTCGAAGAACTGCTCCTGGAAGTTACGGTCGGTGATGAAGCCCAACTCCGCCGTAAGCTGCCAATGGTTGGGCAGCTCCTGCCGGTGCCGCGTGAGGATGCGCCCGCGAATGTCCTCTTCCGGCGCCAGACCCATCCGATCCAGACCTAGCGTATCGAGCCCATCGTCGTCGATGAACCAGGCATCGGCCAGGCCGAACGTCCGCTCGGGCCGATTGAAAAAGAAATCGCGCTCGTACGTGAACTTAGTGCCGACGGCCGGGCCGCGCTTCGAGAGATAATCCAGGCTGAGGCTCCAATCGGTATCTTTGGGCGCGTCCTGCCAGCCGAGAAGCTGGTACAGGTTCCACTCGGTCTCGATCGAGGTCCCAAAGATGCTGTCGTTCTTCAACGCCGCCTTTTGGATGTAGAACGTCGGCTCGCGCGCGTCGGTGGCAAGCGTCGGCCAATAAAACACCGGTACGCCTTCGACAAACACCACGTTGTTGGTGCTGGTCACCGTTTGCACATGGCGGATTACTGGACTACCTGTTTGTGGATCGAAGGCCGGAGCGCCGCTGATCGGATCAATCTCCGGCGCCTGCGCATCGACCAACACCAGCGTGCCCGCGCGAAATTCGTAAGTCGGCATCGCCAGCCGGCTCGTCGTGACACTCGCCCCTTCGGCGATAAACTGGTCCTTTCCCACCATCCGCAAAACGTTCGCTCGCAACCGCAATGCGCCCGCGTAGTTCTGCACCGGCGTGATGGCCTCGGCGTTGAGGATCGTTCCGGTTTTCGCCGGGACGTTGTAATACATCGACTGCGCATAGACGATGCGGTCTCCTTCGCGGAAGATGATGTCCCCTTCGAGATACAACTCGAGGGGGACAGTTTCCGCCTGATCGGCCTGGCCGCTGAGCAAGCTTTTGGCGTCGCCCTGCATCCAAATGACGACCCGATCGGCTTCGATATCCAGTGTCTCGCCGACACGGATCCCGGCCACCGTCCGGCCCAGTCCATCAATGCGGAGCCGCACGCCGCCGGAGACGATGGTAACCGACTCGTCTGGATTGTTTGGATTTTGAAACCCGCGAGACTCAAACCCCATCCCCGAACGCGACTCGAAAATCACGCGTCGCGAGCCAACGACCGGCGCAGAAAACTGCGGCGGCGGGATTTGCTCGGGCTGGAACTCCGTAAACTGCGTTCGCTCGATCCCGGCCGGCGGCGCATGCCGCTCAATCGCCTTCCGATAGATCGAAGGCTTTGCATCCGGCTCCGCGGTGACGGGGCTGCGAATCGGAAACTCCGGGGAGAAATCGGAGTACAGGCGGCCGTACCAGGGTTTCGTTGTGTCGCTTGCTCCCAGATCGTTCTGTAATCCCGCGGACTTCATTGAAGCCGGCTGCTGGCCAATGACCACCCGACCGTTCACGTATGCAATCACCGTGTACGTCGGATTGCCAAAATCCCCCTGCCGCTCCACCCACACCACGGCCTCGTCTCCGCGGACAGTCGCCAGCCCCTGGGTGATCGAGCAGTTGCCCTTCAGGAGCCAGACATCCCGCGGCTTCTGACGCGGTCCATCTTGCCAGTGACTCGCGACGTCTGCGCTGATGACAATCTTCTGCCGCGTATTGTCGGGCGCGATGCTTACCTCGGCGCGCCCGACATTGCCAACCACGGCGCAAATGACTAGCGCCATCGCCGCAAAGATGGACCACCGGTGCGCGCAGGGATCTCCCAGGCGCAGCCGTGACGGCGCGCAAGGTGGCGTTCGTACGCGATCCTGTGCGTAACCCTGGTGCAGCGTGCGAGTCCTTGCCACCGCCGACGCCGGACGAGATTGCCGCGCCGCCGCTGGCCGCAAGTGGAAGAGCCGAAATCTGTTAAGTCGAGAACCGACAAAAAAGCGGGCGGATTATAGGTTGGCTTTGGCGACGCAGTCAAGGCGGATCACGATGCCGCGAGACGAGCCTAAATCTTTATTGGGGTGTGGGTTAGATACGGCTTCGGTCCACAATCGCCTGTAGCCCCCGCACCAGCCGTCCGGTCCCGTCGGCGACCAGCTCGCCCGCCAGTCCCCCAAACGACATCCGCAGATAGCAGCCGTGGTCAATCCCGAACGTGTTGCCAGGAATCACCGCCACGCTGTGGTCGCGGATCAAGTGCTCGGCCACGGTCAGCGGATCGAGCGGCGCATCGATCCTCAGCAAGAAGTACAACGCGCCGCGGCTTTCCGGCAGGAAGCAGAATTCCTTGATTCTTCCAAGCTCTGAGATCACTGCTGCGCGCACGTTGTCAAACTGGCCGATCCGTTCACGGCACCATTTCCGGCCGGCATCCAATGCACCCGCGGCGGCATACTGGGAAATCACCGGCGGACAGATCACGATTGTGTCTTGCGCCTTCTTCACGGCCGTTAACAGCCGCGCGGGCAGCACCATATAGCCGATCCGCCAGCTTGCAAAGCCGTACGCCTTCGAAAGTGAAAAGAGCGAGATCGTGTAGTCTGCCGTATTTGGCAGCGATGCCGGTGAGAAATGTTCGGCGCCGTCGAACACGAAATACTCGTACGCCTCATCGTGAATGTGAAACAGCCCATGCGAGCGGCAAAGCTCGTTCACCGCCACGAGCGACTCCCGCGAGTACACTGCTCCCGTGGGGTTATTGGGAGATACAGTGACGACCGCTCGCGTGCGCGACGTGATTCGATCGGCAATCGCCGCCACATCAAGCTGATAATCGTCCCGTGTTGGAGCGAGCACCGGCCGGCAGGAGAGCATCGTGACGGCCATCTCGTGATTGAAGTAGTACGGCGTTGGCAGAATGACTTCGTCGCCCGGGTCGGCGATGGCCGCCAGCGCATTGAAGAAAGCCATGTTGCCCCCCGCGGTCACCACCAGCGCATTATGTTCGGTAAGCGCGATGCCATTCTCCTGCACCAACTTGGCCGCCAGGGCATCGCGCAACGGAATAATGCCATCTACCGGCTGGTATTTGTGATTTTGGGCAGCGGCGAAGTCCTGGATTCGCGCAAGCGCCTGTTCGGGCGGGCCATAGTGCACCACGCCTTGCCCTAGCGAAATCGTGCCTGGGCATTGGCGGATCCATTCGCCGACAACCGGAATGATCGGACTCTGAACGGCTTGCATTCGCTGGGCGAGGAGCATGAGCGCAAATTGGATGAGCGACGGACTTTAGGGCAAGAAAAATGATCAGGCAATCTGGATTATAGGTGCCCAAAACGGCGGGCAACATGACCTTCCTGGTTACGGAATGCAATTTGCTACTTAAAAAATCTGCGACCGCCGAACCGACGGCACGGGCAATTCTCCAAAAGGAGTTCAATCATGCCAGCTTGCGAAGTTTGTGGGAACGAGTACGACAAGACGCTCGAGATCCATTTCGACGGCGAAGTCCACACGTTCGATAGTTTCGAGTGTGCAGTCCACGCCCTCGCCCCACGCTGCGTCCATTGTGATTGCCGGATTCTCGGACACGGTGTCGAAGCCGACGGCGAGATGTTCTGTTGCGCCCACTGTGCCAGGCATAGCGGTGTAACGGCGGTTCGCGATCGGGCTTGACGGGCGAGCCGACGGTTCCGCCCGACTGCTTTCGACGGGCCAAACACGGATTGCGAGAAGTCGCCCACAAAATTCGCCCCGCCAGGCATTTCGCTTGAATCGGCGGTACAATGGCCGCGGTTTTGTATTGCGGGGGCGCGATGAGCGACGTTACGCGGATTCTCTTAGCCATTGATCAGGGCGATTCGAACGCGGCCGAGCAGCTCCTACCGCTGGTCTATGCCGAGTTGCGGAAATTGGCAGCGCAGAAGTTGGCCCAAGAAAAGCCTGGACATACCCTGCAGGCGACAGCGCTGGTCCATGAGGCATACCTGCGGTTGGTGGACACAGACCGAGTGCAAAAGTGGGACAGCCGCGGTCACTTCTTCGCCGCCGCAGCGGAGGCGATGCGGCGCATCCTCATCGAGTCGGCTCGCCGCAAGGCCTGTCCCAAGCACGGCGGCGGCCGAACCCGCGTCGATCTCGACGAAGGCGCCTGCATGGTCGATTCTTCCGCCGACGATCTGCTGGCGCTCGACGAAGCGCTGGCCCGCCTGAGCGCCGAAGAACCCGTCAAGGGCGAGCTCGTCAAGCTCCGCTATTTCGCCGGGCTGACAATACCCGAAGCGGCCGAGGTGCTGGGCATCTCGGTGGCCACGGCGGAGCGCTACTGGACCTATGCCCGCGTAAGGCTGTATTGCGAACTGAACGACGACCAATAATCGTCGCGCTAAAAAAGTTCTTCGATTTGATGACGGGGTTTGGCGAGTCCGCTCGCATTGTCCTATAGAGCGAATCACCGTGGGAGGCCAAAGTGAGCACGGCTGAATCCGATGTCGAAGCGGTCTTTTCCAGGGCGCTGACCAGGCAGTCGCCGGAGGAACGGGCCGCCTATCTGGATCAGGCCTGCGCCGGCAACAATCAATTGCGCCAACGCGTGGAGCGCCTTCTCAATGCTTATCCCGATGTCGGCAGCTTTCTGGACCGCCAGCCTGCGAGCACGGCCACCGCCTTAGATTCCACGCTTTGTGAAGGGCCGGGAACGGTCATCGGACCTTACAAGCTGTTGGAGCCGATCGGCGAAGGCGGCTTTGGCATCGTCTTTATGGCCGAACAAGTCCAGCCGATGCGCCGCCGAGTCGCTCTCAAAATCGTCAAGCCGGGCATGGACACGCGGCAAGTGATCGCGCGCTTCGAAGCCGAACGCCAGGCGCTGGCCCTGATGGACCATCCGAATATTGCCAAAGTGCTCGACGCCGGCACGACATTAGGAGAAAGGGGACAGGGATCAGGGGACAGAAAACAAGCGCCAGACGAGAGAGATGGCGGGCCGGAGTCCCCACTGTCCCCTGTCTCCTGTTACCTATCTCCTGACGTGGGCCGGCCGTATTTCGTGATGGAGCTTGTCAAAGGTGTCTCGATCACCGACTACTGCGACAAGAACCGCCTGCCAACGCGCGAACGACTCGAACTGTTCATCACGGTTTGTCAGGCCGTGCACCACGCGCATCAAAAGGGTCTCATTCATCGAGACATCAAGCCGGCCAACATCATGGTCACGTTACACGACGGCTAGCCGGTGCCCAAGATCATCGACTTCGGAATCGCCAAGGCCCTCGACCGGCAGCTCACCGAAAAGACGCTGTTTACGTCGTATGGCCAGATGATCGGCACGCCGCAGTACATGAGCCCTGAGCAGGCCGAGATGAGCGGGCTCGACGTCGACACGCGCAGCGACGTGTATTCGCTGGGGGTGGTCCTCTATGAGCTCCTGACTGGCAAAACGCCGTTAGAAGCGTGGCGGCTGCTGAATGCGGGTTTCGCTGAAATGCAGCGGCTCATCCGCGAGGAGGAGCCGCCGACGCCGAGCAAACGGATCAGCACGCTGGGTGAGGAGTTGACCGTCATCGCCGAAAACCGCCGGGCCGATCCCAAGCGGCTGCGGCAGTCGTTGCGGGGGGATTTGGACTGGATCGTCATGAAGTCGTTGGAGAAAGAGCGCGAACGTCGCTACGAGAGCGCAAGCCAATTTGCCGAGGACGTTGAGCGATTCTTAACCGACCAGCCGGTCCTGGCCTGCCCCCCGTCAGCGGCCTACAAGCTCCGCAAGTTCGTGCGCCGCAACAGGGGTCCTGTGGCAGCGGCCGTCGCTCTGGTGGTCGCGCTTGCGGCCGGCGTGGCGGGCACAATTGCGGGATTGATTCGTGCCGAGAATGAAGCGGCGGTGGCAACGGAGGAGGCCGCGGCTGCCACGGTCGCTCGTAATCGCGCCCAGAAGGCGGAAACGGCTGCCAGGCAAGAATCGGATCGCTATCGCCGCCGGCTCTACATCGCCGATATGAACGTCGCCTTACACGCCTGGTACGCGGGCAATGCGGAGCGCGTGCTTGAGTTGTTAAGGCGCCATACGCCCGCCGCCGGCGCAGAAGATCTGCGTCAATTTGAGTGGTACTACCTGTTCAAGCTCTGTCAGCGAAGGTTGTCGACTCCTTTTCTCCCGGACGGATCAGCCGCCGTCGCATATTTCAATCACGATAGTAATCTGTTAGCGCTTGGCAATGGGCCCATTGTGAAGCTGTGGGACGTTCCCAACCGCCGGGTCGTGGCCGAATTCAAAGGTCACGAGACGGGTATCGCCGACCTTGCCATTTCCCCGGACGACAAATTGATTGCATCCGGCGATGGCGAGGGCGTTGTCAAGCTGTGGAATGTCGCTGAGCGCCGTGAACAGGCAACTTTGAAGGCTGACCCTCTCTCTACGGTCTCGACATTGTCCTTCTCCGGCGACGGTAAACTGCTCGCCGCTGCCGGATGGAGCGGCAGAGACGTTCGCGTGTGGGATGTTCAGAAAGGGAACCTAGTTGCGACCTTGAAAGGACACAGACGGCCCATCTCAGGCGTTGCATTTTCGCCGCTGCCCCACGACCGCACCCTGGCCTCAGGCGGGTGGGACACGACGATTCGACTCTGGAACATCGAAACCCAAAAGGAGTCGGCCACACTGCCGGGCGATCCGGCACTGGTCCGAGGACTCGCGTATGCTCCGGACGGCCGCACGCTGGCATCGGGTGGAGTGGATGGAACGGTGAAACTCTGGGACATGCCCGCCGGCACACTCCGAGAGGTGCTTCACATGGACGCCGGCACGATCAAGGCGCTGGCGTTTTCGCGCGACGGCAAATTTCTGGCCTTCGGTACGGTGCGCAACACGGTGAAACTGTGGGACCTAGAGGCCCGGCGCGAGCTGGATGAGTTCATGAGCACGGTGCAGGTCCAGTCACTTTCGTTTTCTGCCGACGGTAAGTCATTGGCCGTGCCCGACGAAGGCGCCGTCAAGCTCTGGGACCTTTCGCGCCGCTTAGATCCAGATCGACTCGAACGACATGCCGGAGAGGTGATTAGCGTAGCGCTGTCGCCGGACGGGAGGACTTTGATATCGGGCGGCGACGACTCGCTGACGAAGGTCTGGGACCTTGCTTCCGGGCAGGCCCGTGATCTGGCAAGGCACGAAAACGGCTGGTCTGTGGTCGCATTCTCACGCGATGGCAAGACGTTGGCAGTGGGTGCGGACAAGAACATCAATCTCTGGGATGCGAGCAAGCTGGCCCCGCTGGGCGTATTGACCGGGCACGAGGGCACCATTTGGGCGGTAGAGTTCTCGCCCGATGGCAAAATCGTCTCGAGCGGAGGGGACAAGACGGTGAGGCTCTGGGACGTTGCCAGTCAAGAAGAACTGCATCGCTTCGATGGTCACGAGGGGACGGTTAGGACTGCGGTCTTCTCGCCCGACGGTCGAACGATTGCCTCGGGAAGTGGGCGAATCATCTTGTGGCAGCCAGCCACGGGCAAGCACGAGACGCTGACCTTCAGCCAAGACGGCCATGGTGGGGCGTGGTCGTTGGGCTACTCGGCCGATGGCAAAACCTTGGCCGTCGCCAGAAGGACCGCTGTGGCTGTGTTCGACCTGGCGGGCGGCGAGCAACGGACATTCGTCGGACACACCGATTCCGTCAATAGCGTCGTCGTTTGGCCGGACGGCAGAACGTTGGCCTCCAGCAGCGGCGACGGCACGGTGAAATTGTGGGATCTGCGAACGGGTGAAAATCGATTCACATTTCGCGACCCGGCGGGCAGCGTGGGTGTGAACTGCCTGGCCCTTTCGCGCGATGGAAAACTGCTCGCTCTAGCTCGCCGCGACGGCGCGATTCGCCTATTGCGCGCAGCCACCGAAGAAGACGTCCGCGCGGCAGGTTGGTAGGAACAGGCCCGGAGGGCCGGCATGAAATAGCCCCGGCAGTGAGGCCGGGGACAAACGCAAAAGAACAAGATTTTGAGGCCCGGAGGGCCGACACATCTGCGTAGGTGTAACCTCCGACTGCCATGTAAACCGCGGGCGAGCGCCCGCCGGCTAATTCCCTCATTCGTTTTCTGCGCTCAACGTGCGCGCCAAGTTAATCGCAAAACACAACGCAGTCCCAACCATGACGGCAACTTCGTTACAACGAGGACTAATCATGAGTCGTTCGTTTACAACGCTCACCATCTTGCTTGTGGCTTCCTTCGCATACGGGCAAGGCCAGACTCTAAACAAGTCGCTAATGCACAATGGCATTCGGCGAAACTACACCATCTACGTCCCCTCGGGCTACTCACCGGGAACGAGCACGCCGTTGGTTGTCAACATGCACGGCCTCTCGGATAACCGACAGCTCCAAATGACCTATTCAGGCATGAACGCGGTAGCGGAGCGGGAGGGGTTTCTCGTCGTATATCCCGATGCCGTGAACGCTGACTGGTTTGGACCTCACGATAACATTGGATTCATCGACGGGTTACTCAACGACGTTTCCTCACAATATGCCGTTAACACCGCAAAGGTGTATGCAACTGGAGTCTCTCAAGGTGGAATAATGAGCTACCTCTTAAGCGTCGAGCTACCGGACCGATTTGCAGCGGTCGCGTCAGTAAGCGGGACTCGACCTGTTCTTGTGAACGGAGCGTTCTTCGAGCCGGATATTGCAACTACGCCCGACCGACCATTCCCGCTGCTTCATATTCACGGAACCAGCGATCCCCTCGTGCGTTACAACGGCGGAGCCGGTGCAGTCCCAGGCTACAACTTTACCGTTCCGCCCGTCGAGCGAGTGATCAGTGACTATGTGACAAATAACGGCGGGGACGAAACGCCAACGACAGTCGAGCTTCCGAATATCAATACGCGGGACGGATCGACGGTGCGGCGGATCAGCTACGAAGGCGCCAACTACTTGGACAGCGCTGGTAACTCGCGCCAATCGGAGGTTGTGCTGTATCGCATCCAGAATGGCGGGCACAACTGGCCGGGCGACTACACGCCATGGCCGGGTTGGGCCGGCACGGTGAATTACGACATCAGTGCCAGTACCGAGATTTGGAATTTCTTCAGCCGTCACGAGCTGCCGTTATTCCCAACATGGAACGTGGATGCCGATGGACAGTGGTCGCTCGCAGCCAATTGGAGCGGCCTAGTCCCAAACGCACAGAGTGCCAGAGCGACGTTGGCCGATGTAATTACCGCGCCGCGAACGGTGATGCTTGACGTTCCGATCACGGTGGGTCACATCAAGTTCGACAGCCTGAAGCCTTACACAATTGCAGGCACAAGTCCGCTAGCACTCGACGTGAGAAGCGGCAACGCGCAGTTCAACGTCACGCGCGGGAACCATACGATCAGTGCCCCTGTCACGCTAGCGAACCCTACAATCATCAACGTCGCCGGACCTACGAGCAGTCTTTCGATGACGGGGCCACTCAATTCTACCGGCGTGCAGTTGACCAAGGCGGGCACTGGCGTGCTAACGGTCAACAACGTCCGAGCGGCGGCTCTGGCGCTCGACGGCGGCACACTCGCCATCGCTTCCAACGGCACGGATGCCGGAACGTCTCGGGTCAGCGCCTTGTCGATCGCCGGCACCACAACACCAGCCGCGCGGCTCGATCTGAACAACAACGCCCTGGTTGTCGACTATACTGGGACCAGCCCAGTGGCTGCGGTTCGCCAGCGAATCGTGGCCGGACGAGGGGGCGCTGGCCTTGGCAAGACATGGAATGGCCCAGGCATCACCAGTAGCGCGGCGGCGGCCGCCGAGGCCGAATCGCGCTCGATCGGCTATGCCGAGAACTCAGCATTGCCGTTAGGACCGTACACAACCTTCCGCGGACAGGCAGTCGATGGCACCGCGGTGATGATGGCCTTGACGCGCACGGGCGATGCCAACCTCGACGGCGTCGTCAACGACGACGATGTGACGATCGTGGGCGCGTCTTATGCGCCCGGCGTCTCGCAGCCGCACTGGGCCCACGGCGACTTCGACTACAACGGCTTCGTCGATGATGACGACGTGACGCTGTTGGGCGCGTTCTACGAACCGTCCGCCGCTCCGCTTGCGGCGCCCGCTCCGCTGAGCGGAACAAGCATCAGCGGGGTTCCAGAACCTGCTACTTTTTGGTTACTGGTTGTTACGAGTGCTGGCTTGGCATGTGGACGCCGCTGCCGACGCATACTCTTGTGGTACTCGTTGGCACAGCCCACCGTATACCCCGCTGAGAACCGCGGGACTGCGCCCGGCGGCTGATTGTTCACCGTAATGTTGTCCGCGCTCACGGTGCGCGCCGACATCGATAAACCATCATAGGAGCCCAATCATGAAACCTCGTGGTCTCAGTCAAACTAGAGCCTGCCGAATGGCGTTGCGGTACTATCGTCGGACGGTAATTGTGGGCCTGTGCTTTGGCTTGTCGACGATAGGCCGCGCCGACGGTCCGTCCACCGGCCCGGCGGGAATCAATTCCCAGATCCTCAACGACCAATATGGTCTCACGGGCAACGGGATCACGATCGGCATGGTGGAATGGAGCCGCCCCGGCATGCCCGGTTTCGACAGCGCGGCGAACAGTCATCCCGACGTCAAGCCCGCAGCCGTGTTCTTTCGAGATGGTGCGCCTCCCGCCAACACGAACATCACCAACCATGCGTTCTATGTCTCCGGAGGGTTGATCTCGAGCCATCCAGTCCATCGCAGCGTCTCGCCCGGTGCCTCTCTTCTGGCGTCTGGGACGGGCGACTTGAATCCGCCGGACATCGATCGGATCACGCTGCGGTCGATGCAACACCTGGCTCTGATGAACGAGGGCGATGTACGGACCATTCAAGTTCTCAATGTACCGCTGAGCGGCTCGATTCCGCGCACGGGCAATACGTTGGGAGCGCTCGGCCTGGACTGGCTGGCTCGGCAGCACGATACGCTCTATCCGGGCGCCCGCGGTAACGCGGGCGTCGCGGAATCGGGAGTGGGCTTAGACAATTTTAACGGCGTGATCGTCGGCGGCTCACAGAAAAACTCTCAAGGTGTGTACTCGCAATTGTGGCCAGGCACCTTTTCCGGTAATGCCACTGACGGCCGGCGGTTGACGAGCTTCATTGCGCCAGCAGTCGGTCTCACCGTACCAGTTCGAGGTGGCAGTTATTCGACGCCCGGCCCCGGCACAACGCATGCGACGTGGCACACGACGGGAACGAGTGCCTTGTTGCAACAATACGCCGATACTCAGATTGCCGGCCAAGCCGATGGCTGGACGGCCGACGCGCAAAGGCACGAGGTGATCAAGGCGGTGCTGATGACTTCGACAGACAAGCTGCAGGATACCGGAGATGGCCGACTGCTTGATATGCAGAAGGCGATCCTGCGGCGAAACGGCAGCAACTGGACAACTGCCTCGCCGGCCGCGGCCACGCGGACCATTCCGCTCGACGACGATCTCGGCACTGGTCAGCTCAATGCGTATCGAGCCTTGGCGCAGTTTGCTGCCGGCCAAGCCGGTCCAGGTGTTGTGCCGGCAATTGGGTGGGATTATGGGGCCACAAACGGGCCGGATCAGTTCAGCAAATACACGTTCACCAACTCGCTCATCGCCGATAGCTATGTCAGCGTCTCGCTGGCTTGGGACCGTCTGATTGACCTCAACGACGCGAACACCAACGGAATGTACGACATCGGCGAGGAGTTCACCTCCCGCGGCATGAGCAATCTGGACCTGTTCTTGCTGCCCAAGGGGGCCGCCGACACGGGCCAGGCGCTGTGGTCTTCGGAGAGTACGCTCTACAACGTCGAACACATGTTCTTCAAGGTCCCCACGGCGTGCGAATACGAATTCTGGGTTCGCCAGAATGGCCCTTCGCCGCACGCCGATGGGCAGCAGCCGTATGCGGTAGCGTGGCAAGCCTTAGCCGGTGCCATTTGGAGCGCCGACGCTGACGGCGCCTGGTCCGCGGCCGCGAACTGGAACGGGTCGGTTCCCAACCTAGCAGGCAGCGTGGTGATCCTCGGCGGCGCGACCACGCAGCCCCGCACCGTTACGCTCGACAGTCCGATTACTGTAGGCCGCGTCAACTTCGAATCCGGTCAGCCTTACACGATCGCCGGAACAAACCCCCTCACGCTCGATCTGACGGTCGGCGACGCGCAAATATTTGTCGGTGCGGGGAATCATACGATCAGTGCCCCTGTCACGCTAGCGAACCCTACCATCATCAACGTTGCCGGACCGACGAGCAGTCTATCGATGACTGGGGCACTGAACGTGACTGGCGTTAGACTGACCAAGTCGGGAGCAGGGGTGCTAACCGTCAACAACGTCCGAGTGGCGACTCTGTCGCTCAACGGTGGCACACTAGCCATCGCTCCCAACCCCACGGATGCCGGAACGTCTCAAGTCAGCGCCTTGTCGATCGCCGGCACAACAACGCCGGCCGCGCGGCTCGATCTCAACGACAACGCCCTGGTAGTCGACTATACGGGGACCAGCCCAGTGGCCACAGTTCGCCAGCGAATCGTGGCCGGACGAGGCGGCGCTGGCCTTGGCAAAACCTGGAATGGCCCAGGCATCACCAGTAGCGCAGCGGCGGCCGCCGATCCGGAGTCGCGCTCGGTCGGCTACGCCGAGAATTCTGCTTTGCCGTTAGGGCCGTATACCGAATTTCGCGGCCAAGCCGTGGACGATACGTCAGTGCTCATGGCCTTCACGCGCACCGGCGACGCCAACCTCGACGGCATCGTCAATGACGACGACGTGACGATCGTCAGCGCCGCGTATGCACCGGGCGTACCAAATCCCCACTGGGCCGTCGGCGACTTCGACTACAACGGCTTTGTCGATGACGACGACCTGACGTTGCTCGGCGCTTTCTACGATCCTTCGGCGACGCCGCTGTTCGCGCCCGCTGCGGCCAACACCGGCCACGCCACCGCCGTGCCCGAGCCGGCCACCCTCGCGCTCCTTCTGACCGGTCTAATCGCAATGCTGCTGCGACACAACCGCCGCCGCACTTACCGCGATGCTGATTGGCAACGCTTGACTCGCACCCCCCTTGACAACCGTGCCAGTTATAGTGTATATACTGATGACCACTAATGCACCCGCTCCTGCCGCTCCGCTCATTGACATCTGAACCACAACGTCGCGAAGGCCTTCGGCCCGCCCGTCACGGCCGCCGTTGCCGCGTGCCGGATTGCCTTGGCTCGCGCCCATTGCGGGCGACGGCAGGTCGGTCGCCGGCGTGCGCGAAGTGCACTCACAATTGCAATAATTCCCTGTCGAACGAAACGGATTTGACGACATAACTACTTATAAGATAAAGAGTTGCAACAACAATGTACTGCCAGCCAGGGGGATTATTTCCACTCGACCCCCGTTTTTGTGAAAAAACTCCCAAAGAGCGGCCAAAAATCATCCCCTCCCCACCGAGTTTCCGGTTGAATTGTGCGGACAATTCCCCTTCTTTGCCAATTTTCCTGAACCTGGTCAAACCAACCCACTTTTTCCCGCGTACAAGACCCTGCGGCGGAACAACATAGGCCCCGTGGTGTTTAACGTGACAGGGCCTCGTTGCCCGAGTAGAATAGTGGCCCGGAGTGATTCCCTATGTGGATTTCCCCCTTGCCACGCCTCTTCCCGCCCGCCCCGCCCGCTCCGGCAGCCGCCCGCCCGAACCTAACGAAGGTGCCCACCTATGGCCAATTCATCTCGCTTTCAAACGTCATCTCGTTCGCGTCGATGGGGACTGTCGATGCCTTGGCTATTGGCTTCAATCGTCGTCGCCGGAGCTGGGACCGCCGCCGTGCTCATTCCTTGGGCTGGCAAAGGCGCCAGCGAACTTGAGGCGAATGCAGTTTTGAGTCCGGTCAAGCGCGTAATGTTCGAGCACAGCGTGGTTGAGCCGGGCGAGATCGAAAGCTCAAGAAACATCGAGATTCGCTGCGAGATTCAATCGCGGAATTCCACGGGGACGATGATCCTGGAGATCGTTCCCGCCGGAACGATCGTCAAGGAGGGGGACGTTCTGATCAAGTTCGACGGATCGGCGTTGGAAGCCGAACTGATTGCCCAAGAGAGCATCACCAGCAGTAGCGAGGCGCTGGTCATCCAATCGCAAAACGCGTTCGACACGGCCGTCATTTCACGCAAAGAATATCTGGAAGGAATGTTTACGCAGGAAGAGCAGCTCATTGAGAGCGAAGTGTTTGTGGCGGAGGAAAACCTGCGGCGCTCGAGGGAGTATGCCCGCTACAGCGAGCGGCTGGCGGCGCGCGGCTTTGTGACTGCGCAACAGCTCGAGGCCGACAAGTTTGCGGTCGACAAGGCACAGAACGACCTGGACACGGCCAAGACCAAGCTCCGCGTGCTGCGCGAGTTTACGAAAGAGAAAACGCTCAAGACGCTCGACGCCGCCGTTGCCACTGGGGAGGCAAAATTGCACGCCGATAAGCGGACCTATCAGCTCGATAAGGACAAGCTTGCGCTGCTCCAACAACAGCTTGAGAAATGCACGGTCAAGGCGCCTGCCGCCGGCAAGGTGGTCTACGCCAACGAAAGCGATCGCCGCGGCAACCAGGAAGTCGTGATTCAAGAGGGGGCCGTGATTCGCGAGCGGCAGCCGGTGATCCGCCTCCCCGATATGACCCAAATGCAGGTCAAGGCCAAGATCAACGAATCGCGAATCGGGTTTGTGCGCGTGGGCATGAAGGCCACGATCACGCTCGACGCGTTCCCCGATCTGCGGCTCGACGGCGTGGTTAAGCAAGTCGACGAGTTTCCACAGCCGCCGGGTTGGTCGAGCGGCAATATCAAACAATATGCCACGTATGTGGAGATGACAGAGCCGCCGCCCGGCATCCGTCCCGGCCTGACGGCAAACGTTGAGATCCACGTCGATCAAATCCCCGATGCGATCGCCGTGCCGGTTCACGCGCTGCACGAGCACAAGGGACAGTATTACTGCCTGGTCAAGAACGACGAGGGAGTCGAGGAAGCACGCTGGGTGGACATCGGCGCCAGCAATGACAAGCTGGTAGTCATCAAGTCGGGGCTGGCGGTTGGCGATAGTATGATCGCAAACCCGGACGCCTTCGTCGAGTTCGTTGCCTTCCCGGCGCCGCCGCCGGAAAGCCTTGGCAAGCCGAAAACGTTGCTGGTCAAGGCGAGTGACATCGCGCCGCCGGAAGCGGCCGAAAAGGGCAAAGGTCGGCGCGGACGCGGCGATGGCTCGGGCGGACCGCCGGGCGAAGGCGGCCGCCGTGGTCGGCGCGGCGGTTTTGGCGGCGCTCCGGGTGGCGGACAGGCTTTCGGCCAGGCCGACGCCCGCGGCACGGGCCCGCTCGGACCGGCCAAAGGGGGCGGGCCGAACGTGCCTGCGGACGCTGGCAGTGCCAGCGGCGGGTAGTGAGGTTCTGTTGGAGTCCAGGCTTCAGCCTGTTGGAGTTCAGGCTTCAGCCTGCCCGAAAGCAAGCTAAAGCTTGAACTCCAGCTTTCGCTGCGACCCTCGTGGGGTCGCAGTTTTTGTTGGTTCGATACACGACCGATCTTTCATGAAACCTGCCGTCCGCATCGAAGACCTGAAGAAAGACTATGTGATGGGCGCCGAGACGGTGCATGCCGTCCGCGGCATCACGCTCGAAATCCCCGCCGGCGATTACGTCGCCATCATGGGACCGTCGGGCTCCGGAAAGTCAACGCTCTTGAACTTGCTAGGGTGTCTCGATCGTCCGACCGCGGGGAGGTATTTCCTGGGAGATGAAGACGTAGCCCAAATGGACGATGATCAGCTCAGCGATGTGCGCGCCTCGCGGATTGGCTTTGTGTTTCAGTCGTATAACTTGATCCAGCAGTTGACGGTGCTGGAGAACATCGAAGTGCCGCTGATGTACCGGGGGCACGTCACGGCGGCGGAGCGCGACTACTGCCGCGAGATGGCCGAGTTGGTCGGCTTGGGAGACCGGCTCAAGCACAAGCCGATGCAGCTTTCCGGCGGCCAACAACAGCGCGTGGCCATCGCCCGCAGCCTGGCGAACAACCCCTATTTCGTGCTCGCCGACGAAGCCACCGGCAACCTCGACTCGCAAACCTCTGACGAGATCATGGCGGTCTTCGAACGACTCAACGCAGCGGGAAAGACCATTATCATGGTCACCCACGAGCCGGATGTGGCTGAGCACGCGAAGCGGATCGTGCGATTAAAAGACGGCTATTTACAATCCGACGAACGGAACATAGAGCGTAAGGGGCAGAGGGCAGAGGACAGGGAGGCAGACGAAACGTGACCTTCCATTCCTTGTCCCTCCTCAACCTCGCTAGCGAAGTGGGCCGCCTCATCAACGGCCTGATCAATTCCCTAAAAAAACTGACGACTGAATTCTGATTCCTGCCCTCTGCTCCCCGCCCTCTGCCCTCTACCCATGTACCTGTTCAGCCTCCGCACCTGGCAACTTGGCGTGAAAGCGCTGCTCCTGCACCCGCTGCGCTCGTTGCTGACGGTCATTGGTATCTTTATCGGCGTCGCCAGCGTCATCTGGCTGTTGGCCATCGGCGAAGGGATCAGCCAGAAGGCGCAAGAACAGATTGCCAGCCTGGGGGCCGAGAACATCATCGTCCGCTCGAACAAGCCGCCCAGCGAGACCACGGCGGGAGCGACCGGCCCATTGCCGTACGGGTTGACGCGGGCGGACTACGAACGTCTGGTGAGCCTGCAGACGGTGAAGAGCGCCCTGCAGATTCGCGAGCTGCGGCGGCAGTTCCGTTACAAGGACCGGATCCTGGACGGCCGTCTCGTCGCCTGCACTCCGGCCTATCGAGAAGCGACGCAGCAAAGCGTTGCCGTCGGCCGCTTCATTCAGCACGCCGACAATATCAACGTCAACAACGTTTGCGTGATCGCCGACGGCACCGCCAAGCGGCTGTTCCCCTACGAGGATCCGATCGGGAAGCAACTCCACGTCGATGTTGATTACTACACCATTGTTGGCGTAATGAAGCCGCGCGGGTCGAGCGCCGGCATCGGCGGCTCGCTGGCCGCGCAGGACTACAGCTACGACGTCTACATCCCGATCCGCACGCAGCTCAAGCGAATCGGAGACGTCGTCGTCACGCGCGGCGCCGGCACATTCGAAGGCGAGGTGCTGGAGCTGAGCCAGATTACGCTGCGTGTCGATGGGGTCGAGAACGTGCTCAAGACCGCGGGCATGGTGGAGCGCATCCTGAAGGATTACCATGACATCGACGACTACCGAGTCACCGTGCCGCTCGAGCTGTTGGAGCAGGCCAAGACGACGCGGATGATGTTCATCGTCCTGTTGGGCCTGATCGCTGCAATCTCGCTCGTTGTCGGCGGCATCGGCATCATGAACATCATGCTGGCCACGGTGACCGAGCGCACGCGCGAGATCGGCATTCGCCGCGCCTTGGGCGCCAAGCGCCGAGACATTACGCGACAGTTCCTCGCTGAGACTGTGGTGCTCTCGGCGCTCGGCGGCGTGACTGGGATCTTGGGGGGGCTCACCTGCCGCCCGCTGACCTACGTGGCCCGCGCATTTCTCGATTCGTTCATGCCCCAAACGATGAAGAATCTTCCTGAGCTGGTGCGATCGGTCGAGCCGATCATCGTGCCCCTCTCGATTCCACTGGCGTTCGGCATCTCAGTCTGCGTAGGCGTGATCTTCGGTCTCTATCCGGCGATCCGCGCTGCGAAGATGGATCCGATCGAGGCCCTGCGGCATCAGTAGGGATTAAAGAAGTCGGCCGAGCGCACGTGCTCCGGCCGGAAACCCATGCCGATCACGCGCGCTGGGATTCGCGCGAACTTCGGCCAGCGCTGCAGCAATCGGACCGGCCACGGCCGCGACAGCGTCGTATTCCCGCCCAGCACGCGCTTGATGAGCCGGTTCTGAATGAATACCTGCAACGCTTGAGTCAGCCGTGTGGGCAGCTCGCGTCGCCGTTGAACCTGGTGCAGGTCGTCCGTCATCAGGCTTCCGCTCCGCAGAGGTTCAGCCAGGATATTCGCCGTCGCGACAGCGTCTTGAATGGCGAGGTTGATGCCTACTCCGCCGATCGGCGACATGGCATGCGCCGCATCGCCAATGCACAAGAGACCCGGACGGTACCACCTTGTCAGCCGATCGACTTTAACCGTGAGCAGCTTGATTTCATTCCAGCCGCGCAACTCGTGCACGCGGTCGCTTAGAAACGGCGCCATCTGAGCCACCTGCTGGCGGAAGATCTCCAACCCCTGTTGACGGATCTGTTCGTAGCCGCCTTTGGGAATCACGTAACCACACTGCCAGTAGTCGCCACGAAAAATCAACGCCATCAGCCGCCCGCGCTCAAAGCGCCCGAGCGGCTGAGCGGGATCGCTCGGCCGACGCGAGATCCGCATCCAAAGCACGTCCATCGGCGCCCCCAGGTCGCGTACGCGAAGACCGGCTCGATCGCGCACGGTTGATTGCCGACCGTCGGCGCCGATCGTCAATTCGGCCCGGCATTCGATCGGCCCTTCGGTCGTTGCGGCCCGAACACCGACCACACCGCCGTCTGTTTCCATGAGCCCTGTCACTTCGGCGCCCATCAACAGCCGGAACGTCGGATAGCGCCGCGCCTGCTGTACGACAAAGTCCAAAAAGTCCCATTGCGGGATCAAGGCAATGTACGGGCAGCAGACGGGCAAACGCGAAAAGTCCGCCACGGTCACTTCGGCATCGCCAATGTGCCCGCGGAGCTGGCGCACTTCCTGCTGCGGCCGCTTGCGAAACTCCTCCAAGAGACCCAGTTCGTGAATCACTTCCAGCGTGGAGGGATGGATCGTATCACCCCGAAAATCGCGGAGAAAGTCGGCGTGCTTTTCCAGCACAATCGTATCGACGCCCGCCCGGGCCATTAACAGTCCGGCCATCATCCCCGCCGGACCGCCGCCGACGATGCAACAGCGGGTCTGCAATCGTGTGACAACGGGAGTCACATGCTCAGGCATATCACGCCACGTCCGTCTTCTTCACTCCCACGATCAAACGTAGAAACAAATCCAGTGACGCCGGGCGCTGATCGGGGTGTGGCGAAAGGCACTTCATAATCGCCTCGGCCAGCCGCGGCTCGATCTTCGGCCGCAGCTCGCGGATGTCGGCCGGCTCCTGCGTATCGTGCGCCAGCGCATCCTGGCCATCCCCCCGCGGCCACGGCAGCTCGAACGTGCACATCTCGAATGCCGTCACGCCGAAGGCAAACACGTCGAGCCGCTGGTCGGTCTTCTTCCGCCGCACCACCTCCGGCGCCATGTAGTTGGCTGTGCCCGTGCGGTTTCCCGGCTGCCGGAACTCCGGCGTATTCGGCACTGCCAGGCCGAAGTCAATCAGCTTGAGCGCCTTGGCGTCCCGCGAAACGACGTAGTTCCGCGGGCAGACGTCGCGGTGAATGTAGCCCGCCTTGTGAACCGCCGACAGCGCTTCGGCAGCCTGCCGCAACAGCGGCATGCGATGCGCATCCAGCGAGGGACTGCGCGCGACGACCAGCGAGTTCAACCCCGGCCCATCGAGATACTCCATGACGATGTACGGCTGCCCCTTGCTAGTGATGCCGTGATCGAAGATCTTGACCACGTGGGGATGATCGATAGCCGCGGCGATCGCGCCTTCGGTCGGCTTCTTCAGCCCCTTGAAGCGCTCCTCAAACTCCTGCGTCTTATAAGGGTCGAGGATCTTCAGGCCGACCACTTTACCCGTCTGCCGGTCGCGGGCCATGTAGAAACTCGACATGGTTCCCGAGATCGCCTCTCGCATCAGTTCGTACTGGCTCTGCACGTTGAGCCGCGGGTCGAACAGCGATTTCAAGTTGTCGAGTAAACCCATGGACGACCTGCTGATGCCGAGAAGCTGCCAGCGACCGCGGCCGCAGGCGCAAAAGACAAACCACGCATCCCTGCTCGCAGCCGCTCATTCCAATCTACGTTGCCGGGACAGTGTGAGCAAATCGGATTCGCTCACGTCCCCTCAGCCATGTCGCGGGCGTGGTAGCTGCTGCGGACGAACGGTCCGCTGGCGACTTTCTTAAAACCCATTGCGCGGGCATGATGGCCCAGGTCGTCGAACTCGGCGGGTGGCACGTAGCGCACCACGGACAGATGATCCGGCGTCGGCTGAAGGTATTGCCCCAGCGTGAGGTAATCGACGCCCGCGTCGAGCAGGTCAGCCAGCGTATCGAAGAGCTCATCGCGCGTTTCGCCCAGCCCAAGCATCAGCCCGCTCTTGGTTTTGATCGCCGGGTTCAGGTCTTTGACGCGGCGGAGCAGCGCGAGTGTCCAACGGTAGACGCTCTTGCGGCCGCGAACTTGGCGGTACAGCCGCGGCACCGTCTCGGTGTTGTGGTTAAACACCTCGGGGGCGGCGGCGACGACTCGTTCGACGGCGTCCGGCTTGCCGATAAAGTCCGGCGTGAGCACTTCGACCGCCGCTCCCGTCCGCTCGCGCACCGCCAATACACAATGGTAGAAGTGGTCCGCCCCGCCATCGGCCAGGTCGTCTCGCGTGACGGACGTGATCACTACATGCTTCAGGCCCAACCGCAGCGCCGCCTCAGCCACCCGCCCCGGTTCGTCAAGTTCCACCGCCTCGGTCTTGCCCTTCGGCACGGAGCAGAAGCCGCACGGACGAGTGCAAACATTGCCCAGGATCATGAAGGTTGCGGTCTTCTGCGACCAGCACTCCATCCGGTTGGGGCACTTGGCGCTTTCGCACACCGTCTCCAGGTGCAGCTCCTCGATCAGCCGAGCGGTAAAGTAGTTGGCATTACCTTGGGGCACATTCCGCTTGAGCCACCGCGGCAGCCGCGGCAGTACGGCGGTTGAGGATGCTGGCGAGACGGCGACCGGATCGACAATCGGAAGCTCAATGAGCACAGTGCGTGGACTCCACTGGCGGACTGTTGTACGATTTCGACGACTTGGGAATTGTACACGCTCTATCGCAGATCGTCGTCGGGAGGATCGACTCTGTAGGGAACGGCCTCCGTGCCGTTCCGTTGGGCGAGTAGCCGTAACCATACCGTTTCGCGCTTCCGGAACGCCACAGAGCGCGTTCCCTACAGAGCGAAGCGATGTCATTTCATCGAGGAACCAAATCACGGCCAAGAAACCCGCAAAAACCGCCAAGACCGCCAAGAAAGCCGCCGACCGCGAGCGCGACAACGACCGGCTCGTGGCCCAGAACCGTCGCGCTCGCTTCGAGTATGAAATCCTCGACACGCTGGAGTGCGGCATCGTGCTGGTCGGCAGCGAGGTCAAGAGTCTGCGCCGCGGCGAGATCTCACTGGAGGAATCGTATGCGCGCCTGCGCGGCAATGAGGCCTGGTTGCTCGGCTGCGACATTCCAGAGTACAAGTGGTCCAATCAGCTAAACCACCAGCCCCGGCGCCCCCGTAAGCTGCTGATGCACAAGCGCGAGCTCAAGAAATTTGCCGCCCGCGCGGGCGAAAAGGGCCTGACACTCATCCCGCTCAAGGTCTACTTCAAGGAAGGCCGCGCGAAAGTCCTCTTGGGTCTGGGCAAAGGCAAGCAACTGCACGACAAGCGCGACAGCATCAAAGAAAAATCGATGAAGCGCGACATCGACCGCGCCATGCGTCGCCGGTAGCGGCCCCTTGTGCTTCGCGCACCGCTTGCCGCGATCGGTTGGATGAAAGTGCCGGAGGTGGGACTTGAACCCACACTGCCTTGCGGCAACTGGATTTTGAGTCGAGTCGAGATCAGTTGAGGTTGCGTTGCCTCTAACTTACGTTTTCGTGCAAGTCCTCCCCTCGCCTATTGTTAGCAGCAACAATGTGTTGCGAGAGCATTGTACTTACGATGGCGTCGCATAGGCAATCGTTTCCCCGATTCTTCCCCAGTCCCGGCGGCAGCTGCCCCGACCGCCGCTGGTTTTTCACTGTTGCAGGCCGAAAGTGCAGCGGCATCGTCGCCGGAGCGGCCTTCTTTTACGAACTTAGGATGAAAGCGAGTTCCTCGATGCGGTTGTCGGCACGTAAGCGGGTATGCTTGTCCGAGTTCCTGCTGCCCAGGAAGGCAACGAACCGATCGTGACCTTCGACGGGCGACGTAGGCTCGGCCGGGTGGCCAGAGCCGCTCGGCCGTGCCACAACGCTCGAGTAGTAGCTTTGGCTTGCTGTTTTGCTCGACGCTGATGGGCTCTTGGAGAGGGCAGTGCTTCCGTCGCCAACCCATTTAGTGACAGGAATGCCGAGCGGCAACTTCACTGAGGCGGCTGAATAAGCACTTTCAATCGCGGAATAAATGGCCTCCCGGACGTTTGTCTGGGTAATGGCGCTACCTCCGAGTAGCGGAGCGAGCCCCGCGACCTTGGAACCGATCGCTTTCTGCTTGCTCACCGCCGCACCCGAGCTGCCTGCGTTGTTATGAATAACGATTTGGCCTCCGCCCAGACCGGTCGTCGGTGTGGCGTCGTCGTCGGCGCCAATCTGGTTGTCGTAGACGATGGAGTCGCCGTTGTTTTTGTCCCAGATCTTGATGCGGAACTTGTCCAGGCCGCCCCCGCCATTGATCTGGCCGTCGACCGCCGTGAGCATAAAGCCGTAGTTACCAGCTCCGTTAATTGTGCCCGTGCCCTTGTACTGAGCTCGCGCGCCGGCGACGACCAGCCAATCGTAGGAGCTACTGTGAAAGTTCAGGTTGGCGGTTTTGAACTGAAACTCCGTTTGGCCAGTTGGTGTTGTCGCGCCCTTCTTGTACTGCGAGACAAATCCAAACGTCGCCTTGCCGGTCAGGGTGGGATCGGACACGTAAGCACCCGCGGGGGAATCGATCCATCCACCGCCAGTGACGAATCCGGCGGAGGGATCGTAGACGACGAACGTTACTTCTTCAGAAGATATCGTTGCGACACCATCGCGGATCGTCAATTTGGCATGGTAGACACCGGGCTGGGTGAACGCGAACATATCAGCCAGCTGGCCGCTACCAGCGTTATTTGAGACGGTGCCAACTCGTGTAATTGGAGCCGTTAAGCTGGTCGAACGGAACCTCCACTCGGCGGTTTGGGTGACAGCGGCATTGGGGTTGGAGAGGTCCGCGTCGGCAAATGACCCGGCAAACGGCATCGCTATGCCGACGGCAAAGACGTGCTCTTGGACCCCTGGATCAATCAGCACATCGTGTGGCGCGGCGTTCGGATCGCCGTTCTCGGTGACCGTCGTGATCTGACCGCCGGTGCCGTTGGGCGAGTACGTCAGCGAAAGGCCGTTTAACAATATCCCGACGTCCCCTGTCTCGCCAATTGGCTGAAGCTCGAGTTGATCGCCTGGCGTAGTATCAGAGACGACGAGATTTTGGCTCGCAACGATGACTATACCACCTTGTGTGGTAATGGAGGCGCTGACGCTGAGTGCCGTCGTCCGATTCGCTGTGGCGTCAATATTACCACTGCCTTCTGTCGACAGCATGGCGCCGCTGTTGATGATCACATCGGTGCCAGCGATTAGGTGCACGTTGCCATCTCCGCCAGCCGCTTGCACGCTGGAGTTGATCGTCAGATGATCGCTATCGCCCTCATCCGAAAACGCGGTGAGCACGATGCTCCCGCCGCCCGTATCTTGTACGGGCTGATCGATTATCAATGGGCTGTGGGTTGAGATCGAAATTCCGCCACCACTCGTCGACACTCCGGAAACGCCGTCGACTGTCCCTATGGTCAATGCTCCGCGATTATCGAAAACGAACGAACTACCCCGGCCCGCCAGAATTTGGACACTGCTGTAGACGAAGTTCGTAATCGGGGGGTTGTCGATGGTATAACCGTCGAGAGTGACGGCCCCGTTAGACTCCAATGCCAGGTTGGACACCAGTAGCTGTCCTGATGCTCCATCGTCAATACTGCCGCCGCTGATAAGATGGAGCGTGCTCGTGCCCGCCGGATCAACCCTCGAACTGATCGCCATTGGCCCCGTGTTACGGCTGCCGATCTGCAGGCGGTCGGCCGTAACACGATCGATCTCTGCGTCGGACAATTCCAGTACATTGGAGACGGCATCGGTCGGCGATCCCAAATTGATCAGCCTGCCTGGCCTCTCCGGCGCCAAGCCTACGCGCCGTCCGGTCGCGGTAATCGTGCCGGCCAGATCCATCTTGTCGGCGATGTAGTCGTGCGTCCCGGCGACCGATTGCACGTCGGCGCCTGCTGAAATCGTTAGCTTGGAATCGAACCCGAAAAGCTGCAGGAGGATCGCGGCGTTTGACGCGACGTCGTTTGCCGCTGCAGTGTTCTCGATGGTCAAATCGCCGCGCTGGTACAGTGCCACGGAGCCACCCGAGTTGCTAACGCCATCGATGCCGAACACCGATCCGACTGACAGGTTGCCGCTGTTCTCGATGGAAATGTCGCCGGAGCTGGTGTTTTGTGCCGCCAACACGGCGACTCGCGTCTCCAGCGGATCGCCGGCCGCACCGATGCTGCTGGCCGCGCTCAACAACAGCCGCTGGGCGTTGACGTCTTCGCCCGGGTGGTTATCGATAATCGCGCCCGTCGAGAAGAAGTGCAAAGCGCCGCTGAGGTTCGCCGGTCCGCTGAACGTCGTGGTTCCGCCGCGGATCAGCAGCGGGAAGGCTTTTGAAGTGAGATCCATGTTCCCGATATCGACGGCGCCTGTGCCATTGAAGCGGCCAAGACTGACTACATTTCCCGCCGTCAGGTTGAGCAATTCCGCCGTGCTGAGGTTGAAATCGCCCACGGCGCCATCGCCCAGGCCGATCGTGCGGTTTGCGGTCGATGCCTCCAACTGCAAGCTGCCGCTCGTGGCGTTATTGCTGTTGATTGTGCCAGCAAGGTTGACATCGGCGGCAATGACTGCCGCCGGGCCAGTGAAAACCGTCGACCCAACGTCGTTTTGTGTGTACGCTCCGACGGCGTTGGAGTCGGTATCCGCGTCGGCAAAGAACCCTCCGGTGGTAGTGATGTCAGCATCAGGGCCGCTAAGTATAACGCCGTCCGCTGCGCGGAGTTGAACATTGCCCGATCCAAGATTGATCGGCGCTGAAACGGTGATCGTACTACCCGCACCTTGCGCGCGCAAGGTGAATAATAGGCCGCTCCAGTTGATGCCTGAGTTGACCAAGATCTGATCGCTGCCAGTGATGCCGTCGACTGAAAGGATCTCCAGGTTACCGTCGAAGTGCACGCTCTTTGACGGCGCGCCGGCCAGCGAAATTTGGCTGCCGGAAATCAATACTGTTTCACTCGCCGTTGTAGCGGCGACCGACAACGAGCCCGAGCCTGTCCCCGAGCTCCCGCTGTCATTGATAAAGACAGGTCCGTTTAGGCCGCCCAACGAAACGTCGTAGTAATCATAATGCTCTTGACCATCGAGCAGCAGTCCAGCGCCCCCGCTGGCAGCGATGTTGAACGTGTCATCGCCCGCTAGTCCCCTGATGCGAACGGGTCCTGTCGCATCGATGATGCCGCGGGATTGGCCATTGAGCAAGACCTCGACCACGGTTGCTGAGGCTCCGGCCACGGTCGCGATCGTATCATGGAAATCGTTCCCTTCGAGAATCAGTTCCCCCTCGGGTGCAACGGAGACCAGGTTCGGATTGCCGAATCGCGCGACGGCAGGAAGGACAAGAACTCCTCGCTCGATATCGGTTGCGCCCGCGTACGTATTGGCACCCGTAAGAACCAAGGTTCCCGTGCCGGTTTTCGCAAGGCCGCCTGTGCCGCCGATAGCCCCCGCAACCGTCAGCGAGTCGGCGTCCACCAAAATCGTGGCGTCGCCTGTGAGCGTTACCGGGCCGGCCCAGATATTGTTCCTCCAGCGGTTTTTGAGCACCGAACCGCCGGCCAGCTCCAGCGGTTCGTCGATCGATAGCCCAGTCGTCGGCTGAAGGAGTAGTGTCGCACCGGCAGCGACGACGGTTCCTGTGCCAGCGCCGCCAAGGGCCGCAGGGTGCTCGATGATAAGCTCCCCTTGGTCGACTCGTGTCTCGCCGGTATAGGTATTCGCGCTCATGAGCCGCTGACCGCCGGTGCCAATTTTCACCAGGCTGCCGCTGCCGCTCATTTCGCCTTCAAAATCACTCCCTGCGTTCCCGAAGCCGATCGTCAGCGTTCCGCTGCCCAAGAGAGCCTGACTTTGCGGCAGTCCGCGCAAGGCGCCAATTGTCTCGTCGTGGCCGTTCAGATCGAACACGGCGCCAGTCGCGATGAACAGAAGGCTGGGGTCAGGGATGGAGCCGGATGCGCCCAACCGGAGCGTCCCTCCAAAGATCGTCGTATTGCCGGTGTAATTGTTTGCGCCAGTCAGCGTTATGGCGCCCGTGCCAAACTTGCTCAAGCCGCGGGCGCCGCTCATGACGCCAGAGAAAATCGTCGAGCTGTTGTTCCCACCGGCGCCCAAAGTGCTGGATCCCAGTTGCACCGCGCCACTGCCAGCCAGAGAGCCAACGATCTCTGTTGACCCCACCGGCAGTGCGCTTAGATCAAACGTTGCTCCGGAGTTCACTGTGACCGCGCTCAAGTCGGCCATGGCGCCTGACACGCCTACCGCCAACGTGCCCGCGTTGATCGTTGTTGCGCCCTGATAGAGATTCGCGCCAGAGACGATCAGCGTGCCGGCCCCCGTTTTAGTGAAACCGCTCCCGCCGCGAATCGAACCGGTGACCTCTAGTGAATCGGCTTCGACGTGCATTGTTGCATCGCCTGCGAGTGTCACCTGACCTGCCCAGACACTATTTCTCCAGCGGTTCTTGAGGACCGAACCGCCGGCTAGTTCGAGCGGTTCGTCAATCGACAGTCCGGTCGTCGGCTGGAGCAGCAGCGTCGCGCCAGCGGCCACGATCGTTCCTGTTGTTGAGGCCCCCAGAGCCGATGCGTGCTCAACGACCAATTCCCCTTGATCCACGCGCGTTTGGCCAGTGTAGGTGTTGGCGCTCATGAGTCGCTGTCCACCGGTGCCGGTCTTCACCAGGCTGCCGCTGCCGCTGATCTCGCCCTCGAAGTCGCTGCCGGAATTGCCAAAGCCGATGGTTAGCGTGGCGGTGCCCAAGAGCACCTGGCTCTGCGGCAGACCGCGCAAGCCACCGATCGTCTCATCGTGGCCGTTGAGGTCGAAAACCGCGCCGCCTGCGATAAACACCAGGCTTGGGTCGGGCACCGAGGCGAGTGCACCGATGCGGAGCGTTCCGCCAAAAATCGTCGTATTGCCGGTATAGCTATTGGCGCCGGTCAATGTCATCGTGCCTGTACCATCCTTGGTCAGGCCGCGCGCGCCGCTGATCACACCGGAGAAGGTGGTGGAGGCATTGTTTCCGCCGGCCCGCAACGTGGTCGATCCAAGCGTTACGTTTCCAGCACCGGCTAGCGAGCCGACAAGTTCAGTGGAGCCTACGGGCGCTCCGCTAAGGTCAAACGTGGCCCCCGCAGCAACTAGGATCGCACTTCCGTCTTGAATGACTCCAGACGCGCCAAGGGCCAGGGTACCGGCGTCGATATTTGTCGCGCCAAAATAGCCATTGGCGCCAAAGAATGTCAGCCTGCCTGGGCCGGTCTTCGTCAACCCGCCGCTGCCACTGATCGTTCCAAAGAACGTACTGTCAATGCCCATCCCCCCGACAGTTAGCGTTCCGCTTCCCAAGGTTACCTGCGGGCCAATGCCGCTCGAGAGGCCGCCAATTGTTTCGTCAAACGAGTTTAGATCCAACCTGCCGGTCAGTCCCATCGCCACAAAGCGGTTGTCGGCTATTCGATTTGCGCCACCAAGACGGAACACGCCGCTGTTGATCGTGAGGTTGCCCTGATCCAGCAGGATTCCGGTCAAGGTAAAGGTGCCTGTGCCGTTTTTGACAACTTGGCCGCTTCGTGACATTGTGCCACTGAAGGTCGTCGATGTGTTGTCATCCCCGAACTCGAGTGGCGCGCTGCCCAACAACACCGTCCCTCCACCCGCCAAGGAACCGATCCGGTCACCATAGATTGTCATGTCGAGCGTTGCCCCTGTGATCACTGTCAGTGCGCTTGAGTCGGGAAACACGCTGAAGTCGCCGAGTCGCACGATCCCCGACGCGATTGTCGTCGCGCCCGTGTACGTGTTGTCGCCTGAGAGCAAGACGACGCGATCGGATGTTTCGGTACTGATCCGCAGCCCAGTCGTCCCAGCATTTCCGGAAATATCGCCGCTGACAATAAACGTGCCGTCGTCAATCGACGAATTCCACGAGATGCGCGTCTCAGTCAGGGTGTTAAGTGTGACGTCGCCGGATTGGACTGAGCCGTCTCGTCCTCGGATGCTGGCGAACGAGCCCTGCAATGTAAGAGCCTCCGCATTGACGATCCCCGTGGAGAGGTCCAACGTGGCATTGTCCAGGATTGTTCCATTCGTCGTATCGCCCAGCGTGCCACTCACTTGAAGTGCCAGCAACGACGTGACAGTCGTAAAACCGGTATAAGTGTTGGGGGCGTTGAACGTTGTTGGACCTGAAACGGTGACGTCGCCATCGCCGCTAATCACGCCGCTATGGAACTGTCCTCGCGTGCCGGTCAGCACAAGATCATTCGTCGAAAGGAAAATGTGCGACGTGAAGCTTGTGAGCACGGTGTCAATGGTGAAGGATTGCGAGGCGGCCAAGTTGATCGCGTGGAAATGAACGCCGAGAAAATCGCTCGCTCCACCGTCGACCGATATCCCGCCAGCCAACGTGATGGCGTTTCCGCCGATTGCGTAGTTGCCGGCAGCCGAGTCGTCGAATGTCTCAATTGTGGCAAGGCTAAGTCCAATCAAATCATTCACAGTGTTGAAATTCGCTATACCGGAGGTGCGAGTATCGAAGACCAGCGAATCGCCGTCGATGGGGCTTAGGTTTTCCAGCCAATTGCCGGGCAGGCTCCAATTGCTGTCGATATCGCCCTGCCAGTGCAAAGTCTGAGGGTCACGAAGACCGCCGATATAGCGCACGACCGCAAACGCGGTATTGTCCGCCGAAATCGTAGCGACGCCGACTGCAACGATCTTGCCGTCGGGAGTTATTGCCACGTCGTTTGCCGAGCTGCCGCCGATGCCGAGGGCGGTTTCGGCAACGCCATTGCCAGAGAATGTGGCATCAAGCGCGCCGTCCGGCTCGAGGCGCACGATAATCGTTTTGCCGCCGTCCGAGCTGGTTGAGCCCGTCAAGACAATTTTGCCATCGGTCTGTACGGTCAGGCCTTTCGCCTGCTCATTTCCGCCAAGATCGATGAGCTTCGTCCCGCCATTGCCGAATGTCGCATCGAGTGTTTCCGTCGCAATGTCAAAACGCGCTACTGCAATATCGCTGTTAACGCCGTTGTGCGTCCGGCCGGCCAGTACGACCTTGAGCGCGCTGTCATCCGTCTGCAATGACATTCCCAATGCATCGTCGTTGATGCCCATGGACGCCGTACGGACCCATTGTTGTTGTCCGTTCGAGTCGTACTTGACAAGTGCGAAGTCGCCGCCGTCGAAAGAGCCCGCCCGGCCCCCCACGAGTATTCCGCCGTCTGGCAGCACAGCAACGCTGCGACCGGAATCGTGGCCAGGTCCGACGTTCGTATGTTGTATGCCACCGTTACCGAAACTGGTATCGAGCGTGCCGTTGGAACGATACCGAGCCAAGGCAACTCGAAACTCGTCCGCGACCATGGCGCTGCCCGCCGCGATGATCTTCCACTCGTCGGCGTGGAACTGGAGAGCAACCGATAAGGCGTTGTCTTCAGCGCCGTCGAAGTCGGTGCTAATCTTGCCAACCTCGTTGAACGAGTTATCAAGCTGGCCATTTGCGAGGTAACGCGCCACGGTAAAGTTGGCGTTCGCCGAGTTGCTGTTGCGGCCAACGACCACAATCTTGCCGTCGGGCTGAATCGCCACATCGGCCGCTTGATCCAATGGGAAACCAAAATCCGTGGTTTGCAGTCCGTCGCCGGAAAAACTCGTATCGAGGCTGCCGTTGAGGTTGTAACGGGCAATCGCGAAGTCCGAGTTCCCGTCATTTGTGGCGTAACCAACGACTACCAACTTTCCGTCCGGCTGAACCGCGACGGCGGTGGCTTCGTCATCCAACGATCCAAAATCGGTCAAGGCAACGCCGCCAACGCCGAAAGTGGTGTCCAGGTCCCCAGCCGCGAGCATCGAGCGATCTTCGAGCCGCTCGAATTGAAAGAACCTTCGTTGACTGTGGCGACGTTTCGAAGACTTTGTGGACCGCGCGGATCGGTTACGTGTTGGTGAGCTGCGGAATCGCTGCGGCATGATGGCTCTCCGTGGCTTCGGACGAAATGTTTTTGCGATGGAAGCGCACCGGTAGCGCGGCCGTGGGTGCGGGTTTTTTAACGCTCGCCTGCTCAAGTCAAAGCGGGCACGGGGACGAGCGACGTTGCCCTGTGCCGCCTTGGCCGCGTCGGGAGAAGTGCCCCCAGGCGGCCGAGGATGATAAGGCCTTTTCTGCTCGCAGTTGTTCTTTCGCGTACCGGCGTGTGCTTCCGCGGGCCGGTGTTAAACTCGCACGGCCGTCGGCGGATCTCGCAGCATGCTGCTGAATTGGTCGGAAACAGCCACTTTTGCCTCCCTAATAAAAGACAGGAAACGCGCGGGCGATGATGCGGTAAAACGGAAAAAACTCTTCGACGGTCGATTACCGGCGTTATCGAGCGGCCATTCCGTGTTTTCCACTATGGTTCACGGCCGAATGGCCTTATGCCGATTGCACAGACGACACAGTAGCAGAGATTTCCGCCGCAAACCGGCAACGAACCGGCAAGTTGCAATTCATTTTCGAGCGGATATACTGCGGCCTGCTTGCGGAGGATTGCCGCTGAGTTCTTTGGCGTAAATCCTCGCGGGCCTAGAGTTTCGGGGCTAGACGATGAAGCCGCGGTTACGCAGGTACGCGTTCACGCTCGTCGAGCTGCTGGTAGTCATTGCGATTATCGGCGTGCTCGTCGCTTTGCTCCTGCCGGCGGTTCAGGCCACGCGCGAGGCGGCGCGGCGGTCGTCGTGCAGCAACAATCTCCGGCAGTTCGGCCTGGCGCTGCATAACTTTCTGGCCGCCCGGAAGACGTTTCCCGCCGGCACGGTTGTGCGGCCCCCTTATGGACCCGCCGATCTGCACGCCAACGCCAATTCGCTACTCATGCCGTATTACGAGGAGATGGCGATCGCCAGCCACTACAAGTACAACCGACCTTACTGGGAGCAGCCCGCTGAGGTCATGGAGACGCCTATCACGATGTTCACTTGCCCCACGAATGGGCACCAGTTCTACGTCAACGACATCTTTCAGAAGCTTGGCCTGCCGATTGGCGATACGTTTGCCACGACCGACTACATCTATTCGCATGGCGCTACCGACGCCTGGTGCATCGCCGGCTATCCGCGCACAGAAATCGGCGTATTCACGATCGGGGCTGGGGTCAGACCCGCCATGATTGTCGACGGCCTAAGCCGCACGATCGCGATGGGCGAAGCAGCCGGCGGAGAGTGGTGGCCGGTTTGCGTCGGTAAAGGTTGCAGCGAGCGGAATGCAGAGGGACTGAATGCCTCGTATCCTTGGATCATCGGCAACCTCTCGGCCGATTTTATGGCGCCCTATATCAGCACATCAAACTACGGCTCGACCGTCGAGCCGATGAATAAGCGGCCGGTGACCAACACCATGCTGACGGTGAGCCGGCTCGACGACTGCCGAAGCAGCCTGGCGGGCGGGCCGCACTTGACGAGCAACTTCCGCGGCGACCACACCGGCGGCGTGGTGTTTCTTTTCTGCGATGGCTCGGTGCGGTTTTTGAGCGAGTCGGTTGACATGGCGGCGTACCGGGCGCTTTCGACCATGGCTGGAGGGGAGGCGACTGGGCAGGTAGGTGTGGAGTAATGATTGGTCGGCGCCGCGAGGTCGCCGCGGCGAACACAGGTCCGGCTCGGCTCGCCGGACCTACTTGGCGAATCGAGCGCGAAACATGGCGGACTTCCAAATCAACGGCGACAAGCTGCGTTCGTTTCGCCGCGCCTGCGGCTGGACTCAGCTTGAGCTGGCGATCATCGCGGGCGTATCCGAGCGCACGGTCCGCAACGCCGAGCGCAGCCGACCGCTGCGGCGCGATTTCGTCGACTTCCTGGCCACGGCCCTCGATGTCGAAGCCGAGGACCTGGTGAGCGATCCAGCCGCGCTGCGACCTGCACGTCGCTGTGAAAGGCTGGTACACAGAGTCGTCACAGCGCTTCATGACCTCAATTCTGAACTAACGGCCCGAACTTGCATGGATGTTACTCAGCCCGGCTGCGAGTTATCGCACCAAGCGTCTATTTCATTTCCCTTTGTGGGTTCATTCCGCGGGGCGGATGGGCTCCGGCGTTATTTCGATCTTGTTCTGCCTTGGCTCCGATCGTCGATTGACTATCAGATTTCCATAGATGCAATGCGCGCAAGCGGCAATCTGGTGATCATCCAGGGCATCGATAGTTGGGTATCGGCGGATGACGGCAGCCGGCAGTTCGCTCGATTCGTGCAGATTCATCAGTTCGAACGAGAGCGCATCCGCAGCTTCGAAGGCTACTCATTTGCGTGTGACCCGCCGCCGTGCTGCGATCCCGCGAAATAAGCTCTGACCAGCGACGCAAACGCAACGCTATAGCAACGACTTCCCCACTTCTCCCCCAGTCGGCTTCCGTCGTTCGATGACCGGCCGGTCGGGGGTTCGTCGTAAGTCCCGACTACAAAAGAAGTGCCGGAGGTGGGACTTGAACCCACACTGCCTTGCGGCAACTGGATTTTGAGTCTTCGGAGACCCCTACCTTAGGCTACGGCCTACTACGCGAAACGCTGTTTTTCAGGCGTTTCGCGTATTTTCTTGTCGGGCAGTTTCGGCGAGTTTCGCCGAGGTATTGAGTGTTTATTGAGTGTTGGCGCGATCGCTGCGGGCTCCACCGTACGTGATTGGCGCCGCATCTTACCATCCACAAGGAGCTTCGTCATGTACTGCACGTTGCATTTTTTGTCGCCACTAGCGTTGGCCACAGCGTGGCCAAGCAGGCTACGGTTTCGCGGCCGTTTTTCCACTCCGTCGCTGCCTCGCGGGCCGCGACTTATGTCCGCTTTAGCCTCCATACCCTCCGCTTCCGCTCCACATGTCCGACCTCCTCCTCGAACAACGTCAGCCCCGCCCTCGCGCCCTCACCCCCTGGGAACTACAAACACTCCTTGTCCCAATGCATGCCTATCGACGGACCAAGAAGAAGCGAGGGAGCGAGCGGAAGCACTTCCCGGCGATCTTGAGCTTCGTCTACCGGAACCGCTTTGCTGTCGCCAATCAAATTCAGCGGCGGTTCGCTGATGTGCTGAAATCCGATCGAACTGTGCGACGGCACCTTGAAGAAATGGAAACACTAGGCTACCTCGGGGTCGCTCCGACTCGTTCGACGAGCCCATTGTGGCCGAAAGTCTATTACGTAACCAAACGGGGAGCCCGGCGATTGCGCGAAATACTAGCCCGCAAAGGTAAGGCGGGGAATGTGATTCGCCTCGAGCGAACGCGGCCCGAGGGTTACTCGGCCGACCACGTTCTCCACGAAATCTTCATCACCGAGTTTCTGCTGGCTGTTTGGCAAACCATGCGAGCGAGAGAGGATCTGACGCTGCTGGCAACCGAGCGGCGCTCGTTGGGGAAACATCCGGCATTCCGGGTGACCGTGGGGAGCAAGGTGACCCAGCTTGAACCCGACGCTATGTTCCTCTACCGCCAGGAAGGAAAAGGAATGATGTGCTGCTTCCTCGAAATGGACATGGGGACGATGAGCGCCGTACAGTTGCGGCGAAAGGTCGAACGGTACGAGAACTGGGCTGAATCCCGTGCAGCAGAACAGTTCCTCGAAGCCCTCTACTCGAAGTATGGAGCAAGGAATCCCCGTGCAGCCTTTCGACTTCTTGTTGTCGCGAGCGGCAAGAACAATAATGATGACCGCTTAGCTGAAGTAATGGAGATTGGTATAGCGTTCCCGATGACCCTTCGACGTTGCTGGTTTACGACGGTGACGCGGCTGCGCGAGCAACAGTTCGGTTCGTCGCCTTTGGATGGGCCACTCTGGCGGACTTTTCGGTGTGCTACGGCTACAGCATTGTGGTAAAACGGAGGCAACTGCGGCCGAATTCCTCGCCGCCGTGAAACCCGAAATGGCCGTCATTTCTCTGGGAAATGACAACGCCGATCATCCCCCATCATGAGACGCTCGATCGATTGATTGAGGCTGGCGTCTATCGGATTATCCAGACGTCGTGGGGTACCACCCAAGGTGTCATCCCGCCGGAGGTTCGGCGGCACCTGGCAAACTATCAGGGCGACATCGTCGTTACGACGGAGGGCAGCGGATACGAAGTTTCGACAAGCCGAACTTTCCCAACCGATGAATAGATTCGGTCCCATTCGAGTGATGGGAGGGGCCGGATCGAATACTTTTTCCATGCGTTTCACCGTCAGGCGCCTGCTTGCGATCCACTTTACTGCAAGAACTGCCGAGGGGGTTCGCCCAGTTGCATTGTTTAACGCCTCATGCGATGCCTTGCGGTGTGGGAAGCCGTGGCAAACACGCGCCAAATGAAGCAGGGACGACGGATGGCGAGAGGTCAACGTACGCTCGGAACGATTGCGACGGGTCATAGACGGCCATTTGACCTGATTGTGCACGTTGTTCCGGTGGAATCCTCGTCCAAGGCGGTGAACGAATTTCAACTCAGCACAGGCTTTTGCCTGCGTTGCATGGCCGACAGCATTTCGTCCCAGAGAGTCTTGCGTGCCTGGAGTGATTTGACGGCCGCATGTTCGGCGCTTCGCCATTTGCCTTCATCGTTGCCACAAAGTGACATAATCAGCCTTGCCGCCATCGGACCGTGATGGTCGCGGTCAAGCTGAATATGGCGGCTCAGGTAAAACTTGAAGACATCCAGGCCACCGCTGGTTTCGACGTTCAACTCATCGACGATTCGCTGAAACACGTCGGGCAGCAAGTCCTCCCGACCGAAGGTGAAGGCCGAGAGGATGGCGCAAAGATCGCCGTCCTCAATGACCTTGAATGTATGCTGAACGAACTGGCGAACCGGAATTGGTACTTCAGCCTCAACCAGGGCCGAATTGACGGAACTGCCGTTGCGAAGTCGATTCAGAAAACTGTCGATGCGGCTTGTATTGGCTCGGCACCGCTGCATGGCCCGATAGTACAGGTCGAAGTGGCTGGTGAAGCCGCCTTCGCCGTCCTCGTCGCTTTCCTCACTCAGCACGATTTCGTTGATGAATCGGACAGCTTGGTGGTCTGCGAGCGGCAGCCAAGGGACATCGACACAGCAGAGCCGCCGCTGCAACACCTTGAGAAGCGACATGAAGTCCCAGACCGCAAAGACGTGGTGCTGCATGAACAGGCGCAGGAATTCCAGGCTGTTGATGTGCCGATAAATCGGATGGTCGAGCAGGTCGGCTCGCAACGGGGCGATTCGCTCCTGGATGCTCTGGAAGTGATCTTCCGTGGTCATTCAATTGATTCTCCGAGGATTCCGCACCTCCTAAACTATAGACAGCGAAGGCGTTTTTGATAGGTGGGGAACAATCCTTACACCCTGTTTTCCGCCGGTGCCATGCAGCTGATGCCTTAGCAGCGAAAGCTGCGAAATGTCTCTCGCACGATCACGATGTCACCTGGCAACTTCACCAGAATCCACGGAACCCATCTAGAACTGGTGAGCCTACAGGGCTTAGAGCGGTTGCCGCAGAATCCTAGATGATTGCCTCGCGCCGCTCCCAAGGCATGGGGCGTCATCGCTTGCGCCGGCATCGGCGCTCGGCTTTGCACTCGACTTAGTTCAACAGTCGAGACAGCGCTGCGACCGACGTGAAAAGCGGCTCTACGTCGCCCGCCCATCTTCGCGCCAATTCGATGATTCCGCCGTTTTCAGGTTGCCAAGCCGTAATCCAATAGCCAGCAGACTCCCAGTCCCATGTAGCGTCGATACGGATGCCGTGTGGCAACTCCACGCGCAGAACGTCGCGGACACGCACAAAAGGATCAAATGGCTCAAAGAGACGATTGAGCGTAACGCGTGCGTAAGACGGCAAATCAAGCTCTTCGCATTGGATCATTTAGGGTTCCTCCAAACGAACCGTACCACACCTGGAAACTTCTGCGCGAAGATTGCGGAAGACCGCATGCGGGTTCCCGCATCCGACGCTCGGCAACGATCGCCTGACGACATGCTGGCAAGCTTAGGCGCGCAAGCATCCCGCAACTTCGGTCGGCGCGACGCATTGCAAGCACGCAGTCGCCCGCTGCTGTACTGATCCGGTCTCCATTTGGGCCGTCGTTGGCCAGACCAGAATGGGATTGGGTTGAAAGAATCGCTGAGGATGTGCCGATCACTCTTCTTGTAGGATGCTCGGAGCACTCCTGCCAACCCCCTTTACGCCGCCGTATCGCTCACGGCGGCGTCTTTCCTTTGATCACATGCGGTTTCCCGCCGTTTTATTGCGTGCCTTGCGGTAGTGTCGAAGACTTGGGCTGATAGCAATTCAATTCCACAGGACTTCGGCATGAATGTACTTATCATCGAAGATTCGTTGACCACGGCCATGACCCTGGAGGCCTTCGTTTCAGCCTGTGGGCATCATCCGATCTGCGTTCCCAACGCGTGGCTGGCATGTCCAGTGGCCGATGCGTGGCCGATCGATCTCGTGCTTCTGGACATCATGCTACCCGGTATGGATGGCTATGAATTGGCCGGTCGCCTGCGAGACAAGGGTGTGCGCGCACCGATAATCGCAGTTACCTCGCTGGACGATGATCCAGCTAAGCGCGAGGAGTATGGCATCGACGGCTACGTCGGCAAGCCAGTCTCCATGAAGCAACTCAAAGACTTGTTCGAACAGCACGAGATCGCCTTGAGGGCTTGATGGTGGGTCACTTCATGCGGCGGTTTGTTCGGTCTATCGGCTGGTGGGCCTAGGTCAGTCGCCGGATGAGGTGCTCTGCGAGAACGGCGACGGATTGGTCCGTGCCTTCGGGCTGAACCATCCAAGTATCCGTGCGCGGGTCGAAATCGTTGAGCGTTGCCGGCACTTCATTAACGGCGTTGCTGGGCGTATTCTGAATCGCCTGAAGATTCACAAGCCATCGTTCTCCCGGCTTTGCTGACATGGTCATCCCTGCATCCTCCATGTCTGAGCAGTGATTTGATGGGGTGGCAACTTCGTCTGATATAACGATTCTATGCACCAGGAGAACCCCTTCGCCGCACCGCAGACCAAACGACTGGCGCGACGCCGCCGCCGCTCGCGTGCATGGCGCAAGGCCAGCCATATTGCGATTTCGGCGAGCGACGCCGCGGCGCAGGCGTTGTAGAGTGCATCGAGCCAGTGGTTGTTGCGCTGCTTGCGCTCCCACTTGGTGACCCGGCCGCGGCCGGCAACGAATTCTTCCGCCTGGACCTCGGCAGTGAGGTGCTTGGCGAACGCGAGATGCTCTTGCGGCGACGCGGCGTATAGCGTCAGCGCGCCGCGACCGGCGCCGCCTGCCGCTGATGGACCCAGGTTTTCCAGTGGCCGGCGTTGCCCCCGGCCCTTAAACGCGGCCTGGGCACTTGGTACGACTTCTTGAAGCCGCACGATGGGTGGTATGAATTGTGAGAATCGGTATCCTTTCGAGCTGGGCGGCCATTCTTCGTTTCAGAGAAGCCGTGAGTTTTTCTTGAACGACGTTCAAGCATTAGGACCAAACGATGGCGTTTGATATTCAGCGGGTCGTCGAATTCGATTTCCTGCGGGCCACGGAGATCGCCGCACTCAATTGCATGCAGTGGATCGGTAAAGGAAACAAGGAAGCGGCCGATGCAGCCGCGTGCGACGCCATTCGCGGCATGTTTGATCTCACCGACATTCGCGGCGAGGTAGTGATCGGTGAGGGGATCAAGGACGAAGCCCCGGGCATCTTCAAAGGCGAGCGGCTGGGCATGTGGCGGGACGATGCACCGCGGTTCGACATCGCCCTCGATCCAGTGGACGGGACCACCAATGCCGCCAAAGGAATGCCGAACTCGATCAGTTGCATCGCCGCCGCGATTCCCGAGGGTGGCGGGGAACCGGGCTTGCAGGACATCCCTGCGTTCTATCTGAAGAAGCTGGCGTACCCACCGAAAGTCCGTCAAGCGTGGATTGATGATCCAAGACTCCCCATCGATGTCAACGCGCCGCTGGCGGAAGTCATTCGCGTGACCGCAAAGGTCTTGGGAAAGCGCGTCCGCGATGTCGTGGTCATGGTGCTCGACCGGCCCCATAACCAGTCGTTCATCGAGGAGACTCGCCAGGTTGGGGCTTCGCTGCGCATGATCGCCGACGGCGACATTTCCGCCGCGCTGGCTCCGGCCTTGAACCGATCGAACATCGACCTGTACGCGGGTATTGGTGGAACTCCGGAAGGGGTGTTGGCGGCGGCGGCACTGCGATGTCTGGGCGGTGGAATGCAGGCCCAAATCTGGCCGCGCGACGCCGCCGAACGCCGCTCGCTGATCGAAGCCGGTTGGGGTGACAGGCTGGACAGGGTGTACCGTTCGCGCGAGCTGGCCCGCGGCAATGAGATCTTGTTCGCTGCTACTGGGATCAGCGATGGCCCATTGCTGAGGGGCGTCGAAGTCCACGGCACCACGGCCATCACACACTCCGTGTTGATGCGAGCCAAGAGCGGCACCGTGCGCTACCTGACCACCGAGCACAACCTGGCAATGAAGACGATCCATCTGCGTTCGTCAATCAAGGAAGTACCGATCTAATCCGGACCAGACCAAGATCTCCGTCCGATGACATCCACTCGATACCCTATTGTCCGTTACAATAGCTGGAATGAACGAGAAGCCGACGGTTCGTCAGAAAAACGAGTGGCGACCAACACCGCCGTTGCGGGCCACCGTCGCAACTTTGGGATAATCCTCTTCGTGATCGCCTGCGTGAACTTTGCGCAAGGCGATCAACTTCTAGGAACGGTTTGCCTCGTGGGCGGTGTGGTGCACGAACTACTTGTCACCAAATGGTTGCTCCACGCCAAGCGCGATGTAGGCGAACCGCCGAGACCATAAGGCGATGGACGAGAACCCGAACAGAGCGCCGCATGGTGTTACCTTAAGTTATGCCATTCACTGCTAGGACTCTTCCAATGAACTAGAAGCCCCTAGCCCAGGAGAATCACCGATGGAAACATGCGACACTTGCAACGGAACCGGGAAGTGCTCGGACTGCAACGGAACCGGCAAGCAATTCGTCGTTCAGACTCCCGGCGATTCCAAAGCGAAGCCTCCGAACGATCAAGTGTGCTTGCCATGTGCGGGTAGCGGGAAATGCTCGTCGTGCCAGGGATCTGGAACCGTTGAGCAGGAATACGGCGGCGAAGGATAATCTTTTCGATTAGACTGACCCACTACCAAGCGTCGTGGCTGGTCTTTGACGAGCTTGGTTTGGAGCGGCCCGAGCCGGAATTCTGAGCAATGAGGTGGCTATTACCCTACAGCCGGTTTGACGGCCCGAACCCCCGGATCCGGCAGGTCGGCGAAACCCGTTCACCACACACATGACTGATCTCGGTACGGAAATCTGATATAAAACTCGGAATCAGCGTCCGCACCAAGCCTGCAACTGCTAGGCTCATATGAATGGACTCCCTGAAAACCAATGGTACCGTACAGTCCCTTCTCGACGCCTGCTTTGCGGCTGACGATCCGGTAGCATGTCTCAATTTCGAGCTTGACCGGCTCCGGGCTACGGGCGAGTGGTCGGAGTTGGAGATTCAACGATTGCAAAGCATGACGCTCAACACTCGCAAGGCCATCGCCCGGCGGCCGGTAGCACCCATAGACGATGCCGGACCACCTGACGGTGGAATTTAATGACGCCGCGGTAGATGCCGGCTACCAGACCCAGTCGTCTACAAATTCTGGGCGATGACCTTCATTCAGGCGACGCGTGAACTGCACATGTCGATCGCCAAGCACCTGACCGCCGAGGTCAAGAGCGAAGAGTTCGTGCCGGGGAATGGAGTCGTGGTGAAATGGACCTGCCTGCGGCGGCAGAACCACTTCTTCCATGCGCTTTATTACGCTGCGGGAGCAGGGTGGTACTGTGGCGTACGCTCAGCACAAACAGTCTTAGAACACTTCCCGACTGAACAATTCCTCGACAACCTAAGTCTTACCGCCAAAGTGGACGGCGGTTGTCCAGCAATGCATCGGCCCCTCCGTCGAGCGATGCACGACCTCGCCCTCGCGGACGCAGCCACGGCGTTCCTATGGGGGTTTCTGGCGTTGCTTGCTTGCTCACCGGCCGGAGCGCAAAATGGCTGCGCTTTTGCGTCCCTGAGACGAAGCATTGCGAGCGCGGAATGAATCGGAGACGTGGTTTCACACTCATCGAATTGCTGGTCGTTGTCGCGATCATCGGCGTGCTGATCAGCCTGCTTCTGGCTGCCATCCAGGCGTCGAGAGCTGCGGCGCGGCGCACTTCTTGTCAGAACAATATTCGCCAGCTTGGCCTGGGAGTCCTGCAATTCGCCGACATACGCCGCGGCGCGTTTCCGGAGAACGCTCATGCCGGCATTGCGCGCTCCTGGGTTAAAACACTTGCGCCTTTCCTTGAGAACGTAGATGTGATTCGGTTTTGTCCTGATGACTCGAAGAGTCCTGAGCGACTTTACGTTGAGCGGCGCAACTCACCACAGTCTGCTGAAGTACCGCGGCTGGAGTACTTCACCAGTTACCTGATCAACGGTTATCTGACGGAAAACCGGACCGATGCCATCCGCAAACTAACCAAGCTGAAGGCGACATCCAAGTCAATCATGGTCTTCGAGGGGTCGGACCAGCGCGAACTGGGTTTCGCCAGTGAGCACACGCATCCGTGGGCATGGTTTAGCGAGTCCAACATCCAGAACGGGACGGTGCTTGAAGCATTGCAGAAAGAGGTGGAGGTTAAGCGACATCAAGGCGCGGCACATTACCTGTACTTACCTGTACGCGGATGGCCATATGCACTTGATTGACGAGGTGTCGGTTGCGGAGTGGTGTCGTGACGGTTTCAACTTCGCTAAACCGCAATAGGCGATCTTTTGCAAAGGACGTTGACCAATACGGTCGGTGCAGCGCGGGCGTAGACGTTTGCGTAATCGACAACGGAGTGTCAGCATGCCGCTACCGCTTCAGCTTCCCGATGGCACAGTCGTGTTCAGCAACCGGTTCGGCCATGGTCCATTCGACGATTGCCAGGCATTCGTCCGAGTTCAGTTGTCTCAAGGCGTTGAGATCGAAGGCGTCTACAACGCAGCGCGTGGAGCGACGCCACAACGGTATTGGCTCTATGCCTTCGCGCTCTGGCATGGCCAACGTTCCGATACGATCGGTGTGCGGTGGGCGCCGACGGAGAAGGGCGCCGCGGCGATGATTGCCAGTCTGGCCCGGACTATCCAGGCCTGACATTCTGCCGCCGGTTACAACGTCCCAGAATGGGAACTTTTCTCAACCATCCGGTGGGTGTTTTTGGTGCGGCGCTTGCAACGCTCTGGGTTCGAGTTCTCCTCTTCGTCGTCGCCTGCTGTACCGGCACGGCCCTCGCGTCACTGATTCGACCTGACGACGACCTTCCAGTTTTGATGCCACTGGCCTACGCAGCGATTGCCTGGCTCGTCTCGCCGCTTTTCCTGGCTGCCGATGTGCTTACCGTGGTTCTCCTGATCGCTCTATTGCGAACGGAGTCATTAGCAGTCGTCATCGGCTCGCTTACCGGGACGTGGTTGGTCTGGTTCGGACTTGGCATGCTGTTGTGGCTGTTGTGGGGTTAGGGGCGAGCGCTGTACTTCGGCGCCCACGTACATCGGAGACCTGAATGGCCCGCCAGCTTCCACCGCTCACTCTCCGGGGGCCAACGGATTATGTCCCTCGTGCTGAACGCCGTGGCCTTTGGCACGCACGTGGATATCGGCACCGTTGATTCACTGGCCGAGAACGCTTAACCGACCGTAGCGGCCCTGCGATGGCAGAATCCCAAGCTCAGCGAGCGAGAAGCCAAGCGAATCGTCGCCAAGCTTAAGATAACCACCTGTCCGACCCGCAAATCGGAACTTACTTCGTGCTCGTCGTAGCATGGTCCAGGCATTCTTGCCCTGCCCAATGCCGCTTCATAGCATTCCAGTTTCGAGGGAGGTGTCAGCCATGGAGAAGCTTCGAGTTATTGGCAACGGTCAGTTTAAGCTTGTAGGGCAGCTAGCCTATGAACTTGGTGAAGGCCTTACCGGGGCGGGCATTCGCCTCTATCAAGGTGTTGACCCGGAACGCAGGGAACAGCAGTTTCTTTGCCTGGAGGACGCGGAGAGCGGGAACGAGGAATGGTACAGGCTCGACGGAACCCATCTGGAACCGGTGAGCCTACAGGGCTTGGAGCGGTTGCCGCAGAATCCTAGATGATTGCCCTACTGCCTGTGGGCGACAAGTCGCCGGTTGGTGGGAACGGGCGGTGTTCCGCCGGGTCTAGTTTCCAACCAAGCGCGCACAAACTGGGCAGCCTTCAATGGTAAGCCACGATACCACTCGTTGGCGAGATCGATCGCATCTTTCTCGGTAGCCTCCGGATGAGCACGCGCAAAGTGAACCGCTAACGTCCTTGGGGGATACATAGCGATGTTCCTTTTGATGAGTTGTCCACAACAATCAAAAGTCTCTCTCTCCACTGCGCAGTCTGCTCCTCGTATTGAAGCCGGTCAACGGGTTGGGCGACCCGATTGCCAAGAACGAAAAGCAATTGTCGTTTTGCACAGGAGTGTGGGTCTACGCCAATCCCGTCGATCGATCGACAACCCAAGCAAGGCGGCCGGCCCGTGCCGATCTGAGCATCGACTTATTTCAGTCGCAACAATGCTCCCCGGCGGCTCGGGCGGCAATCGCTACGATCTCAAGCCAGGTAATCCACCAGCGCTGCCCATTCGGTTCGTCCATGCCTGCGGATTGTAGCCAATGCTCGCAAGAACGATAGCGGCGCTTCCGAGAAAGACGTGTGGTCTTTAACAGAAAGGGGTTTGCTTGCGCGGTCATGCATGATCCAATGGTCCCGCAAAGCAAGATTCCTTGGGAGGGGATAATCTATGCCGTCGGGTCGCGCTGTCTACCGAGAGAACCGCTTTCGAGACGGTGTGATCTATGAGCTAGAAGTGTACGCGGTGGACGGCGGACTCTACGGCGCATTCACGTGCCCGATCTGCGGTATTAAGGAAGTCAACGCAGTTCTAAGCGGGACTCAAGCCGAGGCGCTCCGGCAAACCCTCTTTTCCCTTGATTCCCACCACACGGCCAACCACGCGCCAGGTCCGCCCTGACTTTCGTCGGCGATAGCCGATGCTTGCGGACGTTCGTTTACGAGGTTACTATCTCCGGGCAGCGGCTCCCGCCTTAACTGAAACCTGTCCTGCCCCACGGGTTCCTTGAAACGGGAGCCGCTTCTTTTCCCAGAGCCTTCCGCTTGGCGGCCAAGATACGCCTTGGGGTTGGCTGGCCTAAAGTCCGCGGTCCTTTCACTGCTTGGGCGGGTAAGCATTGCTATTGGACATGCAACTTATAGGCGATAGGAACCCTGGAGTTTCTCCCTCCATTGTGAACGATCTGGCCGTCAGTTAACATTCCTTCGGTGGCTCCCGGACACGCGGCCAAGAGGGCCATCATGTCAATCCACCTTCGAGATCCGGGAGCCGTCTATCTCTTGTCAGATGGCTGTGTGGCGGTATCACACAGCCGCGGGCGGCAGCCGATTTTTAGACAGTTAGCCGCGCCGCCCATCAACGGTTGGACAACGAAGTTGCACGTTGCGGTGATACCAAAACCAAGCAGGGGCTTCCCATTTAGATTCGTTGCGGCGTTTGTAACGAGCCGCTACCATGCTCGTGCGGCCCCCGCGCTTGGCGCTTTTTGCGCCCCTCCGTCAGCGTGTGTGCGGGGGCCGTTTTTCTTTTAAACGGTGCTTTCTTAAGCCCCGATTGAGAGAATAGGGTTCCGCTCGCGGATGCTCCTTAGAATGCTATCCCCGAGGCAGGCGCAAGATCAGCCGCCTAAGCGCCTTGCCAACTCAGTTTGTGAACCTTCGGCGCCGCTCTCCGCACGGCATGATGCAGGCGGTGATGCTCTTCGACGATCGCTTTCGCAAGCTGAACCGCGACGGACTCCGGGGCGTTGGTCGGGCAGCATTCGCCGCAGCCGCATGACTGGCAGGCCCACATAGTTCGCAGTTCGGTCCCCGTCCTAAGGAGCTTGATCGTGTAGACCGTGCCGTCGATCGTGATTTCTTCGTTATGCATGCTGAAGTGTGCGCCACGGCTGAGAACAGGCAAGCAAATGGCGGAAGACCGCATGGTCAGCATGCGGAACTCCGCAGTCAGTTTGCCCCATTCTGCGGGCTAGACTTGCGGTATGAATGTACTCATTATTGAAGACTCGTTGACCGCGGCGATGACGCTTGAGGCTTTTGTCTCCGCCTGTGGGCATCATCCGCTCTGCGTTCCTAACGCATGGCTGGCATTTCCAGTAGCCGACGCGTGGCCGATCGACCTCGTGCTGCTGGACATCATGCTCCCGGGTATGGATGGCTATGAATTAGCCGGTCGCCTGCGAGAACAGGGTATTCGCGTGCCCATCGTCGCGGTCACTTCGCTCGAAGATGATCCAGCCAAGCGCCAGCAGTATGGCATCGACGGTCATGTAGCCAAACCCGTCTCCATGAAGCAACTCAAAGATTTGCTTGAAGGGCTAAACTTGGCGATGAGCGCTAGATAATCGTTGTCTTAGCCAACGGCAAACGACGCCGCCATTTAGTCTGCCTTCGACGTTGACGTATCACATTGTGCTCAACGCCTTCCGGCATCAACGAACGATCGACCTGCTGCTCCCCCCACGTCTTGACGGGGCCGGTCGTGCTCAACGCCTTCCGGCATCAACGAACGATCGACTCAGAATCGCGGTTTCGGCCGCATTGGTCATACTGTGCTCAACGCCTTCCGGCATCAACGAACGATCGACATTCAGTCCGGCTGCACGCAGGATCAGACGCCGTTGTGCTCAACGCCTTCCGGCATCAACGAACGATCGACGAGGCGGTTGAACATCGTGCCTTGCCCGTCATCTGGTGCTCAACGCCTTCCGGCATCAACGAACGATCGACGTCATAGCTCGTGAATAGACAAAACTGAGCCGGGTGTGCTCAACGCCTTCCGGCATCAACGAACGATCGACCATCGTGCTTGCTACCGGTTGTGGCGGCATTTTTGTGCTCAACGCCTTCCGGCATCAACGAACGATCGACCAGACCGCCAAAACCTGGCGACACGCCGCCGCGCGGTGCTCAACGCCTTCCGGCATCAACGAACGATCGACCATGCGATCTCCTTGCTTGTGGACTACAAATAAACAGTGCTCAACGCCTTCCGGCATCAACGAACGATCGACCACGGGCATCCTGTTTACCAGTTCCGCGATTACAAGGTGCTCAACGCCTTCCGGCATCAACGAACGATCGACTCGGCGGTCTCGCGCAGTTGTTGGATAGTGCGTTTGTGCTCAACGCCTTCCGGCATCAACGAACGATCGACACGAAGTGCTCGTTCTGGTAGCCCTGCAGAATCGTGTGCTCAACGCCTTCCGGCATCAACGAACGATCGACTCGGCGGTCTCGCGCAGTGTTTCGAGGGCGCGCTTGTGCTCAACGCCTTCCGGCATCAACGAACGATCGACCGATCGAAACCAAAGCTCAACACCAACAGTAACAAGTGCTCAACGCCTTCCGGCATCAACGAACGATCGACCCGGCGGCAAGGGGATCCTCCGCTCGATCGTCGTGTGCTCAACGCCTTCCGGCATCAACGAACGATCGACGGCGAACTAGCGCGTTTGACCGACGCCCGTCTCTGGTGCTCAACGCCTTCCGGCATCAACGAACGATCGACGGTGGTTCTTGGGCGACTTCGCCCGCGCGTTCGCCTAGTGCTCAACGCCTTCCGGCATCAACGAACGATCGACCGCGACGGCGACACGGACTCGATCCGCGTGGCCAGTGCTCAACGCCTTCCGGCATCAACGAACGATCGACCACTTCTTCGCGTTGGCCGCGCTCTCGCCGCCGGGTGCTCAACGCCTTCCGGCATCAACGAACGATCGACGTCTTGCCGACGGCGCGGACCGCGTTGGTGAGTGGTGCTCAACGCCTTCCGGCATCAACGAACGATCGACGGCCGGTTGCAGGCCGCGCAGTTGCGCGTTGCACGTGCTCAACGCCTTCCGGCATCAACGAACGATCGACTACTGTGGCGATCGCCGCGGCGCTACAGAGCACATGTGCTCAACGCCTTCCGGCATCAACGAACGATCGACCGCGCAGGACCAGGCCGGCGTGCGCCTCGGCCAGCGGTGCTCAACGCCTTCCGGCATCAACGAACGATCGACAACGGTGCGACGGGCAGCGCGAACGGCGTGCAGTTTGTGCTCAACGCCTTCCGGCATCAACGAACGATCGACCGATTGCTCGATCGCGATCGCCACGCGGGTGCCGTAGTGCTCAACGCCTTCCGGCATCAACGAACGATCGACCAGCCACCACGCGCGGGCTGTTCGAGAGCGCGGGCGTGCTCAACGCCTTCCGGCATCAACGAACGATCGACCGCCGCACCGCGGGCCTCGGCAGCCCAAGTCTACGTGCTCAACGCCTTCCGGCATCAACGAACGATCGACGTGGCGACCGTGCCTTGTAGAGCGTCCATACTGGTGCTCAACGCCTTCCGGCATCAACGAACGATCGACCTCCCGTGACGCGCTTGTAGGAAACCCCGAACTCGTGGTGCTCAACGCCTTCCGGCATCAACGAACGATCGACACCCTCGGTCCCAGTCGCTACATCAAGGCCAATTTGTGCTCAACGCCTTCCGGCATCAACGAACGATCGACCATTCCGACCAGGTTGGACGGCGAAAAGATCCCCGGGTGCTCAACGCCTTCCGGCATCAACGAACGATCGACCGTACCACCGATAGGCGCGGTACTTCGGGTTGTAAGTGCTCAACGCCTTCCGGCATCAACGAACGATCGACACGCTGGAAGGCGTGCTGGTAACGAATGGAGACGGGTGCTCAACGCCTTCCGGCATCAACGAACGATCGACTGTCGGTGGAACATGGCTCACTGGCGAGACGTGTTTGTGCTCAACGCCTTCCGGCATCAACGAACGATCGACACGTGCAGCGCTGTTACGGCGGCACGCAGTTGAGTGTGCTCAACGCCTTCCGGCATCAACGAACGATCGACTCGTGCAACGTGTGCAATGGCGAAGGATACCGGATGTGCTCAACGCCTTCCGGCATCAACGAACGATCGACTTGAACACCGTGTTCGCAGTACCGCCAGTGTTGATGTGCTCAACGCCTTCCGGCATCAACGAACGATCGACAACTGTGCCAGTGGTCAATGTCACAAATCCATGAAAGTGCTCAACGCCTTCCGGCATCAACGAACGATCGACCAGGATGGGCAAATCGCATGAAACTTGGCGTTGACGTGCTCAACGCCTTCCGGCATCAACGAACGATCGACTTAAGGCACTCAAAGTCACTCGGAAAGGAAAGCAAGTGCTCAACGCCTTCCGGCATCAACGAACGATCGACTGCAGAGCCCCTTGTCGTCGAAGTCCGAGTTCGACCGGTGCTCAACGCCTTCCGGCATCAACGAACGATCGACTTGATCTACGGTCCAATCCTCACGCGGCCTCTCTCATGTGCTCAACGCCTTCCGGCATCAACGAACGATCGACCGAACCAGCACAGGAACAAGCCGGCACACACCAGGTGCTCAACGCCTTCCGGCATCAACGAACGATCGACGACGGGCAGGGACAGGTCGGTAGATAATTTGATTTTGTGCTCAACGCCTTCCGGCATCAACGAACGATCGACGATCGACAGCGTCTCGTCAGCGGCCAGGCCCACGCGTGCTCAACGCCTTCCGGCATCAACGAACGATCGACCGAGAAAGGGCGATTCAAGAAGCGAGTCCATCAAGTGCTCAACGCCTTCCGGCATCAACGAACGATCGACCGATCGGCCGCGGCACGAGCCGCCAATGCCGCGGGCAGTGCTCAACGCCTTCCGGCATCAACGAACGATCGACAAGGCCGCTGCCCGTCATCCCCCCATCGCATTTATTGTGCTCAACGCCTTCCGGCATCAACGAACGATCGACTCGTCCTTGATCGTTTCACCGGACACAAGTGGGCCAGGTGCTCAACGCCTTCCGGCATCAACGAACGATCGACGGCCGTGCCGGCGTTAAGCAATTGCCCGTCGGTGCGGTGCTCAACGCCTTCCGGCATCAACGAACGATCGACTTTGGGCGGCGCGGGAGTCTGTCTTTCTTTCGCGGTGCTCAACGCCTTCCGGCATCAACGAACGATCGACACGGTTGACCCACGCGCCGTCGAGCGGCCCGCCCCGTGCTCAACGCCTTCCGGCATCAACGAACGATCGACTAGACGGAGCAAACCATGACAACCAACGTAAAGCCGTGCTCAACGCCTTCCGGCATCAACGAACGATCGACCGAGCGCTGGCAAGTCTTCGAGAACTTCTAACCAAGTGCTCAACGCCTTCCGGCATCAACGAACGATCGACTAGTCCTTCCGGCTTGGGCTGGTCGGCCGGAACGTGGGTGCTCAACGCCTTCCGGCATCAACGAACGATCGACCGTAATGCTTCCGTTCAAGTTGGCAACGCGATGGTCCGGTGCTCAACGCCTTCCGGCATCAACGAACGATCGACCAGCTCGGCCTGCAGGACGGCGACGTAGGCGCTGGGTGCTCAACGCCTTCCGGCATCAACGAACGATCGACAGCGCACCCGGACGCGCCTGCGCAACCGTAAGTGCGTGCTCAACGCCTTCCGGCATCAACGAACGATCGACGTCCAACGAATCTGAAACGTGGTCGCCGTTTCATGAGTGCTCAACGCCTTCCGGCATCAACGAACGATCGACGCCGCCCACTCGCGAAACGTCGCCTCGCTGTCCTCGTGCTCAACGCCTTCCGGCATCAACGAACGATCGACTGTTGACCGACCTGGCGATCAGCGGCGTGGTGCTCGGGTGCTCAACGCCTTCCGGCATCAACGAACGATCGACCCGTCGGCGTCGGTGCAGTTGGCGCAGGTGCCGGGTGCTCAACGCCTTCCGGCATCAACGAACGATCGACCAGCGGACGCGTACGTTGCCAACGTCGGTCGCCGTGTGCTCAACGCCTTCCGGCATCAACGAACGATCGACAAGCTCGACTACGATTCGCCTGGCGCGGGGATCTAGTGCTCAACGCCTTCCGGCATCAACGAACGATCGACCATCCCTTGGCGCCTGGCCTTCTGTTCGGCCAACGCGTGCTCAACGCCTTCCGGCATCAACGAACGATCGACCGAGCGACAGCGCGATGCCGGAGCTGCTGCCGCGGTGCTCAACGCCTTCCGGCATCAACGAACGATCGACCTTCGCACGCCAGCCGAAGCGGGCCAGCATCGTGCGTGCTCAACGCCTTCCGGCATCAACGAACGATCGACGGCGAGTCAGGGCGAGTTCATCAACAACCTCGGCAAGTGCTCAACGCCTTCCGGCATCAACGAACGATCGACGTCAGGGGGCACGGGGAACGTCACGGCGTTTTATTGTGCTCAACGCCTTCCGGCATCAACGAACGATCGACCGCAAGGCCGCGCGACCCTGACGGAGCGGGTCAACATGTGCTCAACGCCTTCCGGCATCAACGAACGATCGACTTTGCGGTTTGCGTGCAGCCAACCCGCGACATGGAGTGCTCAACGCCTTCCGGCATCAACGAACGATCGACAAACCCTTGCAAGGCTTCGTAGGCGTACATGATCCGTGCTCAACGCCTTCCGGCATCAACGAACGATCGACTGATCGAGGGGGAACTGGCCCCGATCGACAGGGATGTGCTCAACGCCTTCCGGCATCAACGAACGATCGACCCGAAGGCCTCGCGGAGTGGTCGTCCTGGTGATTCCGGTGCTCAACGCCTTCCGGCATCAACGAACGATCGACCAGGATACGGCGAACAACCTGGTGCCGGCCATCGGTGCTCAACGCCTTCCGGCATCAACGAACGATCGACTTGCCGCCCGGAAGTTCATCCATGAGCGTGCGCGCGTGCTCAACGCCTTCCGGCATCAACGAACGATCGACCCGAAATTCCAGTCCTTTGCAAACCGGGTGCAGCGGTGCTCAACGCCTTCCGGCATCAACGAACGATCGACACATTCCCATAGAGTGTTGTTCTCAAGACTGGAAAGTGCTCAACGCCTTCCGGCATCAACGAACGATCGACCGGACCTGAACTCGATCGGTTTGCGGACCTACTTGTGCTCAACGCCTTCCGGCATCAACGAACGATCGACTTAACGACACGGGCGGAGCTGGTGCCGTGGAAGCGGGTGCTCAACGCCTTCCGGCATCAACGAACGATCGACACGCAAGCCGATGCCAGTAATACGGTACTCGGCAAGTGCTCAACGCCTTCCGGCATCAACGAACGATCGACAAATACGCTGAAGGCCACGATTTGGAGCATCCATTGTGCTCAACGCCTTCCGGCATCAACGAACGATCGACTCGCGCGGATCAAACGGTAGCTGCTGCTGTTGCGTGTGCTCAACGCCTTCCGGCATCAACGAACGATCGACGAGCTGCTGGAGAGCGATGAGGACGAAACCAGCAAGTGCTCAACGCCTTCCGGCATCAACGAACGATCGACGTGGTGAGTGATGAGTGGTGAGTGATGAGTGGTGTGTGCTCAACGCCTTCCGGCATCAACGAACGATCGACAAGCTGCTTCGTGCTCGCGGCGTCCGCTGTTAGCCGTGCTCAACGCCTTCCGGCATCAACGAACGATCGACGTTGGTAGCTGGGCCGTGGGGTGCAGCGTGCTCAACGCCTTCCGGCATCAACGAACGATCGACGGCCAGGAAGCGATCGTATTGTTCGTGGTTGAAGCTGTGCTCAACGCCTTCCGGCATCAACGAACGATCGACCGGCAGATTGCCGCCGAACGTGGTCACGATGTGGACCGTGCTCAACGCCTTCCGGCATCAACGAACGATCGACCAGGGCGGCACGGACTCGCCCGACGTGAAGACTGAGTGCTCAACGCCTTCCGGCATCAACGAACGATCGACTTGGACTACGGTGTCAAGTCGGACAGCGGCATCAAGTGCTCAACGCCTTCCGGCATCAACGAACGATCGACGTTATCATGCACGGCGTTGCGTCCTTGCGTTGTCTTGTGCTCAACGCCTTCCGGCATCAACGAACGATCGACGTCCACGCAGACTGAGCGACCGACCAGCTCGGTTTGTGCTCAACGCCTTCCGGCATCAACGAACGATCGACGCGGCGCGCCTTCGGGCCACACCACGGTCGGTAAGTGCTCAACGCCTTCCGGCATCAACGAACGATCGACACGAAGAAATCGAGCTGGCAGGCGGCACCGACTAGTGCTCAACGCCTTCCGGCATCAACGAACGATCGACCAAGAGTTCTTCAAGGTCACGGCCGACGGTGTTTCGTGCTCAACGCCTTCCGGCATCAACGAACGATCGACGCGGGCGCGATCTTCTCCGGCCTCGACTCTTATGCGTGCTCAACGCCTTCCGGCATCAACGAACGATCGACCGATTCTCTTCAAGAATCCGCGGCAACGTGTTGGGTGCTCAACGCCTTCCGGCATCAACGAACGATCGACACCACTCCATCGGCTGAGAGTGAAAGCGTGATCCAGTGCTCAACGCCTTCCGGCATCAACGAACGATCGACCGGGCCGGCGATCAGGACTGGATCAAGGTCAACAAGTGCTCAACGCCTTCCGGCATCAACGAACGATCGACGCGATCACGGGCAACGCTTGGACGGGGCGCTTGATGTGCTCAACGCCTTCCGGCATCAACGAACGATCGACTTGTGCTCACGCGAAAGAAGAACGAGAGGATTTGGTGCTCAACGCCTTCCGGCATCAACGAACGATCGACTGAAAACCGACAACTTGGAGCTCGCGTGCACCTGGTGCTCAACGCCTTCCGGCATCAACGAACGATCGACCCCGACACGCGCCGTACGACCGACTTGCTCCTCGAAGTGCTCAACGCCTTCCGGCATCAACGAACGATCGACACCGTAGCTTTGACCATCAGCCGCGGCTCAACGGTGTGCTCAACGCCTTCCGGCATCAACGAACGATCGACATCGCAGAAGGGCGAGGTCTCGTCCTGCGTGAGCAGTGCTCAACGCCTTCCGGCATCAACGAACGATCGACGCCGTGCCACAGCTCCCAACCGTCGCCGGCGATCTTGTGCTCAACGCCTTCCGGCATCAACGAACGATCGACCAACTCTCAGTGGGCGACGTTACGCGCGTATCCCGGTGCTCAACGCCTTCCGGCATCAACGAACGATCGACAGCGCCGTTGTTCTCGGAAGAGACGGCCAGCTTGAGTGCTCAACGCCTTCCGGCATCAACGAACGATCGACCTTGCGAAGTAAGATCGGGGTCGCGGCAGGAGCCGGTGCTCAACGCCTTCCGGCATCAACGAACGATCGACCGATCGCCATGCGGCTTTTGCCGAGTTTGTCTGGCTGTGCTCAACGCCTTCCGGCATCAACGAACGATCGACCCCGACAGGCCCGCTCCCCCCGCCCACTACAGCGAGTGCTCAACGCCTTCCGGCATCAACGAACGATCGACCGCGGCGAGCAGTGGCACGTGGGAGTGGGGTTAGGGTGCTCAACGCCTTCCGGCATCAACGAACGATCGACTGGTCGGGCTTGCACGCGGATTACGGCGCGGCGGTCGTGCTCAACGCCTTCCGGCATCAACGAACGATCGACTGCGGTGATAACGTACTGGAATGGCCTCACGACCGGTGCTCAACGCCTTCCGGCATCAACGAACGATCGACCCGGTACGCGCTGTGAAGTACCGACTCGACATGGTTGGGTGCTCAACGCCTTCCGGCATCAACGAACGATCGACCTAACCGCTTCCACTCACAGGACACGAACTGATAAAGTGCTCAACGCCTTCCGGCATCAACGAACGATCGACCACGTTCTGCCCAGACGTGATGCCGCTCATGCTCAAGTGCTCAACGCCTTCCGGCATCAACGAACGATCGACCAGCGTACTGGAGCCGTCCCGCTTGCCGATGTAGGCCAGTGCTCAACGCCTTCCGGCATCAACGAACGATCGACTGCCTCGAAAATTCATGGGGGAAGTGCCGCTGTCGTGCTCAACGCCTTCCGGCATCAACGAACGATCGACGATTCGCGACAAGCTAACCCGCTCACCCTTCGCCCCGTGCTCAACGCCTTCCGGCATCAACGAACGATCGACGCTCGGCAGCGACGGGACGCAGTGCTTCTCCTCGGCGTGCTCAACGCCTTCCGGCATCAACGAACGATCGACCGTGACGAAAGCAGAGGCCCTGCCGAACCTGCCGCCGAGTGCTCAACGCCTTCCGGCATCAACGAACGATCGACAAGGAGACGCTCTTCTATGCCCCTACGCGTCACGCGTGCTCAACGCCTTCCGGCATCAACGAACGATCGACAAGATCGCGTGCGGGTGAACCTGAAAAGCGGCACGAGTGCTCAACGCCTTCCGGCATCAACGAACGATCGACAGTCCCAAGCCAGATCCCGCAGGTCAATGCGGTAGAGTGCTCAACGCCTTCCGGCATCAACGAACGATCGACAATCAAGGCGCTACAGAAGCGTTCTAATATCCTGGTGCTCAACGCCTTCCGGCATCAACGAACGATCGACACGGGCGAGTGGTCTATAAGGTAGACGCGCGCGCCGAGTGCTCAACGCCTTCCGGCATCAACGAACGATCGACGGACTCGACTCGATCCATCCAGGAATGCCTTATCCGGTGCTCAACGCCTTCCGGCATCAACGAACGATCGACCTCGTCGTTCACGATCGACATGGCCGCACTGCTTGCACTGCCGCTGCCTGACCTTGTGCTCAACGCCTTCCGGCATCAACGAACGATCGACTCCGCAATCCACTGGTCGTAATCCGCCGTGATGTGTGCTCAACGCCTTCCGGCATCAACGAACGATCGACGCCGAGCAGCGACGGCGCACAAATGCCGGCATCTTGTGCTCAACGCCTTCCGGCATCAACGAACGATCGACTCCACGCGAAGTAGAGCTTGGCTGACGCCAACGTGTGCTCAACGCCTTCCGGCATCAACGAACGATCGACTGCATGGTTAGGCGGAGAGGGAGAGGGACGGTAGGAGTGCTCAACGCCTTCCGGCATCAACGAACGATCGACAAGAGTACGCGTACGCACTTCCGCCGCCTGGGTGGTGCTCAACGCCTTCCGGCATCAACGAACGATCGACCCGAGGTGCCGCCAGTCGTTGCGACATGCCTCGTGCATGTGCTCAACGCCTTCCGGCATCAACGAACGATCGACTTGGTAACTATATACTTGCCGCATCACGGTTAATGTGCTCAACGCCTTCCGGCATCAACGAACGATCGACGGCGGCCAGCGGACGAATCTCGTCTGGGAGCGGGAGTGCTCAACGCCTTCCGGCATCAACGAACGATCGACGACCATATCCGCCGCGGCACAGGCGCCCGCCGTCGGTGCTCAACGCCTTCCGGCATCAACGAACGATCGACCTCAGGCGTGCAGCATCAAACGCCACCGGCGCTCCGTGCTCAACGCCTTCCGGCATCAACGAACGATCGACCATTACACGCGATTTGCGATTGCCACCGCCCCTTAAGTGCTCAACGCCTTCCGGCATCAACGAACGATCGACGCGGCAAACGCCGCGCGGCCATTAACTCTCAGCCTGTGCTCAACGCCTTCCGGCATCAACGAACGATCGACTGCGAGGTGCCGAGGCACCGCCACCCTGTCCACTGAGGTGCTCAACGCCTTCCGGCATCAACGAACGATCGACGTAAGCGCTCGTACCGGACGCTGTTTCTTCTGCGGTGCTCAACGCCTTCCGGCATCAACGAACGATCGACGACGTGTCGGCGCGCACCGCAGCGGACACCATCAGGTGCTCAACGCCTTCCGGCATCAACGAACGATCGACTGACGAACGCCGTGTAATCCAGCGCGACATCCGCGTGCTCAACGCCTTCCGGCATCAACGAACGATCGACGTGGGATTTCGGCAAATTCATTACGTTCTGCCTGATGTGCTCAACGCCTTCCGGCATCAACGAACGATCGACTGAATCCGCTTCGACGTATTCCCAATCTTGAACAACGGTGCTCAACGCCTTCCGGCATCAACGAACGATCGACTTCAAGCCCCAGGGGAGAATTGCCGGCTTATGTGGTGCTCAACGCCTTCCGGCATCAACGAACGATCGACTTACCTTGCAGCCAGCAACCAAGTCTTCCCACGGGGTGCTCAACGCCTTCCGGCATCAACGAACGATCGACCGTTTGTCTTCGAGGTATCGCATGCGAGCGCTTTCGTGCTCAACGCCTTCCGGCATCAACGAACGATCGACTCCTTACGCGGCAGGTGTAAGCCATGTCGATGCGTGTGCTCAACGCCTTCCGGCATCAACGAACGATCGACTGTTGTCGCGGCCTACAACGGTGACGCTGTCATTGGGTGCTCAACGCCTTCCGGCATCAACGAACGATCGACTGGCGTGCGACCGGCAATGAAGACGAAGCCGATCGGTGCTCAACGCCTTCCGGCATCAACGAACGATCGACAGACGATGTCGGGTTTATCCGCATCCTCCTGAACCGGTGCTCAACGCCTTCCGGCATCAACGAACGATCGACCCGCCGAGCAACTGCTCGCGGAGATGGAGGATCCCAAGTGCTCAACGCCTTCCGGCATCAACGAACGATCGACTCGTTCACGAGGGCGGCGAGCGTGTCGGCGGTGGTGTGCTCAACGCCTTCCGGCATCAACGAACGATCGACGCAGGGTTATCCACCATCACCTATCGCGTGGTCAGGTGCTCAACGCCTTCCGGCATCAACGAACGATCGACGCCATTCGTCTTACGCAGACAGTACAGCGCGGGAATGTGCTCAACGCCTTCCGGCATCAACGAACGATCGACGATTCCGTCTACGATCACTGTAGGCTGCTGCGTCGTGTGCTCAACGCCTTCCGGCATCAACGAACGATCGACGGCGAGACCGGGTCTGCAATCAGTAGTGCTGGGAAGTGCTCAACGCCTTCCGGCATCAACGAACGATCGACATGGTGAGACGCCTTGCGGCACGTTGACAATCCAGTGCTCAACGCCTTCCGGCATCAACGAACGATCGACGGTGCTCGTTCCGGCAATCGCTGCCGCTCCGAGGAGGTGCTCAACGCCTTCCGGCATCAACGAACGATCGACGCTCACCTTCTCAGCTTCTGCAACAGCTCTTGGCGGTGCTCAACGCCTTCCGGCATCAACGAACGATCGACCGTGGAATTGGAGCTGCCGGCGTTCGACGCCGACGAGTGCTCAACGCCTTCCGGCATCAACGAACGATCGACATCACTTTCAGTTTCAATCTCACGGATCAACGCATCGTGCTCAACGCCTTCCGGCATCAACGAACGATCGACGTGATTGCAGCGTTCAATGAGGAACAGTTCGATGGGTGCTCAACGCCTTCCGGCATCAACGAACGATCGACCTGGCCGTCCAAGTCGCGCCCGAGTCCGTGGAGCGGTGCTCAACGCCTTCCGGCATCAACGAACGATCGACCCAGCAGCTCGTCGCACTGGCTGCAATTGGGCGTGTGTGCTCAACGCCTTCCGGCATCAACGAACGATCGACCGGGCCGGACCACTCGGCACCCTCGAAAGCATCGAGTGCTCAACGCCTTCCGGCATCAACGAACGATCGACGCGGATTGGCGAGATCATGAAGGCCCAAGAGAAACTGTGCTCAACGCCTTCCGGCATCAACGAACGATCGACACCGACCCGCTGACCGGTGAGCCGGTGATGATCGGGTGCTCAACGCCTTCCGGCATCAACGAACGATCGACGCTGCGTGTCGAACAGCGCCCCCGGGTTCTGTTGGTGCTCAACGCCTTCCGGCATCAACGAACGATCGACTGCCGGAGGTACAGCACGCATGACGCGTGAAAAGCTGTGCTCAACGCCTTCCGGCATCAACGAACGATCGACCTGCGGGCGATGGCTGGCGGGGGGTAGTTGAAGGCGTGCTCAACGCCTTCCGGCATCAACGAACGATCGACCCCAACTACGAGGCGGAAAGTAACGCCATGCAGATGTGCTCAACGCCTTCCGGCATCAACGAACGATCGACGGGGGCGCTTCGCCGGCCTCTAAGACTTTTAGTCGTGCTCAACGCCTTCCGGCATCAACGAACGATCGACGCGGCGTGAGCTACCCCGACGGCCCGAAGAAGGGTGTGCTCAACGCCTTCCGGCATCAACGAACGATCGACTCACCGACGACCTGCACGGGGAAGTGTTTCAGGCGTGCTCAACGCCTTCCGGCATCAACGAACGATCGACTCGCGCTCAACGGTCACGAGAACCGCGTGAGCTTGTGCTCAACGCCTTCCGGCATCAACGAACGATCGACTCAGCTTCCGCATCACGGCGGCAAACATCGAACAGTGCTCAACGCCTTCCGGCATCAACGAACGATCGACTCGACCTGGCGACCTCTTGCACATCGTCATCTTCGTGCTCAACGCCTTCCGGCATCAACGAACGATCGACATCAACTTCCCATTGTGCTCCGTCCACGTTGACGCGTGCTCAACGCCTTCCGGCATCAACGAACGATCGACCTTCGTTCTCGTCGCCGGTGGTTTCGCGCTCGTCTTGTGCTCAACGCCTTCCGGCATCAACGAACGATCGACGACCACGGACGCAGGGGCTTGGATGGATCAACTACGTGCTCAACGCCTTCCGGCATCAACGAACGATCGACCAGCGACTGCCGGGTTGCCGAACTTTGATATGAGGTGCTCAACGCCTTCCGGCATCAACGAACGATCGACATCTTCAACGCCCAGGTGGTCGACGAGACCGAGTTGTGCTCAACGCCTTCCGGCATCAACGAACGATCGACGCGGCCCTGACGGGCAGCGTGGGGGCGACGGGAAGTGCTCAACGCCTTCCGGCATCAACGAACGATCGACCTCCGCAGGCCATGTTGCCAGAGTACGAGTAGGTGGTGCTCAACGCCTTCCGGCATCAACGAACGATCGACAGGCAGGCATCCTTGGGTTGGTGCATCGTTGAATGTGCTCAACGCCTTCCGGCATCAACGAACGATCGACTCGTCCAGCCGGCGCTAGATCGCGCTACAGCTACACGCGGTGCTCAACGCCTTCCGGCATCAACGAACGATCGACCGCTCTCCCAGCCGACCGGACATCAGCGGTCAGGTGTGCTCAACGCCTTCCGGCATCAACGAACGATCGACACCACGTTTTTGTCCAGGAAGCGTCCAACTTAAATAGTGCTCAACGCCTTCCGGCATCAACGAACGATCGACGACGTGTTCGTGTTGCAGTGCAAGGAAAGGCTCTGTGCTCAACGCCTTCCGGCATCAACGAACGATCGACCTACTCTCCCCGCATCAGGAATCCCCAGCGGGATGAGTGCTCAACGCCTTCCGGCATCAACGAACGATCGACACGGCGGAGACGAGATGGTCGCTCGTGTGCAGGGCCGGTGCTCAACGCCTTCCGGCATCAACGAACGATCGACTAGCCTTACCCTCAATCTTCACGACCTCGAACGTGTGCTCAACGCCTTCCGGCATCAACGAACGATCGACGCGATTACTACTTGGACGTGGGATACATCAGACTGTGCTCAACGCCTTCCGGCATCAACGAACGATCGACAGTGAAACCGCCACCCGCCATCATTGGGGCTGTCGGGTGCTCAACGCCTTCCGGCATCAACGAACGATCGACAACCATTCGCGAGCAAGAGCAGCGCATCAAAGCTGGTGCTCAACGCCTTCCGGCATCAACGAACGATCGACTTCTTGTTGGCCTTCGCGCCGGAGCGTTGGTCATCGAAGTGCTCAACGCCTTCCGGCATCAACGAACGATCGACGGCATCTGCGGCCGCTGCCTGCGATGGCGTAGCGGGTGCTCAACGCCTTCCGGCATCAACGAACGATCGACGCGCGCAAGCGACTCGGAACCCTGTAAACGACATGAGCGTGCTCAACGCCTTCCGGCATCAACGAACGATCGACCCAACGAGGCGGTCGAGAAGGGCAGTAGCGGTCAGGTGCTCAACGCCTTCCGGCATCAACGAACGATCGACTACAATTGCCTGGGCTTCATCCATGCCCGCTTCGACGTGCTCAACGCCTTCCGGCATCAACGAACGATCGACTCCCTCACCGAATTGTCGGGGCAACGGCGCCGGGCCGTGTGCTCAACGCCTTCCGGCATCAACGAACGATCGACGCAGGCTGCGATTTTATAACGACAGCGGCGAGATGTGCTCAACGCCTTCCGGCATCAACGAACGATCGACGCGATGGCTACTATCGGCTGGACCTGCCAGATGCTGGTGCTCAACGCCTTCCGGCATCAACGAACGATCGACGGCGGCGGGGGCAGCCTGCCCGGCTGGTCCATCGAGTGCTCAACGCCTTCCGGCATCAACGAACGATCGACCCTTGGATGCCGCACATGCTGACGGCGGCTTTCTGCAGTGCTCAACGCCTTCCGGCATCAACGAACGATCGACCTGGGAATTGGCTCGCCGTGCGCGAGCGAGGCCGCGTGCTCAACGCCTTCCGGCATCAACGAACGATCGACCGCCGTGCCGCGCAGTTGTCCCAAGGGGTGATAGAAGTGCTCAACGCCTTCCGGCATCAACGAACGATCGACGGCACAGTTCCCAACCCCTTCGCATAAAACAGTTTAGCCGATGCACTTTCATGCGTCCTCCGTTGCAGCGAAAGGCGCCGCGTTGAGACCGACGTCAAGCGCTCACCACTTGCCCGCCCGGTTGCACGACAAAGATTGTGCGCCAAACGCCTTGCAAGACGGGGAGAACGTGAGTCATGCATCCCTGGTTCGACCACGTTGACGGAAGTGCCTGAGCGAGGACGGTTTCGAGTAAACCGCCCAGTCATCGAGACGCACCACGCTAGCATGCCTGAAACTCCTTTCATACGATCCGATAACTCGGCGGCGCTTCCGACCAGGACGACTGGTCGCCCGTTGAATGCTCCGGCACCTTTCCTGCGCAGCCATCGCATAGAGGAATTACCAAGAGATCGTCTTCCTCGTGCATGATCTCGTTCAATTCCCAATGCAGTTTCTCCAAAGCCTCGCGGTCCAGACGGCAGCGAAAGACACTGAATTGCACGCGACTCCCATACCCCTCCAGCTTCTTGGCAACTCGCCGCAGCCGCTTGGAATTGCGGACATCGTAACTCACCAAGTGCCAATGCTTCTGCGCCATGTTCGTCTCGCCGTGGTTGCTGCAAACGTGTCACAATCATCGAACGCGCATCCGTGCAAACAAACCAGGGCATCCGGTCCACTCCTTCTCCAACAGCCGCAATTCCAGCTCGATCATGCGGGAATACGCCAGGGACTGCCCGGTATGTGGATGCTTATAGGACTCTCTGAGCCGCTCCTCGAACAGTCCGATCGCCTTCTTGCGGCCCGACTCCGATAACCATATCTGTCCGGGCGAAATGGCAAAGTCGCCGTCCGGATCCCATTGCGAGCGGTTCACGCTGCCGATCAGCGGCATCTCCCAGAGCGTCGTGCGGAACAACTCCATCACGTCGAGCACAAGCGGTGACGCCGCCGTGCGGGGCCGATGGTAAAACCCAAGCGCGGGTTCCAGTCCCACAGCGACCGCGGCTCGATGGACCGCGGTTTGAACCATCGCATAACCAAAGCTCAAGAGCGCATTAAATCGATCTCGCGGCGGATGCTTCGAGCGACCAATCGGGCGCATCTCGGACGGGACCTGCGGAGACAAAAGGGCGGGCATAGCTGCGAAATAGGCTTTCGCCGCCATCCCTTCTAAGCCCAGCAACGACTCGTCGGACATGGCGGTGGCTACCTTCCGCAACGACTCGCGAATCCGCTCAATATGTGGTTGAGAACCCACACGAGCTGCCTCGTCGCCACGCGTCGCCCGCAGCAGATAACGAAGCTGCGTTTCGACCTTTGCATGCACGAGCTGACGGGCTAGACGCAAGCGGACAGCATCATCAACTAAGGCCGAGTATTGCCGAATTCGCTGCTGAACACGTCCTGCTGAAGCTGTGGTTCCTGCCGCAAACCTCCCGCCCATCGTCATCCACTGCACGGCCACGCCCCGGCTAGCGCACAGATGAATCGCTTGCGTCGTCACCTGACCGAAGCCGTGAACCACCAATGAGTCAATCTCCTCGATGGGCACTCGCTGCGTTGTGGTCTCTCGTTCCTCGTTCTCCGCCGTAACGACGAGCGATTCGCCGCTACGGCTAATGTGCGCCTTTGGCGACATCACGTGCAGCGTTTGTCGCTCACGGTTTGAGGGGAACAGCGTGGGAATGCGCGGGCGCTCGGGAAGACGTTCCGGCGCCGCTCCATCAGCCGGCTCGTCAGCGCTAAGATGCTCAATTCGGGCGAGCCGCTCCTCTTCCGGCAGGCAAACCGGCGCCAGCGAGCAGCGCCGGCAAAGGTTTTCGTTGTCCGTAACCGGTGGCCTGGCGACCGTGCGGCGCAATTCGTGGGCTCGGGCGATTGCGCACCGCAGACCCACACGAGCTGCCTCGTCGATCTCGACGAACGCGGTCACGTTGTCCGCGTGATAGCGGATCCGGGCTTGCGGAACCGGCTCGCCCAGCGTCTCTTCGAGCAGTACGGCATAGGCAATTGCCTGAATGCGGTCACTCGGCCAGGCGAGGACTTCTTTGTCCGGCCCGCGATGGCAACGGCCCTTCTTGTGTTCGTACGCGACCCACCGGCCATCGCGGCGGCGGATCGCATCGACCTTACCCACAAGCCCCCAGGCCTCGCTCGCCACCTCCACGCTCCGCCGCTCCGGCCCTTCATCGTCCAGCGGCACAACATCATCGTGCAGCCGCCGCCCGGCGTACACGGCGGCATCGGCAACGCGGATCTCCTCGACCTCCTCCAGATAAAATAGCCGCTCGCAGTAAAGCAGCGCGTGCAGGGCCATGACGCGGAGGGGAGGTTCGGGAACGACCACGGATTGCGGATTAGGGATTGCAGACGATGAGCTGCCGCGTCTTGCGTGCGAATCAGCATCTAAGAAACCAATTTCCACCACGGTCGAGCGATGAATGTCCATGCCTGCTCCGAAATCTGGCAAGAGGCCTCCTCCGTGGGCGCGAGTTGACGAATGTTGAATCAAATCGGTGCGGCGATCGTAGTAAATTGTTCGACCGGTGGTTGGATGTGAACTTCAGTGGGTTGAGTATCCAGATGATACCTTTGCCATCGGGTAGTAAACGAACCCACGTGATCTACCCAGATTGGTAGCTCCAGGTCACCGGTATCGCGAGGTACCAGGCGCAACCAAGTTCCTTCCAAAATCTCACATAACTCAATCTCGTTAACCGCGTCATCGCTTAAGCCAAGGCAGAGTACGCCATAACGTTGAACCCGATTGGGGGTATTGATTGCTTCGATGATTCGGGATTCAAGCAGTCTACTGTCGTGTCTAGCCGTGGGGCCTTTGTTCGGCATCTCATTGGTGGAGTCCACCCAGCAGAGGAACTCCAGGCCACACAACGTTTCGATGAAGTCCGGTGCATTGCCGAGCTTGGATTGCTTACTTGGAACACCGTACTTGAATCGACTAAGCTTTCGCAGCGTTGTTGCGATATGCGGCAATCGCTTGAAGGCGAACGCCAGCCGAACGCCTTCGTGCCGTGCCCGAAAACGTTCACCGACGAGTGAAAGTAGCATCCCGTAAATGGTCGCTGGAGGCGGTAGCGGGTAGGTCTCTGCAAACGACCGGGCAAATGACTTGCGAAAGCTGGCAAACGGGACATCAACGCGTAGGGTAATCACGACGCCTCCTTGGTCTTCGTTGCCACGCTCTCGAATTCAGCGCCCAATTTCGCAAGTCGGCGGCGAGCTTCCTTGGCCGCTGCTGCCACGCCTAAGTCGGTCGTTACTCCGAGTTCCTTCAAGCTTGCTCCTTCGACAGTCGCTGACAGTTCGCCACCGATTATCAATTCGCTGGCGGGAACATCTCCACTCCGAACACGCTGAATCAGCCGTTTTGCCGTGAAAGTGCGGTTTTCCTCATCATGTTCAAAACAGTTCTGGATCTTCGAGGAATGAGCGCTTGTCACGCGGAGGACGATTGAGGCCGGCGAAAAGTCAAATGCGAATCTCGCATGATTGCCCGCAACGGGCGGCGGGTCAATGATCGCCTCAATCAGTTCGCCGACGTGTGCTTTGACCAACACATCATTTAGGTTCAGTCCAAACGAGTATTGATACTCGGTCGTGTGCATTTCGGCGGCGTAAAGCGAAAGGCTTCCTTTCTCCTTTGCGCCGCTTACACAATTGAACGAGATTTCGCCACGGTATGGACGCAAGGAAACGGCACGGCCAAGGGCGAGCGGGCTGGGCCGCTTTGTGGTCTTGCCTTTGGCTTTCTTCTTCTTAGCCTGCCTCTCCTCGGGTTCCATTTCTTCTGTCGTTTCCTCCTCGCTCTCCTGCTTTGCGGCAGCGGCATCCATGAATCCCATTAGGTCGTCGTCAATCCACGGCAGCTTCTTTTCAGAAAGGACGTCGGCCCAATACTCGCGTTTTTCATCGCGAAGATCGAGCCTTCCCGAGACGGGATCGTAGGAGCGATTCACGCTTGCCCGATCCTGGAGCTGGAAACGGTAGCGGAGCGCAAAGCGTATGGCCTCGGCTGAGACGCTCGTGTGCAGATCATCTTGATGAAAGACCTTCTGCAGCGTTGTCGTGTTGCCGATATTGTCGCCACGATTATTTGCGGCCACGGCTTCTCCAGTGAGAATCGTTCCGTATAGGTAATGCGTTCCCATCGTTACTCCTTTACTTCTATTGGTGATTGTGTTCGGTCACTTGCATAGCTCACGAGCGCGAAGAGACAAAGATTTTGAAAACGGTCGAAATTCCGCTGATTGAAAATGAACCTCCGGATCCGCTGCGCCTCATTCCGCAGCGGTCCGAGTGCCGCTCCCTTAGTTGCATCCGCGCAAAAGCGTAGAAACCAGGAGGATAAGGCATCAGCAGTTTTGGTCCGCAAGATTGCATTTCTTAATCGCTCTCTCTCCCGTTCGACTAATCCATCACCATCGAGCCGTTCGCTCCGAGCACGATCGTAGAGAGAGCGCATCGTCAGCCTCCATGCTTCGTGGAATGCGCCGATGATCGCCTGATCGTCGGCATCGTTGACAGCTTCTTTCATGGCCTTGAGTCCTCTCTGTGCATAGCACATTCGCAAGAAGTCTTTCTTGTCACTGACCAATGATTTGAAATGAGAACACCAGTGCTGCTCCGCGGCGAGGTTCGCGGCAACCAGCTCGGGAACGGGGCTGGAGGGCACGGCGTATCCTTGCCCCTCTCTGCCCTTCACAACACGGCTTGACCCAAAATAGGCATTCGCGGCTCGGAACACGTCGAGCTCAGGATAGTGTCCCCTTAGCCGAATGCTGCTGGATCTGTTGATCTGGTTCTTGTCCCACGCAACCTTTCCCATAGCGACCGCAAGACACCCGGCGACGCTGCAATGGGGCATGACATCCTCGGCTTCGAGATCGATCAGAAGCCGCAATGCCGCCTCTTCCGCGCCGCCAACAACTCGGCCAAGATAACTGTTACTGAATCGTTCGATTCCTTGGCTTCTTGCTGCAATTCGCTGCAACGCCCGCGCAAATCTGTGAAGATCGACGACATCGGGCACAACAATGCAGTACTGAGCTTTTTGTTCACGGCGGTGAGAACGAAGAATGAACACTGGGCAGGCGATCATCAAAAACATCAGCAAGAATGCATTCTCGGGAGGCGCCTCGAGGTCTCTGGCTCCTCCCATTGCGCCGGGGACACACCACTGCGGAATCTTCACGGGCGAGAGACGCTCACCCGCAACCTCCTCGCGCGCTACTGTCTCTTTTAACAGACCGGTCTTTTGTGCGGTTTGATGTGCATACTGGCCCACTGCCTTGTACGTCAGAATGACGCCGGTCTCGTCGTCAGCCGTCTTTAATGTAAATGGGCGCGCACCCTGCTCGCCTGGCGGCGCAGGTCGCATCTTGTTGTGCTGCAGGAAAGTACTGGTTAAGGCGTTGTGAATCGCCAGCCGGAGATCCTCCGCCCCAAGCGGCACCGCTTGACCCGGCAGGTCGATCAGCTTGTCGTCAGTGAGCTTGAAAGACGCAGCCAGAATACGTCTCAACGCCTCCTGCGTTGTCAAACCATCGGCCCACGTAATCACTATTCCGTCCGAACTCAGCTCTGCCGTGATGCCCTGGGGTTGATGACCGCCCCATGAGCGAACGGTGGCTGCGAGTCCTCCAAGGGCGGCCCGGTGGTAAATCGTGTAACCAGGATTGCTCAAACGGTAGATTAACGGCTTTTCCATTTCGCACCCGTTCCCTCGCCTGTCGCCTCGTCGTAGTCGTACTCGATGAAGTCAGGAGGTGCTATTCGCACGGTCCCAACGGACTCCCACTTTAGAACAGATTCCCTAAAGGGAATTGAGACTTCATGCTTGCGCAGCCAATCCGAAGTCGGTTCGCCGTATCGATTGCGTTCGTCGCATTGCTCCAGATCTGTCTTGAGAATCACGGGAACGGTGTAACCTTCCTCGCGTGTCATTCCGGGACGAGTACGCCACAGACCGGATTTTCCAGCCACGCCGAAGAACCAGGCACGCTCTTCTGCGCCTGCGATGTCAAACTCTCCGTCGTTGCAGAACCTGGCAAATGCATCCGAAAGGTCGCGCTGGGACAACGGGTGACCAAGACCTTTAAGGTAACGGAGCCACAACTCGGCCGCGTCGATGTCCGATCTGTGGTAGGGCTTCTCGGCGGCCCATTCGGATTCTGGCAGCGAACGAATCATGGCCGGCTTCGGTGGAATCGGCTTGTCGGGAGTCGAGCGGCGGTTGAGTCGCCCCATGCGCTGGATCAATGCCGGAATTGCAGCGATATCGGTGATGAGCAAGTCGGCCGAAAGGTCCAATGACATCTCGGCGACCTGAGTTGCGACGAGAATCAAAGCGTTGTTTGACCGTTTGAAGCAATCAATCACCTGTCGGTGCCGACGGCTTCGGTCCTTGTACCGCAGACGTGAATGATAAACGTTGGTCACTGTGTCCGAAAAACGACTCCGACATTGAAGATATGTCCGGTTCGCCCATTCGACTTGATTCCGCACCCAAAGCACTTTGCCGTTGTCAGCAAGACACTCCTCTACGGCCCTCCAAATCTCTTCCTCCCCAGACTCGTTTATCAGTTCGTATCTTTCTAACTCCTCGAATTCCTTGGGCCCGGGAACTATGCAAAGATCAGGGCGGACGGCCATGATGGCTCGCCTGCGCTGCTCAGGCAACGATGCCGTCATCAATAATATCGGCAGGCGTGGGAAGTTCTTCACGAAAGCCAACAAGTGTCCGAACATCTGATCGTCGAACGCATGTACCTCATCGAAGACGAGCGCGCCGCACATGATCGCAGGAAAGCTGTAGATCGCGCGCCGAGCGTTGACCATCAGTCCGAGAATTGCGTCTGCCGTCGCCACAACAAGTGGCGTGCTCCAAAGGTTCAACGATTCGATCTTGTCACGTTCGGCATTAAGCAGCGAGCACGCGGCCTCTGCTGCGGCGCTGTTTTCTTCGTCCTTTTCCTCTTGTGGAGAAGTCTCCGCAATGGTCCGCAGGTCGATGGTTGAACGCGAGTGCGTCAGGCTTGAATCAATGCCTGATTCCAACGCGTACTCCTTAAAGTGTTCTGTCGCAGTGCCAGTCGTCGGCAGGCAGAAAAACAAGCGAAAGTTCGACCGCCCCGAATCCAAAGACGTTTCGCACCAGTTGCGTGCCCAAAGGTATGCCGCGAGGCTCTTCCCTGAGCCACAACCCGCGCGAGCTAACGTGACACAGGACTTCGATTCCGCTACTTGACATTGGAAGGCGCGGACTTCAAAGCCCGGCGGGAGCATCGATTCGTCGCGTGGAACCGAGTCGCATTCGATGTGGTCCCACGCCCACTTGTGAATAAGCGAAGTCAAATCCGCAGTCGTCAGTCCTATTTCGACGAGACTCTCGCGCACATAATCACCGACGGAAGATTCCGTCTGCGAATTGTATCGGGCGAAGGCGACTGCGCTGGCGACGACATCGGCGGCCACACCAAAGGCTTTGACCGACGCCAATAGACGGCGTGAGTTCACTGTCTCGAAGTCCGTCTCAAGGTCCTCAAACTCATCAATGAGGTCATCCAGATTAGCGGGCAATCGTAAATCGCACAGGCCACCCGACGGCCGCCCGAGAGCAAGAGCTTTGGCGAATGTTGGAGGGACGGCAGTCACCCCCAAATCTTTGCCCATTGTCGTCAGAATCTCGCTAAAGTCGTGGTGATTTACATAAATCTCGGCGTTCGAGACCTGTTTCGGCGCAGTCTGCTCGTCAAACTTACGATGATGCCCCATCGCACCCCAAACCGCCGCCGTAATGGGGTACGAAAAGTTGGTTAGCCAGGCGCGGAACCGCGAGTCATGCCAGACAAGCAGCCCGGAGATTACTTCATGTCGCAATAGTTGTGTTAGCTGAGGCTGCGCAGTCACCATGACTTGGAAATGGCTATTCGCCTTGCCTAAATCTTGAATCCAGCCATTGGCGCGAAGTAACAGTTGGAATTCCTCGAACGTTCCTTCGTCCAAGCCCAGATTGCATAACGTCGTGTAGCCGGCCGCGTCCGCAATCGCACCACAAGCCGCAACGACGTCGAAGGTGTGCTGCGTTAACAAGGCATAGTCAGGCGGCGAGTCGCCGTGTTTTTCCCTGTCGTACTTTTTTGCAAGCAATCGCTTCATGGCGAGTCATCGAGTCCAGTGCACTGGGCTATCGGGCCTGTGTAATTCTCGTCGGTCCTTCTAACTCTTCGCGCAGATGTGGTCGCGCTTCATCGATCATTCCTCCTCTCGCTTTGTCGGCACAAAGATTCCGCAGCCCATGTGGCGGCGGCCGCCGAGGCCGTGGGTTTGGAGGGCGAGGGATTCATCAGCAGAGAGCGCTTCGACGAGCACTTCGTAGCCGACGACTTCTTTTTCCTTGATGCGCAGCGTGCGGCGCTTGCCGAGCGAGATTTGAGCTTCGGGAGATATGTTGAGGGCATCGAGCTGGCGGCGTGCGGCGGCAAGGAAGGCGTCCGGGTCGGGAGGCCCGGATGGCTGGCCGTCTCCGGCGGAGACCTTGATCGTCACCAGCCGGCTGCGGAGCGCGGTGGCGGGCGTGAGGGCGTAAACTTGTGGCACGCCGACACGGACACCCCGCCCGGCCACATTCAGTTGTTTCCCCGCAAGCGGCAACAATTCCGCGATTCGATCCGCAGCGATACGGATCGTCAGTCGGCTGAAATCACAAAGCTGCATCTGCCGCTCACCGACAATACGACCCCGGACAGAGTGAATTGCGATCCCATTCGGCCTATGCACCGCCGGCAGGGCCCGCGAAATCGCGGCGTACAGGTGGTAGCCGTGATCCGCAGGGATGGACGACGTGCCGACGAGGGCGAAGGCGAGATCAACGTTATTCATAGCAGCCCTTCCTTTCTCACTCCATCTCTGATTTGATGGATGCCGTGGTTTTTGCGGTTGTAGTCGGGTTTTTGCATTGGTGATTCCTCGAAGCCATAGAAGCGGTCAATAGCGCTGCGCGTGTCGCGATCGAGTGCCTCTTTTTTTGCGTTGACGCTCGCCCACTTTTCTGCTTCGATTAGTTGATCTAGTGGATTGATCACTCTCTTGTCAGGGATCGTGGCCGATTCATCACTGTTAGCCCCATCACCAAATTGCCGTGTCCTCCGCGAGCGCTTACAAAGGCGACGCGAGGCTCTGGATGCGGATCTTCGAAAATAATGATCCGGATTTTGTAGGCGCGAAACGCGACAGGCGGACAATGCGACGATGGCGGTCACCTCATCGAGAACCTCTTCCGGATCACAGTGGAATTGTGCTGCCTTTGCTTTGCAGATCGGAGCAATGATGTTCCGAATCGCCTCGGGCGTTCTCACGTGTTGTTCCATGTCTGGATCCCTCCGTTATTATTAGACCAACTCCGGATGGTACTTGTAAACCTTTCTACATCTGCTACAATAGTGCCCGCTGAGACGTTTTTTCTCCGAATCAGTCCCGGAGATTTTCGAAGATCGCGTACTACCCCATGGGTGAACGCCAAGAGGCGTTGAGCATTAGAACGGTTTCCAAGTCGTTCTTTGGATGTATCTTGAGTCATTTCGTTGATGCCGAAAGGCGTTGAGCCGAGTCACGACTTCAGGGTTTTGTTTCCAGGACGCGCGATGTAGGCGGAAAGAAGTTGCTCGGCCTCCGACAGTAAGTCTGCGCGCAGTTCATCCGGCTCCAGGACCTCCGCGTTCCCGCCAAAACTCAACAGCCATCGCTTGATTTCCTCCGTCGCCGAAAGCCGGAACTCGGCCAGCACGCTGCCGTCGCGCTGGCTCTGTAGCTTCTGGCTTGCGTGCCAGCGCCCCTCAAGAACGTAGCGGGCAACGGGTGGAAAGAAGCGAACCTTGACCGCCACGTCACCCGTGCCGTGAAAGATGCCAAACGAGCCGCGTAGGTGCTCCTGCAGGTTGAAGTCGTCGGGCATCTGGAATGGTAGTTTGCCCACCTCGATCTCGTCGAGGCGATCGACCTTAAAGTGCCGCAGCTCCTCGTGATCGTGCGAAAACGCCACCAGGTACAGCGAGCCGCGGTGATACACGATGCCCAACGGATCAATCGCGTACTCCACCGGCTCGGTCGCCTTGAGCGAGCGATAGGTGATGATCGTCTGGCGCCGATCCTCAATCGCGCGCATCAAGTCGTCAACGACTTCGGCCTTGGTGGAGTAGTCGCTGGCGCCGATCGTCGTGTGGTGAAGGTTGCCGGCCATCTTTTCCAGGTAGGCTAGCGCGGGCCGCCCTAGGCAGGCCCGGACTTTCTTAAAGGCTTGCTGCGCGGCCTCCCACAGGTATGTACCAGCCAACGGCTCCAGGAACCGTCGCCCGAGAAACAGGGCAAGCGCCTCATCGAAGGCAAAGCTCAGCTCAGGCTGGCCGTTGCCGAGACTAAGTCGCCAAAACTTTCGGCCATGTGCCTCGACCGTCTCATTGAGCGGGAAACCCGCCGCGGCGAACGCGACGAGATCGCGACGGACCGTCTTGTCACACACACCGAGTTCTAGGGCGATCTCTTTGACCGTGACGCCGTCGCGGCGCGAGGAGAGCGTTCGCAACAGAATCCACTGCCGAACAAGCGAATTTTGCTCCGACATGATGCGACCTCAAAGCGATGGTACGAACATACCACCGGCGCTGGGCGATGCAAGCAACTCAGCCAGCCAGGGTGGACAGGTTCTGTCCAACGTGCCTTGTCGTGCCGCGAAACATGCCGGTTCAATTCACGAGATCATCTTCCGATGGATCCCGCGGGCCGATCGATCCGCTGTTCTCCGTGCCGCTCGGTCGCTGAGCCTTTCGTTGTTTCTTGGGCTTAACTGCTCCATCAGCTTTCGCAGTGGCCGAACTCCTGGAGCCGCATACGTCAACTTCCTTTTCCAGTTGAGCACGTGGCCGCGCATACCTGCTGCGTGCGAGTCCCCTGATGTCGCTCGTCGGATCGACGCTCGCCGGCGGTGGTGGGGGAGGAGTCGTCAAATTGAACGCCGTCGCCGAGCCGCCGGCGCGAACGAATGCTTGACCCATTTCCAAGTTCAGAATTTCTTCCTCGCTGAATACGCCCATCTCTTTCGCAATCGACGTCGCGTCCTTCACGCCCAGGCGAAACGTCACAAATGTCCCCACGTTGCCGAAGATCGCGTCCCGAACAGCGGGGTCGATCTGGCTGACGTACTGATTGGCCAAGCCCGCCAAAACCAATTTATATTTGCGCGCCTCTGCCAAAATCCGGTCGAACGAAATCGATAGGCTCATAAACGCCTGAAACTCGTCCACGTAGAGGTAATACGGCCTCCGCTGGTTCTCAGGCATGGCGGCGCGGCGGAAGGCTGCATTGATGATCTTCGAAACCAAGAAACTGCCGAACGTGCTGGCAACGGGCTCGGTCAGCAAGCCGGTCGACAAGTTGGCAATCAGGATCTTGCCCTCGTTGAGCACCTGATCGAAGTCTACGGCACAGCGCCGCTGCGCGATGATGTTGCGCAGGGTGGGTTTCCTCAAAAAAGGAGAAAGCCGGCTGAGCACCGGATCGATGGCCTGATTGCCCATGTGGCTCGCCTCGGCCCGCCAGAATTGTACAAGGCGCGGGTCGCGCGTACGCCTCACCACTCCATCCCGAAATTCCAAATCGGTAATCATGCGTTCCACGTCGGCCAAGGTCGCGCCGGGGATCGCATCCAAGACGGTGTAGAGTGTGTACTCCAGGATCCGTTCCAGCCGCACGCCCCACGACGACGGAGACTGCCGCTGGAGCGCCATGATCGTCTCCGTCACGATCCGCTCCCGCTCATCCTCGTCCTTGGCGTCGAGGACATTGAACGCGAAGGGGTACTCCGTGTCCGTGGGGTCAAACAGGATCACGTCGTTGATGCGGTTCGTGGGGATCCGCTTCAGGACTTCCTTAGCCAGGTCACCGTGCGGATCGAGCAGGCCCACGCCCTGACCAGCGACGATGTCCTGGAGAATCATATTCAAAAGCAGGGTCGATTTCCCGGTTCCTGACGCCCCGGCGATGTAGCAATGGCGTTCACGGAGCGCGGGTGGGATCCTGGCCACGCGCCGCTTGCCTTGATGGACGTTATCTCCCAAGACGACGGCGCCCACTTCATGGCGCGCCTCCGTGGTCGGCCTCGTGCGAGTCTTCACTCGGCTCAAGCGCTCGCTATTCTCGACCACCGACGGGCCGGGCAAGTGCACTAGGCTGGCCAGCTCCTCGGCGTTAAGCAAAATCCCCGGCCGAAACGTGCCGCGGCACATCGTCGACCAGGCGAAGTCCCCCTCGTTCTCGTCGCCGGCGGCAATCAGTCGCTGCTCGCCGACGGCGAACTGCTCCGCCCAGCCCAGCAAATGCTGATAAACCGGCCGCCGCAAGGCCGCTAACCGGACCCCCGCGGCGAACAACGGCGAGATAAACTTCTTGTCGAGCACCTTCGGCGGGACGTCGGGGAACAGAGGCTGTGTCGTCTGGTAGGGGTGGGCCACGGCTTGGCGGGCGTTATTGGCCCAGGCGTGCTCGCACGGTTGGTAGAGGATCTGCAAGAGCGCCCACTCGTAAGGCCCGAGCTGCTCCATCGCCGCGACGGCGACACCTAACGGGTCTACATTGAGCAGTGTAAAGGCTTTCAGCGGCAGCACGTACGGCATGTTCAAAAGGAGCGACGACCCAAACCCTTGGCTGTAGACCAAGTCGTGACCAGGCAGCATATCTCGTGCTTCGCTGAGTCGTCCACCGACAACAACGGCCGAGTTGGGATAATGTGCTAGCAACTGGCGCTGCAGCTTCGCGGCGTCGCTGCGATGCGCCACGAACTGAACGGTAATTGCCGGCTCGGACCAGCCAATCGGCTTTCGATTCTCGCGCCGTGCCTCTAACCAGGCGGGACTATCCGGCAGGTCGTAGATCGGCTGGGGCCCGAGCCCGAGAATCTCAAACGAAACCGGCCTGCGGACCACGGAGACCGCAAGCGCAAACTGCTGGGCCTTCGGAATGGTCGCTTCGTCTTCCGGGAACTGCTGTACCACAATCGGCACCAGGTCTTTGATTTCGTCCTGGTCCACACCCACCCGACCAACGGGCAACAGCAATGGCTCGTCCGGCCGCCGGATGCGGCTGTCGGTCAACCGCAGCAGTCTGCCGTCCCAGGGGCCTTCCCAGTCATTGAAGACGCAGTCCCAGGTATTGACGACTCGCGGGTCGTAGTCCTCCCAGGGCGGCTCCAGCTCACACGGCCGCGGCTGCAGCATCAACCCGGACCCCCGATGGAGCTCGGCTTCCGCCTTCCCTCGATATTGATGCCAGAGGCTTTCGGGGCGCCGCATGTTAGAACAGGATCGTTGAATCACAGCGCGGGCAGTCGATGTGTCCCACGCGGCCACTGCATTTGGGACACTTGAACAAAAACACATTTCGCTCGCGGTGGTCATGGTAGCCGCAGCCACACGACCATCGGCCCACGGCGGGCAGCTGGTCCCCGCATCCTGGACAACGCACCGTTCTCAGGATGCTCGCCAAAATCACAGGCGTCAGCAGCCGTGACAACAAACCGCCGACAACAAACCAAAGAGGCACGAAAGAGATCCCAATCAAAAAGAGCGCAAGTGCCGGCTCCGACGAGGATGCCCCGATCAGCAGCATCGCGGCCGTTGGTCCCCACCAGATGCCATAGCGAAAAAAATACCTCGCCCAGCGGGGACTCAGCCTCGGACCTGCTTCGAACCGCGAGGACTGAAGGTTGGACGGCTTGGCCAAAAGCTCATCGATCTCGGGCAGTTCGTCATCCTCGGCGCTGGAAGCACTTACCGCGAACGGGGAATGGCGCCGCCAATCGTCCTCAGGCTGGGCCGGCGGCGGAGGCGGGTTTGACGGTGGGGGAGGGACCGGCGGCGGAAGCTGCTGCCCTCCGGCCGTGCCCACTGCTGCGCGCGGCTGGTTCTCTTTTCTAGGTGTTGCTGTCGGCTTCGTCGGATGAGGTGCGTCAACGGACTGCACCTGAAGCACAAACCACTCGCCACACCCGCCGCAGTGCAACGGTCGGCCGTAATCCGCCTTCGCAGCCTGAACGATCGTCTGGCAGGTCGGGCATCGACAGCCCAAGACGACGCCTTGCCGCTCGCCGCGCGCCTTGAGCACTTCCTCCAGGCCGACAACATAACCGTCAAGGGCGGGAATCTTCACTACGGTCTGACAACCGGGGCACTTGTCAATCATCCCCATGCTGCGAATGGGCACCGAGAGCCAGTGCTGGCACCGCGAACAGACAAACCGCAGGCAAAGCTCCTTGGCCGCGGCCGCCGGAGAAGGGCGCCCCGCCACGGTGTTCATTTTCAAGGTCGCGCGAAGCGGCGCGCCGTTCCCAGCATTCGGAGCAGCCATGCCCTGAGCCCCCGACAGGAGTCCTGACAGAGATGAGGATGGGGACGATTTTAGCGCAGGCCGAGCCAAGAACGAAGCGCCGAGCGGTGCATCAGTACGTAGATTTCCGCAAAAAAAATCGAGAGCCTGCCCTACAACCTATCCCAGCGGAATAGATTACCACGGAACGGCCATAGGCGAGCGGTTCCGGTGGGCGGACGCCGGCCACTGAATGGGCGGCATCACCGTTTCCTGCGTGATCGCTCGACCCGGGCGATCAACGTGGCAGCCGAGATCCCCAGCGCATCGCAGAGTCGGAAGAGGGAATCCAACGTCGGTGACTTCTTGTCATGTTCCAGTCGGCTGATGTAGGTGCGGTCGAGTCCGGCGTCAAAAGCCAGTTGCTCTTGCGTCTTGCCAGCCGTCTCTTGGGCCTTGCGAAGTTCTTCCCCAAACATGTTGGACGAAGTATGTCGCAGTACACCGTTGACGGTCTGTAGCCTATAGGCTACAAAGACGTTCCAATCTCTTCATTACCATTCCTGGAGTACGTCGCCATGACCAACGGCATCCGACACGCAGAGCGAACGCAAACGAAGAGCAAACCCACGGCGGGCTCGAAACGGAAAGCATCGCCACCGCGCAAGCCAAAGAAGAAGCCCTAGCTTGCGCCTCCCCCGCGGTTTGGCCTACGCTCGGATCATGAGCTACTTAAGCAGAGCAGGCATTGTCCAGGCCCGCAGACCGCAATGCGGGAGGTGACGAACGCGAATTTCGGAATCCTGGTGGCGTACCTGCTACCAGGGTTCGTAGCACTCTATGGATTGGGCCAGCCCAGCCGCTCGTTCGTGGCTCATCACGCCACCCAGTGAACCGACCACGATTGGCGGTTTTCTGTACTTGACCGTAGCATGCCTCGCCTCGGGACTGGTCATCAGCACGCTCCGCTGGGCACTCATAGATACGCTGCACCATGCAACAGGGATTCGACCGCCCCAATTGAATTTCTCCCACCTTGATCAAAAGCTCGATGCATTTCAGTTGCTCGTCGAAAGCCATTATCGGTACTATCAGTTCTATGCGAACATGTTCGTGGCAGCGGCCGTGGCATTCGGCGGCTGGCTGAGCAGCACGGGTGGTGCGCAGAATTCAGCGCTGACGACCCTCGGGTTCCTGGCTGTCGAGGCAACGCTGCTTCTCGGATCCCGAGATACACTGCGGAAGTATTACCGTCGAAGCGAGGAGCTTCTATGCGACTGACATCACCGCCCAGACGACGCGCCATAGAGTAATCCCTGCACGAAGTACCCGCTAGTCAGAGGACTATCCGTTCAATTTCATCCAAGCTCAAATGATCGTCCGTGCGATCGTACAACTTCGTGGTTCGCGGTGATTCGTGCGCCGCGATTTGTTGCGCCTTCTCGATCGTGCCGCCATTCTCCAGATATGCCGTGATTCCCGTGGCTCGAAACGTGTGGCAACAAATGGAGTAGGGGAGTGCGGCCTTTAAGGCTCGTCGCTTTACCATCGCCAACACTTCGCGGCGATTGAGTCGCCGATCGGAGAGTCTTTTCGCGCGGGTCATTGAACGAAACAGGGGCATCTTTCGCTCGTCGGGATCTTGAGCGTCGAGTTGAGCTGCGCGCAGGTAGGAGTCAAGCATCTCTTCGGCGGTGTGGTGGACGGGCACTTGGTGTTCCTTACCGCCTTTTTCGTGCAGTCGGAACCACCACCGCTTGCCCTGCTGGTAATAATCCTCGATATTCATCCCCGTCACCGCTCCGACTCGGGCAAAGCTATAGACCATCACGCCGATCAAGGCTCTGTCTCGCAATCCCACAAGGGTAGTCGTGTCGATCGACTCTAGAAGTTGGCGAGCTTCGGCCCCGGTGAGCACGGGCGTCTTGCCCTTCTTGACGACGTGCTTCGGTCCACGGACGGCTGAAGCCGGATTGACGGATAGAACGTGGCCGATGACGAGCCAATCGAAGAGCATGCGAATCGCAGCTAGGTGTTGCTTGACCGTGGGACGGCTGTGCGTCTTCCCGAGTTGCTCGATGTAAGCGGCGATGACGATGGGCTGGAGGTGGGGGAGTGCCAGGCGCCGCCGTTCGCACCACGAACAAAAAGCGAAAACGGCCCGAGCATACGCCGCTCGCGTGTTGGGATTGCGAATGTTCGCCGTGAAGAATTCGAGGAACCGGCGACTCGCATTCTCGCCGGCCGCAGCAATGATGGCCGGAAGAAAGGCGGGAAGCTCTGGCGGCAAAGCCAGCCCAGAATTGCGAGAGGAGTTCTCAGGTTGCGAAAGATGCTGAAGCCGTTTCGAGCCGGCCGTCGTGGCGGGAGCCATGCTCCCATGGTACCCCATAAAGGACGTTATGGGATACATGTTCGGTCGACGATTGAAGCAGTGTACCGCTGCTAAAAGCCGCTCACAAGGAACAAAGTGATAGCAATGTTGGTGATCGTTGCGAAAAGGTTCACCAACGGTAGTGTAAAGGCGCGTTTGTCTGACTGCCGCAGTAGAAACCCAGGCGACCGGGGCGTGTATTCGATCACTTCCGCGCTGCCGGGTGGACCTGGACCAAGTTTCCGGCGAACGCACCACCACAAGACATTCTTCGTGGAACGCATGGTCGTTTCTCCCTTTTGGTATTAACTGGCGCATCCGGTCGGTACAGTGCTATGGCGACCGCGATGCGGTATGGATGTAGAGTCGTGGGCGGCTGGAACGCGAAGCTGGCGATCGCACCAGCCAAGCCGAGCACAATGAGATCACAAAGTCGTCGAACAACAATGTGGCTAGTATTAAAGCGCATCGTGGTGGATGTTTGTGAAGTCCTCGTACAGCGAGGAGGGAAATCGAGCGCCGCACGCATGCCAGTGACCATAGATACGCGGTGCTGTGACACATAGACCGAGAGTGAGCGAATGATCCTTGCGAACGTATGCGTTCGATGCCTACTTGGGAACGTGCCGGCTAGCCTTCGACCAGACTTCGGAACAGTAGCAGGCGGGCTATCATTGGGCGCTTGAAAGGGTACCAGTCGGTAGCCCTTGCCGGTGATCTGGATCACTTCCAAGTGGTGCAGGAAGCGGTCTAGGACGGCCGGGGCGCTGGGCACGTCACCCCGCAGTTTGCCCCAGTTCTCCAGGGGGCGACTGCTGGTCGTCATCGGCGGCGCCGAGTAGAACGAGTGCTGGACTTCGATGTGGCCGTCGCGGCTGACGCGGCGCTTCCCTTCGTCATAGAAAGGAAAGCGTTCGTCCGGCAAACGTCCCAGCGCGGCGCGTTCGACGCTTTCGAACAACTGGCCCACATGTTTCTTGGTGGTGCCGTGAATCCGCGTGTGGGCCACCTCCCCTCCGACTGCCGCAAGTGCTCGTTCTGTTCGGCCAGCGAAGCGAACACGCGGCCCCGCTGCGCGTTGGGCTGCACACAGGCAACGCCCCGCTCCACTTTCCCTTTGTGCCGCGGCGTGCCCGGCCGCGTGGGCAACTGTGTGAAGCGGTAGTGCCCGCAGAACTCCACGATCTTGGGATTTGGTTCCGGATAGTACCAATCGGCTGGCTGACCACCGCCTTGACGTTGTCGAACACGACGATGTGGGTCACTGCGCTCAAGTTCCAGGACGCGTTGTCCAGTGAGCGGATGAAAGACTCGGTGGTGAGCCGCCGCACTGCCTTGCTGTAGCCCTTGCGCGAGTGGCTGAGCACGAGGCGAAATATTCGCGTCCGGGACCACTTTCCTTCCTGGTCTTGGCAGCGCGCTCATGTACCGTAGTCGATCTGCATCTCCTGGCCGGCTCGACTTCGATGCAGCGGAAGGCCAACTCGCTCTGCCGGCTTAGCCGCCACGCATAGCGCCGCACCGAATGATACTTGCCCGAGAAGCCGTGCTCGTCGCGCGGGTCCTGATAGATCCGCTGCGCCATCTGACCCTGTTCCAAGTTTTCAAGGATGGCTTCCGCGTAGGTGCGCAGAGACTGCGCGAGGCCTCCGCCGGAGTGCTTGGCAGCGAGCCGTCAAGATCGTTGAACCCGGTGGGCGCTTTGGTATCCTTTGGACCCGCCGACCCGGTGGTCGTGGCGCAGCGTCTCCAGAGTGACTGCTCCGCCAATAATGTCATCCACGAGCGATGTGATCCACAATGTACGGCAACATTGGCACCTATGTAACGACTAAAGCGCCTTACGACATCGATGGCTTAGGAATGTCAGCGCCAATTGGAAGTTGAAAAGTACAGCGATAACAAGCATCGTGTTCATTAGTGTCGACACGAACATCGCCACTTCGGCCGTCGGGAAGGCGGTAAGAGCGAGCAAGTTCGTAGGGACCGCGGAGCTCTAGTATTCTCGGTTCGAGGCGCAACGACTGAAGAACGGCCTCACTGTGCCCACTGATAGCCGGAATTCGCCGCGATTTGCCAAATGACTCAATGCAGATTTCTAACCATTGTGCACCACCGTCACTTCTGCGTCGCCTCGCGCGGATGAACGCCGTTCGTGAAAACCTCCATGCATAGCGTAACAGATCGAACATTACTGCAACGAAAAACCCTTGCTGAGCGACCACATTCAGATCGGGATCGACGTGACACTCGAGATTCGATTCGCTCGTTTCCGATCGCGCGAGTGATGCAGCGACAATGATGGCATCGCGAACTCGAAATTCATCGAACTCCTCAGTGAAACTCTCGGTCTTGTGACCGTCGGGTACTACCGCATCCAGCATGCGGTTAAGTAAGGATAGAAGCGGGCGAAGTTGCGGTACCGCGGTTTCAGTGTATGACTCGCGCTTGCAGAGCAACTGATCGAGGTGTCGCACGACGGCCTTCAGCCCACTCGCTCTACTCCAATTCTTAAGCAACGTGGACTTCAACTCACGCCGCCAGAGGATCTCCCCTGCGTGCTCGGCGAGAAGATTTAATACCGGCCCATGTTCGTCTTCTGAAATATCAAAGCGGTCGGACAGAACCACAATGACCCCTGTTGGCTGGGCCGCCGGCCCCATCTTGCATGCAAGTGCGCACACTGCATCGCGAAAGACGGATCGATAACACGCCATCGTGGCCGCGTGCTCCAAATCTGCCAAATAAACGACTCCCGGACGGCTAAGAGCCATACTTGTCAGCGAACCAGCGAGCTCGTAACGCTCTAGGCGTTCTCCTGCAAGCTCGTCGAGGATAGCGTAATGCCTGAAATGTATTCGATCCTCATCTATTACATTCACGAGAACGGTCTTACCGCTGCCCGACTGAGTGAATATCTTTCGTGCTGTTGCACCAAACAGTTCGGCGATCTCCTTGCCGGTATCGTTCTCCGTAACCGCGTCTCGTACCGAGTTTGCCGCGATTTCTTCGTAATGCGCAACTCGCAACGCTTCTGACAGGCGGCGACGAGTGCAGTCCAGTCTTGGACCGATGTGGCGCCTCGCGATTTGCTCAAGCCACCGTTGCTCTCGTTCGGTGAAGTGCCCGTCGTGCCGAGCTGTGTATCGCAGCACTGCAATAACGTCTTGCTTATACCACACGGGAACAATCAAGAGATCACCGTGATTGTCTGAATCCGGTATCTTGTTTGCCCACTTGAGATTCGGGTCGTATTCGCGGAGTTTGTCCTGCAGCAAGCTGCGATCCCCGAGGTCTTGCAGGCATATGCTGCGACCGGTCCGAGCGACCCATGTGGTGAGCGTATTCTCCTCAAGATGATACGTTCCGACACCTTGTAAATGCTTAGAGCCGACGTAACTAGTTCTCTGGAAGATAAGCAAGTCGGACCCGCAGGAATCACGAACGCGCGTCAAGATGCTGCCGTAGCGACACTGGAGCAACGTGGGCAGCCTATCCGCGCAAAAGCGGTACAACGCATCAGGTGTATCGCACTCCTGTAGAATCATCTCTCCAACGTCCGTTTGGCGCGGAACACTAGTCTGCAGTTCTTGCCGGTATAGTACATCGAGACGCGCGGCCGCAACTTGAACTAATCCTGCGAACCGCAAAACTGCATCCCTCAACGGTGGGGCAATACGTGCCACAGTGTTGTGGCATAGCTCAATCGGCAGTGCAAGATCGCAAGACAACTTTCCAGTCGACGCAGCGCCGGCGGAAAGCGGGAAGTCGACCCATGCGTCAGAGTTATGCCGTGCCAGGACATTCATGCAATGATTTCTCGCGACACGAATCAGAGGAATGCCATCATCCGGAACATAGCACTCAACACCGGTTGAGCAGCTATCATCGATAACGAAGACTGATGGGAGGCCCAACGCTAAGACCCAGAAGGAATCAGCCGTCTGCAGTTGGGAACCCGACAAAAATTTGATGATTTGGCCTGCCCGTAATCGACGTGTGACTTCAGGATCATGCCCACTGCTGGAATAGCTGGACAAAGAGTAACCGCTCCATCGATCATGGGAGAGCGGATAATATCGAATATTCTTAATTCCCAGGCGCTCTGCACGGGGTTGCAGCCACTGAAGAACAGCGTCTACCGTCGGGCAACACCATAGACCCTGAAGTGAGTCATCGACTACGAATCGCTGCTGCAGTTCGTGGCGCAGTTTTATGACCGTCTCCGGTGTAACCGCACCGATAGCGCCATCAGAAGCGCGCCGCGCTAGGCCGGCCGTCACACAAAGGTCGCCAAGTTCGCTCTCCTGTGAAGACGATGTGTTTGCGAGGCGAACGATCGTGTCTGTAAACTGCCGAGCCTCATGTACGGATACCGATCGTCCGTTGGACCGTGACCACAAGCGCTCAATGTCCGGATAAGACGGAAGGAGTGACGCAATGAAATCGTCTGAGACCAAGTCATCAGAAAAGTTACTCGGATTCATTTTACACCTCCGTCAGTGTCGGCTTGTGGGAAACGAGCGCGAGCGCGCTTGCTGAGCCTGTGCAAGTGTTGCCGGAGGGTGCTTGCCACCCGATCGACTGTTTTCCTTTGGTGTTTCTCTGACGTAAAAACGTCAGGAATCTCTAAGTATTGGGCGAGTTGTTGTGATGAGGGTAGTAAATGCGTAAGCGTTGAGCGGCCACTAGTTCGCTGGACGATTTGCAGCGCGAGATTGTGAGCCCATGGTTCACCGTCGGTGCACTGCATCTGTGCCGTAACTACTAGACGGTCGATATCGCTTTTTATCGCTGGTTCTAGATCGCTCCACCGTTTTAGGACAGCGTTAATCCACCAAAGATAAGGCTTCAACTCGTCCTCGGGGATAGAGTTCAAAGCTGATCGGAAGCATGGTGCGTCGGGTTGCCCATGAAATATGACACCCTCGATTGTTTGGGCGTGCGCGGCGGGGAGCGTGGCAAGAAGCTGTGTGAATTGAGAGGCGATATCTGCTGGCTTACCACGGTGAATGTAGTCCTGAAATTCAAGTCGCTTGTGGTCTGCGCGTTGCAGCATAGCTTCAATGAGGGTGCATTCCCGTTTTGCGGACGTGATGTGCTAGCACGCATTAAAGGTCCTG
>JBBDYH010000095.1:0-22373 GCA_040901795.1 Pirellulales bacterium
CACCTTTCTGTCGGCCCTGTTCATTGGCATGGCGACTCACGAGCATTAGCCTCGCAAGTCCAGCCCAGACCGACGTATCGCCTCAACCTAAGGAGAAACAGGAAGTGAACAAGATCCGGATCGCAGTCTTGGCGTTTGCTTTGATGCTGATTGCATCGCCTGCGTTTGCGCAGGGCGGAGAGGGCGTCTTTGGCCAGGCCCAAGGGTTCAGCATGAATCTTGGCGGCGCATTTGGCGCCGGCCTGGTGATTCTCGGCGCCGGCTACGGCATCGGTCGCATCGGCGCAAGCGCGGTCGAGAGCATGTCGCGGCAGCCGGAAGTGGCCGGCAACATTCAAACCGCCATGATTATCTCGGCGGCCTTGATCGAAGGCGCCACGTTCTTCGCACTGATCGTCTGTATGTTGTTCAATTATCCTGCCGCCTAACGCGGCTTCGCATCCTGGGAAGGGTCGATCCATGTTGTTCTCCAAACGCCTCGCGATCATCGCGCTCGCGGTTAGCCTGTGCGGATGGATGGGTATCGCCAGCAGGCCGGCGGCGGCTCAAGCGCCGCCGGTCGCGGAGAAAGGTGATGCCGACCATGAGGCCGGCGAAAGTGACGCCGCGCACGGGGCCGAAGGCGCGCACGGCAGCCCAAACCCGCTCGGCTTCGACCCCGACCTGGCGATCTGGACCGCCGTCGTATTTGTCGTGTTGTTCCTCGTGCTCAAGAAGTTTGCCTGGAAGCCGATCGCGCACGCCTTGGAAGAGCGCGAGCGGGCGATCGAGAACAACATCGCCAAGGCCGAGGGGGCGGCGGCCGAAGCCCGGGCGATGCTCGCCGATTACGAGCAGAGGCTCGCCGGCGCATCCGACGAAGTCCGCGCGATGCTGGAAGAGGCTCGCCGCGATGCTGAGCACACCAAGCAGGAGATCGTGACCGAAGCACGAGTCGCGGCGCGCGAAGAACATGGGCGCGTGATGCGCGACATTAACACGGCCAAGGACCAGGCGCTCAAGGAGCTGGCCGAGCGGAGCACCAATATCGCGGTGGATCTGGCCGGCAAGATCGTCCAGGCTCAATTGAACAAGGCCGATCACGCGGCGCTGGTGCAGGACGCGATGAACCGGCTGGTGGTAGCGAAGCCGAGCGCGAATTGAGGCGATGAGGAGCGAGTGCTGAGGAGTGAGTGGTGAGTGATTGGGGCATTGGGCCGCTGTTTCATTTCAAATTGCAAATTGAGAATTTGCAATTTGCAATTTGCAATTGATGACGAATGGAAAGTGCAGCACAAGCGGAACGTGACGCCCAACCGTCGGGCGACGTCGGCAGCCAAGGAGTCGCGGCTGTTTATGCCAAGGCGTTTGTTGGCGCGACCGAAGCGGCCGGCGTCACCGATGCAGCGCTGGCCGAGCTCGACAGCCTGGTAACCGATGTCCTCGACAAACTGCCGCGGCTGGATGCGATCTTCAGTTCAGCGATCGTTTCCGGCGATGAGAAGATTGCCCTGATCGACAAGTCCATCGGACCCAAAGCGTCCCCCTTGCTGCGAAACTTCCTGAAAATACTCGCCCGGCACGGCCGGTTGGATGTCCTCCGGGGCGTTCGCCGGGAGGCTCGGAAGATTGTCGACAAGCTGCGCAGTCGGCTGCGGGTTTATGTTTCCACGGCGGCCGACCTCGACGAAGATTTGACCCGGCGGCTCACCGACATGCTCCGGGGCATGCTGGGAGCCGAGCCGATGTTGGAAGTCAAAACGCGCCCGGAGCTGATCGGCGGGATGGTGCTCCGCGTGGGCGACACAGTCTACGACGGCTCGATTGCCACGCGGCTCGAGCGCATACGCGAACACATGATCGAGAGGAGTGTCCATGAGATTCAGAGCGGACGAGATCGCTTCGGTATTGCAGAAGGAAATTGAGCACTACGAATCGAAGATCGACGTGCGCGAAGTCGGCCGCGTGCTCGAAGTCGGCGACGGCATTGCGCGCGTTTATGGCCTGTCCGGTGTGATGGCCGGCGAAATGGTCGAGTTCCCCAGCGGGACCGCCGGCCTGGCCTTCAACCTGGAAGAGAATTCGGTCGGCGTGATCATCCTGGGCGATTACCTGGATATCAAGGAAGGGGATGAGGTCCGCAGCACCGGGCGGCTGTTGAGCGTGCCCGTAGGCGACGCCGTGATCGGTCGCGTGCTCGATCCGCTCGGCAATCCGCTGGACGGCAAAGGTCCGGTGGTGACCTCCGCGCGGCGGCCCGTCGAAAGCAATGCGCCGGGCGTCGCCGAGCGGCATCCGGTGCGCGAACCGCTGCAAACGGGCATCAAGGCGATCGATGCGATGACGCCGATTGGCCGCGGTCAGCGCGAGCTGATCATCGGCGACCGCAAGACCGGCAAGACGGCGATCGTCATCGACACCATCATCAACCAGAAAAACTCGGGCGTAAAATGTTTCTACGTTGCTATCGGTCAAAAGGAATCGACCGTTGCCACGGTCATCGACGCCTTGCACCGCAACGGCGCGATGGACTACACGACCGTGATCCTCGCCGGCGCGAGCGCCCCGGCGCCCTTACAGTACGTCGCTCCCTACTCGGGCACGGCGATGGCCGAATTCTTCATGTACAACAGCGGGCACGCGCTGATCGTGTACGACGACTTGTCGAAGCAGGCCCAGGCCTACCGCCAGTTGTCGCTCCTCATGCGGCGGCCGCCGGGGCGCGAAGCCTATCCCGGCGACGTGTTTTATGCTCATAGCCGGCTCTTGGAGCGTTCGGCAAAACTCTCCGATGCCCTCGGCGGTGGCTCGCTCACCTCGCTGCCGCTGATCGAGACGCTGGAAGGCGAAGTGTCGGCCTATATTCCGACCAACGTGATCTCGATCACCGACGGACAGATCTATCTGCAGCCGGACTTGTTCTTTGCCGGTCAGCGGCCGGCCATGAACGTCGGCATTTCAGTCTCGCGTGTCGGCGGCGCCGCACAGATCAAGGCGATGAAGAAGGTTGCCGGCGGGTTGCGGCTCGATCTGGCCTCGTTCCGCGAGTTGGAGGCGTTTGCCCAGCTCGGCACGGAGCTTGATCCCGCCACGCAGTCGCGGCTGGACCGCGGCTACCGGATGATCGAGCTGCTCAAGCAAGGGCAATACCAGCCGCTGGACGTGGTGGACCAGGTGTTTAGCATCTACGCCGGTACGCGCGGCCACTTGGACGATGTGCCGCGCACTGAAGTGGCCCAGTGGGAGAAGGGCTTTCTCACGTTCATGCGTGATCAGAAGCCGGAAATCCGCAAGAAGATCGTCGACACCAAGGACCTCGACGAGGCCGGCATGGAAGCGATTAACCAGGCCATCAAAGAATACAAGGCCCAATACGCCACCCGTAAGAAAGAAACCCGCGAAGTCGTCCGCGTGTAACCTGTTGGAGTTCAAGCTTTAGCTTGCTGGAGTTCAAGCTTTAGCTTGCCTGCAACAGCCTAAAGGCTGAACTCCAACCCTGAACCCCGAACCCTGAACCCTCGGCATGGCGAAAGCAAGAGCCCTCGACAAACGCCGCAAGTCGATCCGCAACATCCGCAAGATCACGCGGACGATGGAGCTGATCGCCACCGCGCGCTTCAAGAAGGCCATGGACCGCGCGCATGCCGCCACCGCCTACACTCGGCGGATCACGCAGCTTGTCGCCGATCTGGCGCAGAGCGGCTTGCAGGTCAGCCATCCGTTGCTCGAAGCGCGCGACAAAATCAACAACGCCACGCTGTTGGTGATCACCGCCAATCGCGGCTTGTGCGGCGGCTACAATACGAACGTCGTGCGAACCGGGCTGACACGCTACGCCGAGCTGCGCGAACAAGTGCCCAACGTGCGGCTGGAAATATCCGGCAAGCGTGGGATCGGCGCCTTCAAATTCCGCGGCTTTGAGGCCCAGGAGCGGTTTACGCATTTTGCAGACCGGCCTGCCTTCGCGGAAGTGGATGTGTTGGCGAACCGGTATCTGGAATCGTACATCACCGGCCAGCTCGACCGTCTCGACGTGGCGTACATGCGGTTCGAGAGCATCAGCCGGCAGACGGCGGTGGTGGAGACGCTGCTGCCGCTGGCCGCGCTGGGAGGAATCGAAGCGCAGCCGGCAGCCGAAAGAGCCGTACAATCGCAATACGAGTTTCTACCCTCGGCCAAGAGCATCCTGGAAGAGGTTGTGCCGACCAGCTTCAAAGTAAAACTCTTCAAGTGCTTCCTGGACGCGGCAGTTAGCGAGCAGATCGCGCGGATGGTGGCCATGAAGGCCGCCACCGAGAATGCCGGCGAGCTGATCAAGCACCTAAGCAGCCAGTATAATCGCGCCCGCCAAAGTCAGATCACCGGCGAGATCATGGAGATCCTCGGCGGGGTGGAAGCGTTAAAGAAATAGGTCCAACGTCCAAGGTCCAAGATCCAACGTCCAACGTCGATTGCGATCCCTGACCTTGGACCTTGCACGCCGGACCTTGGACGACAATCCCGAACCCGAACCCCGAACCCTTCATGGCCACCGTCACCGCAGCACCTGTCGAACGTCGCAAAGCCGCCGCCAACATCGGCCGCATTACTCAAATCATTGGCGCCACGTTTGACGCCGAATTTGATGAGGCGCATCTGCCGGCCATCTACAACGCCATCAAGGTCAGCGCCGAGAACAAAGGCGTCAAGATCGAAGTCACCGGCGAAGTCCAAGGGCACTTAGGCGGAGGCCGCATCCGCTGTGTCGCATTGGGAGGCACCGACGGCATGACGCGCGGGCAGGAATGCCTCGATACCGGCGCGCCAATCAGCGTGCCGGTCGGCAAGGCGACGCTCGGTCGTGTGTTCAATCTGCTCGGCGAGCCGATCGACAACCGCGGTCCCGTACAAGCCGAAGAGTACTGGCCCATTCATCGCGACCCGCCGTTGGTCACCGACCTGTCCACCAAGACCGAGCTCTTCGAAACCGGCATCAAGGTCATTGACCTCCTCACACCGTTCGTTCGCGGCGGCAAAGCGGGCCTGTTCGGCGGCGCCGGACTTGGCAAAACGGTCATTCTTACCGAGCTGATCGCACGCATCGCCAGCGCCCATGGCGGTTACTCCGTGTTTGCCGGTGTGGGCGAGCGAACGCGCGAGGGGACCGACCTGTGGCTGGAAATGCAAGAAACCGAGATCGGCCAGACGGGCCGCAAAGTCATCGAGCAGACCTGCATGGTGTTCGGGCAGATGAACGAGCCCCCGGGGGCCCGACTCCGCGTGGCGCTGTCGGCGCTGACTATGGCGGAATTCTTCCGCGACACGACGGGGACCGACACGCTGTTGTTCATCGACAACATCTTCCGCTTCTCGCAAGCCGGCAGCGAAGTGTCCGCCTTGCTGGGGCGAATGCCCTCCGCCGTCGGTTACCAGCCGACGTTGGCCACGGAGATGGGAGCACTGCAGGAGCGGATCGCTTCGACGAGCAAGGGAGCCATCACCTCGGTCCAGGCCGTTTACGTCCCCGCCGACGACCCCACAGATCCCGCGCCGGCCGCCGCGTTCGGCAACCTCGACGCGTTTTTGTACTTGGAGCGGTCGATTTCGGAGAAAGGCATCTACCCGGCGGTCGATCCGCTGGCTTCATCCAGCCGGATTCTCGATCCGCAGTACGTCGGCGAGCGGCATTACGCGATTGCCCGCCGCGTGCAGCGCACGCTGCAGCGCTACCGCGAGTTGCAGGACATTATCGCCATCCTCGGCGTTGATGAGCTGAGCGAAGAGGATAAGCTGGTCGTGCACCGTGCCCGCCGGATGGAGCGGTTCCTGTCGCAGCCATTCCTGGTGGCCGAGGTGTTCACCGGCAAGCCGGGCGAAATCACCTCGCTCGCCGACAGCATTCGCAGCTTTGAGGAGATCGCCGACGGCAAGTGGGATCACCTGCCCGAGCAGGCGTTCATGTACGTGGGTCCGATTGAGCAGGCCGAAGAACAGGCCAAGAAGCAGGCGAAGAAATAGCGCATGGGCAAATACCAAACAGCCACGGATGTCGGAGCGCCGTCGCGGATTCTTTTGGTTAGCGTCGTAACGCCTGAAGCGACGCTGTTGGAAACGCCGGCGCAGTTTGTCGCCCTGCCGCTGTACGATGGCGAGTTGGGCATTCTTCCCGGCCGCAGCCCGTTCATCGGCCGTCTCGGCTATGGTGAGCTGCGCGTGGTCGAGGGCGAGAAAACGCGCCGCTATTACCTCGATGGTGGTTTCGTACAAGTCGCCAAGAACGTGGTCTCGATCCTGACAAACAACGCCGTCCCGGCCGAGAATCTCGACGCGACCGCCGCCAACGATGAGCTTGCCGCCGCACGTGCCCGCAAGGCGAACACGCCGGAGCTCTTAGAAATCCGCCAGCGCGCGCAGTTACAAGCGCGGGCGAAAATCCGCGTGGCCGAGCGGCGCCTGGCACGTTGATTTGGAGTGCGACGACTCGTCGTGGCTGTCTTTTTCAAGCGCATCTTCACCAGCCGCTCTCGCCCAACCACCGAACGAGTGAAAACATCGAGCGCCCAGCGGAAAGGCATCATCCCGCTGCCTCGAACTCGACGAAACTCTTGGTATAGCAGCCGCGAACAACCTCAGACTGATCACGCGGCGACTTCTTTGAGGCGGTGGAAAGCGATTCTCTATGTTTCTTCGTCCCATTCTGGTCGGCATCGTCGAGATCGATGAGATGGCCGGCGAGACGTTCTTGTTCGAACCGCTCCCCACCCCTCGATTCTCTGTCGCGCGGTGGCGGGAAGTATGTGCCGGCAATACCGCTTGCGCTGTTCTCGCGGCCGATCTGCCCCGTCTGCGTGAAGACCTGGACTCCGAGTTTCGGCGATTGCAAGCGCGCTTGGCGGCGTAATTCGCTAAAAGTACGAAGTACAAAAGTACTAAGTACGAAGGGGTTCTGCGGTTTCTCGCATTGGAGTGTGCTTAACCAGACACCATGCCACCAGACCACCAGACACCAGACCACCAGACCACCCGACACCCGACACCCCTGGCTAGATCTGATAATCCACCGCGTGCTGCAAGATGTTGTGCTCGGCCCGCATCTGCAGCTTGGGCTTTTCCAGCACCACGGTTGTGTGCGGATCGACCGAACGCGTGAGCCAGACGTTGGATCCGATCACTGAATGGCGCCCAATTACGGTCCGCCCTCCCAGGATCGTGGCATTCGCGTAAATCACTACATGCTCTTCGATCGTAGGGTGCCGCTTCATCCCGCGGACAAGCTGCCCGTCGCCGTCCGTGGGAAAGCTGAGCGCGCCCAGCGTAACACCTTGGTAAAGCTTGACGTGCTCGCCAATCTGGCAGGTCTCTCCGATGACCACGCCGGTCCCATGGTCGATGAAGAAGTGCTGGCCGATCGTCGCGCCGGGATGGATGTCGATCCCCGTCCGCGAATGCGCCCACTCGGTCATCATTCGCGGGATAAACGGGATCGCGAGTTTGTGGAGCAGATGGGCGAGCCGATAAATCGTCACCGCCTCCAGGCCGGGATAACAAAATGTCACTTCGTCGGTGCTCTTGACGGCCGGGTCCCCTTCGTAGGCCGCCAGCACATCCATTCGCAGAATCTCCCGCAACGCAGGAAGTTGCTCGAGAAACTGGATCGCCTTGGCCTGACCCAGCGCCTCAAAGTCGCGGTCTTCGTCGCACATGCTGCTCGCGCCGGCGTCATGACGCAGCGCCCGGCCGATTTGCGTCGTTAATTTATCGTGCAGCGAGTCGATCAGGTCGCCAACGTGATACTGGACATTGCCCAGGTGCAATCCTTCGCGGCGGCGAAAACCCGGGTAGAGGATTTCCTTCAGGTCTTCGCAGCAGCCGATGATCACCTCGTAGTTGGGCAATGGGCAGTGGCCGAGATGGTTGATCGGCCCGCCCGCTTGATAGGTCTCGACGATCCGCTGCGTCAGCTCGGGAAGTTGCTCTTTGAGTCGAAAGTCGGATGCCATAGCAGGGGTCGGTAGTCAGTGGTCAGTAGCTGCGAGCTATTAGCCCGCAGTCGCGTTACGAACAGAAGAGACGAAATGGCGCGCGGGTAAAAGAAGGCGGCCAATTAGCGGCAGCGACAACACGCGCAGGTGACCAGGCAATTTGAATAAAGCCTGCGGCCCATAACAGCAATCGCCCTGTGAAAAATGAAGCGTTGGCCAGGACACCCGAGCGAACGAAACATGCCGCCGAGGAAGCTACGCGCTTAGCATCGTAGGCGTTAAAGCGGGCAAAATCAACAACCCTGAAGTAATGTCGGCGAGCGGAGGCCGCCACGTTCATTCAAAAAGCAACGGTGGCGGCGGCTCGAGCACGCCAGGGTCATCGTTGGCCACATGGTTCAACCGCTGGCTTACCGGCTCGACCACCAGATCATCCGCCGGGTAGGCGTCCAAGAGCGGCTGTAACTCGGCTCCATTGGTGACGGCCGGATCCAGCCATCGCTGGTAATCCGCGGGGCCAAAAATGACCGGCATGCGGTCGTGAAGCTCGCAGAGCAACTCGTTGGCGGAGGTAGTGAGAATGGTACACGATTCGATTCGCTCTTCGTCCTTCCCCCATCGGTCCCACAGGCCGGCGAAAGCAAACGGCCCCCCTTCTTTGAGCCTGATCAGGTACGGTTGCTTCTGGCGGCCGACCTTTTTCCATTCGTAGAAGCCATCGGCGACGATCAGGCAGCGGCGGCGATTGAGGCAATCGCGAAACGCCGGCTTGGTGGCCGCGGTCTCGCTGCGAGCATTGATCAACTGGCTGCCGATCGAGAGGTCCTTCCCCCAGTGAGGCACTAAGCCCCAGCGCATCCAAACGAACTCCCGCTGCTCGGGCTGCGCATGCCGGACGACGCCTACCTGCTGCGTGGGCGCAATGTTGTACCGCGGACCGAACTGCGGCAGGGAGTTCACGCGGAAATGCTCGACGAGCACGGCCGGAGGAGTACGCAACGTAAATCGTCCGCACATGACAATAATTCTCGACGAAGTCCCCCTCTCCCAGTCTCCCCTCTCCCAGTCTCCCAGTCTCCCAGTCTCCCAGTCTCCTTGTCTCACTGCCGCCCAATCGGCAAGCTTTGCAGGCGCTCATTCAGACCCACAAACCCCTCGGGCTTGTTGAGGTGCAGGTCGAAACCAGCCGCGAGCGACCGGTGTCGGTCTTCGTCGCTCGCAAATCCCGAAACGGCGACCAAATAAACCGCCGCGGTGTCGGGACTTCCGCGAAGCTGGCGGGCCACGGCATATCCTTCCATATCCGGTAGTCCGATGTCGCAAAGCACGACGTCGGGACGCAGTCGCCGCGCCGCCTCGATGCCTTGCTTGCCGGTAGCGGCCACGTTGAGCAGGTGACCCGACGCCGCGAGCAGAAACTCCAGCGACGTGACGACATCGCTATTGTCGTCGATGACGAGAACTCGCAGCGGTCGCTGCTGCGTAACCGCGGCGCCGACGGGGCCCGCTTCATTGGCAGCAACATCCGCCACCGGCAGTGTCATGCGAAAACATGTTCCTTGTCCCGGTCCGCTTTCCGCCTCGATCCTACCGCCATGGAGCTCGACGAGTCCCTTCGCCAGCGGTAGGCCGATTGCGAGGCCTCCTTGACGAGAGGCCTCCCCGTGATGGAACGGCTCGAAGATGGTCGCCAGCGCCTCAGGCGCCATGTCAACGCTCAACTCACGCACTTCGACGACTGCCAGCTTTTGGTCCGCTGATGAACTCACCTTGATGAAAAGCTGGTCGCCCGGGCGCATGAGCTTGACGGCGCCCTCGATGAGCTTTCCGAGCGCTTGCGAGATCCTGCCCGGGTCGGCCTCGACCCAAAGGGTTGTCGGGGGCAGCTCCAGCCGAACTTGTGCACGCTGTTCGTCGAAACCCGTCCCTCGACCCGCAATCACGGCCCGCAGACAATCGACCAGGTTCAGCCGCTCCTTGCGCAGTTCAAGTTTGCCCTTGGTGATCCGCGACACCTCCAGCAGTTCGTCCAAGAGCCGGCTGGCATGCAGCGATTGCCGGGCGATCACATCGCTCATCGCCTGAACGTCCGCGGTCTTGGCCGCGAACTGGGAGAGCGCCTCGGCGGCCATGGAAATCGCCGCGATCGGATTGCGCAGCTCGTGTAGCACGATGTCCAGAAACCGATCCTGCCGACGATTGGCTTGTCTGAGCTGCTCGTTCTGTTCACGTAACTGGACCTCACACTCCCGCCCCACGGGAATGCCTTCAGGGGTCTCGTCCGGCTGGGACTCTGTCGTCATGTCGTTGACGCCACTTCGGGAGCTGCGGTACTACGGGATTGGGGGAATGGACTCTGGGATCGATCGCGCGCGCCGCGGCGAAACAAAACGACGCCGTAGGCTCGCATCAGGGCCACCTTTAACGCTACACTAACCATGCGGCCAGGGCCACCGCCCGCCAAAGAATCGCGGCTATCTCCGCGGATGATTGATCGCTCGGGTATCCAAATGACACGCAAAGCATTTACGCTCGTTGAGTTGCTCGTGGTGATCGCGATTATCGGGATCCTGGTGGCGCTGTTGCTGCCCGCCATCCAAAGCGCGCGCGAGGCGAGTCGCCGTACGACCTGCAGCAACCATTTGCGTCAGCTCGCACTGGCGTTTCACACGCACCATTCCGCGCAGCGGTTTTTCCCCAGCGCCGGCGGACCCGATTGGCAATGGCACATGACCTACGTCCGCGGCCGGCCGGTGGCGGCGCCGCGGCAGCACGGCGGCTGGGGATTCCAGATTCTCCCGTATATGGAGTCGCAAGGGGTGTGGGAGGGGGGCGGCGGCAAAACGGACATGGACAAATCGATCTTTGCCATCAGCACGCCCGATCCGCTGTTCTTCTGCCCCAGCCGGCGGACGCCTGAGGTCGTAATGGCCGGAGACTGGTACGCTTTCCCCTCCAATTCCGGTCGCACGTTCGGACACGCCAAAAATGACTACGCCGCCGCGAGCCACGATATGGCATCAAATAAGCCGTTCGACCGCGGCGTGGGTGTCGTCACCCAAATGATCCCCCGCAGTGAGAAGGACGTCAAAGATGGATTGTCCCACACGTTGCTTTTGGCCGAAAAGCGAATGAACATCGCCCATCTCGGCAAGATGCAGGCGCACGACAACGAGGGATACACCTGCGGCTGGAATCACGACATCATGCGCTACACCGAACGCGAACCGTTGCCCGATTTTCGCGGCACGTTGGGCGATCTCGGCGGCGACCGCTTTGGCGGGCCGCACGATGGCGTGTTCGCCGCGGTGATGGCCGATACCTCGATTCAATTCCTCAGCTATGAGATCTCGCTGACGACCTTCAGTCGGCTTGGCCACCGTGCCGACGGCAAACTCGTCCAATTGCCGTAATGCGGTTATGGAGTGCGGCGACTTGTCGTCGCTTTGGATTTCACTGAGGCGTTCAAGAACGAAAACTCGCGTTCCTGAAAGCGGCTTGAAAAGGAAAGCGATGACGAGTCATCGCTCTTCAAATGGAGTTTACTTCTTCGCCTGTTCATACCGCTGGTTGACCGCCTCCCAATCAACCACGTTCCACCACGCCGCAATGTAATCCGGCCGGCGATTCTGGTACTTCAGATAGTAGGCGTGCTCCCACACATCCAAGCCCAATAACGGCGTGTTGCCGTGCATCAGCGGGTTGTCCTGGTTGGGCGTGCTTTCCACGACGAGCCGGCCAGTCTTGTCGAGCGACAGCCAGGCCCAGCCGCTGCCAAAGCGTGTGGTCGCCGCCTTGGTGAAATCTTCCTTGAACTTGTCGAAGCCGCCGAGCACTTTGGTGATCGCGTCGGCAACGGCCCCCTTCGGCTGGCCGCCTTTGCCCTTTCCCATGATCGTCCAGAACAGCGAGTGGTTGGCATGGCCGCCCCCGTTGTTGCGCACCGCCGTGCGGATGTTTTCCGGCACGGCGTCGATCTTGGCCACCAACGACTCGATCGGCTGGTTTCCCAGATCGCTCCCTTCGAGCGCTTTATTGAGGTTCGTCACATACGCATTGTGGTGCTTGCCATGATGGATCTCCATCGTCTGGCGATCGATATGAGGCTCGAGGGCATCGAACGCATACGGCAATTCGGGAACCGTGTAAGCCATGGCCAAATCCTCCTTGGCGTGGTAGATGGATATTCGGACGGATGAACGCGCATCAACGGCTGGCGTTCAAGCTTCAGCTTGTGCCGCGCGTCAGCATACCCCATCCTATACCAAGCGGCAATTGGGTCGCATCGCCTGGCCCATCTTCGAGCTTGTTACGGAGTAGCCGTCTTCCGCAGCGGCTCGAAATCCGGCTGCAGCTTGTCGAAGAACGGACGGTTGAGCTGCCGGTCGTCGGTCCAGTCTTCGTACCAGACGGTACACGTCAGTTTGGGCTCAACCCAAAAAGCGTTGATGTCGCAAGGAAGCACCGGCGTCGAGCGCATGATCTGCCGCAAGCGGCGATTCAGGACCAAACGGGCCTCGATCGGAATCCCTTCGCTCAGCACGCCCGCGACGCGCCACTTACCGCCACGCTCGTCGACCGCGAGGATCAGCGAGCTAAAATCGCTCTCGCGGTTAGGCGTGAAACCGACGATCAGACAGCGGCTCATCTTCTGACGATCCCCCTTCTCCTGCTGTAGGATCTTTTCGTCGCCGGGACTGACGCCGGCATTCTTGGTGAGCTCGTCCATCGCCTCTTCCATGCTCATGTCGTCGGCGGGACCGTCGACCGGAGCGGCAACGTTCGGCTTCGGCTTTTTCTTCGGCGGCACTTTGCCCCAGTCGATGATCTCGTCGTAGCGCACTCCGCCGACGACCAGTACCGCAAATAGCATGGCGGCCTGCCCCCAACAACCCAGCGCCACGCGCTTAAAGGTTTTCGGCAGATCACGCAGCGTGACCAACCAGATGGCGAACGGTTTGAGGACGATGTCCAGCACGCTCAACGAGCTGTCCAGCATGATGGCATACATATAGCAGGCGATGTGCGCTGCAATAAAAGCCGCCATGCCTGCGCCGTATTGCGCGTACGTCCAGATGGCCAGCGCGCGTCCCTCCGGCACCATCAGCCGGGCCGCGACGCTTAAGGCCAACAGCACGACCACCCCGGCAATCAGTGCCCAACCCCAAGGCGGAATCAACGATTTCCAAACTTCCCAGTGCGACTTAGCGGGCTGCGGAGCGGCAGCGGTTTCCTCGTCCGCTTCCGCGTCGATTTCCACGAACATCTTAAGCGCGGGATAGAAACCGCAGCGCCGGCAAAACGTCTGACCCGTCGCCATCGGAGCCTGGCAGTGCTCGCAGCGCGCGCCGCCGTGCTCAGCGGTCTCCGCTGAGTTTACAGCGGCTGTTTCAACGGCAACGTCCGCGAGCGTCGCGTCATCCTCCGCAAGCGGCGGCGTCAAGACGGCGACGCCGTCCGAATTACCGTCGTCCACAATGTCTTCGTTGTCATACGATGAGTTCGGATGGACCTTCATCAGCTCTCTCGCGCGTCGTATCGCCCGGCTGGAAATTGACGTGAACGTATAGAGAAACATAGGTTACAGCCCGTTCGGCACCGGCCCGCGCCGCCATGAAGCGACCATGCCATTCCGTTCGGTTCAATTGTCAAAACCGGTATACTGGTAATGCAGCGCGACTAACCTAGGGCAGGTCTTCAACTCCCTGAGCTGATCGCCTAGGAACCGCCGGCATACCGAACCCTGAACCCTGAACCCTGAACCCTTTAGTTTCGCCTATGGACCCGTATCCCTCTCCCAGTGCGCAAACGAGGCCGGTTGCCAATGTTTCCAACTCCACCTCGTATCGGCTACCGGTGTTGCTGCTCGTTCTGCTGGTGCTGGCGACCGTGGCGTTCTTGCCCACGTATTTGGAACGCGTCAAATACAAGCAGACGCAAGGCGAGCTGGCGGCCATCAGCGAAGCATTGCCCGAGTTAAAGCTCGAATCGCTGGGCAAGCTCTTCACGCTGGTCGGGCGCAAGGTCTCTCCCAGCGTGGTCCATATCGACACCGAGCGGACTGTCCGCTGGCGCGGCGACGAAATCACCTCGCTCTTGGGGCCGCAAATCGGTCGCCAGCAGGGACAGGCATCGGGCGTGATCGTCGATGCCGAGGGCTACATCGTCACAAACTACCACGTCGTCGCCAACGCCGACGCTGACAGTATCAAAGTCAATTTGCCTGATGGTCGCACGCGGTTGGCCGAGGTGATCGGCGACGACGCCAAGAACGACCTGGCTGTTTTGAAGATCGACGCTGAAGACCTCATTCCGGCGCCCTGGGGAGACAGCGATCGGCTCGCGGTGGGCGAGCTGGTTTGGGCGCTGGGAAATCCGTTCGGGCTCGACAATTCGCTGACCTTTGGGATCGTCAGCGCCAAGGCCCGCCGTGGCCTGAGCGCCGAATATCGCTACAACGAGTATTTGCAGACCGACGCCGCGGTGAATCCGGGCAACAGCGGCGGTCCCTTGGTGAACATGCAAGGTGAGATCGTCGGCATCAACACCGCCATTGTCGGTCCGACGTTCCAGGGCATCAGCTTTGCCATCCCCAGCAACGTCGCCAGGCGAATCTATCAAGAGATCAAAGAAACTGGGGCCGTGGCCAACGGTTACTTGGGTGTCGGCATGGAAGAGCTCAATAAAAGCCTGGCGGAACAACTGGGGATCGAGCAACTCGAAGGCGCGCTGGTGATCGCGGTGGCAGATGGTTCTCCGGCAGATAAAGCCGGATTGGAGCCGGGGGACGTGGTCGTGGCCTGGAACAGCGAAAAGATCGCCGATCCGCAGCAGTTGAGTCATAACGTCGCCAGCTCGACGCCCGGCACGAAAGCGATCTTAACGTTGATCCGCGGTGGCGAGGAGGTCAAGCTGGAGGTGACGATCGGCCGCCGCACATCGGCGTCGGAGCAGTGAAGCCGATGTGCGTTTCATGCTGAGCGCAGCGAAGCATCTGGCCTACAGGCAAGCGGATCCTTCGCTGCGCTCAGGATGACAACCGCTGCGCCCAGGATGACAACCGCTGCGCTCAGGATGACAACCGCTCCGCTCAGGATGACCACCAGGCGTTATCAGCGTTGGGACAGTGCGAGGGTGCCGGTTGACGCCCGGCGCAGGCCAAATCTACAATCGAGCTTTCGCTTCCGACATTTCGCAGGCGCGCACGTCGCTGCGCCCGTCCGCTTTGCTGGCTGGGTACGCTAATGGCTATCTTGGAATTGCTGACGGGCGACCGCGCCGGCCAGCGGTTCAACTTGGATAGCGGAACGAGCATTCTGGGCCGCCATCCGGATTGTACGATTGTGATCGACCAGGGCGCCGTCAGCCGGCAACACGCCTCGATCAGCCTCATCGACGGCGAATACTATGTCGAAGACCTGCACAGCCGCAATGGCACGTTCGTCAACGGCGCGCCGGTTCACGAGCTCCGCAAATTGCTCCACGGCGACCGGCTGAAGATCTGCGATCTCGAGTTCTCCTTTTACCGCGACGACCGCGGATTGCGACAGACGACCGTGGCCGACCGTGGCACCGACGCCTTCTTCGAAGGCCGGTTTTGGGACGAATCCGAGGCCAAGTCGCAGGCCCAGATCATGTCGAAGCTCGACGTGTCGGCCAGCTCCTCGGGAGTGCGGCTGGCGGTCAACCCCGAGGTCAAGCTCCGCGCGGTGATCGAGATCACGCACAATCTCAGCAAGGCGCTGTCGCTGGACATCGTGCTGCCCAAGCTGCTCGACAGTCTCTTCAAGATTTTCGTGCAGGCCGACCGCGGCTTTATTTTGCTGCGCGATGCGGACGGCCGGATGGTGCCCAAGGCGGTGAAGTTTCGCCGCGCCGACAGCGACGAGACGATTCGCCTCAGCCGCACGATCGTCAACCAGGTGTTGGAATCGCAGCAAGCCATCCTCTCGGCCGACGCGGCGAGCGACTCGCGGTTTGAACTGAGCCAGAGCATCGCCGACTTTCGGATCCGCTCGATGATGTGCGCCCCGTTGGTCAACGGCGATGGCCGTTCGATCGGCGTGTTGCAGCTCGACACCAGCGACCAGCGCGGCCGTTTTCAGCAGGACGATCTCGACGTGCTGGCCGGCGTCGCCAGCCAGGCGGCCATCGCCATCGACAACGCGCAGCTCCACGAAGCCGCCATCCGCCAGCATCAGCTCGAGCGCGACCTGAAGCTGGCTCACAAGGTGCAGCAAGGTCTGCTGCCCGCCGCGCCCCCCAAGCTCGAAGGCTATCACTTCTTCGACTTCTACGAGCCGGCCAACCAGATCGGCGGCGACTTTTACGACTATATCAATCTGCCCGACGGCCGGCTGGCGGTGGTGTTGGCCGACGTGTCGGGCAAAGGAATTTCCGCGGCGCTGGTGATGGCCAAGCTCTCGGCCGACGTGCGTTATGCGCTGGCCAGCGAGCCGACCGTCGCCAAGGCCGTACGCCACATCAACACCAGCTTCATCCGTAGCGGCTGGGAGGATCGCTTTGTCACGTTCGTGCTCGCGGTACTCAGTCCTGGCGAGCATCAGCTCACGCTGGTCAATGCCGGACATATGCCGCCGTTTCTGCGCATCAGCGATGGGCGCGTCGAGCCGGTGGCCGACGATATCTCCGGCATCCCGCTGGGGATCGACGAGCATTACGATTACGAAGCGAAGACTGTTCCGCTCGCTCGGAACCAGTTCCTGGCCGCCTTCACCGACGGCTTCAGCGAAGCGCTCAACGCCAAGAACGAGCTCTACGGGCTCGAGCGGCTGCGCGACCGCATCGGCCGCCCCGTCAAAGACGTCGCCGCCCTGGGGCACGTCATCCTCGAAGACGTCAAGTCCTTCGTCGGCGGCCATCCGCAAAGCGACGATATGTGCCTGGTCTGCTTCGGGAGAGTGTGAGCGAGATGACTCCGCCATCCTCGGTTTTGCCGTCCAGTATTGAGCGCAACTCGGCGTTCCTGTTCGACCTCGACGGCACGTTGGTGGACAGCGTCTACCAGCACGTGCTCGCTTGGCGCGAGGCGATGGCCGAGGTGGGCGTCGAGTTGGCCGTGTGGACCATCCATCGCCGGATCGGCATGAGCGGCGGCCTGATGGCCAACGCGCTGCTGCGCGAGACCGGTCATGCCGTCACCGCCGAAGAGGCCGCCCGCCTGCGGCGTCTGCATGCCGAAGCATACGCGCGCCTGGCCCCGCAAATCCGTCCGCTCCCCGGCGCGCGGGAGCTGCTTGCGTACTTGTCCGAAGCCGGTGTCCCCTGGGCCATCGCCACCAGCGGCCGGCTCGAAAGCGCCCGCCCGACGCTGGAGCTGCTCGCCGTGCCCGCCGGCGTGCCGATTGTCACGCGCGACCAGGTCGAGCACGCCAAACCGGACCCTGATCTCTTCCTGGCGGCCGCCGAACAACTTGGCGTGCCGATCGCCGACTCGGTCGTCGTCGGCGACAGCGTGTGGGATCTCTTGGCGGCCCGCCGCGCCAGGGCGCTTGGCGTCGGTCTGTTGTCGGGCGGCTATGGTCAAGAGGAACTCGAGCGCGCCGGCGCCTATCGAGTCTATCAAGACCCTGCGGACTTGCTGCGCCATCTGGACGAAGTCGGCGTGCGGGCCGCGGTGTAACGACATTGTGCCACTGCTCGCCGCGAGCAGTGCCACTCGCCCGTGTCATCCCGGTAGGGTGAATACGCGCCGCATCCGTTCAAGCACGTCCTTCAGCTCCTTTTCACCGCCCCCGGTGACTTCGGCCGTGACAAAATCGCGGTAGCCGACCTCGTCAAGCGCTTTGAGGATCTCGGGCCAGTTCTCGGTCCCCTCGCCAATCGCCACCCAGGGGCTTTCTTTCGGTTTTTCCTTCTTCGCGTACCGTGTATAATCAAAACCCTTGAGGTCAAACTTGAGCATCCGCTTGCCGAGCTTGCGGATCCAGGTGGCGCTGGGCACGCCGTAACGAAGCATATTGCTCGAATCGAAATAGGCCCCGACCGTCGGCGTCTGGAACTGATCGACGTACTCGACAAGCTGCTCGGGTTTGGTGAGAAAATCGTTCCAGACCACTTCAATGGCGATCTTGATACCCAGCTCATCGGCCAATGGAATCGCCTTTTTCACCTCGACGGTCGAGCGCTCCCAGACCTGCTCAAAGTTTTCTATATCTTTGTTCGAGACGCGCCCCGGGACCAAGAGCACCGTCGTGCCGCCGTAATGCTTGCAGTCCTTGATCGCCGTCTGTAGTCCGGCCTGTCCTTCGGCACGCACGGCCGCATCAGGGTCGGAGAGCCGCTTGTCCCAGTGGATCGAATCGACGACGCCGTGGATCACGATGCCGGTCTTATCGCGCGCCCGCACCACTTCGTCGCGGTCGACCTCGTCGGGACTGTTCATTTCGAGGCCTTGGTAGCCAAGTCGCTTGATCAGCGCGAATCTCTCCTCGACCGAGCTGTTGGTCTTGATCATGTCGTACTTCAGCGCCAGCTTGACGGGGTACATCTGCCCGGGTTTTAGGCCATTGCTCTGGGCGCGAGCGCTCGCCATGAACTGCGACCACGGCGCGAGCGCCAAACATGAGCCGCACGTGCTGAGGAAACGACGCCTCGGGATCGATCGCGACGATTGCATAATCCGCCTCGCTTGGTTAAGGAGTACGGCGTACAGCGTATTGAGTCTGGAGTGCTCAGTCCAGAAGTCGGGTCGAGAATCAATCGATGCAGCAGGGGCGGCGGAGCGGGATCTACTTCGCCTGCTCAATCACCGTCGCCTTGTTGATCTTCACCGGCTTGGCGGGCCGATCGTTGCCGTCGGTCTTGACTTCGCCGATCGCTTTCACGACTGCCAGGCTCTCCGCGTCCGCAGTCTTGCCAAACGCGGTGTACTGGCCGTCGAGGTGCGTGTGCCGGTCGAGGCAGATGAAGAACTGCGAGCCGGCCGAGTTGGGATCGCTCGTACGCGCCATTGAGACCACACCGGGTTCGTGCGGCGTCTTGTTAAATTCCGCGGGAATGTTGTAGCCCGGTCCGCCGGAGCCTGACCCTTCGGGGCAACCCCCCTGGATCATGAAACCTTTGATGATCCGGTGGAACGTCAGGCCGTCGTAGTAACCGATCTTGGCGAGACCCAGCATGTTGCCGACGTGTCCGGACGCGACATCACTGTACATGTCGAGTCGGATCTTACCTTGCGTCGTGTCCAAATCGAGCTGGTACTTCTTGTTGCCGAGATCGAGCGTCTTCTGTGCGGCTTCCACTTCGGCTTTGCGGTTCTTGCCCATGCGCAACTGCCTCCTGCTGGCTGAATCATCGGTCTTAGAAAGACACGCTCCGCAAATGCTCGATCACGCGCAGCGAGGCCTCCTCGACCGCGAGTGCATCGGCGACGGACCACTGCCGTTCGCTGATCAACCGCTCACAGTACTCGCGGACACAACTTGGCGGATCCGGATGGCCCACGCACTCGTGAGCACACTCTTGAATCGCCTCGCTCAATTCCAATTCGCTGCGGCCAGACATGGTTTTGCCACTCCCTGCAAAAGCGAGCATCCCTGCTTTTGAGGCGAACGCCGGCTGACTCCTGTCAACCGGCCGCGATCCAATCTAGCAACTTGTTCGTGGGTAGCAATAGCTGGATTCCCGCGACATGCGGCAATCCGCATGGGAATTGCATGACCAAGGGCCAATCCTGCATGCCCAACCAAAGGCCAACGACGAAATCATGGGGCAGGGCGCTGCCGTTTTACATACCGCAGATACGCGGCCGGGGCCGGGTCGTTGGGCATCGACTGAGCGAGCGTCGTGTAAACCGCTTCCAGCCGCGCCCGTGACGGCTCGCTCAGTTGCGCAAACGACGTAATCCCGCGGTCGCGAATCTCTTCGCCTACGACGCTCATCGCCAGCGCGTTGACCGGATCGAGGGCGATGCGAAAGGCGCGAGCCCGCGCCTGGCGATCGCCCAATAGCGGCCGCATTACCGAACCGTTCTCCGGGCTGTGTGCGGCGCCCAGAAAGTGTGCGAGCTCGTGCACCAAGAGCTCCAATCGCTCGGGCTCGGTGACATGTTGTGACCACTCGCGCAGCAAAATGTGCGAGTGCAGCGGTCCATGGGTGCCGCCTAAGTGCGTGCGACCGCGCGTGATCTGATACTGGTTGGTAAAGCCAATGGCAACCTGGACGTCTTTGGGGCGAACCTGGCGTTCGAACTCGCGAAGCGACAGCTCGAAGTCGTCAACCGCGTCGTTGGTCTCCCATCGTCCGAATGACTTCACGGTGAGCTTCATGCCACACGAGCGCTCCAAGATTCTGGAGGCCTGGGCGACGCGGTCTGCGAGCCGCTTACGCCACACCTGGTCCACGGTGGGCTCTTCGTCGTCGACGTAAATCGCAATAGTGATCGATCGCCGGGCCTCGTTATCTTTATCTTTGTTGTCCTTGGCCGGCATGTGGACGCCCAAGTCGGCTTGTGCACCGAGGAGCGCATGCTCTTGGGGACGCGCTACTACCTCCGGCATCGCCAGACCGATTTCGCGCAACTCGATGTTGCCGGATTGCGTTGCACCAAAATAGTACATGCCGTACGGAGCAAGCCGATACGAGCCGGCGTCGGCGCCGCGGATCGACAGTGTTTCCGACGACTCCAAGGAGATCGCGACGCAGTCGCCCGGATCGATCACCTGACGCCGCCAGCTCGAATCCTGCTGCCGTTGTGCTTCAAATCGGAGCGTGGTTTCGGTTCGATTGGCGACGATGACCACGGCGGCAGAGGCTTGGTTCAACATTGCGCTCCAAGCGCCGATGAAAAGACCAAGCACCAGTGCTGATCGCCCAATTCGTTGCATAGCGAGTCCAAGTCCAACTGATGGCGACGCAAGCGATCGCCTGGCCGCGGCAGTTCCAGTGTACTTGGCAGGTTAGCACTGACAAGCAGCACGGGCAGCTTCGGCCTTGTTTAACCCGCAGCCGCAGGCGAGGTCCTCGCCTGCGGGTTAAACGAAAACCGTGGGCAAGAAAAAGAAGCCCGGGGCCGCTCTCGGGGGAGTGAGGGAGGAGCGCGTTAACGCAGTGCGGCCCCGGGCGGGGGCCTTCGCATGTCACAGCCGATCACCGGCGGAGCCAAACGAGAAGACTCCAAGGATCGTGAATGGTTCGCGCCGTTCACGCACGCTACTCCAAGGGGCATGCAGCTTACGCCACTACCGCCGCTTTCGCATCGTGTGTCACATCGACGGCATTGATCAGTTCCAAAACGCCCGCCACGCGGCGGCAACATTGATTGCAAAGTTGCTTCTCGTAAAACGTCAACACCTGCCCGGATACCGTTACGATGCCGTTCTGCGCCTCGACCGCCAGGTTTCGAAGGCCGGGCACATGGCGGGCGGCAAGAAAACTCGTGATACGCCGCTCCAGGTCGCGGTCGGATTGGGCATCTGCAAAGGGGCGGTCCATGGTCGAAAGTCCCTTTCAATTTCGTTCGTCGTTGTGACCGGTGTCCGCCTTAATGTTTGACGGAAGATTGCAACGGCCGTACCAAACATCCGTGCCGTCGGCTCGTCCGTCGTACAGCTCCGCCTCTAAGTGCAGTGACTTATGTCGTTTAGCTGCGACCAAAAGAACTAGACACGCCTCGAGAATCTGTTTTCCGGCGATTCGATCGAGGTTTACGCTCTGCGATCTGCCTGCGTTTCAGGCAATGGCTGCCTAAGAAACCTTCGCAGCGATCACCTGTGTGCCACCCTCACGAATCTGCGCCAGTGATTTGCCAAGCCGTTTGCGGCCGCCCGGCGAAGCGATCGATGGAGAGGATTGGCTCGGCTCGGGAAGAATGCTTTGTTGCCAGCGGGCGGCCAGGTGTGTTCCCAGTTCGTCGTTCTCGTTGCGATTGCCGATCTCGTGGATCGCATCCGAAAAACCGAGTAATACCGCGCGTCGCACGCCTTCGCGTAACCAGGCAAAGAATCCCATCGATGTACCTCTTTGAGAACACACACCTAGCTGGTCTGCCTCGCCGCTGCACCGTTTAACGCTCGGACTCACCGACTCGCGGCTGTTGAATCCACTCGCTCATTGTTTGCGGTCTTTTTTCCGCAGCGCAGCCGGCAACCGTCAGGGCGGCAAGCGCAGCCAGAAAAATCGCGAGCAACCCGCCCCGGCCATTCCCTACAGGCTTGTAACCTGATAATTGCCCTTCAACGATTGTCTGGCGGGCATGCGTCTCCGCGGGTACGCACTTCGGCATCTGCAAGCTTAACGGTCGCAATAGGTGCATGATTCACGTCCCACGTAGTTGAGCGAACTGCGGCCTGCCAACGGCCCGGCGAGGCGGAGTGTCGCAAAAAACCGCGGCGCGGTCCAGAGCGGTCTAACGCCTCTGAGCCGGTTGCGTTGTGCCGAAGTTCGTGGTTTGTTTTGGTTTGTATCGAGCGC
>JBBDYH010000096.1:0-21808 GCA_040901795.1 Pirellulales bacterium
CTTCACGTACGGATCTGCGCGGGGGGTGGCCCGCAAGGGCCATCCCTACCGCGATTGTCGATTAGAGTTCCTTCAATTCGTCAGTTTTAGTTCAACTGCTGCTTCCGCCCTTCCTACCGCCGGAGCATAAACAACGATCTTGCCGCTGGCCGGTTTGCCCTCGGCGGTGCGCACCAGCCACATTGCCTCTGCTTTGCCGCCGCGGCCCGCCAGACGATTGACTTCTGCACGCGGTGTTCCCTTCAGGAACACTGTCTTCTCCGGCAATTGCAACTCAATCTGCAACGGATACGCTGCGCCGTTGATCTGGCCCATCTCCGACATCGTCGGGAGGTAACCGGTGTTGAGCACCTGGCAAGAAATGCGATACACGCCTGCGCTGAGCGGCTCGACTTTCACTTCGGCCAAGTCGAGTTTTGGCATGAGCTTCAAAAATTCGATCATAAACTGCGAGTGCCTTTCGGCCAGTGCGTCGAGCTCTGTGGCCGGCGGGTTGAGCAACACAAACGGTTTGAAGCCTCCGACCTCGACCGTCTTGTTCGGGAAGTCGGCGTGCTCGATCGCCTTCCAAGGCACAAAGCCCTCGATCTTCTCGCGCTCGAACCAACGCAGCGCGTTGACCTGTTCCGCTCCGCGCGACTCGGCCGGTTTCTTGCCGTCAGCCTTCTTGTCTTCCGCTTTCGGTTTGTCGTCGTTCGTCTTTATGTCGCTTTCAGTCGCCGTGCCGGCGACTGCTAAACGCTTTTGCTCGGCGTCGTCTATCTTTGTGTCGCTCTCAGTCGCCGTCTCGGCGACTGCTAAACGCTTTTGCTCGGTGTCGTCTTTCTTTGCGTCGCTTTCAGTCGCCGTGCCGGCGACTGCTAAACTGACTTTTGGAACCCACCAGCCGCGGGCCGCCAACGACCAGCGACCGTAATGAAAATACGCCCATTGGCTAAAGCTTCCTTCGCCGCCTGGCGACGGCGGCGCATCTTTGCCTGGGTGGATCTTGCGATACTGCTCGGCGATGTAGTCAACGTACGCGGCATCCTCTTTTTGAACCGCCGTCTTGATCCGTCCCTGGTTGTCCGCCGGCTTCCAGGGATGCATCAGGTTGTCTTCCAGCGAGAAGCAGAACACCGCCGCGATGTTAGGATGACCGAAGGCGAAATCCGCTACCGCTCGCGTCTCGGGCTCTGAGACCTGGTGCGGTCCTGCGGCCGGCTTGAAGTAGGGGTACTTGAACGTCCAGTTGCGGTTGAACGAGATTCCTCCTGCCCCGTCTTCGTTGAACTGCTCGTCGTGATCGTCGTCCTTTCCTTCGACGTAGAGCGAGTATTGTCCCGTCTCGTTTTTCTTCGCGTCCGCCTCGATCATCACCCGCGCGTCCTCGGGATGCGCTATATGCTTGCCGGCGGGATCCGCCACGCGCATCATCGTGATGAGCCCGTCGCGGTTGAGATCGTCCCCCGGATCTTCGCCGATTATATGATCGCGGTCGTCGTCGGTGCGCGTATCGTTGCCGGCGCGCTGCAGTCGCGGCGCGCGGAAGAATGCTTCGCTGCCGTCGGGATTCGGGCGCGGAATGAAGTAGAATGTGTGACGTTCGAGGAGCGCCTGGATCGGCTCATCGTCCGCCTTCTCGATAAGCTGTCGCGCCATACGCAGAGCAAGCTCCGAACCAACGAGGTGCGCCGCCTCGACATTCCCGACGATCAGCACTGCGGGTTTGCGATCGGTCTCTCCCCGGCCGACCGTAATCAGCCATACCTCGCGTCCACCCGGAGACTTGGCCAACGAAATGACCGCAGCAAGACCCGGCTTCGCAATCGCCTGAACCTGCTTACTGAATGTGGCAGAATCGCTGTAGCCTTCGCTGGCCGCATCGGCGGCGAACAGCGCGTCGGCGCTTCCGAATGCCGCGCCGGTGATCAGCATCACAGCAAACAACGGAATACAGCAACTCCAGCGACGAGCGACAGAAACCAGCCGAATCAAGGCCATTCGTAAAATCCGACGGTTTGAGTGAGAAAGGCGAGGTGGGCGGAGTTTGCCGAGGATGCCGGATATCCGGACGGCGACTATTATGACCCAACCTTCGAATGCCCGCCATCGGCCGCAAGCTCAGCGGCCGGTAAAGAAGTTTAGCTCCTGGACCTTCGCCCAGAGCCCACCGGTGATTGTCGCAGTTCAATCCAGCGCCACCGGCGGTCGCGGCCCTTCGTCCGCGCGCTCCCATTCGCGGCGGACTTCGCCCAAGCCATAGACGCACAACTCGAAGTCGTGACTCAGCCGCTCCAGCACGCTGCTCTGCTCGTCATCGTCCCGCTCGCGGATCGTGCTGGCAATGTAGTACGAGCGCTTGCCGCGCTGGCAATAGTCCAACAGCGCGTCTTTCCGCCCGGGCGACCGCATGGGTCGCAGCGCCTCGGGAAACACGCCCGACCAGAACAGCGTGAAGTCGCCAATATGCCGGTGAACTTCACGTTTTGACTCCCCAATCCGCGCTTCCGCTTCGGCAAGCATGTCGGCCACTTCAAGCAGCCTTGTGCCGGTCAGGTTCCTGATCCGGTAGATCGTGTCGCAGTGAACAAAGCGAACCAACAGATTGCTGAGGTATTCCAAAAGTGGCGGATCAGCCACTCCCAGCCGGGCCTGAAACGCGTGCTCCGTCAGCCCCGCAAAATACCGCTGCAACTGGTCCAAGGGACGGGCCGGATACATACGTCGTTTCTACCTCCTTGACTGCCTGAGCAGATGCGCCAGCGGGCAGCCAGTCGAGTCTCTGACAATCTTGTTCATCGGCCAAATCAAAGCCTGGCCTGGATGAACGGGGCCTCCGAATCAGCAGATTCAGTGCTGTCACTTCAATTATTATTCACGTAATGTGCCAGTCAAATCGTTGGAGTTCAGCTTGCAGGCTGCCACCGGAGTTCTGCCTTTTGGCTGTCCGAGTCCAGATCGGCCCTTCGTTGCGCCGGCACAAGCTAAAGCTTGAACTCCAACACCGCCGCTTTCGCGGACCCAACGCCTGGTTTACGATAATCCCATGTCTGGCCACGACAAGCCTCGCTCCCGTCGATTCGATTCGCTCGCCCAGGAAGCGTTTCTCAACCTCTGGCGAACCTACGACCGCCTGCGCGTTCACGAAGAGGAACTGTTTGGCCGTTACGAGCTTACGCCACAGCAGTACAACGCACTTCGGCTCTTACGCCGGGACCATCCGGGGAACGTGCCGACGCTTGCTCTGGCGTCGCGGCTGGTTTCGCGTGCCCCGGACATCACCCGCCTGCTCGATCGGCTGGTCGAGCGCGGCTTGATCGCGCGCGAACGCCGAGCCGACAACCGCCGCGTGGTCCGCGTCGGCATCACGCCCGCCGGATTGGAACTGCTCAAAACCATGGAAGCGGACATTAAGCGCTGTCACGAACGGCAGTTAGGCCATCTTTCGCAGGAGCAGTTGCAGCAGTTGATCGCCATGCTCCGCGAGGCACGGCAGCCCCATGAACCATCGGACAGCACATGGCTGTAGCGGAGCCGCTTTCTTGACACTCGCCGGTGGCCGAACTAACATCGCTAGGGTTTGATGGGCAAACTTCAATCCGACCGGAACACGCCGGCGCAATGGGTGTCACTCGGCCGCCGCCGGTGCGAATCACTCAGTGCGGGTTTTTGGAGGCATGTCGATGACATTCAATCGCCTCCTTTCGCGTGTCTGCAAGGATTGCGGCAAGGCACTGATAAGCGGCAGTTCGCGAGCCCTGCTGGCCTCGCTCATTTGGATGGCGAGCGTCGCAGCCCGAGGCGACGACGTGGTGCTCGATTGGAACGCCGCTACGCGCGAAGCGATGCGGCTCGACCGCACCGCGACCAACCCCGGCTGGTCGTCGCGCGCCATGGCGATGGTCAACGGCGCGATCTACGACAGCTTCATGGCGATCGACCGCACGCACACGCCCTTCCTGGTCGATACAACAGCCTCTGCCGACACATCGCGCGATGCGGCAGCGACTCAGGCTGCCTACCGCATTCTCAACGCCACCTATCCCGGTCAGGCGACGTTGTTCGACGCAACACGGACCGCCACGCTGTCCGCCATTCCCGATGGTCCGGGCAAAACGGCGGGTCTATCGCTCGGCGAGCTTGTAGCCGGCCAATACCTCGCCGCGCGCGCCAACGACGGCGCCAGCGCGATGGTGCAGTACCTGCCAACGTCTGGTGCGGGCCATTGGCGTCCCGACCCGATGAACCCCGGTCAACAAGCCTGGGGACCGGGCTGGGGCCAGGTGCAGCCGTTTACGTTGACCAATAGTCGACAGTTTCAACCACCGCCGGCGCCGTCGATGACGAGCCAGCAGTACGCGGATGCATTCAATGAAGTGAAGTCGCTAGGCGCACTGAACAGCACGACGCGAACGGCCGACCAAACAGAAATGGCTATCTTCTGGGCCTATGATCGAGCCGGCATGGGACCGCCTCCGAGGCTATTTAACCAGGTCGTCGCCGACGTCGCCGCGCAGCGCGGCAACTCCGTCACACAAAACGCCAGGTTGTTCGCCATGTCAATGGTGGCGCAAGCCGACGCAGGCATCGCCGCCTGGGATTCGAAGTTCGTCGGCGATTACTGGCGACCCATAACGGGGATTCGCGAGGCGGATACCGATGGCAATCCGTTGACCCAGCCCGATCCTAACTGGATCCCGTTGGGAGCACCCGGGGCCGGAGAAGTCCCCGATTTCACGCCCCCGTTCCCGGCCTACGTCTCCGGACATGCGACATTTGGCGGCGCGGTGTTTGGAGCGCTAACCGATTTTTATGGCACGGATGATATCGGCTTCACGCTTTCCTCGGGCGAAATGGTAGGCATCACTCGTTCGTTCGATAGTTTTAGCCAGGCCAGCGAAGAAAACGGCCGCAGTCGCGTCTACATGGGCGTGCATTGGAACTTCGACGACACCGAAGGCCGCGCGCTGGGCGGCCAGATCGCTGACTGGGTTTCTCAGAACCACTTCCAGGCCGTGCCGGAACCGGGCACGCTCCTGCTGGCGGCATTGGCCCTTCTGTTCCTTGGTTGGCGTCGTCTGCGGCGATAAGCTAAACTCGGCCGCTGGTCTTCTGGCAACCGTTTCGTTTAACCCGTAGCCGCAGGCGAGGCAACGGGCGTCCTCGCCTGCGGCTGCGGGTTAAACAAGGGCCCCAACTCGGGAGTATTCTCTATGCGCCGCCTTGTCTTCGTGTCCGTTTTCGCGCTCATTGCCGCAGTCATCGGACTGAGCAGCTTCGATAACGGTTCCGCCGCTCAGCAGGAAAAAGGGAAGCAAAGGATCTACGAGCTGCGAACGTACCACGTTCTCCCTGGCCGCATGCCGGCCATGCTCAAGCGATTCCGGGAGCACACCACGGAGCTCTTTGAGAAGCACGGCATGGAGAACGTCGGCTACTGGACCCCGGTGGACAAGGAAGGCGAAACCAGGCTCATTTACCTCCTCGCGCACAACGGCCCGGAAGCGGCCAAGAAGAGTTGGCAGGGATTTCGCGACGACCCGGTCTGGCACAAGGCCCGCGACGCCTCCGAAGCGGATGGCAAGATCGTCGAGAAAGTCGAGAGCGTGTTCCTTAAGCCGACGGATTTTTCGAAGCTAAAGTAGCGATTCGGCATAGATGAAACCGTAGGCCGGCCTTCCAAGGCCGACCGTGAATGCTCGACAGCCTCGGAAGGCCGTCGGTACTCATCAACGCCAAGAATTGCTTGCACATTCCGCGGTCCCGCCGTACATTCCGGTGCAGGGAGTTTGGCGGCATGGCTGTCGCCATCGAGTGAGCCAACGATTATCCGGAGAGGGTTATGGATTCTTTCCTGCAAGATGTCAGAGAGTATTTCGATCAATTGGCCGTGATGCCGATCGAGCTCCGTATCCCCCTCTCGGTGATGATGTTTCTGGAGTTCGCGATCTGGGGGGGTTGGTTCGTCGTGCTGGGGAATTATCTCAATGCTCTCAACTTCTCACGCACGCAGATCGCCCGCGTCTATGCGACGATGCCCATTGGCGCCATCATTTCTCCCATGTTCATTGGGACCATTGCGGACCAGTATTTCAATGCCGAACACGTGATGGCGGTATCGCACCTGGTGGGCGGCTGTCTCTTGATTTGGCTCGCCCAGATACGCACGCCGCTGGCATTCTTTTGGGTCGCGCTCGTCTATGCGCTCGTCTATTCGCCGACATTGTCGCTGGTCAATTCCATCATGTTCGAGGGCGCTCGTGGCTACCCCACAATTGCCCAGGAAATCCGCGACCAATTCCCCACCGTTCGCGTCTTGGGAACGATCGGCTGGATCGCAGCCGGCATGTCGCTCAAACTCTTTATCAAGCCCGGCGAACCCGTTAACAATCGCCCGATCCTTTTGGCGGCCGCGCTCTCATTGGCCCTCGGCGCGTATTCGTTCACTTTGCCCGAAACGCTCCCCGGAGCGGTTCGCGCCGAGCAGGACCACGACCTTGCAATTGAACAGCTCGAAGAACAACTGGACGCTGGGAAGATCAATCAGGCTGAATTCGATCGCCAGCAAGTTCGCGCCGAGGAACAATTGGAGTCCAGCCAGGGGATCGCGTTCTTTCGGGCGGTCGGCATGTTCAAGGATCCGGATGCCGCGGTGTTTTTCATCGCCTCGCTGATCATCGCCATGGCGATGGCGGTGTACTTTGCCTTCGCAGCGCTCTACTTGGAGCAGGGGGCTAAGGTAAAACCGGAGAACATCGGTCCGGTCATGACGCTCGGTCAATGGGTGGAGATTTTCTTTCTGTTCACGTTGACCTGGTTCATCGACAAGTGGGGCATGAATACGGTGTTGGTGATCGGCATGGTCGCGTGGGCGCTTCGTTTCGCCATCTTCGCCGCGCGGCCTCCGTTTGCGCTAATTGCACTGGGCATCGCGTTGCATGGAATCTGCTTTGACTTCTTCTTTGCCGCGGGCATGATGAATACCGATCGCATCGCGCCCTCGGGCATTGCAAACAGCGCCCAATCGCTTTACGGCGTGCTCGTGTACGGTCTGGGGATGTGGCTGGGCACCGAAGCGGCCGGCTGGCTGAATCAGTCGTTCACGGTCGAGACGGTCGATCCGGCCACACGTCAAACGACTCGTGTGACGGATTGGACCAAGTTCTGGATTATCCCCTGCCTGGGCGTCGTCGCCGCTCTGGCCGTGTACCTGATCTTCGCGTAATGGAGGCGAACTTCTTCATTCCGCGTTCACGACGACCTCCGCCGCGCCGCTGTTGTCCGCCAACTCGCCGGCAAAGTCGTTGATCCGCAGATAGAGCGTGCCGGTCTGCTTTGGCTCGATGGTCGCGCTAAGGCCGACGATATGGGGACTGTAAAACGGCGATGGCCCTTGCCCCGCCTCATCCGGCCGCACAACGGCCAACAGGATCCCCAGCGGCAGGCCACGGTGGTAGCGGATCGTCACGCCGCCCGGTTCGCTGAGCCAAGGCTTGGGCTCGGTGGCGAGTGTGTATCGCCCGCTGGCCGTCAACGCGTACCGCTTGTTGGCCTCGAGCCGCAGGCCTGTATTCTGCCACCCGCGGTCCGCTGCGACTTTGAGGCTCATGGGAGCGCCGGCTTTAGGCGTCGTTTTGGCCGGCGAGAAATCGAGCCGCGTGCGCTCAAAATCATAGCCATGGGCAAGCTCACTTACAAAGACCTGCCACTCCTCGCCGAGCGGCCGCGCGTCGCGAGCATACGCCTGCTTGAAGGTCTCGTTGAAGTCGCCGTACACGGGCCGCTTCATCAGCGCGCGGAAGCGGTCGCGATAAACAGGGTGCCCGTAGAGAAACGCCGCGGCCGCCCACGACCAGGCGTACGGCCCGTTGTCCAAGTACACGCGGTTTTTAAGCGCCAGCACGTCGCGCAGATATTTCGCCTGCCCCTGCTTAAACTCCGCTTGCACAATCTCGATCCGTCCGAGCTTCGGGACGTCCGCGGCCTGCGCCGGAAAATCGGGCAAGGTAAGTTTACCGCTTGACCAACGGTGCGTGGCCAACAGTTCGGCCAGACCCTCCATATACCAGGCCGGGCCGTTGCTCTGTTGCAGCGTGAACATGATGCCGTGCACGCCCTCGTGCAACATCAGATGCCGCCGGTAATACTCGCTCGACTGGTTGAACAGCCAAAACTCGCGCCGCCGCGTATAGCCGTTCAAGAACTGCGGCAGATCGGCCGGCCAGAGCCCCGCCGCTTCGAAGCGTTCGCGGTCTTTGATCAAAAAGCCCCGCATTTGCCAACCGACATTCGCTTGTGCGTCCAAGCCCAAATGTTGGCACCATTGCGGAAACGCAGCGTCGAACACGGCGGGCAACTCTGCGACGCTCGGATCTGCCGCAACATCGGTGAACAGCACCAGATGCCTGCCGGCCAGTTTGCGGATGCCGGCTGCGGCCGCGCGAGTTTCGTCGATCTCACGCAGCGGTCTATCGGCAGGTGAATCCGCACCGCTGGCGCCCGCAAGCGGCGGAAATGCGTCGCTGGTCGACTGCGAGCGGGCCGCCGATTGGCCCACGGCAACTGGCGCGGCGAGCGGCGGAAAGTCCTCGCTCGTGGACGCAGGGCGTTGCTTAGTAGTGTTTTTGACCGCTGGGGAGGGAGCAGCCGACGGCGAGCAACCGATTGTCAGCACGCCCGCATACAGAAGCGAAGCAGCGGATAAGCAGGAAACAAGACGCATCTGGGATTTGTTATAGTGGCGATTACGCCGCGCGCGTACGAACATGATGGCAGCAAGGGACAATACACGGGATTAACAGAAGGCAACAAAGGCAACGAAGAAAAGCAATCTGGCGAAGCAATTCTTCGTTGCCTTCGTTTCCTTCTGTTCCAAATCTCTTGTTTCAAAGACACGTTTCTACGGATTTCGCCCAGCATGCATTGTAATCGATCGTTTCTTGTTCTCTTCGCCATACTACCGTTTGCTTCAGTCGGCTGCCGATCGTCGTCCAGCGAAGAAGTAGTGGTTTACACCGCTCTGGACGAAGGTTTCTCGAAGCCGATCTTCGCCGACTTCGAGGCCGACAGCGGGGTAACGGTCGTGCCCAAATTCGACACCGAAGCCACGAAAACCGTCGGCCTGACCGAGGCGATCCTCGCCGAGCGCGAGCGGCCCCGCTGCGACGTCTTTTGGAACAACGAGATCCTCAACACGCTTCGGCTCGAGCGCGCGGGATTACTCGAAGTGTATCGTTCTCCGGCGGCCGAGCCGTACCCGGAATGGGCGAAATCTGCCGAGGGGACTTGGTACGGTTTCGCCGCGCGGGCCCGGATCCTCATCGTCAATACGCAGCTCGTTGGCGAAGGCGAGCGCCCCAACTCCATTCGCGACCTGGCCGCTGAAAAATGGCGCGGCCAGGCGGGCATTGCCAAGCCGCTCTTTGGCACCACCGCAACACACGCGGCCTGCCTGTTCGCCGCGCTCGGCGACGAAGAGGCCCAGCGGCTGTTCCGCGCAATGAAAGAGAACGATATCCGGGTCGAAGCCGGCAACAAACAGGTGGCCGTCTCAGTCGCCGCCGGCCGGCTCGCCTTTGGTTTGACCGACACCGACGACGCGCTGGGCCAGATCGCCGAAGGGCATCCGGTAGTGATTGTGTACCCCGATCAGGGAGACGATGAAATGGGGACGCTCTTCATCCCCAATACGTTGGCGATCATCAAAGGGGGGCCGCACTCTGAGGCCGCGCGAAAGCTCGTTGATTATCTACTCTCGCCCAAAGTAGAAAAGCGGCTCGCGGCCGGGGCCAGCGGCCAGATTCCGCTCAATCCAAACGTCGATGTCGAAACAAGAGTAAAAACGCCGCGCGACGTAAAGGGGATGGAAGTGGATTGGCGGCAAGCGGCCGACGAGTGGGCCGACGCGACCAGGTTTATCCGAGACGAGTTTGCCACGGCGAATTAGGACGCTTAGCAGTCGTCGGTACGACGACTTCACAGCGCCCGCCGATACCGCCGCGTCCGGCCGCCGAACGGCGTCGGTTTGGGGGCCTTCGGCGCCTCGGCTTGCGGTTCCATCGGCGCCTGGCCGGCGGCCTTGCGACCATCGCCACGGTCCGTACCGGCGGCTCGCTCGTGCGCTGCAACCGCAGGGATCGGCGGCGGGGGCGCCAGGGGCCCGCGCTGGGCGAACGACTCGAAGCCTTTGATCTCGTCGCGCGTCAGGAGCTTGTTGATCCGAATCTCAATCCGCGTCAGCTCCGGGCCTTCCTCGGGCGTGATGAAGGTATAGGCCACGCCCTCGCGTCCCATGCGTCCGGTGCGACCGACGCGATGGACATAGTCGTCCGAGAACTGCGGCACGTCGTAGTTGATGATGTGCGAGATGCCGGAAACGTCGATGCCACGGCCGACTACGTCGGTGGCCACCAGATAACGGACTTTCCCTTCGCGGAAATCCTGCATGACGCGGTCGCGCGCGTTCTGCGCCAGGTCGCCATGGATGCAGGCTGTGTCCTTGAACTTGCGGGTCAAACGATGATGGATCTTGTCGGTTCCGCGCTTGGTGCGGCAGAAGATGATCGCCTGCCGCGGCTCTTCGCGCTGCAAGAGCCGCTCCAGCAGCTCAAACTTCTTCTCTGGGTCGACCGTAAAGTAGGACTGCTCGATCGTCTCGACGGAGATATCAGTCGGCGAAAAGTCCAGCGATTCCGGATCGCGCATGTAGCGCTCGGCGAGCTTCCGCACCGGCGGCGGCACGGTCGCGCTGAGCAATAGCGTCTGCCGCGACTGCGGCGCGCGGCGGAGAATCTTTTCGATGTCGGGGCGGAAGCCGATGTCGAGCATCCGGTCGGCCTCATCGAGCACGATGGTCGTCAAGTCGCCCAGAACGAGCGTGCCGCGCGCCAGGTGGTCGAGCACCCGACCCGGCGTGCCGACAATGATGTCAGCCCCGCGATGGAGCTTCTCGATCTGCCCCTTGATCGGCTTGCCGCCGTAGATGGCCACGATATGGATTTTGCGGCCATGAGCGAGCTTGTCGGCTTCACCTTTGACTTGGACCGCGAGCTCGCGCGTCGGCACGAGGATCAGCGCCTGCGGGCCCCGGCCGCGCTCGTGGTCCTTGAGCCGCTCCAGGATCGGAATCAGGAACGCCGCCGTCTTGCCGGTTCCTGTGCGGGCCTGCCCCATTACATCCACGCCGGTAAGAGCTCGGGGGATCAAGCCGGCCTGGACCGGTGTCGGCCAGAGGTATTCCGCCTGGACCAATGCGGCCATCATCTTCGGCGAAAGTCCCAGGTCGCTGAACTGCGCGCTGCTTTCTAGTGATGTATTGACGGGGGGCGCGGCGGGAGCGGATTGGGTGGGCAAGGGCGAATCGACTCGTTTTGAGTGCAAGCGTGGCCCCGGATGAGACATGTGCTTTGGCCAAAGTATTCTACATGGCTCTCGCCGACCTGCCTAGGCAACTGCTGGAGTTCAAGCTTTAGCGTGTCCGCTACAAAGCTAAGGACCGCTAACGATAGTAACCCGACGCGTAAGCGAGGCCGATCTACCGGTTCCTCGCTCACGCTTCGGGTTACTGTGTGGCGGAGCAGCCGGCATCGACGATCGACGCGCGGCTGCTCGATTGCGGGCAAATTGCGAACGGTGGTCCGACTAACGGGCAACCGCCGGGAGACGTTGCGGGCGAGGCACGTTCGGAGTGAATTGCAGGTTGAAGGGATTGCCGCTCGCCGGTGAAGTCCAACCGAGTCCTTCGGCCTCGTTGATGACGTGTTCCAGCCGTTGATCGACAATCTGCGCGCGGGCGTCGCTGCGCTTCTTGAGCTGTTCACGCAGCTTGCTGAGGCGCTCTTCGACGCGCGTGAGCTCCAGCTCCCGCCGCTGGTTCTGCAGGTCGAACTGTTTAATAAGTATGTCGCGCAATGCCGTCTTGGCCTTTTCGCGCACCTGCTGGTCTTCGGTCTCGGAGTATTTCCGCATCAAGTCATGCGACTGCCGCTCAAGCTCGTGCTCCGATTGGATCAGCTTGGCCATATCAGGATCGTCGGGGCCCGGTCCCATACCAAAGCCACCCATCATAGGAAGTCCGACACCAATCTGACCAAAGCCGCCGCCGCCCGGATGACGGCCGGGACCGGCGATCACCGCACGTGCGCCGCGACCTCCACCTTGCAGAACGACGGAGCCCCCGGACGATACCTGTCCAGCCGGGGGAGCGGTAAAAGGATCTTGCACCGGTGGCGGCAGTACGCCCGGCGGCTGGGCGGGTTGCGCGGGATTCGCCGCCGTTGGGGCTTGTGGCGTCGCGGGCGCGGCAGGCGCCGAGTCGTCGAATCGCTGGGCGGCGGCTTGGCCGGCAAGCAATGCGCTGCTGAAGAGACTGGCAATCAGAAGTGGCAACAAACGGTTCATGCTGGGTTCCTTTGCGAAAGGGTTTTGGGTTCGAGGTTCCCCGCCACGGCGGGCAGGCAGGGTTCAGGTAAAGGCGTCACGGGTCAGGGATCGTTGAGGGTGCATGGACTTCGCTTTCCAGGGCGTCGAGCGTGGTGTCGATCGCTTGCAATGGATCCAATCGCGATACGCCAGCGCCGCCGGCGGGCGGCATCGCCTCCAGGCGCGAGAGCTCTTCGTACACCGATTGCAATTCTGCATCGAAGGAATGCCAATCCAAAAGCGGACCGACGTTGACTGGCTTAGCTCGGTCAATCCCAATATGCGAGCCCTTAGCGGACGCCCCATCGTCTTTGCGCGCTGATTGTCCAGGCGACGAACGATGCGAGTCGCTGCCGTAGTGCTGAAGATTCGCAAGCCAGAGGAAGACCATCGTTGCAATGAGAGCCACGCCACCGGCGGTTAGCCATGCTATAAGTCTTCCCGGTACAGTCGACCGGCGGCGGATCGGATGTTGGAGTTGAGCCAGGTGCTCGGCCAAGAGCCGCGCCACGTCTTCCGCCGAACCATATCGGTCGGCCGGCCGCTTGGACAAGAGTTTGTTGATGATCGCGGCGAGCCAGTCGGGGATGTCGGGATTGACTTCGCGGACCGGCCGCGGCGCGCCGTCGCAGATCCGCCGCAGCACCGCGACCGTGGTCTCGGCGCGAAACGGCGAATGGCCGGTACACATCGCATAGAGCACGCTGCCCAGGCTGAACAGGTCGGTGCGATAATCGATCGCCTCGCCCGACGCCTGCTCTGGGGCCATGTACTGTGGCGTTCCGGCCAGCACGCCGCTCTGCGTTTGGCTGGCCTCGTCCATCGCGCGCGCCAAGCCAAAGTCGGTGATCCGCACGCGCTCGACACTGTTTTCCAACAGGATGTTCGCCGGCTTGATGTCGCGGTGCACGAGCCCCTGCGCGTGCGCGGCGGCCAGGCCGGCGGCGGTCTGCATGCCGATCCGCAGAATCTCTCGCACTTCGAGCGGCCCCGTTTCGTCGATTCGCTCTTGTAGCGAGCGGCCGGGAATATAGGCCATCACCAGATAGGGGATCGGCCCGGTCCCATCTACGGCATAGATGGGCACCACATGATCGTGGACGACCGCGGCCGCGGCCTGCGCTTCGCGAGCGAAACGCCGCCGCGCGGATGCGTTGTGTGCCAGCTCCGAGGCCAGCACTTTGAGCGCAACAAAACGGTTCAATGCTGGATCGAGCGCTTTCAGAACTACGCCCATTCCCCCGCGGCCGATCCCCTCGAGGACTTCGTACCCGCCGATGCGGCCGAGCGTCTGGGCGTCCTCGGATGGTTGGAGCAATCCTGACGGCAGCCACGATAAAAGCTGAGCGCTGTCGGCGGCGGATATGCTCGACGGCGCGGCGCGCCGCGCTTCATTGGGAGCGACAGGCGGGCTAAAGTCGTCACCTGGTTGGAGGTTCTTCAGGCGTGCGGCTTCGCTCAGGTAACTGTGCGCGCCTTCCCACCACTGGGGCGCCGCCGCGATGCGTTCGAGCTCCTCGCGGCATACGGCGCACACCTCGAGATGGCTTTCGAGCTTGGAATCGGTGGTCTCCGAAGCGCGCTCGGTGAGCACGGCTAGCATCTCCGCTCGTGTGCAACATTGGTTGAATCGCGCGACCATGGCTGCTTCCCTAATCAATTCGCTACCTGCTCGAACTCTTCGATCCGCTGTCGCAACCGCGCGATCACGCGACTGCGAGCGATGTACACCGCGCCCGTGCTGACGCCCAACTCCGCGGCGACTGACTTCGTTTCGCGCCCTTCGACCGCGGTCTGCCAGAACGCCTGCCAGGTGGCAGCGGCGAACTCGTCGCGGACCTCACCCGCCGCCCAGACGAAAAGCTGCCGTCGATACTCGGCTTCGTAGAGCGCCGAGTCGCCGTTTTTGTTCCCTGGCAACTCGGCCAGGACCTCGTGCACCGCGCTGTCGCCGGTGCCGCGCACGTGCCGCCTCCGGTTCGTGCAAAAGTTGATCAGCATATTCCTGGCGATGCGAAACATCCAAGCGCGGAACGACCCGCGCCGCGGATCGGGATCCCAGCGCTCGATCGCCAGCGCCACCGCGCGAAGCACATCCTGGCATAAGTCGCGTGCGTCGGCGTCTTGCAGCCCTTTCTTCCGGGCGAAGCCGTACACGGCCGGCTCGTAAACCGCCACAAACTCTTCCCACGCCGCCTGATTGGCCGGCTCTTGGAGCCGGGCTAGGAGCGTCAAGCGGGTGGTAGGGAGCTCGGGCATCGGGGGCCTCATATACAGATACACAACGGCGGGCGGGGAATCTTTCAGCCGTCCCAATAATTGTGGGCAGATTTCCGCCGAAATGCACGCTCGCTCAGGCGTAGGGTGGGCCGAGTTCGCGAGGCCCACGCGCGCATTTATCCGATGCCAAGCGGCGCGACCCTATCCAATGCGTTCAGACTCTCCCCGGCGGCGAAAGAGTCATCGCAAACTGGTTCTGCGGCGACTCGTTGCGCTCGTTTCGCGTGGGGGAGAAGTCGTACGTCTGCACCGTCTTGCCGTCGGCGCGAAACTCCAGGAGCCGGAGCCAGCCATCGCCCCCTTTGGGCTTCATCTGGAAGTTGACCAAGACCTGGTGAACGTCGCGGCCTGCGGGCGATGGCGTAGCGATGCGGCCGAGGCCGTCGTTGAGCACGTGCCCGTTGAGCGTGAGGACGAAATTTTCGTGCTTGCTCACCAGGTTCTGCCAGAGCTCTTCACCGTCAGAGACGTCGTCGCTTGTGGCTTTAGCGACGCCGTAGGAATGCGGATTCCAATTCTGCTTGGCGCCATACTTGGACCAGTCGTACCGCGTTTCGTCGTAGTACATGTAGGCGTGCGTGATGAGAATCGCCGCCCGATCCTTGTGTTTTGCCGCAACCTGGTTGGCCCAGCGGACCAAGTCGGCACGAGGCCCAAACTCCAGCGAGATCACGAGGAAGTCGCGTCCACCGGCGGAGAAGAGGTGATAGCTGTTTTCCATCCGCTCGGGTTCGCGGTCGTACAGACCGCCGAACGTCGGCGTGTCGTGGAACTTCTTAAACGGAAAATACTCGTTCAGGCGCGTGGTACGATCCTGGCAAACGCCCCCTTCGCTGTAGTCATGGTTGCCAGCGGTCATAAAGTACGGCAGATGTCCATCCAACTGATTCATCGCCCGCACGGCGTTTTCCCACTCGGCGGGCGTGTTGCGGTTGGTGATATCGCCCAGATGGAGTACCGCGGCGATGTTGCGGTCGCGGCGGTTTTCGACGATCCAGCGCGTCTGCGCCATGTATTGTTCGGGGAATTTTTCGCTGTAGTGCTGCGTGTCGGGCAGGACGGCGATGGTGAACGCGTCCTGCTCAGGCCGCGGCGGCTCGCCAGCGACGAGCCGGGCGTCCGCATACGGATCGGCGGCGAATGCTGTTGGCGCCAGAACGTTGCCGAACATCGGCGCAAGCGCGCCCGCGATCCCGAGTTTCAATGCTTCGCGGCGATGGATCAACCTCATGGCAAGAACTCCTAGCGCAGGTCAAATCGGATCTTCGCCTCAGCGGCAAACGCATCCTCGTTAAGCGAAAGGCCAAAACCGGGTGCGGCGGGCACGGTTGTTATACCATCTTTGCGAGCGTAGCCTTCGGCAACCAGCACTTTCGTCAAGAGGGCGAGCGCTGGACGGCCGAACATTTAGTTGTGGCGGCCGACCCCAAAGAACTGCCCGCCTATCCCGGCGGCGCACCCGGCAAGACGGCAGCCGGTTCCATCTCGACGCGCTGTACGTCGAAGCCGCCCCGGCGAACGTCTCCAATCGCCGATCGGATCGCCTCTTCCAGCGTGGAGGATTCGCGGTGGAAGTGAATCTGTGGAATTCCGGTCACAGTCGAAATCGTGCCATCGTTGAAGATGCCATAGAGTGTATCTGCCTCTTTGTCGCTTGGATCAGAGCCCAGAATCAGCGTAAATTCGTGCTCTTTCATTGGATGCCCGTCACCGTTCCTTGTCGCCTAGACCGGAATTGCATCTCGTTCCATTTCCACCTTAGAAACGCGGTAACCGGCCCGCTCCACGTCGGCAATGGCGGAAGCAATCGCGGATTGCAGCGAATCTGCTGTCCGATCAAAGAGCAACTCCATTCCATCCGCATGTCCGCGGATCGACGCGTCGGTACATCCAGCATGACCCAGCGCGTCGGTGGCATCGAGGATTCCATCGTGAGTCATTGCTTCAGTCGCAATCACCACCGAGAACCGATATTCAGCCATTGTCTTGATCTCCAATTGGACCGGGACAACGGTCGACAGTTCGCCGAATGTCCCTGGCGTGTTTCTCTGGATTCTTTGGCGTGGAATAAATCGACATCCAACAATGGGGGTGTCCGAACTGGCAGTAGATGATACCCCACGCATGAGCCCGCGGCCCAGATTTCCTAATCGTCCACCCCTGCTGCTCGGCATACTTCAGCGCTTCGCGGATGTGTTTGTTCGGGTGCAAACGGCTTCCTTGAATTCATCGCTGGTTGTTTGTGATCGACTACGATTATACCATTACTCGCTACGCTTCGCCGCGCAAGAACTGAAGCCGCAGAATGCAATTCCAACTTACCAGCCCGTTCCAACCTGCCGGCGATCAGCCCCAGGCGATTCAAGCGCTTGTCCGTGGACTCCACGACGGCAACAAGCAGCAGGTCCTGATGGGCGTCACCGGCTCCGGCAAGACGTTCACCATGGCCAACGTGATCCAGGCCGTGCAGCGGCCGACGTTGGTCCTGTCGCACAATAAGACGCTGGCTGCCCAGCTCTACAGCGAGTTCAAGGAGTTCTTTCCGTACAACGCGGTCCACTACTTCGTCAGCTATTACGACTACTATCAGCCCGAGGCCTACATCCCGCAGCGTGACATTTACATCGAGAAAGACGCTTCGATCAACCAGGAGATCGACCGGCTGCGGCTAGCGAGCACCAGCGCGCTGGTCAGCCGCCGCGACGTGATCATCGTCGCCAGTGTGTCGTGCATCTACGGCTTGGGTTCGCCCGAGGACTACAAGGCCATGATGGTCGGCCTGCACCGCGGCCAGCAGGTCGATCGCGACGACGTGCTTCGCCGGCTGGTCGATATCCAATACGAGCGAAACGACATCGAGTTTCAGCGAGCGAAGTTTCGCGTCCGCGGCGATTGCGTCGAAGTCTGGCCCAGCTATGAGGAGTACGCCTTCCGCATCGAGTTTTGGGGGGACGAGGTCGAGCAGCTTTCGCTCATCAATCCCACCAGCGGCGAGGTGATCGGCCGCGAGGACCAGCTTTTCGTCTACCCGGCCAAGCACTTCGTGCTGCCCGAAACTCGTATCGGCGCCGCGGTACAGGCGATCAAGGAGGAGCTTGCCGAGCGGCTGGAGTTGTTCAAGAGCCAAGGAAAACTGCTCGAAGCACAGCGGCTCAACGCCCGCACGCGGTTCGACATCGAGATGCTGCAAGAGATGGGTTATTGTCCCGGGGTCGAGAACTACAGCCGGCCCCTTTCCGGCCGCGCGCCGGGTACCACGCCCGACACACTCTACAGCTTCTTCCCCAAGGATTTTCTGTTGTTCGTCGACGAATCGCACGTCACCGTGCCGCAAGTCCGCGGCATGTTCCACGGCGACTTTAGCCGCAAGAGCACGCTCGTGGAACATGGCTTCCGGCTGCCCAGCGCCCTCGACAACCGGCCGCTGCGGTTTGAAGAGTGGGAGAGCAAGATCAACCAGGCGATCTATGTCTCGGCCACGCCGGGTAAGTACGAGCTGGAAAAAACGGGCGGCGAGATCGTCGAGCAAGTGATCCGACCGACGGGATTACTCGACCCGGTGATCGAAGTGCAGCCGGCGCGCGGCCAGGTGCCGCACCTGCTCGGCCAGATCAAGGAGCGATCGGCCGCTGGAGAGCGCGTGCTCGTCACGACGCTGACCAAGCGGCTGGCCGAGGACCTGTCGTTTTACTTGACCGATAAGGGCGTGAAGTGCAAATGGCTGCACAGTGAGCTGGACGCCTTCGAGCGCGTGGAGCACTTGCGCGATCTGCGCGAGGGACGGTTCGAGGCGCTGGTCGGTGTCAATCTGCTCCGCGAAGGGCTCGATCTGCCGGAAGTCTCGATGGTCGCGATCCTCGACGCCGACAAGGAAGGTTTTCTGCGCAATGAGACGTCGCTGATGCAGACGATCGGTCGTGCGGCCCGCAATGTCAACGCAAAAGTGATTCTGTACGCCGACCGAGTGACCGACTCAATGCAGCGTGCGATCGAAGAGACCCGCCGCCGCCGCGAGTTGCAGGAAGCCTACAACCGTGAGCACGGCATCACGCCCGAAACGATCAAGAAGAGCATTCGCAGGGGGATCGAAGCCGAGGCGGCGGCGCATCAGAAAGCCAACGCCATCGTCGGTCGGGGGGACGAGATCCAGTACATCACCGACGAATACGTTGCCGAGTTGGAAACCGAAATGTTCGCGGCGGCCGAGGCGCTGGAGTTCGAGCGCGCCGCGGGACTTCGCGACCGGATCGAGAAGCTGCGGGATGCGGTTGGCCAGCCGATGCACGAGGTGGAGAAAGCGAGAGGCGATGGCCGCAACGCGAGCGCAGAAGACGGCCGCGGTCGCCGCCGCAAGGGGGGGCAGCGCGTCCCGCGACCGAAGCGCAACGCTTAGCCGCCGCCGGCACGGCGGTGTTCACGCTCGCAGTCGCATAATCCGAGCAGGAGCAAAAAAAAGGGCGTCCCATTGGGAACGCCCTTCGTGAAGCTCAATCGATCGCGGCAGTACTACTTGTCCGCATCGGTGGTTTCGGTTTTCTCCTCGGTCTTGACTTCCGTCTTCGTGTCGCCGTTTTCCTTTACTTCCTTCTTCTCGGTCTTCTCCGTCTTCTTCTTGTCCCCGCAACCGAGCGAGAACGGCGTGACAAGCGCCAAAGCCAGCAACATCGCAATGAACTTTCTCATCGCAAAACCTCTCTAAATGTGGATTCTAATACAGCCAGAACGCCTGGCGGAACGGCCCTACCCGGCCCGCGTTAAAACGTCAGGTCGGGAGCTACTACCCAGCAAGAGACCCGTGCGTCCTGATTTATTCCCGCCGCGGTGAGAAATTCTTCACAATTCCGTAACAAGCCAAGGATCGCTAGACTGAAACGAAGATTCTGATGGCGACCTTTGTTATTCTCCACCAAGATCGTCCCCTTCCGGGAATAAACCGGCCAAACGGGGCCTCTTAACACTGGCGGAGTCCGATTCATGGCCGATCCTGCGCTGCCTCCCCAGAAGCAGCCAACCAACACGCAGCCGCTCGATATCGAAACGCTGGTGGCGGAGCATGGTCCGGTCCTGTATCGCTACGCCTATCGCCTGTCCGGATTGGCGGCCGATGCCGAAGACCTCACCCAACAGGTCTTCCTCACGGCGCTGACCAAGCTCGACCAGCTTCGCGATCCCGCGGCCGCGCGGGCGTGGCTCTGCTCGGTGCTCCGGCGAACGTACTTGCGTGGGCAGCGAAAGCCGCGGCCGCTGTCGGCTGCCAACCTGGATGTGGATGTAGACCTGCTGGCGATTGATATTCCCGAAGAACTTGCCTTCGACGGGGAGGAGTTGCAGCGTGCGATCGACGAGTTGCCCGAGGAGTTTAAGTTGGTTCTCGTCGGGTATTACTTCGAAGACTGCTCTTACAAGGAGCTGGCGGAGCGACTAGAACTTCCGATCGGCACGGTCATGAGCCGGCTGTCGCGGGCCAAAGGCTATTTGCGAACGCAATTGTTGAGACTTGAACCGACAGGCGAACCAAACAAATCACCATCCGATACCGGCAACGGCGAACCAAGGCGCGGCACAGACCGCGTACGAGGTGAGGCGCGATGAACGACAGGGATTTGATCACCGGCCTCGACGCTTGCCGACCGGCAAGCGATGACCTTCGCCAGCCCGAGCTGCGTGCGGTGGCGGAGTCGATCGCGTCCGACGCACACGTGGCGGAGATCCGTGTCCGAATCGAGCGGATCGACGCCGCCACATTTCGCGCGATGCATAACATTTCGCTCCCCGTCGGCCTTGAGAGCCGGCTGATCGCGCGGCTGCAAGAGGCCGCCAGCGGCGACACGGTAGGCTTAGAGGCGACCTCGCCGTCTGCCGTTTCGACACCGGATCGCCGCAATTCTTCAACTTCGCGGCGAAAATGGCTCGCCTGGTCCGGAGGGCTTGCAACGGCAGTAGCCGCAATGGTCGCGGCCGTGATGTTCTTCCGGCCCGCCCCGCCACTCGAGCGGCACGACCTGGAGTGGGGCCGAGATTGGCACCTCCAGATTGTGGCCTCGGGCGATTGGCAGAGGATCAAGCCGGATGAACTGGACGAGCACGCGTTACCGAGCGAACTGCGACCAACACCCCAGCGCTACCGCGACGCCTCGTCGATTGTCGGCCGCGATGCGTACGCCTACGATCTGAAGCTGCCCGACGGCACGCGGGCGACGTTGTTCGTCATCCGACAAGCGACACGCGCTGGCCTGCCCACCTCCGCCCCTCCGCAACCGCAGTCTCCGACGCTCGGACTCAACGTCGCGTATTGGCAGCGAGGCGATGTGATTTACGTCCTCGTCGTCGAAAGGATCGAAGATTACCGCCGGCTCGTAACGACGACCCCGCAAGTTGCGGCTTAATCGGCCTAAACTCTGCCCGCAAAAACGGCCGAAGCGAATATCAGACGGTGTCCCGCCGGCTCGTACCCGCCCGACGCTAGCACGTCCCTCGCCCTCACCTGGCGCGCCTGCGACGCCTCTTGTTTGGAGACCCGCAATGAAACGGCTCAGCCTGCTTCTGTACGGTATTGCGCTCGCGACGACTTCGAGCGCCCTGGCTCAGGAGCCCGACGACCCGTTTGTTTCACGGACTCCACCGAGGACCAGCACGACCATGCCGGCACAGATCCTCTCGCCCGGCGAAGTCACGGCCACGCCCGAGATGTGGTTTTATGAGCAAGAGCGGCTGCGCGATGCCGATCCCCGGCAGGCGGTCCGTGCACGGGCCGAATATCGGGCTTTGCAGCGGTCACGCCGGCTGGCGGCTCTGAAATGGTTCGGCTTTTCCAACTCGCGGCCGATTGTCAATTCCGATCCATTCCACAGCACGTATTCACCGCGTTGGGTAGGCAACGGCTATTTGCCCTCGTATTGGGTCGCCGGCAGCCCCACGCCGGTGGTGATCGCTCCAGATCGCGTGCGGCGGTATTAATCGAGCGGTCGTCATCGCCTCAGAACGAGGCGAAGAAGAAAGAGGCGCCGGTCGGATTCGAACCGACGATCGCGGATTTGCAATCCACTGCCTTAGCCACTTGGCGACGGCGCCTTCTAAGAACCGCTAACACAACCGGCACACAGTAACCCGAAGCGTGAGCGAGGAA
>JBBDYH010000097.1:0-19482 GCA_040901795.1 Pirellulales bacterium
GCGCAGCGTTCGCAATGCTGAGGTTGAGGGTTCGATCCCCTTCCGCTCCACCTTACGCCACAAGCACTTAGCGCGACCACCTTTGCGCAACTCTGCACGATGCAGAGATTTGTGCAGACTTGCGTTAAGCCAGTCTCGGGCCTTCTGCGCAGTAAATTTGCCAGGAGGCCCTTTTTCATGCGCGAGCCGAAGCCATTCTTCCGTCGCCAAACTCAATCGTGGTATGTCCAAATCGGCAACCAGCAGATCAGCTTGGGCCGGAACAAGGAAGCCGCATGGGAAGAGTATCACCAGATCATGGCGGCGCGCCGGTCCGAGCAGCCGACGCCCAACGACAGTGTGGTCTCGATTATCAACAAGCATCTCGCGTGGCTAAAGGCCAATCGGGCCGAGGGAACCTTCAACCGGGCCATGCAGCATCTCCCGCACTTCGGTCAGCACATCGGGCCGAAGATGCGCGTTTCGGCGCTTCGCCCTTTCCATGTTCAAGAATGGCTGGATGAGAAGTACGCGAACTGTAGCGACGGTTACCGCAACACGGTAGTTACGACCATCAAGCGCGCCTTCTCTTGGGCTGCGGAGTTCGGTTACATCCACGCCAGTCCAATCGCCAAGATGCCCAAGCCGCCGGCAGGGGTACGCGAATTTGTCGTATCGTCAGATCAATGGCAGGCGGTTCTGGATGCAGCTACGGACACGGCGTTCCGCGAGTTTCTAGTCGTAATGTTGGTTTCTGGTGCGCGCCCTCAGGAAATGTGCCGAATGGAGAAGCGACACTTTCAGCCGAACTTTCGTCGGGTGCAGTTTCCGGCCTCGGAGTCAAAGGGTAAGAAAACGCCAAGGAGCATTTACCTTCCCGACGAAGCATTCGCGATCGTGTCCCGACTAGTCGAAAAGCAGGGCGAAGGGTATATCTTCCGCAACAGGCTGGGCAATCCGTGGAATAAGGACTCAGTGAACTGCCGGTTCCGCCGGATGAAGAGGGTGCTTAAGTTGCCGAAGCTCTGTGCTTACACACTCCGACACAGTTACGCGCATCACCGACTGGTCAGCGGCATGGATGCTCACGTTGTCAGCAAGTTACTTGGGCATTCCGACATGCGGATGCTCGCAACTCGGTATGGCCACCTTGAACAGAAGCCCGACTATTTGGCGACACAAGCCAATTCCAAAAGCGCAGTCGTTGACCTGGCGACTTCGCCTCGACGTGACTCGGCTTAAAAAGCTGCATACTCGTGTCGTGCTGAGGCTTCATTCTTCGCGCTTCAATCGCCTTACGGGAAGCGATGGCCTTTGAAGTAGCTCAAACGGTTCATCGTGGCGCATTGTAGCGAGTTCTCGTCTGTGCAATCTCACATATGCTTTCAGGCTTCGACGCGATTGACATTCGTATGCAGTCAACCACAATGCAGGTAGGAGGGGGACAAACGAGGGAGTGTTATGCTTCAAGTCAGCCGCGTCACAGCTTCAGTGGGTATTCTTCTGGTTGTGCTTGATTGGTCAGTCGCGAGACCGGTTCATGCACAGGCGACCTTTGTGGGGCTCGGAACATTTGGCGCTTCTCGCAGTGAAGCACACGACATTTCGGCGGACGGTACGGTAATTGTCGGCGTCGTCTTTGAATTCCCAGACAGCACGCATGGCGTCTTTCGATGGACGAGGAATCAAAGCACCATCTACAGGGAACTTGTGCGGACCAAAGTGGCAGTATCTGACGACGGCACAACCGTCGTAGGAAGCCGCTACTTTGGCATACCAGGTCTTGACGAAGCGTTTCGTTGGGTTCCAGATGAAGGTTTATTCGAAGGCTTGGGTGATTTCCCTGGCGGCGCGTTCGACAGCGCAGCGTACGGCGTATCGGCCGACGGAAGCGTGATTGTGGGCAGCGGTAACGCTAATCAAAGTCCGAGGGCATTTCGGTGGACGGCGGAGGAGGGAATGGTTGATATTGGGCCCGGAACAGCCTATGGCATTTCCTCTGCTGGCAACGTAATTGTTGGTGCAGCAGAAACGGCGTTTCGTTGGACTGCCGCAACGGGGATGGTGGAGCTTGCTCCCCTTCCAGGGTCGATTGGGTCAAGAGCTTATGCGATATCCCCTGAAGGCACCGTAGCTGTGGGAGAACAAATCTTCCGAGCGACACAATCCTCAGTCCGGCAGGAGGCGTCGCGTTGGATCGAGCAAGGGGTCATTAGTTTGGAATCGGAGCTATGGGCTAGCACTGTGGCGCTGGATGTATCTGTAGACGGAACGTCAATTGTCGGAGGAGGAATCCCCAGATTGTCGGGAGCTAGAACGGCGTTCTTTTGGTCGCCCCAGACGGGCATGGTAGGTGTACAGGACTTGCTCATTTCACTGGGCGCGACAGGTCTTGACGGCTGGGCGCTCACACAAGCATACGGCGTTTCCCACGACGGACGAACCATTGTTGGTCAGGGCATACATAACGGACGCTCGGAGGCATGGGTAGCGACCATCCCGGAGCCGTCTAGCATCATACAGCTTGCAGTCGCGGCCGCCGGTTTCCTGGGCTTCGCCGTATTCAAAGCAATTCGATCCAATCTGCGCGTAACCGTATGAAGTCATCGCCATTGCACCACTGCACTGCGTTGCTAAGCGGTCGTGCGTGCAGAGAAAAATGCAGTGGAACCTATGTAATCCATGTAATTCTTGTAATCTACGAACAGTAAATTAAGATCAGAAACACGCAGAATGGCCGAAAAACGCGGGGTTGGGCACATGAGGGCGATTGAATTCGCAATGCTGAGGTTGAGGGTTCGATCCCCTTCCGCTCCATTTTTATCTGCCAAGGGTTTGCTGCTCTTCAGCACGTCGAAAACCTGCGCTCAGCAAGGTTCAGCGGGAGCGTGACACCCACGTCGCGGTCGACACTGTGGAGCGCCTTCCGCTTCTCCAAAGGCAACCGACGAGCGCTGCTACGCCAACACCGACCGCTGCGAGCACGCCCCGGTGCGTTGTCGCCCAAAGCTGCAAACTTCTTGCATGGGCGCGATCATCGAATTCGCCGTGTGCGCCGTGGTCGCCGGGCAGCGGCTCCCAAAGGTTATCGGGCCGTCCCTCATCGGCTGGTTTGTCCAACATCTGCGACTCATATCCCGTGCGCGCCAAATACCAGTCGCCGAGTCCAGGCGCGAGTTTGTTTCCTGCGATCGCAACCGACGTTGACATGCCAACGTTGAGCTCGCGGCGCTCGTGCTTGACGGCCCAGACGATCGCTTCGGCCGCTACTTCCGGTTGATAGATGGGAGGAACGGGTTGCGGCTTGCGCGGCAATCGGCTCTTGACCCAAGTGAACTGTGGCGTGTTCATCGCCGGCAGATGAACCATCGTGAGCCGAACATGGCTGTGGTCGTGTAGAAGTTCGGAGCGCACCGATTCGGTGAAACCTTGAATCGCATGTTTTGCACCGCAGTAAGCGGACTGCAACGGGATTCCTCGGTAAGCCAGCGCCGATCCCACCTGGACGATAACGCCGCGGTCGCGGGGCTGCATGCGCCGCAGCGCGGTCAGCGTGCCGTGGACATACCCCAGGTACGTGACCTCAGTGACTCGTCTGAATTCGTCGGGTGTCATTTCCAGAAAGGGCGAGAATACAGAGACCATTGCGTTGTTGACCCAGATGTCGATCGGACCGAATTCGTTTTCGATTGATACCGCGGCTGCCTCCACCTGCTCGGCGTCCGCGACATCGGCGGCAATGGCCACTGCTTCGCCACCCAGCAGCTTGACTTCCTCGCAAGCGGCATTGAGGCCGTCGCGTCCACGAGCGATAAGCCCGATGGAAGCGTTACGTCGGGCAAAGGCTCGCACCGTGGCTCGTCCCACTCCGGCGGAAGCGCCGGTGATAACTACAACCTCTTTCTTATTCATGATCAACACCAAGGTACTTAGGGAATGGAGTAGAACGAGCCGAGAATGGCGCCAAAGATCACATGCGCGGCCACTACGGAAATCGGCGTTTGAATCCCGTAGTGCAATCCCAAGAATCCCGGCGGCTCTAGCTGGCGGACGACGGTGGGGCCGTATTGTTCATTCGCCATACGCGGGTGCAGACTCGGCAAGAAGGACATGAGGACCGTTAGTACAAACGAGGCGTGGATAAAACCCGTTAGCGCGCCCAGCCACCACGCCGCCAAACCCCAGGCGTGAAAAGCGGCGATATAAATAAGGGAAAAGACCCAACCATTTACGAAGTGGACCAAGATCCCGATCAGCTTGGCCCGGTCGCGGTTCGGCGTGAACATCGTTCCCAATAGGTAAGGTAGATTCATCCGCGTCACGCCCAGGCCCTGACTACCGCCGAGGATGGCCGTCAATACGACGGTGCTCACAAAACCCCACAGCAGCCAGCTATACCAGTTCATCTTTGGAGCTCCGTTACAAGTTGCTCGCGGCCGCCTCCCGCGAATAGCCGGGGTCCACCGGAGACGCGCTACGGCCGGTTTCTCGTTCCGCCAACGATAGGGCGGCGTTGATGAGACCGACATGCGTAAACGCTTGGGGGAAATTGCCGAGTGCGTCTCCGGTTTTGGGATCGATCTGCTCAGCAAAGAGACCAAGGTCGTTGGCGTAGGCGGCGGTCCGAGTGAAGGCGTCGTGCGCATCTGGCACACTGCCGCCCCCTCTTGCCAGAAAATCGACGTCCCAGAAGCAACTGATCCCGAAAGCGCCCTCGCCCATCTTGAGGCTCTGCTCCTTCCGGTAGAGCAGGCCCGGCGCCGGAGAGAGTCGCTCCCTGATCCTTCGGTGCGTCCGCTGCATCCGCTGAGAGGACGCCACATCAAACAAGTGCGCGGCCATCAGCAACACGCTGGTGTCCAGTGTCTCTCCGTCGAGCAATTGGGTGTAACATTCGAGGTTCGGATTCCAGCCGCGATCTTCGATATCCCTGCGAATTTGCCTGCGGCTTTCCATGAACTGTTCTATCGGGAGGCCCCGGACATGGCCGTGGTCGTGCATTTCGAGTAGCCGGTCCAAGGCGACCCAGCACATCAGACGCGAGTACGTGTAGTGCCGGCCCGGTGCACGGTCCTCCCAAATGCCGTTGTCGGGCTTGTGCCAGTTTCGGCAAACGTATTCGCCGAATTGGCGGAGCATCTTCTGCGTTTCACGGTCCAATTCGCCGCCGCTTTTGACAAAGTGCGTTACTGCCTCGATCACTTCGCCGTAGGGGTCGAGTTGAAATTGAATTCCAGCGTGGTTGCCGACGCGGACCGGCTGCGAGCCGGCATAGCCTGCGAGGTGAGAGAGCATTGATTCCTTGCTGCGGTCCCCACCGAAGACATCGTAGAGCACCTGTAATCTCGGACGAGTGAGCCGAGTTGCATGCAGCATCCAACTCACGAACGCCTTGGCTTCGTCGACGAAACCAAGACCAAACAGGGATCGCGCCGTAAACGCCGCATCGCGCAGCCAACAGTAGCGGTAGTCCCAGTTCTCGCCGCCGCCGATGCACGTTGGCAGCGACGTCGTCGGCGCCGCAATCATCGCGCCCGATGGTGCATAGATCAACAGCTTCAAAGCCAGCGCACTGCGCACCACCTGCTCACGGTAGGGCCCGTGGTAAGTCGCACGGGCAGACCAACGCTGCCACCATTCGGTTGTCAGAGCGAGTTTCCGCCCTACGAGCTCACCCAGCGGCGCGAGGACCGCCGGGCCTTCGGCGGCAAAGGCCAGCGAGAAGGCCACAGCCTCGCCCGCCGTCAGCCGGGCACGAGCAGTCAGCCCGCCCTCCTTCGCCGACCCAAAACTTACGTCGCTGCGAAGGGTGATTAGCCCTGATTCGGTTTCCAGGCGCAGGCCCAGGGCCCCCATTTCGCGGATGCGGACCTTCGCCCGGCCAAAGTCGGGACGTGGGTCGAAGTGGGACTGAATCTCTATCTCGCCCTGCTCACATTCCACCCGCCTCACCAGCTCGTGCTCCGGCCAGAGCATCGTTCGCTTTTGCTCCTCGGAGGTCGCGGGCATGAAGTCGGTCAGCACGACTGTGCCCGTGGCCGTGCGGAAGCGTGTCGCCAGCACGTTGGTCCCCTCGATGTAGCGGCGCTCGATCTGCGCGGGCTGGGCGGGGGCGATGCTCCAAGACCCGCCGATCCGCGGGTCGAGGATCGCCCCGAACAAAGAGGGACAGTCGAACCTGGGCCAGCACAACCAGTCAATGGAGCCACCGCGGGAGATGAGTGCAACCGACCGTCCGTCGCCGATCGCAGCATAATCGTTGATCTTTGGCTGGCCGACCATAGATCTACCGAGCAACCGGCATCGGAGCCGAGCCAGTATCAAACTGTTGACTCAGCCGCGCCAAGGCCAGTGCGCCCAATGCCAGACCAACGTCGCGGAGCGCAATGTCATAAAAGTTCTGTGCGAGCAACAGATTGATGACGATACCTGCCAACCACGCGGAGACGACGTAGGCGAAAATCTTCGGCTTGATCGCTACGCCGATACCCGCCACGATTTCGATCACGCCCACAGCAAGCATGAAGACGTGTCCGTTTCCGCCGAGAATCTGATCGACAACGGGCGCCAGGTAGAGGTTCCAATCGACCAGATAGTGAAAGAACTTGTCTGCTCCGGCGACGATCGGAGCCACAACGAACGCCAATTGCAGTACGCGATATGCCTGGTAGGCCGGACTGCCGGCGAGTGGACCAACGCGGTCCTGTGTAAATGTTCCTGCCGGTGTTGCCTGAGCCATGGGGCGCCTCACTTTCGGAAAACGGGCAAGAATCAATAGATTAACAATCTCGTAGGCTACACGAATTATTCCGTGACCTATAGAATAAGTCAAATGTTGATGGTGTTTATTCGGATGTGTTGACGAGAACCACAAGGGAAGTGAGCCTCTAAAGCGGCGTGAATTCCAAATGACAAGTAGCGCATGGAGACGGAAGTATTTTGCAACTACACGGGGGCAAATCGTCCAGCTCTTGTGCAACGGTTCCCACACCGTGATGGAGCTGGCTGGACAATTGGCGACTTCCGAAAACGCAGTCCGGTCCCATTTGGCGGCGCTGGAAGCGGAAGGCTATGTACGGATGAGCGGGAAGCGGGCCGGTACTCGCAAGCCGCATTTTTCGTACGAACTCACACCGAAGGCTCACGATCTATTTGCAAACGCTTACGAGCCGGTGCTTGTCGAACTATTGGAAGTGCTCGCGCTGACCTGTTCGGATCAGAAGCTAACCGCGCTGGCGTTGGATGTGGGCCGCCGATTCGTTCATACCCTTCTGTCAAGCTTGAAGCGCCACAAGACGGCGTCTCGTCTGAAGACGGTCATCTCCAAGTCCTGTGACGCCGGGATACCGCTTAACGTGGTTCAGCACAACGGCGAAATCATTATCCGTGGCTGTAGCTGCCCGCTCACGTCAGTGGTAAAGCGGAGGCCGGCCTTGTGTGATGTAGTGGCGCGACTGTTGGCAGAGGTTCTGGAACAGCCGGTCACGCAGCAATGCGACCACGGTGTCGTGCCACGCTGCGAATTCAGAACGGAGCGCCCAAGCGGTTTCCGGCTGACCAATACAGGAAGTGCAAACGGCTAAGGCCGGTTCGCAATGCTGAGCGGTTCAACGTCCGAGATCGAAGGCCCGCAAGTAGTCCGGCGATCCCTTTGGGGATCGCCGGGCGTTTTCTTTAGACGGTCAGTGTGGTGCGTAACGCGTCATGCTGAACCGGCCATGCATACAAGCTAAAGCTTGAACTTCAACGGCTAAAACTTGAACTCGAACGGGGCGCTAAGACTTCGTCTTCTTAGTCCCAGCGCCGGTGGGCGTTGTGGTCGTCGACCCGGCGGATTTCTCGGTCGCGACACCGATCACCCCTACTGCCACGCGGCCGCCGGCGTCGCCCGTCGGCTGCGTCTTCAGGTCGTCCTCCTTGGCATGGACAACTAAACCTCGACCAAGGATGAAGTGAACTTGCAGCCCCTTGACCGTCATCTTGATCATCGCGTTGCCGCTCTGGTCCGCGGTGATGTTGCCCAAGTCGCCGACATGCCGCTTGGCATCATCGAGGCCGCCGTGCGGATGCCCTTCAGGGTTGTAATGTCCGCCCGCCGACGTCCCGTCGTCCGATCGCAAATCGCCAAACTCGTGGATGTGGAACCCATGCTTGCCGGGTGTCAGGCCGCGCACTTCGCCGATGATCTGGGTGCTGCCACCTCGTTGCGTGAACATGACGGTGCCTTGGACCTCCTGGTCCTTGGTCGGCATCAGCACGCAGACGGCGTTTTGCGGCAAGGGATGGTGGGCGTGATCGTGATCATGAGCATGGTCGGTGGTCTTTTTTGTGGTGGTCTTGGGAGTCTGTTTCTTTGGCTGCGGCTGCTGCGCATTCAAGCTGCAGACACCCAACAGCACCATGCCGGCCAACAAAGTCGAAAGCGTCGTTTTCATCGTGTGATCTCCCAGGAAGGACGGACGGAATACGCCCCACAACTACCGCAACCGCGCAATTGTCAAAGTTTACACCTCTCGCGCTCGACCACCATCCTAGCGAATGTTCATCGCGGGCCAAGTGCCCGGCCTATTGTGGTCCACTGGGGGCGCGAACATAATCCAGTCGCTTTTTTGACCGCGAGACTCTTGGGGAGGACCATCCATGCGCCCCTTTGCCTGTTGCGCCGGCCGATTGGTTGGCATCTTGCTGCTCGTGCTGCCAATCACCCTCGGCGTGGCCGGCGAAGTGGAGGCCGCCGACCCACCGCAACCGCAGAAAAAGATTCTGCTCGTAGCCAGCCAGCCCGATCATCCGTGGGCCACGCACATGTACGAGCACGAGTGCAAGCTCCTGGGCAAATGCTTGGAAAACGTGCCCGGAGTGCGAGCCATCACCAGCGTGGGTTGGCCCCGTGACGAAGCACAGCTCGCGGACGTCAAGGCGATTGTGTTTTACTGCAAACACGCAGGGGATATCTTGCTCGACGAAGCGCGGCGTCGGCAATGCGAACGATTGCTCCGCGGGGGCGCTGGCTTGACAGCCATCCACTGGTCCACTGGCGCCGACGTGAAATACGGACCGGCGTATCTCGATGTGCTCGGCGGCTGGTTCAACCGCGCCCACTCCGGCCTGAGCACCGGCGAGGCCTGGCTCACCAAGGCCAACCCCAAGCACCCGATTTGCAACGGCTGGCAGGAATGGAAGATCCGCGATGAGTTTTACCTGAATTTGCGATTCCACAAGGACGCCAAACCGCTGTTGACGGTGAAGGTCGATGGCATGGATCAGGTCGTAGGCTGGACGCTCGAGCGGGGCGATTCAAACGGCGGGCGATCCTTCGGCACCACGCTGGGCCATTTTCACGACAACTTCGCGCGCGATGACTTTCGCCGGCTGGTGGTCAACGGCATTCTTTGGACGGCACACGAAGAAGTGCCCGAGGAGGGCGCGAACGTCAACGTAGACGAGCAGTACGTTAAGCTTCCGCCGCGGCCAGCAGAGACCAAGTGAGACAAGGAGACGGTTTAGCAGTCGGCGGTACGCCGACTTAAGGCGAGACAAGTAGAGGGGAAACCAGGAGCGAGGGGTGACGGGATCTACGTTGCATGTCGCGCCAGTCGAAAACCATCGCCATTCTCGCCACGCTCGACACGAAGGGCGCCGAGGCCGCGTTTCTCGCTGAGCAGATTGTGGCGCGAGATCATCGTCCGTTAACGATTGACGTTGGCACGACAGCAGCCGCGACAAGCACCGCCGATGTGCCACGTGCCGACTTGCTAAAGAACATGGACGCGGCACTTGTCCAGCAGGCCAATAGCAGCGACCGCGGCGCTGCGGTCGCCGCAATGGGTGAAGCGGCGGCGCACGCACTGGTTGAGCTCCATGCCGCCGGAAAAGTCAACGCGGTCATTGCCATCGGCGGTTCGGGGGGCACCTCCCTTGCCTGCCGCGCGATGCGAGCCCTTCCGCTGGGTGTACCTAAGGTAATGGTCTCGACCGTCGCTTCCGGCGATGTTTCTGGGTTTGTCGGCCCCAAGGACATCGTGATGATGCCCGCCATCGTTGATCTCGCGGGTTTGAACCGCATCAGCCGCGGCGTGCTTTCTCGCGCCGCGGGTGCGGCCTGTGGTATGGCCGAATCGGAGCCGCCGGAGAATGGCGAAGATCGGCCGATCATCGTGGCGTCGATGTTTGGCAATACGACGCCCTGCGTCGAGGGGGCCAGGCGCATTCTCGAAGACGCGGGTTACGAGGTGCTCGTCTTCCACGCCACAGGAAGCGGCGGGCGTACGATGGAAGAGCTGATCGGCGCGGGCCTGGTCGCGGGGGTGCTCGACATCACCACGACCGAATGGGCCGACGAGCTCTGCGGCGGTGTGATGTCGGCCGGACCAACGCGACTTGAGGCGGCAGCGCGCCGCGGTGTGCCGGCGGTGGTAGCGCCCGGCTGTCTCGACATGGTCAACTTCTGGGCGCCGGAGACGGTGCCCGAGCGCTACCGCAGCCGAACCTTCTACCAGCACAATCCCAACGTAACGCTCATGCGCACGGATGTCGCGGAAAACCTGCGGCTAGGCGAGATCCTCGCCGAAAAGCTCAATTCGAGCCAGGGGCCGCTGACCGTTCTGTTACCGCTCCAGGGAATGAGTATGATCGGCAAACCCGATGGCCCTTTTCACTCGCCCGCAGCGGATCAGGCTCTATTCACGTCGCTCAAAGAACGTCTGGGCGAGGGAATTGAGGTGCTTGAGCTCGATGCGAACATCAACGACGCGGCGTTCGCCGAGCGCTGTGCCCGCGCGCTCCTGAAGAACATTAACAAGCGCAACGTCGTTCAGGCTGGCTGATCCATGTTTGGCCGACGTTTGCTCCGCAGCGTGGCACTGCTCGCCGCGAGCAGTGCCACGAATAGTAGAATCAACGACGACGGCTCCGGAATGAACCGCACGTCGTCGATCCGCACCTCCGAATCAACCAGCGCGACCGGAAATCCGCCTGCGACAATTTCGAACGTAATCGTGTCGACCGTATCGCGCAAGTCCAGCGGGATGGGCAGCGTGCGCGTCGTAAAAAACCTCTCGACGGTGGCGAGGTTGTAGTCGTTGAGCACGGTATCGCCGATTCGCCGTCGCCGGGAATGTCGTAATCCAGCAGCCAGCCGCCTGTTCGCTGATGAATCGCATCGGCCAACGAGCGAAGCGCATCGCCGCCGGTGTTGCTTAATTGAAAACCATGGGTGATGATCGTTGCGCCGGTAATGGTCTGATTGCGAAGCAGCGTCGTGGCATCTTCGATGCTCAGCGTTTGAGCCTCAGCCGCGAGCGTGACCGAGAGCACGGCCAGCATGTACAACAGAGCCATCCGGCTGTGGCGACCGTGATAAACCATCGTTCGGCCTGCTTTCTCGGAGGATGCCGCGAGGGTGGCCACGATTGTACCTGAGGAAGTCAATGAAAACACTTTCACGCCAGGACATTCTGCAGCGTCTCCGCGAAAAGATTGCGCGCGGCGAGCCGATCATCGGCGGCGGCGCCGGCACAGGCATCAGCGCCAAGTGCGAAGCGGCGGCGGGCATCGATCTGATCGTGATCTACAACTCCGGCCGCTTCCGCATGGCCGGTCACGGCTCGCTCGCCGGCATGATGCCGTATGGCGATGCTAACGCGATCGTGCTCGACATGGCCCGCGAAGTTCTGCCGGTAGTCCGCAACACGCCTGTGTTGGCTGGCGTTTGCGGCACCGACCCGATGCGGCTGATGGACCGTTTTCTGCAGCAGATTCGCGACACCGGCTTTGCGGGCGTGCAGAACTTTCCCACCGTGGGCCTGGTCGATGGAGTTTTCCGCCAGAACCTCGAAGAAACCGGCATGGGCTACGATCGCGAGGTCGAGATGATACGCCTGGCACATCAACTCGATCTGCTCACGACGCCGTATGTGTTTAATCCCGGCGAAGCGGTGCGAATGGCCGAGGCGGGCGCAGACATGCTTGTGGCGCATATGGGATTGACGACCTCAGGCTCGATCGGAGCGAAGACTTCGAAGTCACTGGAACAATGCGTGGGTGAGATCACCGCCATCGTCGAGGCGGCGCGGCGCGTTCGCGAGGATCTCTTGTTCCTCTGCCACGGCGGACCGATCGCCGGGCCCGATGACGCGGCGTTTATGCTGGCACGCTGCCCGCAAATCCACGGCTTCTACGGCGCCAGCTCGATGGAGCGGTTGCCGACCGAGCGGGCGATCAAGGAGCAGACGGAGCGATTTTTGCGCATTCGGCGGTGAGAATCGTTCGACACCAGCGAGCGCCGCGATTACTCGGTAACGCCTCGCCACTCCAGCACGACAAGCACGGGATCATGATCCGATGCCACCGGCTCAGGAATGACCTTCGCCTCGATGACTCGCCACGGATCGCCCGGCCGGACCAAGACGTAATCGATCTTATTGCGCTTGGGCATCGTGTCGGTCCACTGATTGCCGAACTCACGCATCGGCGGTGTGTCGGTGCGCGCATTGAGATCGCCTGCGAGGATCGAGACCTTCGTGGAGTCCGGCGGATAAGCCTCGTTGATCTTCTTCGCCTGGGCGATGCGGTCGTCGTTCGACTGGTGACACAGATGCGTGCCGATGAAGTTCAGCTCCGGCAGGCCGTCGCGGGCAGCCAACGTGACGGCGATCGCCGCCCGCGGCTCGCGTCCGGGACCGTGCGGTAATGCATGCACCTGCACATTCGTCGGCTTGTGACGCGAAAGAATCGCCTCGCCGTATTCGCCGCCGGAGTAGTCCATCGCCTTGCCGAACTCGGCGTGCATTCCCGTCAGCTTGCCCAGTTCGGCGGCCTGATCCACGCCGCTGGCACGCCGCGTTTTACGATCGACTTCTTGCACGGCAACCACGTCTGGTTCGGCCCCCTTGATAATTTTTGCGAGCCGTTCTAAGTCGAACTTGCGATCAGTCCCTTCGCCGTGATGGATGTTGTAGGTAAGTACGCGGAGACGCGGGGCCTCCGCGACAAGCTCATGCGGCGCGAACACGAGAGCGGCAAACAGCAATAGACGCATGAAACAGGGCATAGTTGTCAATCTTTCCTTGATGATCACTCTTGTCGGAAACGCCACAGATCTACGACGCGCACCAACCGGTCTGGTATCGAGACATGAAACGTCACTGCCAATGGCGTGGCGAAGAAAACTCGCGTACCAAGCTCGCGCGATTCGCCAGCGTTCAATGGATCAGCGCGCAGTTGAATGTCAATTTCGCGCGCAGCGATTGTGACCTCAGCACGGTCGCGCGCGGCATTCCAGACGCGTGCAAGTTCGGCCTCCGCTTGCGGCGTCCATGAGACGGTGTAGCTCATGCTTGAGCTTCCAAGTCGCGCAGAATATCTTCCAATGGGCGGCCGCCCTTTTCGCGGAGTCGCGCCTGTAACGCCTCTTCACTCAATCCGGAGTCGAGCAAACGGTAAATGGCTCGATCGCCGGCGCTAATGAAGAAACCCAAGAAGCGGCCTTCCCGGTCACAAACCTCGACAGGTCCCTCGGCCTTTTCACAAGCTTCACGCATCGAATCCTCAATAACTACTCGATTCATGGCGGTTCTCCAGGTTCCTACATGCCTCTGCCCAATTATAACCGTTTTCAAAAGGGATACCTGCCGCAAGGTCCGGGATCAATACTATCGTTCCAGCCCCGCAATCGCCTTAAAATCCTTCTTCAGCGATCGGTAGAGCTGCTGATAGATCGGAAAGCCGCGATTGTAGAGGGCCACTGCTTGCTTCTGCGGGGGTGTCTCCTTGACCACCTTAATTGTCTCGCAGGCTTGAGCAATGTCGTCGAATGACCCGCCGGCGACCGCCGCTAACAGCGCCACTCCATACGCCGGCCCTTCTTCGGCATTGAGCGTGACCACCTTCTGGCCAAACACGTCGGCCTGGATCTGCCGCCAGAGCTGGCTCTTGCTGCCGCCGCCGCTGGCGCGGATCTGCTTCACCGGCACGCCCATTTCACGGATGATCGCCAGACTGTCGCGCATCGCATAGGCTACGCCTTCCATGATCGCGCGCACCATATGCCCTCGCCCATGCTTGAGCGTCAGACCAATGAAGCATGCCCGCGCGTCCGGATCCGCATGCGGCGTGCGTTCGCCGGAGAGGTACGGGAGAAAGAACAGCCCTTCGCTGCCCGGCGGGATGTTCACCGCCTCTTTGTCGAGGAGTTTGTATACCTTCTGGCTTTTCTTTTCCGCCGCCTCGATCTCCGCCGTACAGAGCTTCTCGCAGAACCATTCCAACGAGCCGCCTCCCGAAAGACTCACGCCCATCAAGTGCCATTTGCCGCGAACCGCGTGGCAGAAGGTGTGCAGCCGGCCCTCCGGATCGATCTGCACTTCGTCGCTGTGGACGAACATGATCCCCGATGTGCCGATCGAGGTGCTCAGCGTGCCGCGGCTGACCACGCCGTTTCCCACCGCGCCTGCCGCCTGATCGCCCGCGCCGCCGACAACAGCGCAATCGGTGGTCAGGCCCAGCTCCTTTGCGGCCTGGCGAGTCAGCGTGCCGGTAACTTCCTCGGATTCGTAGCAACGGCCGAGAAGGCTAATGTCCAGTTCCAGCTTCGAGAGCAGCGGCTTCGACCAGTCGCGCTTACCGACATCCAGCAACAACATCCCGCTGGCGTCGCTGACGTCGGTGGCGTATTCGCCGGTTAAGCGGCGGCGGACGTCGTCCTTTGGCAGCAGCACCTTCACAGTCTTGTCGAAATTGCGCGGCTCGTGGTTACGCAACCAGAGGATCTTAGGCGCCGTGAAGCCGGTCAATGCGGGGTTGGCCACCATCTTGATGAGTTGCCGCCTTCCGCCAGCACGGTGCTCGATCTCGTCGCACTCCGCCGCCGTGCGCTGGTCGTTCCACAGCAATGCGGGGCGAATCACACGATCGTTCTTGTCAAGAAACACCGATCCGTGCATCTGCCCCGACAAACCGATCGCACGGACATCAGCCGGCTTGACCTTGGCGTTCTTTACCGCGGCCCGAACCGTCTTCACGGTGGCCTGCCACCAGTCCTCCGGGTCTTGCTCGCTCCACAGCGGCTTGGGGTGATACGACGGGTAGAACTCGTTGGCTTCGGCGAGGATCTTCCCCTGCTCGTCGATCGCCAACGTCTTCGTGCCCGATGTGCCGATGTCGATGCCCAGGTAAACAGCCATGAGTGATTCCGCTCCCTCAATTCATTGATTCGCCGATGTGGTCGAAGTATAAGAAAGCCGCCGGCAAATACAACATTTTCACGACGCGCGCAAAAAAAACCCCGCGACCAGACGGCCACGGGGTCTTTTGCCAACGTGAATTGACGCATCGAACCTACGCGTCGTTCGGATTGACGACGACCAGGCGATTGACCGCGCCGATGCGCACTGAAAGCAGAACGCCGTTCTCGTCGAGCTGCTCCTTCACCGCCTGGGCGTACTCCTCGACGTTCGCGACCGGCGTGCGGCCGACCTTGCGGATCAGCATTCCCGCGCGCAGGCCCTCGCGCGCCGCAGCGCTCTCCGGCTCGACGCGGCGGATCAGCACACCTTTTTGACCACCAAACTGGGAAGCTTCGGCGGCTGACAGATCGGCGACGTCGATACCGAGCTTCTTGTCGCGGAACGTGTCCTCCGCGGCTGGTTCCTCGTCGGCGTCGTGGTCGTTGCTCTGTGCCAGCGCCTCGGTCTGCGGCAATGCCTTAATGACGAGGTTGAGCTTCTGCTCTTTGCCGTTGCGGAGAACCGTAATGGTGCGCCGCTCGCCAATCTTGGTCCGCTCAACAAGCTCTTGCAATTCACGCGGACCCTTCACGGTATCGCCGTTGAAGGCAACGATGACGTCCTGTTCTTCAAGTCCCGCTTCTGCGGCCGGTGAGCCCGGCATCACGCCAGCGACTACAACGCCCTCACCTGTGCGGGCGTTGAGGTGTTCGGCAAGCTCTCTAGTCATTGGGCTAATGCCAACGCCGACGTAACCGCGCTCCACGCTCCCGCGCTCGACCAACTGGCGCGTCACCCACTTCGCCTGATTGACCGGAATCGCAAAGCCGATCCCTTGGTAACCGCCACTGTTCGAGGCAATCGCGGTGTTGATGCCCACCACCTCGCCTTCGAGGTTCACCAGCGGGCCGCCGGAGTTGCCCGGGTTGATCGCGGCATCGGTCTGTAGGAACTCAGCCCGTTGAATCCGCCCGAGCAACCGCCCCTTGCCGCTGATGATGCCGGCGCTGACCGTGGTTTCCAACTCAAATGGATTGCCGATGGCCATTACCCAGTCGCCGATTTCCATTTGATCTGAGTCGCCCAGCTTGGCGGCCGGCAGGTTCTTGGCGTTCTTCAATCGCAGCACGGCGAGGTCGCTGGCAGGGTCGGTCTTGATGTCAGTCGCCTGAAATTCGCGGCCGTCGGAGAGCTTGACGGTGACCGAGTCGGCGCCTTCGACCACATGGTTGTTCGTGAGCACGATGCCCTTAGCATCGATGATCACGCCCGAGCCGACGCCGTCACGCGGTGGCACACGGCCCTGAAAGTTGTCCGGGAATTCGAAGCCCGGGAACATGTCTTCAAATGGCGTCCCCTTGAGCGGGTTCTCGCCGCGAAGCCGGCTGCTTCCGCTCATGCTTTGAACTGCCTTAGCCTTGGTATGCGCATCGATGCGTACGACCGACGGCGTGGCTAACTCAGCGGCACGACGGAATGCCAGCGAGATGGCATTGGCTTGTTTCTTCGCTGGCGCCGCTTCCCGCTCCGAGACCGTCGTCTGCGGCTCATTGCTACGATCCTGACCTGTGACTTCCGGCTGCCAGAAGGCCGCTCCCAGCGTTAGCGCCGTCCCTACCGCGGCGGCAGAGAGGACCGCCCATCGTTTCTTCGAGCGTCTCAAATTCATAACAATCGTCTCCCATTGTACGATGCCTGCTTGATGTCCCTGGCAAACCGCTAACTCCCGATAAACAGAATGGGAGCCGGTCGCCTCGTCTTTATCCCCATACGGAGAAGGGGGTAAGCGGGTTCGGTCGGTGTCGGGCGAGTGATTTGCATTGTCATGCTGAGCGAAGCGAAGCAAACGGTTGAGTGGCAAGGAGATCCTTCGCTTCGCTCAGGATGACGCTTCGCTCAGGATGACGCTTCGCTCAGGACGACGCTGAGGCTTTACATTTGAAAACGACCCCGGCTTGCGGCGGGTATATGTGGCATTCCTCCCAGATTCTCCGAATTGACAAAAACGCCGGCTGCAGCTAGGGTTACGTAGGTAGTCGCCGAAAGCGGCGTGTCCGAGAACTCTGTAGGGATTTCCGATCGGGTCGGGGCTCCCTACAGCGACGAAGTAGGTTTCTCGAACCGCTCTCGGCAATCCGTGCCACCGAGAACCTGCTGATGTCGAACGTTTCTCCCGCGCTGGCGGACGCCGAGCAGCTCGATCCAACTGAGGCTTGCGAGCGGCGCATTGGCTATGTCTTCAACGACAAGGATCTTCTGCAAGCGGCGCTGACGCACGCGTCGGGCGCCGTCCACCGGCTGGGCTCGAACGAGCGGCTGGAGTTTCTCGGCGATGCCATCCTGGGCGCGGTCGTCTGCGAGATCCTGTTCCATCAATATCCCCAGTATCTCGAGGGGGATCTTACCAAGGTCAAATCGGTCGTCGTCAGCCGCACCACCTGCGCCAAGCTAAGCGCTGACTTGGGCTTGGAGGAGTTCCTCATCCTCGGTAAGGGAATGACGACGCATCCCAAGGTGCCGCCATCGCTGTTGGCGGACGTCTTCGAGTCGCTCATCGCGGCGATCCATCTGGACGGTGGCCATGAAGCGGCGCGGCGGTTCATCGAGCGCTTCGCTGGGCCGGAGATCGAGCGCGCCGTATCGGGCGAGGTCGGTGACAATCACAAGTCGAACCTACAGCAGCTTGCGCAAAAGGAATACGGGCTCACACCGGTCTATCAGTTGCTTGATGAAAAGGGTCCGGATCATAGTAAGTGCTTTAAGATCTCGGCTCAAATTGGTCGACAGCGATATCATCCCGCGTGGGGCCGCAATAAAAAGGAAGCCGAACAACGCGCGGCGCGCAACGCGCTGAGTGAGATCAGCGGCGAGGCAGCGCCGTATCCGTGCGAGTAGCGAGTAGGGTGGGACGAGCCCGCCGCGGGCGCTGGCCCACCAATTCTCTAATCGCGATACATTCTTGTTCGTCGCAGCTTGTCCATCACATTTTCTAACGGGACGAGCACCACAAGGATGAACAAACCGCCAACGACAGAGCAAGCCAAAAACAAGACTGCCACACTCGAAACGAAGAACGGAAAAGCGCAGAACAGGCACAACAGTGCGACTGCAATGAACAGGGAACGCAACGTGAATCGCATTCACACTCCAACCAATTATTGTCGTGGCTTTCGGCGCGCTTTGCCGTTTCCTTTGCCGGTCTCGCTGGAATAGTCAAGCGAAACGATCAGAATCGGCTCGATGATTGACGAGGAGTCGTCTTCCGCGATGACCACAATGCGTCGCTGACCAATTGCGACAAAATCGGGATGCCGGACCGGTATTGAACGGCCGTCGGCCAAGCGAATCTCGAAGGGCTTAAAGGGCTGACGGTGAATCGCCTCACGAACGCCTTGGATATCCATTGCGAAAACCAAATTCGAAAATTGTCAAATAATCTATCGCAACACTAATTCTAGCCTTCCATTGGGGCCAGGTGCAATTTCGCAAGTGGTAGTCGTTCAACTCAGGCTTCCGGCGTGAAGCCGAGTACGATATCGAACTTGGCGGCGAGCTCGCCGATCTTTGATTCTTTGATCGGTGCGAAGTCGATGGTGATCGACTCGCGTGCTTTGGGATCGCGCACGCTCCGCCAGATGCCGTCGCGCTCGTTGCCCGGATGGCCCTTGACGTAGCACTGGGTCGTGAACTTGTCGCGCCCCTTCGTCTTGACGGCGAAGTGGATGTGCGGCGTGCGGCCTGGATACGGCACCGGCTTGACCGTGCGGAAGTAGTATTCGCCACTCTTGCCGGTGAGGAAGCGGCCGAAGCCCTGGAAGTTGCTGTCCTTTTTCTCGCGGTTGCTCGTGCCCGAGTGCAGGTATGCGCCGTTGTTATCGACCTGCCAGATCTCCACGAGCGCGTTGCGGAGCGGGTTGCCGTTGGCGTCGAGGATCCGGCCGCCGAGGTGCGTAATCTCGCCCACGGCCGGCGTGATTGTGTCGTTGATGATCAACAGGTCGTTGTCGGTATCGAGCGGCAGCTTGTCCGGGTAGAAGGGGCCTTCGGTCTGAGCGGGCGTGCGAATCAGCTCTTCGGCAAAAACACCAGGAGTGCTGAATGCCGCGACGCCCATGGCGACGCCGCTGAGAAAATGACGACGAGTGAACAGTGAGTGGTTTGACATGGTAAGGGATCCTTCAAGTTTTGATTGCGATTGGCTGTTGATTGAACCGCGGTGGCGTGAGCAGGTTCCGACACGTGGGCGAGTCTCTGCGAGACTCGCAGTCGCGTCTCGGAG